>NZ_JCASID010000002.1:0-650037 GCF_059685855.1 Telluria sp. ZB4P37
CTGAACTTCTTTGCTAGACCGTCCGTTCCGTGTGCTCGATGCAGACCTACCCACTTCCTCACCGTTGAGTACGGTAGATTATGCTCATGGGCGATCTGTTTGTAACCCGCAGTGCCGGAAAGGTACTGCTGGACGATGGCGAGCTTAAATTGCTCACTGTACTTCGACATGAAAAAACCCCAAAAGTTGGTGTCCAACTTTTGGGGTTCAGTTCACGAAGGAGCTTTTTTGGTATGCAGCCTGACGCCGAACTTATGCGTAGCTGCGCAGGCGCAGCGAGAACTCCTGCAGCGACTTGATCCCCGAGGCTTCGGCGCGTGCGCACCAGTCCTGCAGTTGCTGCAGCAACTGGTCGCGGGTCGCGTGCGAACGCTCCCAGATCGCGCCCAGTTCCACTCGCATCTGGTGCATGGTTTCCAGTGCCTTGCTGTGCTGGAACAGCTCGACCAGCTGCTGCTTCTGCGACGATTCCAGCTTCGTCGGCTCGCGCTGCATCAGCTTGCGCGAGCTCTTCAGGAAGCGGGTTTCCAGCTCGGCCTTGTGCTTCAGGTGCTCGAATTCCTCGCGGAAGGCATGGCGCACCGACAGGGCATATTTCGCCATCACGTCGTAACGATTCGCGATCACCGACTGCAGGGTGTCGAGGTCGGCCACCAGCTTGTCCTTGGCGAACTCCGGCTTCGGCGCAACCTTCTTCACCTTGGCCAGGCGCAGCGTTTCCAGGATGCGGATATAGCCCCAGCCCAGGTCGAACTCGTACCACTTGCTCGACAGCTTGGCCGACGTGGCAAAGGTGTGGTGGTTATTGTGCAGCTCTTCGCCACCGATCAGGATGCCGAACGGGATGATGTTGGTCGCCGCATCGCTGCAATCGTAGTTGCGGTAGCCCCAATAGTGGCCGATGCCGTTGATGATGCCAGCGGCGGTAATCGGGATCCACATCATCTGCACGGCCCAGACCGAAATGCCAACGATGCCGAACAGCGCGACGTTAATGAACAGCATCAGCACGACGCCCATGGCGCTGTGCTTGGTATACAGGTTGCGTTCGATCCAGTCGTCCGGCGTACCGTGGCCATACTTGTCCATGGTTTCCTTGACCTTGCTCTCGGCGCGGTACAGCTCGGCACCTTCGAACAGCACCTTGCGGATGCCGCGCGTCTGCGGGCTGTGCGGGTCTTCTTCGGTATCGCACTTGGCGTGGTGCTTGCGGTGGATCGACGCCCACTCCTTGGTGACCTGGCCGGTGGTCAGCCACAGCCAGAAGCGGAAGAAATGGCTCGGGATCGCGTGCAGTTCCAGCGCGCGGTGCGCCTGGTGACGATGCAGGTAGATCGTCACAGCGGCGATCGTGATGTGCGTCAGCCCCAGCGTGGCAAAGAACACTTGCCATCCGGTGAAATCAAGCAGACCGGTAGACAGGAACTGCAGCACGGCTTGCACGGGTTCGCTACTAAAGAAATTCATTGAGTCTCCAAAAGTATAGCCTGAGCTACCTTGACGCGGCAGCCTACAACTGTGCATTTTACGCGGTTCTAATGACGCACGGCACGCGTGCGTGCCTTAATTCACGTTAAACCGGGCTTCGCGCCACAACCGATGTGATATGCGCATCGAGTAAGCGGGTATCTATGGACGGATGACCAAGTTTTATCGTGCCTGCTTGCACAAGTGCATAGATTTTCCGGTTGACGTCGGAAATCGGACCGCCCTGCCCGTTTTCCGGATCGCCCAGCCAGAAGCCGATTTCCAGCTCGTAGCCGTCGGCCCCGAAGGCATTGAGCAGGACGTCCGGCGCCGGCTCTTCGAGCACCCGGGCGACGCCTTGCGGCTGTAGTTGCAACAGCGGCATGACGCTGGATAGATCGCTGTCATAGGATACGGTCAGCCTGGTGACCGCGCGCACGTTGCGGTTGAAGGCCGACTGGTTCAGCACCACGCCGGTGATCAGCATCTCGTTCGGCAACAGGGTCTGGGTGCCGTCCGCACCGCGCAGTACGGTGTAGCGCGTATTGATGCGCGCCACCTTGCCGGAGTATTTATCGATGGTAATCGGGTCGCCGATGGTCAGGCTACGTTCCAGCAGGATGATGAAACCGGACACGTAATTGCTGGCGATACGCTGCATGCCCAAGCCCAAGCCGACGCCGAGGGCGCCGCCGAACACCGACAGCACGGTCAGGTCGAGCCCGGCAAGAGACAGGCTGAACAGCACCGCCACAAGAATCAGCACGGCGCGGCTCATGCGCGCCAGTACGACTTTCAGCGAGCTGTGCATGCGGTCGACCCGCATCAGGCGCTCTTCCAGCGCGGCGCCCGCCCACAGGGCCAGCATCATCAGCACTACGATCGATACAGTGCCTTCGACCAGGTCCGACAGCTTGAGTTCATATTTGCCAATTGGCAAATATTTTCTCTCGAAGAAGCGGATCACATCCGGCAGCACGCCCGTGATATGCAGCGCCACGCCGAACCAGACGATCAGTGCGAAGATTTTTTCGAAGGTTTGCAGCGCCTCACCCAGCTGCCCGTGCCGTGCGAACACGCGCCGCAGCAGGTAGAAGAAAGTGCGGATGACCGCCAGCGACGAGGCCAGCGGCACTGCGATGTCGAGCAGGTGCACGCTCTGGTAACCCGCCATCGCTGCGCGCGTGACCATCAGGAAGCCAAGCATCAGGAGCGGAGACAGCACGCGGTTAAAGCTGCCCATCCCCAGGCCGATCAGGCCCGTGTGCTGGTGATTCTGCAACCACGAGCGGTGGATCAGCCGCGCCAGGCCCCAGCCGGCCGCCACGCACAGGATAATGGCAAGCGCCTGCCACAGGATGGCAGGCTTGGGGATGTCGCCGAGCAGGTCGGCCAGCAATTGCTGGAGCGGCATGCCCGCGGCCTCAGGCGTTGGTATTGCCGGATGCCTCGTCGGCAGCCTCGCCTGCGTCGGCCTCGGCCGCCGCTTCCACCGGCGCCGCCTTGGCCTTGGCCTTGCGTTCCAGCACGGCGGCGAAGAAGCCGTCGGTCTGGTGCTTGTGCGGCAGCATCTTGAGATAATCGCCCATCTCGAGCGGGATCTTCTGCTCGGCCAGCACCTTGCTCATCGGGACCAGTTCGAAGTCCGGATGGCTGCCCAGGAATTGCTCGACGATGAAGTCGTTTTCTTCGTCCAGCAGACTGCAGGTCGCATACACAAGGCGGCCGCCGCCCTTGAGCAGGCGCGCCGCGCCGTCCAGGATCGCGGCCTGCTTTTCCTGCATCTCGCCGATGGCTTCAGGGCGCTGGCGCCACTTCACGTCCGGATTGCGGCGCAGGGTGCCCATGCCGCTGCACGGTGCGTCGACCAGCACGCGGTCGATCTTGCCCGCCAGGCGCTTGATCTTGGCGTCGCGCTCGTGCGCGATCAGCACCGGATGCACGTTCGACAGCCCGCTGCGCGCCATGCGCGGTTTCAGCTTGGCCAGGCGCTTCTCGGACACGTCGAAGGCGTACAGGCGGCCGGTATTGCGCATGGTCGCGCCCAGTGCCAGCGTCTTGCCGCCGGCGCCCGCGCAGAAGTCCACCACCATTTCGCCGCGCCGCGCGCCGACGATCTGGGACAGCACCTGGCTGCCCTCGTCCTGCACTTCGATGGCGCCGTCCTTGAACAGCGGCAGGTTCTGCAGCGCAGGCTTTTTCAGCACGCGCAGGCCCAGCGGAGCGTAAGGCATCGGTTCGGCGGCGATTGGCGCCTTGGCCAGTTCGGCCATGACCTCGTCGCGGTTCGCCTTGATCGAATTCACGCGCAGGTCGAGCGGCGCCGGGATGTTGAGCGCGGCGGCCAGTTCTAGCGTTTCCTTCTCGCCATATTGGGCGACAAACTTGTCGTACAGCCAGGTCGGCAGGTTGGCCTGCATCTGTGGCGGCAACAAGGTGCGGTCGACTTCCTTGATGCGGGTGAGGAAATGCGTCTCGTCTTCGCTCAAGCCGCCAAGGGCGTCAATGCCCGCGGTTTCAGCCAGGCCCAGCAGGGCCAGCTTGCGCATCGACGGGGTGTTGCCGGCGCCGGCGAAATCGGTAAAGAAGGATTTATTACGCAGCACCGCATAGACGGCTTCGGCAATGACGCCGCGCTCGCGGCCACCGAAACGCGGGTGGTCCTTGAAGTAACGCGACAGGGTGACGTCGGCCGGCGACATAAAGCGCAGGACCTCGCGCAATACTTCTTCCGTATTGCCGAGGATTGCTGGTGGCAATCTCATGAATTTCCTTGGTTAAATGCTTGTGGTTTCGGCGGGCGCGTCGTCGAGAATGCGCACTTCGCCGTTAATCATACGGAGCCTGTCTGCGACGAACAGGCGCACTGCATGGGGATACAATTTGTGTTCCTCGACGAGCACGCGGGCGGACAGCGTGTCTTCGGTGTCACCCGGCAGCACCGGCACGCGTGCCTGCGCCACCACCGGGCCATGATCGAGCTCGGCCGTGACAAAATGGACGGTCGCGCCATGCTCGGTTTCACCGGCATCGAGTGCCTGCTGGTGCGTGCCCAGCCCCGGGAACAGCGGCAGCAGCGACGGATGGATGTTCAGCATGCGCCCTTCGTAATGCGCCACGAAAGGCGCAGTCAGGATGCGCATGAAGCCGGCGAGCACCACGAGGTCGGGAGCGAAGCGATCGATCGTTTCCTGCAGCGCCGCATCGAACTCGGCGCGGCTGGCGAAATCTTTATTAGCCACGACAGCCGTCGGGATACCGCGGGACTGGGCAAATTCCAGGCCTTTTGCTTCCGGTTTATTGCTGATTACTGCTGCAATACGGGCCGGCCACCCTTCGTCTTCCGCTGCGCGCACGACCGCTTCCATGTTGCTGCCGCGGCCGGAAATGAGGATTACAATATTTTTCATACCCCGCATTGTACCGTAAGGCACGGGGGCGACCGCGGCAAGCAGGGGATGGTCCGATTCTTACGCAGGGATAGCGAAAGAGTAGAATACTCTGAAGGGAACCTTCTTTTCGGCCCAGAACTCGGCCGCATCGCGGAAGACGTCGAGCAGGTTTTCGCGCGCTTCCTTGTCGAATTTCTGGGCGCTCGGCAGTTGCTCCAGCACCACAAGGAAGCCCGGCTGGGGACCGGCTTCGGCGACCGTCTCGGTCAGGCACTTGCGCAATGCATCGAAATTCTTGCTGCAGGGTTTGGGGAAATAAAAGTTTTCGCCGATGCGTGAGCAGACCTGTTGCTTGGTCAAGGTATTGGCGCAATGCGCATACAGGAAGTGCTGACCCAGGCGCGCAGCCTCCTGCTGCAGCTCGACGACGCGGAAGGCGCGGATCGATTGCACAAGATTGGGCGGCACTCTCATCAACAAACTCATTTTTTCCTCAAGTTGACCAGGTCGGTAGCATGATCGCCAGGCGCCACGCCGCGACGGTTGGCATGCGTCGCTGTTCTCTCTACTTTCGTTTCCAAACGCCAATAAAAGTCCCTGATTTGTGTAAGGGTAACGTTTTGTGGTATTGGAAGCAACCCAAATGTGATTTCAGGAATCGACTTTGTAAGAATTGGTTGGCGCCGATACCGCCCTGTACGCCCTGCTCCGGCAGCCCTGCCACTCTGGCGGCGGGTTCGGTAGGCTTGCGCCGCTGTTACATTTTGTTGCCACGGGGATCGGATGCTTCCTTCCAGCGGGATTACCATATGAAGTATGAAAGTCCGGCCGCTTTCCATCCGCCGGGCTAGACCACTCCCACTACGAGGTAAAACATGAACATCCAAGCCAAACTGATGATTGCCGCCACGGGCCTTGCCGCGCTGCCGCTGGCCCAGGCCGCCGATTTCGAAGACTTCGGCCGCGTGGTGCGTGTGCAGCCGCGCGTAGAACAGATCCGCATGCCGCGCCAGGAATGCCGCACCGATTACGTCCAGGTGCCGGTCCAGCAGGAACGCGGCGCCGGCGGCGGGATCGTCGGCGGTATCGTCGGCGGCCTGCTGGGTAACCAGGTCGGCAGCGGCAGCGGCCGCGTGGCTGCCACCGCGGCAGGCGCCATTGCCGGCGCGATGGTCGGCGACCGCGCGGAAAACAACAACCGGCCGCAAGGCGTGCAGGAACAGGCCGTGCGCCAGTGCCGCAACGTGGAAGCCTACGAGTCGCGCACCAACGGCTACGAAGTGACCTATGAATACCGCGGCCAGACCTATACCTCGGTGATGAGCCGCGACCCGGGCAACCGCGTGCGCCTGCTCGTCTCGGTCCAGCCGCTCGACGCGTATTGATCGGTAGCCGGCGCCCGTGCCGGCCTTGAATGCCTCCCCCGGGGTTTCCGTGCTTGCGCTGCGGGAACCCCTCCCCCGATAATAGGGCGATTCAACCAGGTCGCCCTATGCTCATCAAACGCAAATCCATCGAACAGGCCGAATCCTCGCGCCGCACGACGCGCAAGCCCAAGTTCGCTCCCGTCACCTTGTCCGAACAGGACGGCGTCCGCTACCTGCATTTCGGCACCGAATGGGTGCAAGGCGCCATGCGCCTGCGCAAACCCGACTGGCCTGAGCTCGAGTACGCGCAGCAGATGATGGCCTGGATGCTGTTCATCGAATCGCCGCGCGCAATCGCGCAGTTGGGACTGGGTGCTGGTACCTTGACCAAATTCTGCTACCGCCAGTTCCCGCAAGCGTCCGTGACTGCCGTCGAGCTCAATGAATCGGTGATCGGCATCTGCGCATCGATGTTCAAGCTGCCGGAGAACGACGAGCGGCTGTCGGTCTTGATGGCCGACGCCATGGACTTCGTGCACGATCCAGCCAACCATGGCGCCTTCGACGTCCTGCAATGCGACCTGTACGACGCCACCGCGCGCGGACCCGTGCTCGATACGCCCGAGTTCTACCAGGCCTGCAACGATTGCCTGGCTGAAGGCGGCATCATGACGGTCAACCTGTTCGGCGACCATCCGAGTTTTGCCAAGAACATCAAGGCCATGAAGTTCGCGTTCGACCACGTGATCTGCCTGCCGGAAGTCCATGACGGCAATGTCGTGGCACTGTGCTTCCGCGACCGCCCTCCCCTTGGCCAGGATGCCCTGGCTGCCCGGGCCGCGCAGATCATGGCCGCCACCAAGCTGCCGGCCAAGTCCTGGGTCAAGGGCATCTTCGCCGCCGACTGAACGTTTTCCACCGGGAGCCGACCGTGAATACGCATGCCGCCCCACCGACCGCCAAGGCGCCGCGCCTGCGGGCGCTCGACCTGCAGTCCATCTTCTCGTGGCTGCTGGCGGACGGCATCGTCACCAAGGAAGACGTCAAGGCACAGTTCGCCCAGGCACAGGGCATCCTGAAGAATGCCGTCGGCTCCATGCATCCGCTCACCGCCGCAGCCCAGTGCAAGCTGGTGTCGGCCCAGCCGCCGCACCGCCTCCTGACGCTCGACGCGCTTACTGAATGGTGCGCGACCAAGGTCGGCCTGCCCTTTATTCGCATTGACCCGCTGAAAATCGACTTCACCAAGGTGGCGGATGTGATGTCGGCCAGCTATGCGGCGCGCTTCAATATCCTTCCGGTGGAAATGAGCGGCTCCACCCTGGTCGTGGCAACGGCCGACCCAGCGAATATCGAATGGGAAGCGGAAATCGCCAAGGTCTCGCGCCGCAAGATCGAACTGGTGCTGGCCAACCCCCTCGATATTTCCCAGTACATTTCGCAGTTCTTCAGCCTGGCCAAGACGATCCGCGATGCCAACCGCCACACCGGGCAAGACCTGGCGATGCGGAACAACTTCGAGCAGCTGGTCGAACTAGGTAAATCGAACAAGCAGTTCGATGCCAACGACCAGCACATCGTCAATATCGTCGACTGGCTGTGGAGTTATGCGTTCGAGCAGCGCGCATCGGATATCCACCTGGAGCCGAAGCGCGAGTTTGCAGTCATCCGCTTCCGCATCGACGGCGTGCTGCACCAGGTCTACCAGGTGCCGGCCGTGGTCATGATTGCGATGACGGCGCGGATCAAGCTGCTGGGCCGCATGGATGTCATCGAAAAGCGCCGGCCGCAGGATGGACGCATCAAGACACGCACCGCCGGCGGCCAGGAAGTCGAATTGCGTCTTTCGACGCTGCCGACGGCATTTGGCGAAAAGCTGGTGATGCGGATTTTCGATCCGGAAGTCGTGGTCAAGACCTTGCCGGAGTTGGGATTTCTGCCTGAGGATGCGCAGCGCTGGGATGCGCTGACCAGCCGTCCACATGGGATCATTCTTGTCACCGGGCCGACCGGGTCAGGCAAGACCACCACGCTGTACACGACGCTCAAGGCGCTGGCGACGAGCGAGGTGAACGTCTGCACAGTCGAAGATCCAATCGAGATGGTTGAAGCCGCGTTTAACCAGATGCAGGTACAGCCGGGGATCGACCTGTCGTTTGCCGACGGCGTGCGCGCGCTGATGCGGCAGGATCCGGACATCATCATGGTGGGCGAGATTCGCGATTTGCAGACGGCCGAGATGGCGATCCAGGCGGCGCTAACCGGGCACCTGGTGTTTTCGACGCTGCATACGAACGACGCGCCGGCTGCGGTGGTGCGTCTGCTCGAACTGGGCGTGCCGGATTATCTGCTGGAAGCGACCTTGATTGGCGTGATGGCGCAGCGGCTTGTGCGCACCCTCTGCCCTGACTGCAAGACGCCTGGGGGCGAGATCAGTGATGAAGTGTGGCAGGGCATTGGCGGGATGTGGAATATTCCGAAGCCTGCTAGCGTGTATCGGCCGATCGGGTGCCCGGAGTGCCGCCAGACCGGGTATCGCGGCCGGGTCGGTATCTATGAACTCTTGAGCGTCAGCGAAGGGTTCGCGCGCATCGTGCGTGAATCGGGAGATATCCAGAAGCTGCGCCAGCAGAGTGTGGCGGATGGGATGAAGCCGTTGCGGATCGCGGGAGCGATGAAGGTGGTCGAGGGCGTGACGACGGTGGATGAAGTGCTGAAGGTGACGGCGGCGCTGGCGTCGGCTTGAGTTGTACAACCGGCACTGGCGCAAACCGGAACGCCCGGCTATAATGCTGCCTCTTTCGGGTCGTTAGCTCAGCTGGTAGAGCAGCGGACTTTTAATCCGTTGGTCGCAGGTTCGAATCCCGCACGGCCTACCACGAATTCAGCATTAGCCAAAAAGGCGTTACGAGTGATCGTAGCGCCTTTTTTGTTTGGCAAGGCCAAGGGAGATGTGCTCTTGCTTAGCGCAAATACCCTATATCGCCTTCATCTATTCTGAACACAATTAGCTATCAGTTAACAGAAAATTCATTGATTAAGCCATTCTAATATCACGATCAGTCCGTAGCGTGTCATTGTTCTCCAAACTCGCATATTTATACTTTTCGTCCCCTCCCAAATAAACGACACGCGGATCGGATGGAAGTGTTGCATCTTTGGCAAATCCTGCTAAAGAATCGTGAACATAATTATCGAAGAAGCTAATGATTTTTTCATCTTTTAAGCCATTGTTTTTCTCAAATTCATTTTCATAAGCCTCGAGCAACAATTTATAATGTGGCCGAAGGTTACTACGTTTGGCGCCACTGGAAGGTGTTCCGATAGCAGTTCGTATGGATAAAACGTCTTCCAATAGCTGACGATCATATAAATTTACCATCGCCTGATAATTCTTCATATTTGGAACGGAGTCCCTCCTGGCTTTAGCCCTGAGGCGTTCGCCATGAGAAATCTGATACCTTTCACGTGCCTTATCTACACTGACATTACTTACCGAAAAATTTTTCTGTGCGATGTTAGTTCCTGGATCCTCAGATTGCATTTCTTGCGCCACCCCCAATCCATTCAAGGTTAGCTTAGCTAAGCTTTCCTTTTTCTCAAAGCTATTCACTTCCTTAGCAAGTATAGCTTCATGCTTCCTAAACCTGCTATCTTGCAATCGGATGATTTCTGCTTCCACGTCACTACCGTTCGATTTTATTCTTATGGACCTGAAACGCCAAGCATAATACAAAGCCATATGCTTATTAAGTCCATCACCTAAATTTGCAATGGAGCCTACAGCTTTTAAGTAGTAATTGTAAGTGGCACACAGTGCTGCATCCGTCTTAAAATCAGAGTTATTATCCGCTGTCCACTCAACTAACATTGGTACTCCACTTCGTACTGCACAATCATACATGTCACGCAGCGGAATTAGATTCAGGGTTTCTACGGATAAGAGACTCTTCCCTCCCTCTCCGGGCGCATATCCTCCGCCAACGTCTGAATGTGCACCAGGATATACTGTCTCATAGAAATGTCCAGGTTTCGATATCCGATCCTGGGCTATCGTGCTTACACTATCTAATGGAAACGAGTTTCTGATTTCATGCGCAGCAATGAAATGCCGCACTTCCTCTACCGTATCATGAATCGCCAATCTGCCACCCCAATCGTTGTGACCATCTGCCGGGCCGGGCGAGGGGTCGGCACCAGGAGTCGCGCCGGCGACAAATGCCAATCGTTTAGGACGCGACAGGTGATAATCTTTCAGGCGGTTTTTAATTATTCCTGCTACATCGTCACTGTATGATTCAAATACTCCGGTGATATTAGAGCTCATCGGAAGACCCACTGAGGCCACAGTGTCGAACAGACCCAGAAAACGAAATCGAACAGGGCATGTTCCTGTCTTGAGAACCCATGCCCGGCCGCGAAGTTCACAACGCTCCTTCATTATCATATTGATGAATGCCCGTGAAAGAGCAGCGCCACGACTAAAGCCAAATACAGCAATATTAATTTCCTGAATCGCATTCGCATGCGCCTTCGCCTGTGCTAACGGTAGCTCCAAAAATTGATCAAATTGTTTAATGGCAAAATTTAAACGCTCTTCACCCATTGATCCGAAACCAAGCCCTAACCTGCTGCCGCCGTCATCACCGATTTCCGGGAAATATGTTCCAACCCCCTGAATGTATACAGAAAGTATTCCTTCTATTTGACTTTTTGGCTTGTGAGCGCGGTATAACCTAGCAATGTTACTGTGCTTTGACAGTTCAATATCAAACTCGCGGTTATTACCGGTGCCATCAAAAAAGAAAGATAGCCAAAGATTCTGCTTACATGTCGTGCCCGAACTTTTCTGCTTGTTCGCAGACCTTAATGCGGGCAAACAATTGCTGAGCAAAGACGGCGTTTGAATATATCCTGGCTGATTCGCGGCAAATTGCGCGGCCTGATCAACACCTGACCTTAGCCCGGATTCTGTTGTCCGCAAAGAAGGGGATTTCGTATCACCGACTTTTGTACTACCTTGAAATCTCGCCATTTTTGCATCTCGGAAAGTGGGATTTATCAGGACGATTTCCTGCCAAAACCAATTTTGGATCCGACCCATGCTCCGTTAAGTAGACACGCACCTGACTATCTGGGTAAAAGTGCGTTTCAAGGAGATTGAGTTTTCTACCAACGACGGGCTGCACGTTTACGACAGCCTCCTTGTAATAAAACCGTCTTGTTTCGACCGTGGCGCCGGTTCGTGGATTTTTCTCTAGAAATTTGCATCCATCGACCTGCCACCGAACTTTAACTTGAATTTGATTCAGGTACTTTTTTGATATTTTAATGCAGCAGGTAACTCCACTTCCACCACTTGTAGGCGAACTTAAGTTAATGTGTCCACCACTTGCGCTATCGACGCTATATTCGGAAATATGGCGATCGGTATAGTTAAAGCCAACGAGACCCAATAAAACTGTTCCGTTGCTCGTTTCCTTCGTGAGAGCGTCGTCGGTCGGTTGAGCTTTGCTTGTGACAGGCGACGCCACCAGTGCAAATGGAATCAGAATCTTTCCTAATACAGAACGGGCATAACTAGTATTTAAGAAGATTTTCATGTTTCCTCACATCGCGTTTAAATCAGACGCAGAGAAGATTTCAGAAAAATCAAAATCATCGTTCAAGAGTTTATTCAGGAAGGCAGCCCATAACGAGCTTTCAGTGAAATCTTCGCCCTCCAATAATAGGACCGTCGTGTAGAGCGAAAGTTTTAACGTGGAATTAATCCCAAATTTTCTTGCATTTTCGATTTTCTTACTTACTACCGAATATTTATCAGGCAAGGAAAGTTTGCTCATTAAACTTGGAATATTGGATCGCAATAAATTTAGTACTTGGTCAACTTCAGATGCCTCAAGTAGAATGTTCTGTTGTTGCTGGCTGAGAATCAAGGGCCCTGAAAAATCATCCTTCGACTTAAAGATTGAATTAACTTCTACCACTTTTCCCAGCCTATTTACATATCGCCATTTTTCCACAGGGCTAAAGAAAATTTCCGCTTGCTCAGCAGATAAAACTGTATAAAGGCTCTCTACTACTCTAGGATCGAAAAAGCGAAGTATCGCCTCAATGTTTTCCGAAAGTCTGACCTCAAGGCGCTTCGCCAGTCGCTCTTTGATAACTTCAATTCGCAACGGCGACGTCAATATGCTGATAGTCGAAGAATAAGTGCCATTCCTCGCCAACCATTCAAAGAACGATCGCGACATATGTAAACTACCGTTTTCGGTAGCCTTAATGAGAATTGGCGCAGCAGCTAAAGCGCCTGTTTCGCCGGTGCAGGCGAATAGATTCGTCCACGCTACGGAACTTTTCGACAGTTTCCTGCGCAGACCTGGTAAGCCACCGTGGTCAATTAGAAAATACAAATTCGATTCTGGATTGTCTGCGATTGATTCCTCTGCGATCGTGCGAAAATCGAGGCAGGTAATCATGCTGACGTCATCACGAAAGGAGATCCCGCATTGCGCGCTTTAATCAAACATTCAACGCATATGCTGGTAGGCAAAGCGGGAAGCGGATATGAAAGCTCTGCGGGTTTAAGAAAGCTCTTTTTGCCAGCATGCATTTTTATTTTCCCAGGACACTGCAACGTTATATTCCCGCCATCAATCGTAATTTTTGCACCTCCCGCCGTAGTGAGACTGACCGTCTTAGCAGCTGCGAAGTCGACGCGAGCGCTGACACTGACAACATTCAACTCGCTTTTCGCTGTTACATTTAACTCATCAGCCTGCGATTGGACGTCCATCGCATCTCTGACCGTGATAATTTGCAACCCAATCCCGGTTTCACCCGGCTTCACTGCACCGCCCAGCACGCCAATAACTTGGTGTGATTGAAGCCGCATGTGCGCGCCAGCTACCAACTGTGCATCCTGACCACTAATCAGAGCAGTGGCTTCGCCATTGGCCAACTGCACATTCTGCCCGGCTTTCGCAGCAAATCCTGCCATTGCGGAGATCGCGATAACAGGGTCAGTCATGCTCGGAACCTTGTTCTCGCCCGACTGCGTATTCTTCGCACGAGCATCGGCCAAGGCGGCGTCGAGATTTTTGGTAATGCTCATTCCCGACAAGCCCGTCGACATTGCCTTGAGCGGCGCTGCCTGGGTGTCCAGCACGCTTTCATTGGCTTTTGCTCCCCCTAAGTGAGCCGCCAGACCCACGGCTTGATGGGTCTTGGCAGCCGAGCTAAACGCGTCTACCAGGGCCACCGCGTGCTTCAACAAGGCCACCCCAGCAGCGTTATCACCGAAGGGGTCGCGCGCCGCAGCGCTATGTTTGATCTTGTAACTCGACACCAGCAACCCCGCCCCCGCCCGCACCGCCCCATACGCATCCGTCCGAAGTTCCGCACCAAGCCCCCGCACGCTCCCGCGATAATTATCGGCAGCGTGAATCAAGTGCCCCAGGTTCAGCTCGCTCCCCGCATACGTACTCCTCAGCTGCACCCTTCCCTGCCCATCCGTATCATCAAACAACAATTGCGAATACCCATATCCCCCGCCAAACTCCTTGCTGCGGATCCCCCACAGCGCCGCCGCATTTCGATGCCCCGCACTATCGGCCGACGCGCCATGCCACACTGGACTATTCCCGCCCGCGATATTTCCCTGCCCCGAGGTCGCGTGATCATGCGCGCGCTTGAAACAGGACAAGTTTGCCTCGCTGTCACGCCGCCCACCCGGAGTAGGCAAGACACCGCCCTCCCCCTGCCCGTTGTAGAGCGCGCCGACCACCATCGGCCGGTCGATATCCCCCTCCAGGAATTGCACCAGGACTTCCTGGCCAATCCGCGGCAGGAATTGATGCCCCGTTCCCCCGCCGGCAGAGCGCTGCGCGACGCGCACCCAGCAAGTCGCGTCCCCGCTATCCTGCCAATGAAACCGGATCCGAATCCGCCCGAGCCGGTCGCAATACAGCTCGTCCGCACCGCTGGGCTGATCGCTACCGTCCGCGCCAACGACAACCGCGCTCTGCGCGCCGAAGGCAGTTGGTTTCGACGCCATGTGTCCGACGCTGCCTGCCAGGGACGGCCGCCAGATCAGCGAAGAAACAACAGCCTCGAAACAATTCGCATAGCCCATCTCGCGGGCCTGGGCAATCGCCAGTGCAAGCTCGGACGACACTTCCACGCGCGCAATATCCTCCAGCAAGTCCCGAATCGGCCCAAACAGCTCCGCCAGCGCGTGCTGCGCAGCGGGCGGCATGTTGTTCACGCCGATGCTCGTCACGCGCAGTACCGTAAACGCCGCCGACTCACCCAACTGCTGCAGCGGCGCGCCGATGACCTCTACCCGCGTCCCGGCCCGCAAAGTGCGCACCGTCGAGCGGCCCTGCCATAGCTGTCCGCGTGCTTCCTGCCCCTGCATCTGCAGGTCTGCGTGGCGCTGCGCCTGCTGCCAATCGGCATAGGCGCACTGGCCGGGCACGTCGCAGGATTCGAGTTTCGGCAGCTTGCTTCCGCCGGGGTAGTGGGACGGAGAACTGGCGCCGACCACCTGCCTGGCCTTGTAGTCGTAACTGATCACCGTCGTCAGCGATGCATGCAGGCGCCGTTGCGCCGAGAGTGCCTGGATGGTGTCGGACTCTTCCATCGCCCGCGCGCCATGGAAGCGGATGCCCCCATTCGCTGCGCTACTGGCGTCTTCCGGTACGGCGCCGCGATGGCTGCTGTCGGCGAACAGCACCAGACCCGGGCCCTCTTCGGTTTGCTCGACGCGCCAGCACAGGCCTTCTTCCGCCAGCAACCTTTGTACGAAGGTAAGGTCGGATTCCCGGTACTGGCAGCAATAGCTGCGCGGTGCCGCGTCCGACATGAAGGATCCCGTTTCGTCGCTCCAGCGCCAGCGTGCGGATGGCAGGTAAGCGTCGAACACGGCGTCGACGATCTCGATCACGCTCTTGTCTTGCCACACCCGGCTATTGCGTACCTGCTCCAACTGCCATAGCCATGACGCAATGCGCACCCGGTAGCGGGCGAGCCCGCCATCGCTGCCGAGCATGGCGGCTTCGCGTATTTCCCCGGCAAAGCGCTCGCGCCTGCCGTCGGCCAGGCTTACCTCCAGCGCTGCCTGTTGGCCGAGCAGAGCCTCGATGTCAAAGCAGGCGTCGGTGGAGAGCACAATCACGTCGCGCGTTCCCACCTCCTGCAACGCGTCCTCGGCGAAGAAAGCTTCGACCAGCAGACCGGAGTCATCCTCACCAATCCTGAGCTCGTACAGCCGGCTTGCGCTGCGGAACTCTGCCAACGCAGCGAAGATCTGATCCGTCAGCGCAATGCCCATGACCGTGACAACTCCATATCGGAAGAAGGCTTGCCGCACCGGGAGGCAGCCGAAGGCACCACGATATAAGCAGTCTTAATTGCAATTCTTGCGCAGTGTCATTCACTTGCTGCTTCACGGCGGCTGCATGGCCTGGCGAACGCGGTAGCCAGCGGGATAACGTTACAATATTGCAATTCAATCTACCGGTGCAGGACGTGAAATATATCCAGAACATTTTCCTTGTCGGCTATATGCTGATCGTCGGCCTGTTCTTCGTCTGCGGCCTGGGCCTGATCGTCCTGGCTGGGGTGGAAACCTGGGATGCGCTCAATCCCCGTTCGGAAGTCAAGGTCCGCGACCGCTTTGAACTTATTCTCGAATGCATTGGCCTGCTGACGATTGCGGTTGCCTCGCTCGAGCTGGGTCAGACGGTCCTCGAAGAAGAAGTGCAGCGCTCGGTCAATATCAGCTCGCCTACCCGCGTGCGCCGTTTCCTGTCGCGCTTCCTGATCGTGGTCGTGGTGTCGCTGTCGATCGAATGCCTGATCGGGGTGTTCCAGTTCATGCACAGCAAGCCGGAATTCCTGCTGCATTCGGCCTCGGTTGGCCTTGCCGCCGCGGCAATCCTGGCAACCTGGGGCCTGTTCATCCGCCATAACGTGGAAGCGGAAAAACTTGAACCGCACTCGATGCGCGAGGTCCAGGCCGAGGACAAGGAAGTTGCGACCTGAGCGAAAAGCCAAGGCAAATCACGCGAATTTTCACAACAATGAAACGAAGCACTTGGATATTCGCGCAAACGCCGCTATAATCTTGGCTTCCTTGGGTCGTTAGCTCAGCTGGTAGAGCAGCGGACTTTTAATCCGTTGGTCGCAGGTTCGAATCCCGCACGGCCTACCAAGATTCAGCAATGAAGGCGTCATGAGCAATCGTGACGCCTTTTTTGTTTTTGTCCTGCGAATCACTGCCTGGCCGTGACCTTGCCATATCCGCGGCACGCCCTTGATAATCGCTTCATGCCCCACGCCATCGCTGCCCCCGTCCACTTCGAGCTCGTCATCAAGAAGAGCCGCTTCATCGCCTGCGTCCAGCCGATGCCCGACCGGGCCGGTGCGCAGCAGGTGGTCGCCGGCCTGCGCGCCCGGCATCCCGGTGCGGCGCATGTGTGCTGGGCGCTGCTGGCCGGCGGCCAGTCGGCGGCGGTCGATGATGGCGAGCCCAGCGGCACGGCGGGCCGCCCGATGCTGGACGTGCTGCGCCACCAGGACCTGGAAGGCGTACTGGCCACGGTGGTGCGCTATTTCGGCGGCGTCAAGCTCGGCGCGGGCGGGCTGGTGCGCGCTTATACGGACAGCGTGGCGCAGGCTTTGCTGCAGGCGCAGAAGGTGCCGATCATCCAGCTGCAGCCCTTGCGCTGCACGGCGCCCTATGCGTTCGAGGGCATGGTGCGCCGGGAGCTCGAGGCGGCCGGCGCCATTCTTGACGCGGTAGCGCACGGCGACGAGGTGATGTTCGATTTCAGCCTCCCGGTCCAGGATGCGGGCGCGCTGCGCCTGCGGCTCGACAATGCCGGCCACGGCCGCATCGGCTGGCCGCGCCTGAAGGCCTAGTTCATCCCCAGCCCATACCTGGCATCACGACAGGAAAGCAGACCGGGCAGCACCAGCCGCTATCACCGGCGCTAATGCGCTGGCCCTTGGCATGCTGGTGCAGGGCCGCGTGGGCGCGCGCGCCCTCGCTTGAGGCTGATCGAAGAAGCTCAGACCAGGGTCGCGTCGCCCAGCGCCTGGGCCGTCTCCGCGGCCTCGTCGAGCAGCGCACGCACGGTGGCGGGGTCGAGCGGCCCCGCATCCTGCCCTTCCTCGACCGCGCCCAGGGGCGAGCCTACCGTCACATAGCGGTTCGCCAGCAGCAGCGTATCGAGCAGCGTATGCGGCTCAGGACTCAGGACGCCGTCGCGCAGCGCGGCAATGGCCGCGGCAACGTCGGCCGGGATCGCCAGCTTGCGGATGACTTCGGCGCTGACCACGTCTTCGCACAGCGCCCCCCAGTTCTCGGGATCGTCCTCTAACAGGCCGGGAAACTCGTCGGCGCGCGACAGCAGATAAAAGCCGCCGACTTCATGCACGATGCCGGCGAACAGCGCAGTATCGGGATCGACATTGGTGACGCGGCGCGCCAGCACCTGGGCCAGCGCCGCCACGTGGGCGCTATGGCCCCACAGCTGTTCTGCCTTGGCGCGCAGCTGCGGGTCGGCGATGCGGTGGCCGAACTGGCGCACCATCAGGGCGGCCACCAGCCCGCGCAGGCGACGGTAGCCGATGCGCAGCACGGCGGCGCGCACATTGGTCACCTGCACGCCGCCGGCGCCGAAGGCGGCGGTATTTGCCATGGCCACGGTACGGGCCGCTAGTTGTGGTTCGGACAGCACGAGCCGGATCGCCTCTTCCACATGGCAATCGGAATCTTCCAGGGCGAGCTGCAGGCGCAGCACGGCATTCACGCTGGTGGGAAAGGTGATTTCCCCACGCGCGGCCTGGGCGGCAATGTATCCGAAAGCTTCGAGTTTGTTCACGAGGGCATTATACCTCCGGTATCAGACGGGCCCGGCGGTTCGTGGTGGTGCCGCGTCAACGAAAAGCCCGGACGCGAAGGTCCGGGCTGCGGTAATGCGGGTATCGGCGAGCGGGCCGGCAGGCAGCCCGCCTGCGCGATTACTTGACCTTGATCGAGTTCTTGACGCGGGTCACGCCTTCAACGCTCTTGGCGACTTGCTCCGCGCGCTCGATTTCAGCTTTCGACTCGGCAAAGCCGCTCAGCATGACGACGCCTTTTTCGGTCTCGACCTTGATGGCCAGTGCGCTGGTGTTCGGCGCCTTGACCAGGCCGGCCTTGACCTTGGTGGTGATCATGGCATCGGACACGTTCGCTACACCGCGTTCGCCTGCGCGCTCGGTCTTGGCGGCGGCAGTGGCTGCTGCCGCTTCGGTACGGTCGCCGGCGTCAGCGGCTGCCATGCGGGTTTTATCGCCGGCGTCGGTAGCTGCCATGCGGGTCTTGTCGCCGGCGCGCTCGGCCGAGGTAGCAACTTTGCGGCTGTCGTTTTCAACGACGCAGGCGGTCTTGTTGCCCTGCTTTTCGCATTTATCGACAGCGGCGGCCTTCACTGGGTCCCTGGTGTCGGTGCCGGCGATCAGGCCGCCATCGGTGTCGGCCTTGGCGTTGGCTGCGGCAGCGCCAGCGGTGGCACCGGCGGCGCTACGGCCCATGGCGGTATCGCGGCCACCTTTGGTGTTGGCCAGGGCTGCGGTACGCGCCGACTTGGCGGTGCTCATGCAGCTGTCTTTCGCGTCGCCTTTCATGGTGTCGCATTTTTCTTCGGCCAGTTCATACTCGGCCTCGGCCAGCTTGCGGCGGGCCGCGTCGCGGTTGTCCGTGGTGTTGGCATGCTTGGTGACGGCAGCGAGTTCGGCGCGGGCGCGCATCACGTCGGCCCGCTCTTCGCAGACGTCCTCATCCTTGAGCGCGTCGCACTTCTGTTTGGCTGCCTTGTGGTTGGCTTCCACTTTTTGCATCGCCTTGCGGTAAGCCGCATTGTCGGAAGTCTGGGCGAAGGCAGGAGCTGCGGCGATGGTGGCGCCGGCGGCGGTTGCCAGCAGGGCGGCGAGGAGCTTGTTCATGATGTGTCCCTTTATGTTCGGTTTGTTGTGACAGCACTCATTAAACGCCCCCCACCCGGCACCATCTGTGCGACAACGTACACTTGTCGATAAAACATCACTTTCTGTTGCGCCTGCACTGGCGCGCCGGCCATTATTCAGCCTCGAGCAAGCCTTCGCGCCAGAGGCCGTCGGCATCGTCGAAGGGCGCGGCGGCGGCGCCGAAACGGGCGCCGTTTTCAGCCAGTCGCACCCACGCACGGGTGTCGTGGCCGCTGCGCGGCACCGACACCCGGTCGCGCACGCCGGCCAGCCAGCGGTAGACCCGTGCATAGTCGCCGGGGTTGTTGCGCCGGGTCCAGGCCAGGGCGACCAGGTCGGCATAGCCTTCTTCGCGCCGGGTTTCGCGCATCGCCTTCGCGGCCTGCAGCAGCGACCGGTCGGACGCCGTTTCCTCCCCCACTTCCTCGAAGCCTGCCGGCAATGCATGCCAGGCTCCTTGCGCATAGCGCCAGCAGTGCGCGATCTCGTGCGCCGCCATCGCTTCGATCAGGGCGCCCTGCCCGGCTTCCGGAATCCCGGCCAGCACGGTCTCGGCATCCGGGTTGTTACGCAGCGACAGGACGAGCTTGCAGCGCCCCTTGTCGAAGCCCATCGCCAGCGGCACGTCGCCGGCGCGCGGCCGGGGCTGGACCGTGATGTCGAGCGGCAGGTTCATTTGTTGGGAATAGGCCAGCACCGGGCCGGCGGCGCTGAGCCAGCGCTTTTCCAGCACGGTCAGCTCGGCGGCCTGGAGTGCTGGTGCAAGGATGGAGGCAGCCAGCAGGACGGCGAGCAGCAGGGGCTTGGACATGATGATTCTCCCAGGGACGATAAAATTCCTAACGGCAATTTTAGTCTCAGGTTAAGCCCTGCTCGCAGGTATATATTGCGCTGTGTCCAAAAGGATAAGGGCTGCCGGAGCAGCCCTTATCGTTCAAACATTGGTGCTCAAAACGTGGCGGGTTCCGGCCGCTCCGCCCTGTCACTGCGGAACCCGTTCACCGCCTGCGCCAGGCGCTCGGCCTCTGCCTCGAGCGAGGTCGCGGCGGCTGTGGCCTGCTGCACCAGCACCACGTTCTGCGAGATCGTGTCGTTCATCTGCCCGATGGCGCCATCGGCCTGGCCGACGTGCTCGCCAGGTCCGGCGCCGGGGCCGATTTCGCACATGAGCTCGCTTACGCGGCGGGACGAGGTGACGATGTCGTCCATCCTCGACCGGGCTTCGTCGACCAGCCGGGCACCTGCCTCGACGCGCTCGACCGAGCTGCGCATCAGTTCCCGGATGTCCCTTGCCGCAGCCGCCGAGCGCTGCGCAAGCTCGCGTACTTCCGTTGCCGCAATGGAGGAAACCCGGCCCTGACCGTGCGCGCGGGCTGCTGCGACCGCGGCGTTCAGGGCCAGGATGGTAGCCTGGAAAGCCAGGGCATCGGCCACGCCAATGATGTCGACGATCTTCCTTGACGAGGCATTGATCGCCGCCATCGCCTGGGCCACCTGCGCCGCCGGCGGGCCGTCCCCTGGCGCGCCTTCCGGCGCCGGTTCGCCCGCTAGATCGGCCCGGCGCGCCGCGCAGGCATCGCGGTCGAACAGGCGCTGCAGGCCGCGCGCGATATACCAGGCACTGAAGGCACCGGTCACGATCGCACACAGGAACAGCAGCAGCATCCAGCCGGAGAAACCGGATGCCAGACGGCGCGCATCGGCCGCATCCTCGTTATGCAGCTTTTCCTGCAGCTCGATGAAGCCGTTGATGCTGGCAAGCCAGTCGACGAAGGCCGGCGCTGCCTGCTGCGATAGCAGGGCCTGTGCTTCCGCCACCTGCCCGGCGGCGTGCAGCGCCACCACGCGGTCGATCAGCGGCCGGGTGCGTCGCTCCTGTTCCTTGATTGCCGCGAGTGCGTCTTTTTCGGCCGGCAGGACATCCGGCAGCTCATGGAACAGGGCATCCATCGGCGAGGCCGAGCGGGCGTAGTTATCGTCAAGCGTCTTGATCAAGCCCACCGGCGCGGCGGCGCGGGCCGCGTCGGCTGCAAGGACAACGTCGCGTAGCGCGATCGCCCGGTCGCGCACGCTCGCGCGCAGGTTGACTGCATAGCGCTGCTTGACGCTGGTAACGTCGTTGATGTGGTTGAGGGCGCGGTCGATCTCCGTGACGCGCCCGGCGGCCAGCATCGCCAGGACGATCATCAGGAGGAAAAAGGCGCCGTAGCCGAGAGCCAGGCGAGCGCCAATGGTCAGGGGCTTGTTTGTCATGTTCATACTCGAGGTCAACTACCAGGACCGGCGCACACAGGCGCCAATAATTTCCCAGAAGCAATATCTCGACTATATCATGACGAATGTACCAATTGTCCGGGCGACCAGATCTGGTGAGGTAAATCCGGCAGTACTGTTGCGTAGCGTCCAACAATACTGCCAGAAAGACCACAGGCTAGAGCGCCTGACAAAACCCCGAGGGCAAGGCGCGTTGTCGAAGACAGTACGCTAGTACGGCGAGACGATGCAACGCGGCCATCGGGGGAATTGTTAGACGCTCTTTATTTTGTCAGCGCTGTGGCGGTGATGAAGGCCGGGCGGATATCGTTCGGCACGGTCGGTTTCAGGCGGTCGAGCGCCTTCTGCACTTCCGGACGGATGACGACGTACTTGTCCATCATCGCCTTCGCACGCGCATAGTCCCCTAGGGCTTCGATGGTCAGGAACTCGCGGTTGAGGTCCATCACGGCCGCCTTGATCTTCTTGAAATCCACCGAGAAGGTGCCGTCGCCATTGGCCACGAAAGCGCCCTTGTCGAGCAGGTAATTCACCTGGATCGCCATGCCGCGCGCATGCGAGGACGTCAGGCCGAAGTGCAGGGTGCGGAAGCTCGAGGCCAGGAAGGTGTTGTAGAGCTTGCGCTTGCTTGCTGCACCCTGCCCCAGTCCGTCCTTGAGCAGGCCCTTGTCCATCATGTAGCCCAGCGCCCACAGGCCGCTGATGTCGGCCTTGGCTTCCTCGATGGTCGAATAGGTGTCCTTCAGGTCCTGGCGCGGGGTCGACTCCTTGCCGTCCTTTTGCGTGCGGTGCGGGCCCAGGCCGTGCATGATCTCGTGCGCCAGGATGTGGGTGAAGAAGGAATCGAAATCGAGGTCCTTCTGGTCGGCGGGGCGCAGCACCAGTTTCGAGATCGGCTGCAGGGTCGACTTGAATTTCGCTTCCTGCACGTTCTTGAGCATCACGCGCTTGGAGCCGCGCTCGCGGATCACGCGCTCGTCGTTCGGCAGGTTGTAGGCGGCGGTCTGCACACCCATGTTGCCGTCGCCGGCGCCATACACCTGGTTGACCACCACCATCGGGGCAATCGCGCCGACCTTCGGGTTGCGGTACTGCTTGTCGACCGGGAGGTTGTTTTCCAGCTCCTGCAGGTGCTTGCCGAAGAAGTTCAGCTTCTGCGTTTCCTTCTGGTCGCGGATGCTGACATAGGCCTCGAAAGCGGCTTTGTAGCCGAACAGTTCGTCGTTATAGGTCTCGTACGGGCCGATCGTGATGTCGACCGGCGAATCCAGGTCCATCCAGGCGAAATCCGAGGCCAGGTAGTCGTTGCTGAGGAAAGCGTCGGCCCGCAAGTTCAGGAATGTCTTGAGCGAGGCGTTGTCGGTGGAGGCGGCGGCGTCGCGCAGCAGCGTGGCCAGCTTCTCGAGGTCAGCGCGGTATTCGCTTGAATACTTCACGGTCTTGAACATGCCGTCGGGGCCGGTGCGGATCACGGTGAAGTACCACTGGGCGTCGGATTTCTGGGCGGCCGGGAGTGCGTTCATCCAGGTTTCCAGCGCGGTCTTGGAAGCGTTCTCCGGATAGAAGTTGGCGCCTGCCGGCTTCTTGGCCGGGATCTTGATGCCGGCGTACTCAAGCGGCATGAAGGACTGGTTGTCGTCGAGACCGGACCACGGGCCCTTGTTCAGCCAGAAGGCGTTCTGGCGTGCGCGGCCGAGTTCCGTGGTGTCCTTTTGCAGGGCGGCCCACAGGGCTTCGTTGCCGGACCAGCGCTGGCGCAATTGCAGGGTGTCGATGATCTTCGCGGCTTCGATCAGCTTGACGATCGCGGCGCGGTCGCCTTTCGACAGCGTCGAGGTGTCGGCACGCAGCTCGACAGGGGCGAAGCGCTTGGCCATGGCCTTGAGCTGCGCGACGTCGGCCGGTTCGGCCTGCGCGGCGCCAACGGCCGCGAACAGCATGAGAGGAGCGAGGATGTTCTTCATGGGTCTCTTTATTTTAGGAATGACAACGCAATATTGTAATCCTGGGGCGACCCGGTGCCGTTGAGATTTCGATATGTTTGAGCCCTCGAATCCCGTAGGGTGGCGCGGCTCCACCCGACTGCCGATTGTCAGGCGGTGTGTACGCCGCCCACGCGTTCAACCAGCGTATGAATAGCCGCGCGCGCGGCATCACCCAGGTTTGAACGCGTGGGCAAGGGACTTGCCCACGCTACGAGATCGCGGCTTGCCGATGCGCGGAGAAATCAACGCACG
The DNA here is from genome assembly GCF_059685855.1 of Telluria sp. ZB4P37. Lineage (NCBI taxonomy): Bacteria > Pseudomonadati > Pseudomonadota > Betaproteobacteria > Burkholderiales > Oxalobacteraceae > Telluria > Telluria sp. ZB4P37. The sequence goes on from NZ_JCASID010000002.1 coordinate 23,755, forward strand.
GTGGCGAGCGCCGGCCCCTGCTCCCACCCGCCACCCAGCGCGCGCGCCACGGCCACCGTCGCCAGCAGGCGCTGGGTGCGGATCTGCGCCGCCGCCCGGTCCGCCGCCAGCGAATTGCGCTGCGCATCGGTGACGTCGAGATAGGTCGACACGCCACGCTCGTAGCGCGCCTTGGCCACCAGCAGCGCGCGCGCCGCGGCCTGCTGTGATTGCGCCTGCACCTCGCCCTGCTGCTGGCGCTGCTGTACGTCGGACAGCGCGTCTTCCACTTCGCGCAGCGCGATCAAGAGGCGCGTTTCGTGGTTCGCCACCGCCTCGTCGTAGCGCGCTTTCGACAGCGCCAGGTTGGCACGATTGCGCCCGCCATCGAACACGGGCAGCGACAGGGCCAGCGGCCCGAACGAGAACTGGCGCGCGCCGCCGCTGGCCAGGTCGCGCAGGTGCTCCGACGCGAAGCCGAAGTTCGACGTGAGGGACAGCGACGGATAGAAGGCCCCTTCGGCCACGCCCACCTGCGCATTGGCGGCCCGCAGTTGCGCCACGCTGGCCGCGAGATCGGGACGCTGCTTCAGCAGGCTGGCCGGCAGGCCGACAGGAATCGCCGGGGGCAGCGGCAGCGCGGCGCCGTTACCGCCAGAGAGCAGCGGCGCGCTCGGCGAGGCGCCCACCAGGGTTGCCAGTGCATGCTCCACCGCGTTGCGCTGGCGCTGGGCTTCGTGCAGGTCGGCTTCGGCATTGGCCCGTTCGATGCGGGAGCGCGAGACATCCAGCTCGTTCGACAGCCCGGCCTTGAAACGCGCTTCCACCAGTTGCTGCGCTTCACGCCGCGCCGCCAGCGCATCGCGCAGGATCGCCATGTCGGCGTCCAGCCCGCGCAGCTGCCAGTAGGATGCCGCTACCTGGCCGGAGAGCAGCAGGATCACGCCATCGCGATCATCCTGCGCCGCCAGCGCCTGCGCATCGGCCGCTTCGACCACGCGCCGCACCCGGCCCCACAGGTCGAGCTCATACGAGAGCGAAGCGCCGGCGCTGAAGTGGTTGCCCTCGATCGAACGCCCGCCCAAGGCGATGCCCTGCGAGGTTTCCGACGAGGTGCGCGAGTTCGATACGCCGGCACCGAGCGCCACGTTCGGCGCCTGGCCTGCGCGCACCACGCCCAGCTGGGCCTGCGCTTGCAGCAGGCGCTGCGCGGCGGCCTTCACGCCCGGGTTGTCGCGCAGCGCGCGTTGTTCCAAATTGTCGAGGGTGGCGTCGCCGAACACGGTCCACCAGGCCGCCGGCAGGCGTACGGCGTCGTTGGACGCCGCGGCGTGGCGGAAGGCAGGAGCCGCGGCAGCCACCGGCTCCGTGAATTCCGGACCGACGGTTGCGCAGCCGGCCAGCGCCGCGGCCAGCGCGGTCACCAATGCAAATTGTTTGACCATATGTGTTCTCTCGTTTCGTTATCAGTGCGCGCTTTAGTGGGCGCCTGCGGCGCCGCCCGGCGACTTCACCTTGTCGGCCATCCAGATGACGGCAATGCAGCCGATCAGCACCAGGCCGACGATCCAGAAGCCGTCGTTATAGGCCATCACATAGGACTCGCGCCGCACGATGCGGTCGATCACGGCGAGCGCCTGGTTGGCGGCGGTGGCCGGGTCCATGCCGCCGGCGATGAAGCCCTGGGTCAGCCCTTCCAGGCGCTGCTGGGTCGGCAGCGCATAGCTCGACACCGCCTCGCCCAGGCGCGCCGAGTGGAAGTGCTCGCGCGTGCTCAAGGCCGTGGCCAGCAGGGCGATGCCGATCGAGCCGCCGAGGTTGCGCGTCATGTTGAACAGGCTCGAGGCCGAAGGCATGTCCTTGGGGGCGATGCCGGCCATGGCGAAGTTCGACAGGGTCAGCATCACGAAGGGCTGGCCGATCGCGCGCACGACCTGCGTGATCATCAGCTGGTCGTAGCCGGTGCCGGCGTCCATGAAGGCGTTCATCAGGCAGGAGCCGCCGAACAGCAGCAGGCCGAAGGAGCACAGGATGCGGTTGTCCACTTTCGAGGACAGCGCCGCCGCGAACGGCATCACCAGCAGCTGCGGCAGGCCGACCCAGGCGATCACTTCGCCGATCTGCATCGGCGTGTAGCCGGCGATCTGGCCCAGGTAGAGCGGCAGCAGGAACGACGACCCATATAAACCCATGCCGGTCACCGCCGACAGCACGGTCGCGACCAGGAAGTTGCGCTGGCCGTAGAGGCGCAGGTTCACGAAGGGATCCGGGCGGCTTACGCTCAGGGCGATCCAGCCCAGGATGCCCACCAGCGACAGCGACGCGAAGGTGATGATGAAGGAGGACTCGAACCAGTCTTTCGAATTGCCTTCTTCCAGGAAGATCGTCAGGCAGGCCAGGCCCATCGCCATCAGGCTGATGCCGAGCCAATCGGCGTTCAGCAGGGTGCGCAGGTTCGGCTTTTCCGGGTTCAGCCCGTAGATCATGCCGGCGATGAGCAGCACGCCCGGCACCCAGTTGATGTAGAAGATCGACGGCCAGCCGTACAGCTCCGACAGATAGCCGCCCAGGGCCGGGCCCATGGCCGGCGCCAGCGTCGCGGTCAGGCCGAAGATGGCCATGCCGGCCGCGCGCTTGGAGGCCGGCAGGCGGGTCATCACCAGCGTCATCGCCATCGGGATCAGGGCGCCCCCGGTAAAGCCCTGCAGCATGCGGAACACGATCATGCTCTCGAGGTTCCAGGCCGCGCCGCACAGGGTCGAGAACACCAGGAACAACGACGTGGTGCCGATCATGTAGACCCGCACACCGAAGGCGCGCGTAAACAGCGCGGTCATCGGGATCACGACGATCTCGGCGCACAGGTAGGCGGTCGAGATCCACGAGCCCTCTTCCTGCGTGGCATTGAGCGTGCCGAGGATGTCGCGCAGCGAGGAATTGGTGATCTGGATGTCGAGGACGGCCATGAAGGCGCCCAGCATGCCGGCGGCGACCGCGATCCAGGTGCGCGCGTCGACACGGGCGCCGTTGGCAGGGGCGCCGGGCATCACGCCGGCGTGGGCATCCTTGGTCAGGCTGGTCATGACCTGACCTTAGTGCGCAGCCGCGGTCTGGGTAGCTTGGCTAGCCTGGCCCAGTTCGACCTCGGCCACCACCGACATGCCGGGCACCAGGCGGCCGGCGTATGTCTTCATGTCCGCCGGGTCGAGCACGATCTTGACCGGCACGCGCTGGACGATCTTGGTGAAGTTGCCGGTCGCGTTATCGGCCGGCAGCAGCGCGAACTGGTTGCCCGAGGCCGGCGAGAAGCTGTGCACGCGGCCCGTCAGGTGGGCGTCCGGCAGCGCATCGACTTCGAGCGCCACCTGCTGGCCTGGCTCCAGGCCGCCCAGCTGGGTTTCCTTGAAGTTGGCGGTGACCCAGACTTCGTCTTCCACCACGGCCAGCAGCTGCTGGCCCGGCTGCACGCGCGCGCCGACTTCGACGCTGCGCTTGCCGATGCGCCCGGCGACCGGCGCCAGGATGCGGTTGTAGGCCAGCTGCTGGCGCGCATCCTTGAGCTGGGCCTGCAGCACCTTCACTTGGGCCTTGAGCACCTCGCGGCCGGCGCCGGCGGCGGCGATCTGCGCTTGTGCGGCGGCGGCGTTGTCGCGCCGCGCCGCCACATCGGCGGCGGCGCCGGCGCGCGCGGCGATCGATGCATCCACTTCCGCCTTCGACACCGCCTTCATGGTGTCGTTATAGAGCTGGCCGAAACGCTCGGCATCCTGGCGCGCGCGCAGCAGCTGGGCCTCGGCCTGCTTCACCTGGGCGCCAGCGGCAGAAGCCTGCGCCTTCACCTGCATGACTTGCGCGTCGGCCTGGCCGATCTGCTGCTCGACCGAGGCGATCTGCGCGTCGATCTGTTCCACCCGCACGGCCTGGTCGGCCGGATCGAGTTCGGCGATCACATCGCCGGCCTTGACCACCTGGTTGTCGTCCACCAGCACGCGCGTCACCACGCCGGGCACGCGGCTCGATACCGGGTGCACACGGCCGGTGACATAGGCATTTTCGGTTTCGACGTAATGGTGGCTGCGGTACCACATGCGTCCACCGGCGCCGATGGCAGCCAGGGCAATCAACGCCACCACGCCGAGTACGCGCTTGTTGGGCGGGGTCTTGCCCGGCGCGGCTGCCGGACCAAGCGCCTGGGACGGGACGGCCTGCCGCGCCGCCGGGGTATGCGATTCTGCCATGGGAACGACCTTGCGAAATGAAATGGACTCATCGCATTATTTGCCAAGAAACCCATGAAGTCAAGAAATGAAACGGTTGCGTTTCATTCTTGATTTGCGTAGAGTGGATGCATGAGCAAATCGACGCCAGAGACTACCCAGCCTCCCAAGGCCGCCGGCCGCCCCAAGGCATCCGAGGTGGAAGCGCGCACCCAGGAATTGATCGACGTGGCGGCCGGGCTGTTCCTGAAACACGGCTATACCGGCACCAGCCTGGAAACCATTGCGCGCGAGGCGCATGTGGCGGTGCGCACCATCTACGTGAAGTTCGGCGGCAAGGCCGGGCTGCTCAAGGCCGTCCTGCACGCGCGCCGCGAACGGTTTTTCGCGATCGGCGGCATGGACAACGACGAGCGGCCCCTGCGCGAAGTCATCGGCGAGTTCGCCGGCCATTTTTACGACATGCTGTGCGAGCCCGACGCGGTAGCCCTGCAGCGGGTGGTGATGGCCGAGTCCGGCACTAATCCGGAACTGGCCGAAGCCTTCTACGAGGCTGGCCCGCGCATGACCCGCGAGATGCTCGATCGTTATTTTGCCCGCCCGGACATCCGTGCGCAGCTGCACGCCGAGGTGCCTCTGGCCCTGCTGCCCTCGCACCTGATCGCCTGCATCAATGGCGACCCGGTGATCCGCTTCCTCTTCCCCGACCGGAAACCGGAGCGCGAGGAAGCACGCCGCCTGCTTGCTGAGCGTCTAGAACTGTTTTACCGCAGCATTCTTTAACGGGGGTCTGTGCGTCATCGCACCGACTTGGGGCATGAATTTGTGACAATCTGACCTCCTTTACAGGAGGATGTCATGAACAATAAAACGACAGCGGCGAGCGGCCGCGAGGAGGCAGCATGAGCAAGGCGTCCAGATACGAATGGCGTGACCAGCAGGCTTCCCTGCAAGAACGCATGAAAGGATTCATGGAGAATCCCGGTATGGAACAGCTGGAAGCAGTCCTTGCCGAGATGCGTTCATACGCAGCTGCAGCACAGAATGGTTCGATTGAAATCCCGCAACGGTTTATCGCGTTTACATAAGCAAACCGAATCCACATCCATGCCGCCCCGCGCAAGCCGGGCGGCATTCTTTCGTTCCAGCGGTCGTCTCAACCAACTACTCCCGGAGCGGGGCGGGTAGCGGACTGGGTCTCGAAATCGAACAGCCGGGTCAGGCAAAACACCTTGCGCGGCGCGCGGTGGCGTTCGTGGATCTCGCGCGTCATCACCTCGACCCGGCGCTGCTGCAGCGCCACCTGGCGCGGATCGATGAAATCGGCCGTGCCCTCGCCGAAGCGGGCCGCCAGTTGCTGGGAGATGGTGCCGTGCACGACCGACGGCTCGCCATGCACCGAGGTGCGGAGTTCGAAGGTCCGGGATTCGGGGAGGACAAAGACTGTCCCGACGTATTCATTGCCGTGTTCGTACATAGCAGTCTCCTGTGGCATTACACGACTGGCGACAAGTGGGCTTGCCGCCGCACGCATTCATCATAGCCTGTCAATACCGAGGCAGGCGCTTGTCACGATTGACATCCACAGCAGTAATAAAACTACGGAAATACGGTTGACTTCGGTATGCGGCAGGAGTAGCGTCACCCGGGTGTATGGACGAGCTACCCAAACGAGGTAGGGAAAGTACATAGAAAGCTGCAAGGACACGGTTGAGAGAAACGGCCAGAGCGCCGCTCCCTGCCCTGGGCCACCAGCATATAAAACAGATAAACATCGGAGACGACAATGAAACTGCATCAACGAATGCTGGCCGCGTGCATTGCGGGCGCCCTGCTCGGCGCGCCCGCCTGGGCCGCCATCAACCCGACCAAGCTCGGCGCATCCTACGACGCGACCAAGGCCAACGTGACCTTCAAGGTCTATTCAAGCAAGGCCACCCGCATCGAACTGTACCTGTACAGCACCGCCACCGGCGCCGCCGAAAAGGCACGCTACACGCTGGTCAATTCCAGCGGTACGTGGAGCGTGACGATCCCTACCTCGACCCTCAGCGCCCAAGGCCTGACCGGGACCCTGTACTACGGCTACCGGGCCTGGGGCCCGAACTGGCCCTACAGCGCCAGCTGGACCAAGGGCTCAAGCGCAGGCTTCGTCAGCGACGTCGACGCCGCCGGCAACCGCTTCAATCCGAACAAGCTGCTGTCCGATCCCTATGCGCTCGAGTTGAGCCACGATCCGACGACGGCCACGATGACCAACGGCACCATCTATGCCAGCGGCGCCACCTACCGCAACATCGACAGCGGCACCTCGGCGCCGAAGGGCATCGTGCTGGCAGGCGACACGCAGTCCTTCGGCACCAAGCCGACGCGCGCGCTGAAAGATGACGTCGTCTACGAGGCGCACGTACGCGGGCTGACGATGAACGACACCGGCATCAGCGCCGCCTACCGCGGCACCTACAAGGGCGCGGGACTGAAAGCGGCCTGGCTGGCCAGCCTGGGCGTGACCGCCATCGAATTCCTGCCGGTGCAGGAAACCCAGAACGACACCAACGACAACGACCCCAACAGCAACAGCGGCGACAATTATTGGGGCTACATGACCCTGAACTATTTCGCCCCGGATCGCCGCTATGCCTACGACAAGACGCCGGGCGGCCCTACGCGCGAGTTCAAGGAGATGGTCAAGGCCTTCCACGATAATGGCATCAAGGTGCTGGTCGACGTGGTCTACAACCACACCGGCGAAGGCGGCGCCTGGAGCCCAACCGACAAGACGACCTACAACATCACCAGCTTCCGCGGGCTGGACAACCCGACGTATTACAGCCTGACCTCGGACATGCAGAATTCCTGGGACAACACCGGCGTCGGCGGCAACTACAACACCCGCAATACCATCGCGCAAAACCTGATCGTCGATTCGCTCGCCTACTGGCGCGACAAGCTGGGCGTGGACGGCTACCGCTTCGACCTTGCCTCGGTGCTCGGCAATACCTGCCAGCACGGTTGCTTCAATTTCGACAAGATGGACGCCGGCAACGCGCTGAACCGCATCGTGGCGGAACTGCCGCCTCGGCCTGCCCTGGGCGGCACCGGTGTGGACCTGATCGCCGAGCCCTGGGCGATTGGCGGCAACTCCTACCAGGTCGGCGGTTTCCCGAGCGGCTGGGCCGAGTGGAATGGCGGTTACCGTGACGTTGTGCGCCAGGCGCAGAACAAGCTGGGCAGTGTGGCGATCACGACCGGGCAGATGGCCAGCCGCTTCGCCGGCTCGAGCGACCTGTACGGCGACGATGGCCGCAAGCCCTGGCACTCGGTGAATTTCATCACCGCCCACGACGGCTTCACGCTCAAAGACCTATACAGCTGCAACAGCAAGAACAACAACCAGGCCTGGCCATGGGGCCCGAGCGACGGCGGCGAAGATAACAACAACAGCTGGGACCAGGGCGGCATCGCGGCAGACCAGCGCAAAGCAGCGCGCAACGGCATGGCGCTGATGATGCTGTCGGCGGGCGTGCCAATGATCGTTGGCGGCGATGAGGCATTGCGCAGCCTGAACTGCAATAACAACCCGTACAACCTGGATTCCTCGCCGAACTGGCTGGGCTGGACCCGCACCACGGACCAGAACAACTTCCAGGCATTCTCGACAGCGATGATGGCCTTCCGCAAGGCGCATCCGGCGCTGCGTCCGGCCAACTTCTACTCCAGCGTGGACAACAACGGCAACGTGATGGAGCAGCTGCGCTGGTTCAAGCCGGACGGCGGGGTGGCCGACGCGGCCTATTTCAACGATGCCGCGAACCACGCGATCGCCTGGCGCATCGATGGCTCGGAACTCGGCGACACGGCGTCCGCGATCTATGTCGCCCACAATGCCTGGAGCGCGCAGGTCAACTTCACCCTGCCATGGCCGGGTGCGGGCAAGACCTGGTATCGGGTGACCGATACCTGTACCTGGGCTGAAGGGGCGTCGCAGGTCAGGGCGCCGGGGGCGGAGGATCTGGTGGGTGGGGAGAACTTCAGTTATGGGTTATGTGGGCGGGGGACGCTGGTGTTGATTGCGAAGTGAGGGGAATGGTGGCAGTTACTTCCTGCTATTTCAGATGAAGTGGCTGTTCACCAAAATTGGGTTCCCGCCTCGCGCAACGACGTGCTTAAGTACGTGATTGCCTCAACTTTTCACAGTCAGCTCAACAACCGTCGTTCCCGCCCAAGTTCACACCGCAGCCAATAGCGAAAAAAAACGGGACCCCAAGGGTCCCGTTTCTGCTACATCGCCGACAAGGCGATCACTTTTTCTTCACCGGCGGCAAATCCGTACAGACGCCCTTGTACGCCTCCGCCGCCATGCCGATCGATTCACCCAGCGTCGGGTGCGGGTGGATGGTTTTACCAATATCCACCCCATCCGCGCCCATCTCGATGGCCAGTGCCACTTCGCCGATCATGTCGCCGGCATTGGTGCCGACGATCGTCCCGCCGATGATGCGCTTGGTCTCGGCATCGAACAGCAGCTTGGTGAAGCCTTCGTCGCGGCCGTTGGCCACCGCGCGCCCGCTGGCGTTCCACGGGAAGTGGCCCTTCTCAACCTGGATGCCCTTCTGCTTGGCTTCGTCCTCGGTCAGGCCGACCCATGCCACTTCCGGATCGGTATAGGCCACCGACGGGATCACCTTGGCGTCGAAATAGGCCTTGGCGCCGTGCGCCGCTTCCGCCGCCACGTGCGCTTCGTGCACCGCCTTGTGCGCCAGCATCGGCTGGCCCACGAGGTCGCCGATGGCGAAGATGTGGGGCACATTGGTGCGCATCTGGCCGTCCACGCCGATGAAGCCGCGGTCGCTCACCACGACGCCGGCCTTTTCGGCGGCGATGTTCTTGCCGTTCGGGCTGCGGCCGACGGCCACCAGCACCAGGTCATAGACCTGCGGTTCCGGTGCGGTGGCGCCGGCTTCGGCGGCTTCAAACGTGACCTTGATCCCTTCCGGCAGCGCTTCCACGCCGACGGTCTTGGTCTTCAACATGATGTTGTCGAAGCGGTGGGCGTTGAACTTCTGCCAGACCTTGACGGCCTCGCGGTCCGCGCCCTGCATCAGGCCATCCATCATCTCGACCACGTCGATGCGCGCACCCAGAGTCGAGTAGACAGTTGCCATTTCCAGGCCGATGATGCCGCCGCCGATGACCAGCATGCGCTTCGGCACCTGGCGCAGTTCCAGCGCGCCGGTCGAATCCACGATGCGCGGGTCTTCCGGCACGAAGGGCAGCTTCACCACGGCGGAACCGGCAGCGATGATCGCCTTGGCGAACTTGACGACTTTCTTGGAACCGTCGGCGCTGGTGACTTCGACGTGGTTCGGGCTGAGGAACTGGCCCACGCCCTGCACCACGTTGACCTTGCGCGCCTTGGCCATGAAATTCAGGCCGCCGGTCATCTTCTTGATGACGCCATCTTTATAGGCGCGCAGCTTGTCGATGTCGACGTCGGGCCTGGCAAAGCTCACCCCGAGGTCGGCCATGTGCGCGGTCTCGTCCATGATGTGGGCCACGTGCAGCAGCGCCTTGGACGGGATGCAGCCCACGTTCAGGCACACGCCGCCGAGCGTCGCGTACTTCTCGACCAGCACCACATTCATGCCCAGGTCGGCCGCGCGGAAGGCAGCCGAATAGCCGCCGGGACCTGCGCCCAGCACCATCAGTTCGCATTCGATGTCGACCTGGCCGCTGTAGCTGGCGGCGCCCGGGGCCGGGGCCGACGCGACACTGGCTGCCGGCGCCGGATGGGCCGGTGCGTAGGAATCGGTCGGCTTCGACGCGGCGGTCGGTGCGGCCGCCTGCGCCGCAGGCTTGGCTTCTGCGGCAGGTGCAGCGGCAGGTGCGGCGCCGGAATCGGCGTTCGCCGATTCCTCCAGCGTCAGCAGCATCGTGCCTTCGTTCACCTTGTCGCCCACCTTGACGGTGATGCCCTTGATCACGCCTGCGTGCGTCGACGGGATCTCCATGCTGGCCTTGTCCGATTCGACAGTGATCAAGGACTGGTCGACCTTGATGGTGTCGCCCGGCTTGACCAGCAGCTCGATCACTTCGACGTCCTTGAAGTCGCCGATATTCGGGACCTTTACTTCAACAGTGCTCATACTCGGCGCTCCTTACAGAAGGGTCTTGCGCAGGTCGGCCAGCACCTCCGCCAGGTAGGCTGCGAAGCGCGCAGCGCCGGCGCCGTCGATCACGCGGTGATCGTAGGACAGCGACAGCGGCAGCATCAGGCGCGGCTGGAAGGCGGAACCATCCCACACCGGCTTCATGGCCGATTTGGACAGCCCCAGGATCGCCAGTTCCGGTGCATTGATGATCGGCGTGAAGGCCGTACCGCCAATGCCGCCCAGCGACGAAATGGTGAAGGTCGCGCCCTGCATCGCGGTCGGCGGCAGCTTGCCGTCGCGTGCCTGCGCGGAGAGCTCGCCCATTTCGGTCGCGATCTGCGATACCGTCTTCTTGTCGGCATCCTTCACGACCGGGACCACCAGGCCGTTCGGGGTGTCGGCGGCGAAGCCGATGTTGTAGTACTGCTTCAGGATCAGGTTCGCGCCGTCTTCGCTGAGCGACGCGTTAAATTGCGGGAACTTCTTCAGTGCGGCGACCGATGCCTTGATCACGAAGGCCAGCATGGTCAGCTTGACGGCGGACTTCTGCTTGGCCAGCGCGGCGTTCGAATCGACGCGGAACTGTTCCAGGTCGGTGACGTCGGCTTCGTCGAACTGCGTCACGTGCGGGATCATGACCCAGTTGCGGTGCAGGTTCGGGCCGGAGATCTTCTTGATGCGCGACAGCGGCAGCAGTTCGGTCGGGCCGAACTTCGAGAAGTCCAGCGACGGCCATGGCAGCAGGTCCAGACCCACGCCGGAACCGCCCGCTTTGCCTGGCGCCGCCGCGGGTGCAGCCATCACGCCCTTGACGAAGTTCTGCACGTCGAGCTGGGTAATACGGCTCTTCGGGCCGGTGCCCGGCACGCGCGCCAGGTCGACGCCCAGTTCGCGGGCGAACTTGCGAATCGACGGCGAGGCGTGGGCCTTCGAGCCGGTGGCGCCTGGCGCCGGTGCTGCGGCGGCCGGAGCCGAGGCAGCAGGTGCAGCGGCCGGAGCCGGGGCTGCAGCGGCCGCAGGTGCCGACGCAGCAGCAGGAGCAGCAGCAGGTGCGCCGCCAGTAGCTTCCACCAGCAGCACCAGCGAGCCCTTGGCGACCTTGTCGCCGACCTTGACCTTCACTTCCTTGACGACGCCGGCGTGGCTGGACGGGATCTCCATGCTCGCCTTGTCCGATTCGACCGTCATCAGCGACTGGTCGACCTTGATCGTGTCGCCCGGCTTGACCATCATTTCGATGACTTCGACTTCCTTGAAGTCGCCGATGTCCGGCACGGTAACTTCGACGATGCCGCCCGAAGCTGCAGGGGCAGCAGCCGGCGCGGCCGCAGGTGCGGCTTCAGCGGCCGGTGCCGGTGCAGCAGCGGCTGCAGGCGCCGGCGCGGCAGCGCCACCCGCTTCTTCCAGCAGCAGCACCAGCGAACCTTCGGCAACCTTGTCGCCGACCTTGATCTTGATTTCTTTCACGACGCCGGCGTGGCTCGATGGGATTTCCATGCTCGCCTTGTCCGACTCGACCGTGACCAGCGACTGGTCGACCTTGATCGTGTCGCCTGGCTTGACCATCAGTTCGATGACTTCCACTTCCTTGAAGTCGCCGATGTCCGGGACTTTGACTTCCACAATGCTCATAGTGTTAGCTCCGTTTTTATTTGAGTTAGCCTAAGCCCGTCGTTCCCGCGCAGGCGGGAACCCAATTTACGCAGCAGACCACGCACGCAAACTTGGGTCCCGGCGGGGCGCCTGGCCCTGCGCCGGGAGTTGTTTCCGCCAGTGGCGGAAACGACGGAACCAGAAGCATTTACTGGGTCACAGGATTCGGCTTGTTCTGATCGATACCGTACTTGGCAATCGCCTGCGACACGACCGAACGTTCGATCCTGCCTTCGTCGGCCAGTGAGCGCAGTGCCGCCACGGTCACGTAGTAGCGGTTCACCTCGAAGAACTCGCGCAGCTTGACGCGCGAATCCGAGCGGCCGAAGCCGTCGGTGCCCAGCACCTTGTAGGTGCGGCCCTGCGGCATGAAGGCGCGGATCTGCTCGGCGAACATGCGCATGTAGTCGGTGGTCGCGATGATCGGGCCGGTAGTGTTCTGCAGCAGCGAGGTCACGTAAGGCAGGCGCTGTTCGGCATCCGGGTTGACCATGTTCCAGCGCTCGCAGTCCTGGCCGTCACGTGCCAGCAGCGTCAAGGAAGGCGCCGACCACACGTCCGCATCGACGCCCCAGTCGTTCTTGAGCAGTTCGGCGGCGAAGATCGACTCGCGCAGGATAGTGCCGCAGCCGACCAGCTGCACGCGCGGTGCCGGCTGGTCGTCTGCAATGGCCGCGCCTTCCTGCAGCAGGTACATGCCCTTGAGGATGCCCGCTTCCTGGCCCGCTTTCAGGCCCGGATGCGCGTAGTTCTCGTTCATGATGGTGATGTAGTAGAACACGTCTTCCTGTTCCGTCACCATGCGGCGCAGGCCGTCCTGGATGATCACCGCCACTTCGTGCCCGAAGGTCGGGTCGTAAGGCAGGCAGTTCGGGACGGTCGCAGCGATGATGTGGCTGTGGCCATCTTCGTGCTGCAGGCCTTCGCCGTTCAGGGTCGTGCGGCCGGCGGTGCCGCCCATCAGGAAGCCGCGTGCGCGGATATCGCCCGCCAGCCACACCAGGTCGCCGACGCGCTGCATGCCGAACATCGAGTAGAAGGTGTAGAACGGAATCATCTGGCGGTTGTTCGACGAGTACGAGGTCGCCGCGGCGATCCACGAGCTCATGCCGCCCGCTTCGTTGATACCCTCTTGCAGGATCTGGCCGGCCTTGTCTTCGCGGTAGTACATCACCTGGTCGCGGTCGACCGGCTCGTAGAGCTGGCCCTGCTGGTTGAAGATGCCGATCTGGCGGAACAGGCCTTCCATGCCGAAGGTACGCGACTCATCGACCAGGATCGGCACGATGCGCTGGCCGATGCTCGGGTCTTTCAGCAGGCTGGTGATCACGCGCACGTAAGCCTGGGTCGAGGAGATCTCGCGGCCTTCCGGGGTCGGGTCCAGCACGGCCTTGAAGGTTTCCAGGGCCGGCACCACCAGCTGTTCGTCGGCCTTGGAGCGGCGCTGCGGCAGGTAACCGCCGAGGGCCTTGCGGCGCTCGTGCAGGTACTGCATTTCAGGCGCGTCGTCGGACGGCTTGAAGAACGGGATCTCGGCCAGCTTGTCGTCCGGGATAGGGATGTTGAAGCGGTCGCGCATCTCGCGGATCGCGGCGTCGTCCAGCTTCTTGGTCTGGTGGGCGGTGTTGCGCGCCTCGCCCGACTTGCCCATGCCGAAGCCCTTGACCGTCTTCACCAGCAGCACGGTCGGCGAACCCTTGTTCTCCTGCGCGTTCTTGAACGCGGCATAGATCTTGTGCGGGTCGTGGCCGCCGCGGGTCAGGCGCCAGATGTCGTCGTCGCTCATGTTGGCGACCATCTTGAGCAGCTCCGGGTGCTTGCCGAAGAAATGCTTGCGCACGTAGGCGCCGTCCTTGGCCTTGTAGTTCTGGTACTCGCCGTCGACCGATTCCATCATGACGCGCTGCAGGATGCCGTCCTTGTCCTTGGCCAGCAGCGGATCCCACTGCGAGCCCCAGATGACCTTGACCACGTTCCAGCCCGCGCCGCGGAAGTCGGCTTCGAGTTCCTGGATGATCTTGCCGTTGCCGCGCACCGGGCCGTCCAGGCGCTGCAGGTTGCAGTTGACGACCATGACCAGGTTGTCCAGGCGCTCGCGCGCGGCCATGCCGATCGCGCCCATCGATTCCGGCTCGTCCATCTCGCCGTCGCCGCAGAAGACCCAGACCTTGCGGTTCTCGGTATCGGCGATGCCGCGTGCGTGCAGGTATTTCAGGAAGCGCGCCTGGTAGATCGCCATCAGCGGGCCCAGGCCCATCGACACGGTCGGGAACTGCCAGAAGTCCGGCATCAGTTTCGGGTGCGGATACGAAGACAGGCCCTTGCCGTCGACTTCGCGACGGAAGTTCAGCAGCTGCTCTTCGGTGATGCGGCCTTCCAGGAAAGCACGCGCATAGATGCCTGGGGACGAGTGGCCCTGGATGTACAGCAGGTCGCCGCCGTGGTCTTCGGTCGGGGCGTGCCAGAAGTGGTTGAAGCCGATCCCCAGCATGTTCGCCAGCGAGGCGAACGAGGAGATGTGGCCGCCCAGGTCGCCGTCGGCGCGGTTGGCCTTGACCACCATCGCCATCGCGTTCCAGCGCATCCACGAGCGCAGGCGCTCTTCGTATTCCAGGTTGCCCGGGCAGTTCACGTTCAGGTGGGCCGGGATCGTGTTGACATAGGCCGTGTTGCTCGAGAACGGGATATGGGCACCGCGGCGGCGTGCCAGGTCGACCATGCGCTCCATCAGGTAGTGGGCGCGGTCGGTGCCTTCGTGTTCGATCACGGCTTCCAGCGCGTCCAGCCATTCCTGGGTTTCGAGCGTGTCCGGGTCATTGGCGGCTTGCGCCGTCAACTGGTCGAGTTGAGCTGACATTAATGCGTCTCCTTAGAATTGCGCCCCACCCGATCAGGCGAAATGGCTGGCGGCGATTTGGTGAAATTTCACATGTCTGAAAATAAACCCTTCGATTCTACCAGCGGACCTGGTCTTTTTCAAATTGCGATACGTCATTTCACATAATGAAATTTTATGCTGCAACTGCACAATTTTGTAGGGTGGTCGGCTTCGCCGGCCGCGCGTTCAAACCGCGTATTCCGGCTCACCGCGTGGCTTGCGCCTGTTCGTTGAACGCGAGGGCGTAATTCCGGGCATTGCCCGAAATTGCCCTGCCCACGCTACGATGTTGTACTTGTCGATCGTATAACGAAGTCGACGCCCATGGGTAAGGCAGCTGCTCTTGCCTTTGGAAGAGCCGTCCTGCAAATATGACAATGCTTGGCTATCGGCGGCGCGCGATATGGGTGCGGGCCTTATAATTTCGTTTTTGCCTAGCCACGAGCCCGAACATGCCTGCCCAACTGATCGACGGAGTCCTCCTTTCCCAACAACTGCGCGGCGAGATCGCCGGGCGCGCCGCCAGGCTCACCGCAGCCGGCAAGCAGCCCGGCCTGGCCGTGATCCTGGTCGGCGAGGACCCGGCCAGCCACGTCTACGTGCGCAACAAGGTCAAGGCCTGCGGCGACGTCGGTTTTCACTCGGTGCTGGAAAAATACGAGGCCGACCTCAGCGAAGCGGCCCTGCTCGAGCGCATCGCCGCCCTGAACGCCGACCCGTCCATCCACGGCATCCTGGTGCAGATGCCGCTGCCGAAGCACATCGACCCGAGCAAGGTCATCGAAGCGATCGCCACCAGCAAGGACGTGGATGGCTATTCCGTGCTGTCGGCCGGCGAACTGGTCGCCAACCTGCCGGGCTTCCGTCCCTGCACGCCCTACGGTTGCATGAAGCTGATCGAAAGCACCGGCGTCGACCTGCGCGGCAAGCACGCGGTCGTGATCGGCCGCTCGAACACCGTCGGCAAGCCCATGGCCCTGCTGCTCTTGCAAGCCAATGCCACCGTCACCATCTGCCATAGCGCAACGCCGGATCTGGCCTACCACACCCGCCAGGCCGACGTGGTCGTGGCCGCCGTCGGGCGCCGCAATACGCTCACGGCCGACATGGTGAAACCGGGTGCGATCGTGATCGACGTCGGCATGAACCGCGACGATGCGGGCAAACTGTGCGGTGACGTCGATTTTGCCGGTGTCCGTGAACTTGCCTCGCACATCACCCCGGTGCCGGGCGGCGTCGGCCCGATGACGATTACCATGCTCTTGATGAACACCGTCGAGTCCGCGGAACGCGTGCACTCGAGCAGCCAGGAATGCCCCAGCCAGGCAACGGGAATGGAACCGAAGCCCGGCGTGGCCTAACACTAGAAGGAACACCATGACCATCGCAGCCAGCAATCCCCTACTCGATTTTTCCGGCCTCACCCGTTTCGACGCGGTCAAGCCCGAGCATGTCACGCCGGCCATCGAACAGCTGATCAAGGAAGCATCCGAGGTTGTCACGCAGCTCGAAGCACCTGTCGAGTCGGTCACCTGGGACAGCTTCGTGGTGCCGCTGGAACAAGCCACCGAACGCCTGGGCCGCGCCTGGGGCGTGGTCAACCACCTGAACAACGTGATGGACACGCCCGAGCTGCGCGCGGTCTACAACGAGAACCAGCCGAAGGTCACCGAGTTCTGGACCTCGCTCGGCCAGAACGAGGCGCTGTTCGCCAAGTACAAGCTCCTGCGCGCCGCCAGCGACTACGACAGTCTCGGCCCGGCCCGCAAGAAGATCGTCGAGAACGCGCTGCGCGACTTCCGCCTGGGCGGCGCCGAGCTGCCGGAAGATCGAAAGCAGCGCTTCGCCGAGATCCAGGAACTGCAGGCTGCCACCTCCACCCGCTTCTCTGAAAACGTGCTGGACGCGACCAACGACTACAAGCTGGTGGTGGAAAGCGAAGCGGATCTGGCCGGCGTGCCGGACGACGTGAAGCTTGCTGCCCGCGCCGCCGCCGAGAAGGACGGCAAGGCCGGCTGGCAGTTCACCCTGCACTTCCCGTCCTATTACCCGTTACTGCAGTTCTGCGACAACCGCGCCTTGCGCGAAACGGTCTACCGCGCCAGCGCCACCAAGGCCTCGGACGCCGGCATCATGTTCACCGAACTGGAAAAATGGGACAACTCGTCCAACATCGTCAACCTGCTGCGCCTGCGCAACGAAGAAGCCAAGCTGCTCGACTACGGCAACTTCGCCGAAGTCTCGCTGGTGCCGAAGATGGCGCAAAGCCCGCAGCACGTGATCGAATTCCTGGAAGACCTGGCCAAGCGCGCCCGCCCCTTCGCCGAAAAAGACCTGGACGAGCTGCGTGTCTTTGCCCGCGACGAGCTGGGCATAGCCGACATGCAGTCCTGGGACGTGGCCTATGCCTCCGAAAAGCTGCGCGAGAAGCGCTATGCCTTCTCCGAAAAGGAAGTAAAGGAATACTTCCCCGAGCCGAAGGTCGTGGCAGGCCTGTTCTCCATCATCCAGGACCTGTTCGGCGTCGCGATCAAGCCGGACGAAGCGCCCGTGTGGCACCCGGACGTGCGCTTCTTCCGCATCGAGCGTGAGGGCGAGCTGGTGGGCCAGTTCTACCTCGACCTGTATGCCCGCGCCGGCAAGGGCCAGGGTGCCTGGATGGACGACGCGCGCGGCCGCCGCCTGGCCACCGGCGGCATCGTGCAGACCCCGATCGCCTACCTGACCTGCAACTTCACACCGCCGGCCACGGTGGACGGCAAGCTGCAGCCGTCGCTGTTCACCCACGACGAAGTCATTACCCTGTTCCACGAATTCGGCCACGGCCTGCACCACATGCTGACCGAAGTCGAGGAGCTGTCGGTATCCGGCATCTCGGGGGTGGAATGGGATGCGGTGGAGCTGCCGTCGCAGTTCATGGAAAACTTCTGCTGGGAGTGGGACAAGTTGCAGCAGATGACCGCCCACGTGAAGACGGGCGAGCCGCTGCCGCGCGCCTTGTACGACAAGATGCTGGCTGCGAAAAACTTCCAGTCCGGGATGATGACGCTGCGCCAGGTCGAGTTCTCGCTGATCGACATGCACCTGCACTACGACTTCGATCCAGAAAGCCAGCGCACCGTGCAGGACCTGATCAACGACGTGCGCGAGAAGTTCGCCGTCATGATCCCGCCCGCCTTCAACCGCTTCCAGCATTCCTTCGGCCACATCTTCTCGGGCGGCTATGCGGCCGGCTACTACAGCTACAAGTGGGCCGAGGTGCTGTCGGCCGACGCCTATGCGGCCTTCGAAGAGGCGCTGGAGGCCGGCAACCTGGCGGAAACCGGCAAGCGCTTCCAGCGCGAGATCCTGGCCATGGGCGGCGCGCGCCCGGCGCTGGAATCGTTCAAGGCCTTCCGCGGCCGTGAGCCATCGATCGACGCGCTGCTGCGCCACAGCGGCATGAACGGTTGAGAGCGCTCCAAGCCAAAAATTGACTTGAACCCGGGGCGGCCATGTGCCGCCCTGTATATTTGCACCCACCATGACCCGCATCGACTTCCATACCAATATTCCCGACAAGCTGGCCTACGCCTGCCGCCTGGCGCGCAAGGCCTATGCCGCCAAGGCGAAAGTCGTCGTCCTGCTGGAGAACGCCGAGCAGGCCGAGGCGCTCAATGCGGCGCTGTGGACGGTATCGGATACCGACTTCATCCCGCACGTGTTCGCCGACGACCCGCTGGCGGCCGTGACGCCCATTATCGTCACCTTCGACGAAGCGGCCGAGCTGCCACACCACGACATGCTGGTCAACCTCACGCGCCGCACGCCCGCCAGGCTCGATGCGTTCGCGCGCGTGTTCGAGATCATTTCGCTCGATGAAGACGATGCCGCCGCCGGCCGCCAGCGCTACTCGGCTTACAAGAAGCAGTCCTATCCCCTGACCCACTTCGTCGCAGGACAGTCATGAACGAAAACCCCGCATTCGATCCGAGTATCCCGGTGCTGACCGAAGTCGTCGGCGAACAGCCGGCTGCGCCGGTGGCTGGCGAGCCGGTGGCCGAACAGCTGGAGCGGCGCGCCAACGAGCGCTGGACCGGCGAGGAATGGAGCGTGCTGGAACGCCGCGTGACCGAGCGCGTGCTGCAGCAGCTGCAGGGGCGGGTCGATTTCGTGCTCGAGCAGCGTGTCAGGGATGCGATGGCCGATGCAATGCAGAGGTCGCTGGAGCGGTTCAGTGCGGATTTGCGGGAGGGCCTGCAGGAGGCGCTGGGGGAGATTGTGAGCCAGGCGGTTGCCCAGGAAATCACCCATCTCAAGTCGCTGGGCGGATAACCGTAGGGCGGGCAGATTCTGCCCACGCGTTCAACCCACGTGTGGATACCACGCCGCGTGCAAGTCCAAGGTAATTTGAACGCGCGGGCGGGAGGACCCGCCCACCCTAGGTGCAACACGACGCAGGCACATCCGCTAAGATTGCACCCTCTGCAATCACCCTAGCGGCTCCAATGAACCGAAAGATCCTCATCGCGGCGCTTGCGGGCGCGGGCGTCGTATTGGCGGGCACCGCCCTTTATTTCACCGACCTCGTCGAGCGCCAGGCGGGCGCGCTCGCCGTGCTCACGCCGAAGGTCGCGAAAACGATCCCGTTCTGGCCGGCCCGCCTCACCACCGTGGCCGGCGACGGCATCCCCGGCACGACCGACGGCCCGGCAGCAAGGAGTCGTTTCAGCGACCCCTTCGGCGTCGCCCTCGACAGCCGCGGCAAGATTTTTGTCGCCGACGGCGGCGACAGCAACCGCATCCGCACGATCGCCCCCGACGGCACGGTCACCACCTTCGCCGGCGGCCGCGAAGGTTTCGCGGACGGTGTGGGCGCCGCAGCCAGCTTCCACACCCCTTCCGCCCTCGCATTTGACCACGCCGGCAACCTGTATGTGGCCGACACCGGCAACCACGCCATCCGGAGAATCGCACCCGACGGGATGGTAGCGACCCTGGCCGGCAGCGGCGTACGCGGCGAGCTCGATGCTCTGGGGCGCGCGGCAAGCTTCAACGGCCCGGTCGGCATCGCGGTGGACGCCGCCGGCATCGTCTACGTGGCCGACACCTATAACGACCGCATCCGCCGCATCGCCCGGGACGGCAGCGTCACCACGATCGCCGGCGGCGCCAAGCCCGGCATGGCCGACGGCATTGGCACGGCGGCCAGCTTCGATACCCCCAGCGCGATCGCGGTGGCCCTCGACGGCACCCTGTATGTTGCCGACACCGGCAACCATGCCATCCGCAGGATTGCGCCAGACGGCATGGTGACGACAATTGCCGTCCCCCCCGAGGGCGAGCGCCGCGCCGTGCTGCGGCGCCCGGTCGGCCTGGCGCTCACGCGCGACGGCTACCTCTATATCGCGTCCGGCTCCGGCGGGCGCATCCTGCAGCTCACTCCACAAGGCGAATACCGCGCCCTGCTGGACGCCGACGTTCCGGCCTCCGTTGACGGCTTCGGCCCCGACGGCACGGTGCAGCTCTACGGCCCGCGCGGCATCGCGGTCGAGCCCCAGGGCAGCCTGGTGGTGGCCGATGCGCAGTCGCACCAGCTCAACCGCCTGGCTGCACCCCGGGCCGGCGAAGCGGCGCCGGCGCGTGCCCAGCCGGTGGCGGTGCGGCGATCGGCGCCGATGCCCTGGCCGGTGGGACCGCAGGACATGCCGCACGAGGTCGTGGGTGTGATGGGCGAGGTGCGCGGCAGCTACAACGGCGACAGCCGCGACCACTTCCACGCCGGCCTGGACGTGCGCGCCGACGTCGGCGAGCCGGTGCTGGCCGTGCTGCCCTCGAAGGTATCGGACCCGTTCGCGAACTGGGGCTTCGATTCGCTCAGCGAAGGCATCAGCCTGGGGCCGCTGTCGTATATCCACATGCGGGTCGGGCGCGATACCCGCGGCAAGCCGCTCGACCCACGCTTCCAGGTACAGACGGGTGAGCGCGGCAAGGCCGAGCGCGTGCGCGTGCCGCGCGGTACCCGCTTTGCGGTGGGCGACCCGATCGGCACCATCAACGCGATGGCCCACGTCCACCTCGACTATTACCAGGGCGGCACCGTGGTCAATCCACTGACCCTGCCGTTTGTGGGCTTTACCGACACGGTGGCGCCGCAGGTCAACAGCATCGCGCTGTTCGACAGCAGCGGCAAGCGCCTGCCGGCGAACAAGCGCGAACCGCTGCGCGTGCCGCGCGCGCTGGGCGAAGTCAATATCGTGGTCGACGCTTGGGACCAGGTGAACGGCAACCTGGCGCGGCGCCGCCTGGGCCTGTACAAGCTCGGCTACCAGCTGCTGCGCGCCGACGGCTCGCCGGTGGCCGGCTACGAGCGTCCGCTCATTACCCAGGTGTATGACCGCCTGCCGCGCAATCCGGACGCGGTCAAGCTGGTGTACGCGCCCAACAGCGGCATCACGGTTTATGGTAGCAAGGCCACGCATTTCGCCTATGCTGTAAACAACCGCCTGCAGGATGGCGAAGTAAAGGCCGGCAGCTGGCAGGTCGGCGCGCTGGCGCCGGGCGACTACATCCTGCGCATCCATGCGGCCGACTACGCCGGCCAAGTGGCGCTCGAAGGACGCGACCTGCCGATCAGCATCGAGTAGGCGGGCGCGGAACATTTCGCCCCGTTTGGCGTCTCCCTACTGACGCCGAGGAGGCCAGGAGACCGCCATGGACCGATACGACGTACTCATCGCGGGGGCCGGCCCGACCGGCCTGGTGCTGGCGCTGGCGCTGGCAAAACAGGGGATCCGGGTCTGCATCGTCGACAAGACCGCCGGGCCCGGCACCACCTCGCGCGCCATGGCCGTGCATGCGCGCACTCTCGAGCTCTACCGCTCGCTCGGGATCGCCGACGAGGTCGCGGCAGCCGGCAAGCCCAATACCGCCATCAACCTGTGGGTCAAGGGCAAGCGCCGGGCCCAGCTGGCCTTCCAGTCGGCCGGCGAGAAACTGACGCCCTATCCCTACGTGCTGATCTATCCGCAGGACGCGCACGAAGCCCTGCTGGTGCGCCACCTGGAGACCATGGGCATCCAGGTAGAGCGCAATACCGAGCTGGCCGACTTCGAGGAACGGGGTGAGGTCGTGGTCGCGCGCCTGCGCCGCAACAGCGGCAACGACGTGCAGGTCGAGGCGCGCTACCTGGCCGGCTGCGACGGCGCGCGCTCGACCGTCCGGCGCAGCCTGGGCGCCGGCTTCGCGGGCGGCACCTACGACCACCTGTTCTACGTGGCGGATGTGCAGGTGCATGGCACGGCAGTCAACGGCGAGATCCACGCCTCGCTCGACACGTCCGACTTCTGCATCCTGCTGTCGTACAGTGACGACGGGCGCGCGCGCCTGATCGGCACCGTGCGCGACGAGCGCGCGCAGCATCCCGAGAGCCTCACCTTCAACGACGTCAGCCACCGCGCGCTCACCAGCCTGGGCATCGAGGTCGACGCGGTGCACTGGTTCTCGACCTACCGGGTGCACCACCGGGTCACCGACCACTACCGGCGCGGCCGCGCCTTCCTGCTGGGCGACGCCGCCCACGTGCACAGCCCGGCCGGCGGCCAGGGCATGAATACCGGCATCGGCGACGCCATCAACCTGGGCTGGAAGCTGGCCGCCGTGGTGCGCGCCGAAGCGCCCGACAGCCTGCTCGACACCTACGAGCCCGAGCGCATTGCCTTCGCGCGCAAGCTGGTCGAGACCACCGACCGCATGTTCACGTTCATTACCGCCGAGGGTAATTTCGCCGATTTCGTGCGCATGCGGATCGCGCCGATGTTCGCCAGCGCCCTCTACAGCGTGGGCACGTCACGCGAGCAGATCTTCCGTATCCTGTCGCAGACCATGATCAGCTACCACGACAGCGCGCTCAGCAGCGGCACGGCCGGGCGCGTGCATGGCGGCGACCGGCTGCCCTGGGTAATGCGCGAAGGCCAGGACAACCATGCTGCGCCCAAGACCATCGACTGGCAAGTGCACGTGTATGGCCAGGCCTACGACGACCTGCGCGCCTGGTGCGACCGCCACTGCATGCTGCTGCGCGAGTTCGACTGGGCCCGCGAATACGAAGACGCCGGGTTCGCCCGCAATGCGAGCTATCTGGTGCGGCCGGACGGGTATGTCGCCCTGTGCGACCCGGGGGCTTCGGCGCAGGCGCTGGAAGACTATTTCTGCGACCTCGACTACCACCGCTTCCGCGTCTGCCCGCCTAGACAGGCTGCTCTATGAGTTCGGCATAACCAGCATCCGCACCACGCAAATTTGTAGACAGACATGTCTAGTTGGTCTATTGTCGAGCCACTACCTCTTCGACAAGGACCCGTATGCTCAAGCGTTTTGCCGCGACCCTGCTGCTGGCCGCCACCGCCCTCCCCGGCCTGGCCGCCGACCTCCCCACCCACCCCTTCATCCATGTCAGCGCCGCCGCCAGCATCGGCATGCTGCCCGACACCGGCGAGATCGACTTCGAGATCGTGTCCGCCGATGCCGATGCAACCGCCGCGTGGCAGCAGGTAACGCAGCGGCTCGAGGCCAGCCGGGCGCTGTTCGCCAGCCAGGGTATCGCGCCGGAAGACGTCACCGTGCAGGACATCCTGCGCCGCCCGCGCAAGACGGAGGTAGCAGGCGACGCGGCGCCGCAGATGGATACCCGGGTCGCCGTCAACGTCACGGTGCGCAATATGGCGGCCTGGTCGTCCATGGTCCGTTCCCTGATGGCGATGCAGCAGGTCGAATCGCTGGCCGTCGCCTTCAGCCGCAGCGACCGCGACAAGATCGAAGCCGAACTGGTGACTCAGGCGCTCGCCAATGCGAAAGGGAAGGCGCAGAACATGGCGCGCGGCATCGGCGCGAAGCTGGGGCCGGCTACCGGCGTTTCGCTGGGCGCGCTGAAGAATGTGTCGAATGCGATGGGCATGGCGACCGATCCCAATGGACGCTATTCGGACGGCGGCGGGGAACAGCCGCGCGACCTGAGCCTGATGGCGGCCATGACCCTGGTGCAGGGCGTGGACGTGATCTACCGGATCAGCCGCTAGGGTCTATCTGGCTGACCCCATGTATGGAACGGTGACTATCCAGGGTGGTCGGCTCTGCCGACCGCGCACCGCAGTGGTGCGAAGGCGCAAATGTCTGCCGATATTGCTTTGCGGAGGCAAAAAACTGTTGTACCTTTTACCGTGGAAATCTTGATCGCCGCGGCAGCGGCGCCGCAGTCGACACCAAGGGGAACACCACATGCAGCTCAGTATCAAAGTCATGGCGCTGGCCGCCGCCCTAGCAGCCGCAGGCAGCGCCCAGGCACAGCAAGTCGTCAAGATCGGCCACGTCGGCCCGGTCTCGGGCCCCAACGCCCACCTCGGCAAGGACAACGAGAACGCGGCGCGCATGGCGATCGACGAACTCAATGCACGGGGCGTCACGCTGGGCGGCCAGAAGGTCAAGCTGCAACTGCTGGCCGAAGACGACGGCAGCGATCCGAAGCAAGGCACGGCGGTGGCGCAGAAGCTGGTCGACGCCAAGGTGAACGGCATCATCGGCCATCTCAATTCCGGCACCACGGTGCCGGCGTCAAAAATCTACCACGATGCCGGGCTGGTGCAGATCTCGCCGGCCACCACCGCCACCCAGTACACCCGCCAGAAATTCCCTGGCGCCTTCCGCGTGGTGGCGAGCGACGCCAAGCTGGGCGGCACGCTGGCCAAGTACGCGGTCGAGACCCTCAAGGCCAGGAACATCGCCATCATCGACGACCGCACCACCTACGGCCAGGGCGTCGCGGCGGAATTTGCCAAAGGGCTCAAGGGCCCTGGCGTGAAGATCGTGGCCAAGGAATTCACCAGCGCCACGGCCACCGACTACACCGCCATCCTGACCTCGATCCGCGCCAAGAAGCCCGACCTGGTCTTCTTCGGCGGGATGGATTCGGTGGCCGGCCCGATGCTGCGCCAGTTGAAGGCGCTCGGTATCGAAGCGAAATTCATGGGCGGCGACGGCATCTGCACCGAGGCGCTGGGCCGTCTGGCCGGCCAGGCCATCGGCGAAGGCAAGGTGGTGTGCGCCGAAGCCGGCGGGGTGAAAGGCCCGCAGGAACAGACCATGGCCGACTTCCGCGCCCGCTTCAAGCAAAAGACCGGCGCCGACGTGCAGCTCTACGCGCCCTATGTGTACGACTCGGTGATGGTGATGGCCGCCGCGATGCAGGCCGCGAAATCGGCCGAGCCGGCGAAATACCTGCCGGAGCTGAAGAAGATCCGCTACGAGGGAGTGACCGGCACCATCCAGTTCGACCAGTCGGGCGATATCCTGAACGGGGCGTTGACGCTGTTTACGTACAAGGGTGGGAAGCGGACGCGGATCGACGTGATCCGGTAACCCGAAAAAAAAGCGCGCCATGCTCACGCAGGCGCGCTTTCGTTATCCAGGCCAGCCGCTTATTTCTGCGCCATCACCCATTTCACCAGGCTGCGGGCCTCGGCCTCGCTCACCTGCGGGTTGGCCGGCATCGGGACCGGACCCCAGACGCCTGCGCCGCCCTTCATGACCTTCTGCACCAGCTTGTCCTCGGCGGCTTTCTGGCCGTTGTACTTGGCCGCCACGTCCTTGTAGGCCGGGCCGACCAGCTTGTTCGCAACTGCGTGGCAGGCCATGCAGTTCTTGGCCTTCGCCAGGTCGGCCTGGGCGAACGCGCTGGTGGACGCGAAGGCCGACATCACCATACACAACAACAAAGACCGTTTCATTTGTTTCTCCAGGTTCATGACAATCCTATTCTACCGTTATTCGTGACAAGGTCACGCAGGGATACACTCTGTAACGAGAGCGCAACGATCGAAGTTGACGGAGCAGCATCAAAGCCCGAAATTTTGCCACGTAGCATCATTTTGTTTGTACTATGGGTGCTGAAGGAGTCTCCCATGCCGCTGATCTTGCTGATTGCCGCCCTCTGCGGGCTGCGTTTTTTTGAAGTATGGCGTTTCGCCGACCTGTCCTGGTGGTATATCGTCGGGCTGATGGTGTTCGCCTTCATCTGGTTCGAGTTCATCGAGAAGCTGCTCGGGCTCGACAAGAAGAAGGAACACAATGTGCAATCGAAGCACCGCGCAGCGCGGGTGAAGCAGGCCTTCGACAAGCGCCGCTGAGCCAGGCTCACGGTAGGCAAGGATGGTGTGTGATATGTTCTGCATATCACCGGGCCCAGCCCATATATCCTGCGTATCAATGACACCTGAACTGCGCCAGCTCCGCCATTTTCTTGCCGTCGCCGAAGAGCTGCATTTCGGCCGCGCCGCCGAGCGGCTGCACATGACGCAGCCGCCTTTGTCCCAAAGCATCGCCGGCTTGGAGGAGCTGCTCGGCGCCCCCCTCTTCCTGCGCAATCGCCGCCAGGTGGCGCTCACGCCCGCCGGCACCGCCCTGCTGCCCGAAGCGCGGCGCATCCTCGACGACGCCGCCCGCTTGCCGGAACTGGTGCGCCGCGTGGCCGGCGGCGAAGCGGGACGCCTGAGCCTGGCCTTTGTTTCCACCGCCGACTACAGCGTGCTGCCCGCCATCCTGCAGCGCTACCGCTCCGCCTTCCCGGACGTGGCCCTGGTGCTGCGCGAAGCGACCTCCGACGTGCAGGCCGACGAGCTGCTGCACGCGCGCATCGACGCCGGCTTCGTCATCCCGCCGCTGCCCGGCAAGATGGACGCGGCCATCGACTACATGAAACTGCTGGAAGAACCCCTGATCCTGTGCGCCCCCGCGGGCCTCGAAGCCTTGCGGGCCAGGGGCCCGGTGCGCCTGCGCGACCTGCCGCCCCTGCCGCTGGTGATCTTCCCGCGCGCGGTGGCGCCCGCCCTGCACGACGCCATCCTGGCCTGCTTTCGCGCGGCCGGCATCACGCCCGTCATCGGCCAGGAAGCGATCCAGATGCAGACCATCGTCAGCCTGGTCTCCGGAGGCATGGGATTGGCACTTGTGCCACAATCCGTGTCGAACCTGATGCGCGCTGGCGTAGAATACCGTGCCCTGGTCGACCCCACGCCGCTGGCCGAGCTGGGCCTGGCCTGGCGCCGCGACAATCCGTCGCCGGTCTTGCGGAGCTTTTTGGATTTACTGAGGAAGAACTGATTATGCTGGTACACCCGAATCCGGACCCGGTCGCCTTTTCGATCGGCCCGGTGGACATCCACTGGTATGGCCTGATGTATGTGGTGGCCTTCGGCCTGTTCCTGGCCCTTGGCCGGCTGCGCATCCGCCAGCCGCACATCGCCGCGCAAGGCTGGAAGGCCGAAGACCTCGACGACATGCTTTTCTACGGCATGCTCGGCGTGGTGCTGGGCGGACGCCTGGGCGAAGTGCTGTTCTACCAGCCCGCCCATTTCTTCGCCAATCCGCTCGAGATCTTCAAGGTCTGGCAGGGCGGCATGTCCTTCCACGGCGGCTTCCTGGGCGTGCTGGTGGCGATGGCGCTGTGGGCGCGCAAAGCCAGGCGCAACCTGCTCGACGTCTACGACTTCATCGCCCCGATGGTGCCGCTCGGGTATGCGGCCGGGCGCCTGGGCAACTTCATCAACCACGAGCTGCCGGGCCGCATCGCCGACCCGAGCCTGCCCTGGGCCATGCTGTGGCCGGGCGTCGAAGGCCCGCGCCACCCGTCGCCGCTGTACCAGATGCTGCTCGACGGGATCGTTGTATTCATCATCCTCTGGCCCTACGCGCGCAAGCAGCGCCCGCGCCTCGCGGTCGGCGCCATGTTCACCCTTCTGTATGGGTGCGCGCGCTTTACCACCGAATACTTCCGCGTGCCGGACTGGGAAATCACGGTGGCAGGCATTCCCGTCACTTCGGGCCAGGTGCTGTCGCTGCCGATGATCATCGGCGCCCTGGTGATGCTGGCCTGGGCCTACCGCCAGGCCCCTGGCCGCCCGGTGCACGCCTGAATCATCACGCGGGCGCGAGCGCCCACCGCAAGTCTTCCGGCGTGGCCGGCTAGGTCAGGTGCAGGTCGCGGCCTGCGCCGGCCGCGCTGCCGAAAGGCCAGGCGGTACGGAACAGGATGGCGCCCCTGGCGTCGGTGAGGATGACGGCCAGCCATTCCGGCCGGGCCGCCACCAGTGCGCAGCCCGGCTGCCGCTTATTCGTCGAATTCTTCGGCCAGGTTCTTCCAGCCGCGGCTCTTGGCGAAAACCGCGAATTCTTCCGGCGCTTCGAGCACGATCGTCTTGCTCTCTTGCAGGCCCGGGTCGCTGTGGCCAAAATCGGGCCCTTTGTAGCCGAGCGCGCGCAGGCGCTCGACGATGGCCTTGGTCAGCACCGTGTCTTTGTAGGCGGCCGGGTCGAGCTGGGCCTTGAAGTCCACGTACACGTCAATGATCCCGTAACCCTCGTCGAAGATGCGGATCGCCTTGACGTCCAGGGTACGGCCGTTGCTGTCCGCGGCCTGGAAGGCGCCGGACAGTTCAATGTCGGAATCGGTAGTCATGGTGGCAAGCATACCACTGCGGGACGTCGAGGGCGTTCGATACGTATGCGCGCCAGCGCCAGGCTGCGCCTGGCAAGGCCTCCCGGCCCACCGTCAATTTGGCATTTCCTGGACCAGCCAGAGCAAGATTGACTGGCCATGTCTGTTTCCGGAGCAATCCCAATTATTTGAACGACACAATGTATGAATAGCTTGGTCCCGTACTGGTACGGGCTGCTGAGCCAATCATAACGCTCAGCCATGATATTCTCCGCCAGCCGATGGAGGCTGCCTGCTCTCCACGTATAAAGGAGGGAAGTCGGAATGAAGTGGCCAGGACGCGCGCGGCGATACGGCTGGTGGCTGGCTCTGGCAGGAAGTCCCGTGCTGGCGCTTGCCGCCTGCTTCCTCATGTGGCGTCCCGCCCTGCCGCCGCAATCCGCGCCAAGCCGCTTCGACACTGCCCTGGTCGAACGCGGCGCGAACCTGTCGCGCCTGGGCATGTGCGCCGCCTGCCACACCGTCGATCCTGCAAAACCCTTCGCCGGCGGCCTGGCACTCAAGACGCCCTTCGGCACCGTCTACAGCACCAACATCACGCCGGATGCGCGCACCGGAATCGGTGCCTGGAGCGAGGAAGCGTTTACGCGCGCGATGCGCCGGGGCGTCGCGCGCGACGGCCACCTGCTCTACCCTGCCTTCCCCTACAACCATTACGCGCAACTGGCGCAGGACGATATCCGCGCGCTGTATGCCTATGTGATGACGCGGCCGGCGCTGAACGCCCCGGCGCGCGAGAACGACATGACCTTCCCGTTCGGCTTGCGCCCGCTGGTCGCCTTCTGGAACCTGCTCTATTTAGCCGACGCGCCATGGCAGGCCGACCCGCGCCAGTCGGCCGAGTGGAACCGCGGCGCCTATGTAGCCAATGCGCTGGCCCACTGCGGCGCATGCCATACGCCACGCACGATGCTCGGCGGCCCGAACCTGAAGCGCCGGCTCGATGGCGGCGACGCCGAAAACTGGTACGCGCCTGCCCTGAACAGGCACTCGCCCTCGCCCGTACCGTGGACGCGCGAACACCTCACCAGCTACCTGCGCACCGGTCTCGCACCCGGCCATGCGATCGCGGCCGGGCCGATGCAGGATGTCGTCGTGAACCTGGGACAATCCGATCCACGGGACGTCGCCGCCGTCGCCACCTACATCCACAGTTTCCTGGCACAGGCGCCCGCGCGCGCGGCGCCGGCAAGTACAGCTGCAACTACGCCCGGCAGCTTGCCCGTCCCGGCCGCCGGTGGGGACGACGCGCAGCAGATGCGCCAGGGCTACGAGATCTATGCGATGGCCTGCGCGCGCTGCCACGATCTCGGGCGCGACGCCGGCTCGGGCAGCGCGCTGCCGCTGCAGAAGGCGGTCGCGCTCTACGACCCGGACCCGCGCAACCTGGTCCACCTGATCCGCGAAGGCGTCGCGCCCCCGAACGGCGAGCCGGGACGCTTCATGCCGGGTTTCGGCGCGATGCTGGACGATGCCCAGCTGACCGCTCTTGTCACCTACCTGCGGCGCTACGGCGCCAAGGCCGCGCCCTGGCCGGACCTCGAGGACAGCATCCAGAAAGCCAAACACCCATGACCACTTACCGCCTGCAGGTCAACGGCAAGCCGCACACGGTTGACGTCGATCCGGATACGCCGCTGCTCTACGTGCTGCGCAACGACCTGAAGCTCAATGGTGCGAAGTTCGGCTGCGGCCTCGGGCAATGCGGCTCCTGCACCGTGATGCTCGACAAGGCGCCCGTGATGTCCTGCGTGCTGCCGGTGGCGCTGGTGGGCACGCGCGCCGTGCGCACGGTGGAGTCGCCCGGCAGCCGCTGGGTGCCGAGCGTGGTGCTGCAGCAGGCCTTCATCGACGAGCAGGCCGCGCAATGCGGCTACTGCATCGCCGGCATGATCATGCGCGCCACCGCCCTGTTCGAACAGGTCCCGGCGCCGAGCGACGAGCAGATCCGCGACTGGATGCAGCCGAACCTGTGCCGCTGCGGCACCCACATGCGCATCCTGCGCGCCGTGCGCCGCGCCGCCGACGTGCTGGCAATGCAACCGGTGCGAAAAAAACGATGAGCAGCAATCCTCATGACAAGGGCCGGCGCCGCTTCCTGGCCGCGAACGGTGGCCTGGTGCTGTCGTTCGCGCTGCCTTCAAACGCGCAGGCACAAGGAGCCAGGCTGCCGGGAAGCCTGGACAAGACGCCCTGGCTGGATGCCTGGATCCGGGTCGGCGCCGACAACCGCGTTACGGTCTTCACCGGCAAGGTGGAGCTGGGCCAGGGCATCAGGACCGCGCTGCTGCAGGTGGCCGCGCACGAACTGCAGATCGATCCGGGACGCCTGGAACTGGTCACCGCCGACACCGACCGCACGCCCGACGAAGGCTATACCGCCGGCAGCCTGTCGATGCAGGACAGCGGCACCGCGCTGCGCCATGCGGCGGCCCAGGTGCGCGCCCTGCTGCTTGCCAGGGCAGCCACGCGCCTGGCCGTGCCGGCGGCCCTACTCGTGCAAACCAATAGCGTGTTCCGCGCGCCCGATGGCCGCCGCATCAGCTTCGGCGAGCTGGTGGCCAATGGCCAACAGCACGTGCGCGCCAGCGGCGCCCTGCCCCCGCGCGAGAAAGCAGCGCCGCGCCATGCCGGCGTGACGCTGCCGCGGGTTGACATCCCCGGCAAGCTGAAAGGCGAACTCGCCTACGTGCACGACCTGCGCCTGCCCGCCATGGTGCATGCGCGCGTGGTGCGACCGCCAGCAACGGCAGCACGGCTGCTCGCGGTCGACACACAGCAGGTGATGCGCCTGCCCGGCGTGCTCGATGTCGTGCGCGACGGCCGCTTCCTGGCCGTGATCGCCGACGAGGAATGGCGCGCGGTGAAGGCCGCAAGCGCGCTGGCGCGCGCGGTGCGCTGGGACGCGCCGGACCTGCTCCCGGCGGGCCAGGACGTGGCGGCGCTGGCGCGCGGCCTGGGCTCGCAGCCGCAGCAGATTCTTGCGCGCGGTGCTCCAGGTGCCGCCGGCCAGACCCTGCGCGCCACCTACACCCGGCCCTTCCAGCTGCACGCTTCCCTGGGGCCCTCCTGCGCCGTCGCGCAACTCGAAGAAGGCCGCTACACCGTGTGGACCCATTCGCAAGGCGTGTTCCCGCTACGCGCCGCGCTGGCCGAACTGATCGGCGCGCCTGAGGAGGCGATCCGCTGCGTGCACATGGAAGGTTCCGGCTGCTACGGCCACAATGGCGCCGACGACGTGGCGGCCGACGCCATTCTGCTGGCGCGCGCCTTTCCCGGCAACCCGGTGCGGGTGCAGTGGATGCGCGAGGAAGAGCATTGCTGGGAGCCCTACGGCCCGGCGATGGTGGCCGAGGTGCAGGCGACGCTGGATGCGGGCGGCCGCATCGCCGACTGGCAATACGAGGTCTGGAGCCAGCCGCACAATACGCGCCCCGGCAAGGCCGGCAACCTCCTGGCCGCCACCCATCTGGCGCGGCCGTTCACGCCGCCGGCACCAAAACCCATCCCGCAGCCGCAGGGCGGCGGCGACCGCAACGCGATTCCCTATTACGTGCTGCCGAACGCCCGCGTGACCCACCGCTTCCAGCCGGCGGGTCCCTTCCGCACCTCGGCCCTGCGCTCGCTAGGCGCCTACTGCAACGTGTTCGCCATCGAGAGCTTCATGGACGAACTGGCGCGCGCCGCAAAAGCCGACCCGGTGGCCTTCCGCCTGCGCCACCTGGCGGACCCGCGCGCGATCGAGGTCGTGAAACTGGCCGCCGCCAAGTTCGGCTGGGACGCTTATAAGAAGACCGCCGGCCGCGGCCGCGGCTTCGCGTTCGCCCGCTACAAGAACCTGGCCGCCTGGTGCGCCATCGCGCTGGAAGTCGAGGTGGCCCTCGACACCGGTTTCGTGCGCATCACGCGCGCGGTCGCCGCCGTCGATTGCGGCGAGATCGTCAGCCCCGACGGGGTGCGCAACCAGATCGAGGGCGGCATCCTCCAGTCGGCCAGCTGGTCGCTACTGGAAGCGGTGCGCTTCGACGCCAAGCGCGTGCTGACACAGGACTGGGCCAGCTATCCGATCCTGCGTTTTAACGGGGTGCCGGACCGGGTGGACGTGCACCTGCTGGATCGTCCCGGCCAGCCGTATCTTGGCACCGGCGAAGCCGCGCAAGGCCCGGCGGCGGGGGCGCTGGCCAATGCGGTCGCAGACGCCGTGGGACTGCGTGTGCGCGATCTGCCGATGGACCGCGCACGCATGCGCGGGTTCGCAACGAAGGCAAAGTAATCAGTTGAACGCCTTCCAGAACATGTAGGCCGCCAGCGCGTACAGGATCACGGCGAATACCTTCTGCAGCCGGCGCACCGGCATCTTGTGGGCGGTGCGCGCCCCCAGTGGCGCCATGGTCACGCTGGCCAGCGCGATGATGACCAGCGCCGGCAGGTAGACGAAACCGAGCGAGTAGCCAGGTAGTCCGGCCTCGCCCCAGCCATAATAGATATTCGAGATGGTGCCCGACAGCGCGATCGGAAAGCCCAGCGCCGCACTGGTGGCCACCGCATTGTGGATGCGCACGCCGCACCAGGTCATGAAGGGCACCGACACGAAGCCGCCGCCCGCGCCCACGATGCCCGACAGGGTGCCGATCACGCCGCCCGCCGCGAACATGCCCGGCGCGCCCGGCAGTTCACGCGTGGCCGCCGGCTTTTTCCCGATCAGCATCTGGGTCGCCGAGAAGGCCACGAACACGCCGAAGAACAGGGCCAGCACCGAGGCATCCATCTGCTTGCCGATCCAGGGCCCGATCCAGGAGCCGACCAGGATGCCCGGCGCCAGCAGCTTCACCACGGGCCACAGCACCGCGCCGTGCTGGTGGTGGGCGCGCACCGACGACAGCGAGGTAAACAGGATAGTGGCGAGCGAGGTGGCGATCGCCATGTGGATGACCAGTGCGGGCGGGAAGCCGCGCGCGGTGAAGATCATTGTGATGAAGGGCACCAGCACCATGCCGCCGCCGATGCCCAGCAAGCCCGCCGCGAAGCCCCCAAAAGCGCCCATCGCCAGCAGCGCCAGACTCAAGCCGATGTCCATCAGCGCGTCCCTTCCTTGATCAAGGCGGTAATGGTGTTCCACTGCGCTTGCGTGACGGGCGAAATCGACAGGCGGCTGCCTTTCTGCAGCAGCACCATGTCCTCCAACGCGGGAACGGCGCGCATCTCGCTCAAGGGCAGGTAGCGCCCCGCTTCGACTGCGTGCACGTCGACCGAGATCCAGCGCGGCTGCTCCTGGGTCGCTTTCGGGTCGTAATAATGGGAGGCTGCGTCGAACTGGGTCGCATCCGGATACGGGCCGCTGGCCACTTCGGCGATGCCCGCCACGCCCGGCACCGCGCAGCTGGAGTGATAGAACAGGATGCCGTCGCCGACGGCCATCGCGTCGCGCATGAAGTTGCGCGCCTGGTAGTTACGCACGCCGAACCAGGCCACCGTCTGCCCGGGCGCGGCCAGCACGTCGTCGAAACTGACTTCGTCCGGCTCGGATTTCATCAACCAATAGCGCACCGCGCCTCCATGTACAACTGCGCCAGACGGCGCGCAAAAAAAAGCGGCTGCGTACCAAGGTGCGCAACCGCTCGTGTGTGTAGCCCCGCCTGTGCCGTTATTGCCGGCATCCCGAACCAAAAGGCTCAAGGTGGTCGCAGTCAGCTCAATTTCGGGTTCGTCAAACTAGTGACGATCGCGCCCACCAAGCATTGTTCCACAACCTATGCGAAAGAATGGTTCAAGGAATATATGGCAAATCTCGAACACCGCAGGGTAGGCGCCAGTTTACTACGCTGAGCGCCCATGTCAAACGAATTCAGGCTCAGGTGAGATTTTCCTGTGGCGACAAGGCGCTGTCGAGCACCGTGTGCATCGCTTCGAGTTTTTGCTTGACTTCGAGGATCGACATGTCCGATAGCGGCCCTTGCGGCGACTTCACCGACAGGAATTCGGCCGCCACGCTCAGCGCCGCCATCACCGCGATGCGGTCGGTGCCCTTGACCTTGCCCGAGTCGCGCAGTGCGCACATCTTGCCATCCAAGTAGTGGACGGCTTCGCGCAGCGTGCGCTCTTCGCCTTCGCGGCAGGCCAGGCGGTAGGACTGGCCCATGATGCTGCAATCGAGATGGATCATTGGGTGGCCTCGCTGTCGTGTGCGGCGCTGGAGGCGCCGGCTTCGGCGCCGGCCTCGCTGGCTTCGTCTTCGCCCGCGTCGGCTTCAGGCGCCGGGAACTGCGCGAGCAGCGCTTCGACGCGGCCCTGGGCCAGCAGCAGGCGCTCCTTGAAGGCGAGGTTTTCGGCGCTCAGCAGGCTGTTGGCCTGGCGCAGCAGGTAGTTCTCGGCACGCAGTGACTGGGTCAATTGGGCGAGCCGGTCAATTTTGTCGGAGAGGTCTTGGAATTCGGAAATCATTCGACACTATAGGTCCGGGATGGTTTTTCAGTCAACCGTAATGCATGCACCCTGGGCGGGCGCAAAAGGCCCGCTCGCGCGCGTGCGGCATCGGCACGGCATTCAGTGTACCCTGCCCGCCTGTTGTCTGCGACACCACACCCATCATGGGTAAAGCCCCCTAGCAAATTGCGTTTTCGCAAATTAGTCGGTTATCAGCTTCACATTGAGCCTTGAAATAGGGGGTTATCGTCCCTATAATTAGCTCTGGTTAGCACTCGTCAGCAGAGAGTGCTAACAACCGATGTCACTTATTCTCAGGCGACGCCCAGGTGCGGCGGCGCCAATCCAGCTAGTCAAACCACTGAAAAACAAGGAGTTTTGCATGAACCTTCGTCCTCTGCACGATCGCGTAATCGTGAAGCGTCTCGACCAGGAAACCAAGACCGCATCCGGCCTGATCATCCCTGATGCAGCCGCCGAGAAGCCGGACCAGGGCGAAATCCTCGCCGTCGGCAACGGCAAGGTGCAGGACAACGGCCAACTGCGCGCGCTCGAAGTGAAAGTCGGCGACCGCGTCCTGTTCGGCAAATACTCGGGCCAGGCCGTCAAGGTCGACGGCCAGGAACTGCTGGTCATGCGCGAAGAAGACATCATGGCCGTCGTGGCCCTGTAATCGTTCCCGCATTCCTCCCGCAATCCATTCACGAACTCATTCGGAGCACTACACATGGCAGCTAAAGAAGTAATCTTCGGCGACGCAGCGCGCGCCAAAATGGTCGAAGGCGTCAACATCCTCGCCAACGCAGTCAAAGTCACCCTGGGCCCGAAAGGCCGCAACGTCGTGCTGGAGCGCTCGTTCGGCTCGCCGACCGTGACCAAGGACGGCGTCTCGGTCGCCAAAGAGATCGAACTCAAAGACAAGCTGATGAACATGGGCGCGCAAATGGTCAAGGAAGTCGCTTCCAAGACCAGCGACAACGCCGGTGACGGCACCACCACCGCGACCGTGCTGGCACAAGCCATCGTCCGCGAAGGCATGAAGTTCGTTGCCGCCGGCATGAACCCGATGGACCTGAAGCGCGGCATCGACAAGGCAGTTGCTGCCACCGTCGAAGAGCTGGCGAAAATCTCGCGTCCATGCACCACCACCAAGGAAATCGCCCAGGTCGGCGCGATCTCGGCCAACTCGGACTACTCGATCGGCGAGCGTATCGCTGAAGCGATGGACAAGGTCGGCAAGGAAGGCGTCATCACCGTCGAAGACGGCAAGTCGCTGAACGACGAGCTGGATATCGTGGAAGGCATGCAGTTCGACCGCGGCTACCTGTCGCCTTACTTCATCAACAACCCGGACAAGCAGGTCGCCGTTCACGAGAACCCGTTCATCCTGCTGTGCGACAAGAAGATCTCGAACATCCGTGACCTGCTGCCGGTACTGGAACAGGTCGCGAAAGCCGGCCGTCCGCTGGTAATCGTCGCCGAAGACATCGAAGGCGAAGCGCTGGCGACCCTGGTCGTCAACAACATCCGTGGCATCCTGA
Source organism: Telluria sp. ZB4P37 (assembly GCF_059685855.1). Lineage (NCBI taxonomy): Bacteria > Pseudomonadati > Pseudomonadota > Betaproteobacteria > Burkholderiales > Oxalobacteraceae > Telluria > Telluria sp. ZB4P37. Next base: position 60,123 of record NZ_JCASID010000002.1, read on the forward strand.
AGACCGTCGCCGTCAAGGCGCCAGGCTTCGGCGACCGCCGCAAGGCCATGCTGGAAGACATCGCTGTCCTGACCGGCGGCCAGGTCATCGCAGAAGAAGTCGGTCTGACCCTGGAAAAGGTCACGCTGAACGAACTGGGCCAGGCCAAGCGCGTCGAAGTGGGCAAGGAAAACACCATCATCATCGACGGTGCAGGCGCCGCTGAAACCATCGAGGCACGCGTCAAGATGGTGCGTATCCAGATCGAAGAAGCGACCTCGGACTACGACCGCGAAAAGCTGCAAGAGCGCGTGGCCAAGCTGGCCGGCGGCGTTGCCGTGATCCGCGTCGGTGCAGCCACCGAAGTCGAGATGAAAGAGAAGAAGGCCCGCGTCGAAGACGCACTGCACGCAACCCGCGCTGCCGTTGAAGAAGGCATCGTGCCAGGCGGCGGCGTTGCCCTGCTGCGTGCACGCGCTTCGATCAACATCAAGGGCGACAACCCAGACCAGGACGCAGGCATCAAGATCGTCATGCGCGCCATGGAAGAACCGCTGCGCATGATCGTCCAGAACGCCGGCGACGAGCCATCGGTGGTTGTTGCTGCCGTCCTGGCCGGCACCGGCAACTACGGCTACAACGCTGCCAACGGCACCTACGGCGACATGGTCGAAATGGGCGTGCTCGATCCTGCCAAGGTCACCCGCTCGGCACTGCAAAACGCAGCGTCGATCGCCGGCCTGATGCTGACCACCGATTGCATGGTCTCGGAAATGGCTGAAGACAAGCCAGCCGGCGGCATGGGCGGCATGGGCGGCATGGGTGGCATGGGTGGCATGGACGGCATGATGTAATGTGCCTGGCGCCGGATTGATCCGGCGCCGCCCCATCCGAAAAGCCTGCAAGGTTCGCGCCTTGCAGGCTTTTTAATTTTCGATGGAACAAGCAATGATGGTGATCTGGGATGGAGAACGCCGTGTCAGTCGCCTGCGGTAGCGCCATCGCGCCCACGCGTTCAAATCACGGCAATGCTGCCTGCGCGGCTGTTCACATCCTGACCATCACGCGTGGTCGGGAGACCCGCTCACCCGACGATTTGCCTATATGCGGGCGTGTGCATGCCGGCCGACGATGACCAGCGCGCTTCCCGCAAGCTCCACCAGCACCACCGGCAAAGCCTGCACCGGCATGCCCTGCCCCGCCAGCGCCGCCGCGAATGCCGGCACCCCCAGGGCCACCAGCCCCAGGAAACCATGCGACAACAACAGCGCCCCGATCGACAGGCGCAGCAGCAAGACAGCGGTAAGCGAGTTTGTGGTTTTCATGATCTGCCCTTTACACAACTGGTTGAGAAGTCCTTACTCTACCTAGGCAAAAACGCAAGTAAAATAGGCGTCCATGCAAGCACCCTATGCAAAAACGCAATCCAAGCTCGACCTGCAGGACCTGGAGACCATCCTGGCCCTGCAGCGCGGCCGCACGCTGGCCGGTGCGGCCGAGCGCCTGAAGGTGGACACCTCCACCGTCTTCCGCGCCATCAAGCGCATCGAGAAGGACGTCGGCGAACCGCTGTTCGAGCGCGGCCGCAGCGGCTATACGGCGACGGAACTCGGGCGCGCACTCGCCGGCCACGCCGAACGGATCGAAACCCAGCTGGAAGAGGCGCGCGAGGAAGCCTTCGACCAGGCGGCCGAGCCCTCGGGCAGCTTGCGCATCACCCTCACCGATACGCTGCTGCACAGCGTGCTGCTCCCAAGGCTGGCGCGCTTCACCGCCACCTACCCGCACATCGACTTGGAACTGGTCACCACCAACGTCCTGGCCAACCTGAGCCAGCGCGAAGCCGACATCGCGATCCGCGTCACCAGCAGCCCGCCCGAGCACCTGGTCGGCATCCGCCTCGGCACGATGCGCTCGGCGGTCTATGCCGGCAAGGACTACCTGGCCGCCCAGCCCCCCGGCCGGCACTATGGCGAGATGGACTGGGTCGCGCTGGACGACAGCCTGCCGGACCATCCTTCGCAGCGCTGGCGCCGCGCGGCTTTCCCGAAACTGGTCCCGCGCCACAAGGCCGGCAACCTGCTGGCGGTGGCCGGCGCCGTGGTGAACAACCTGGGCGTGGGCATCGTGCCGCTCGTGGTCTTGCGCGAGCATCCGCAAGTCGTGATGCTCGAGGGCCCGCTGCCGGAACTGGATATCGGCCTGTGGCTGCTGGCCCATCCCGATACCCGCTACCTCGGGCGGATGAAAGCCATGTTCGACTTCCTGCGTGCGAACATCGATTTGCCGGCGTGAACCCGCGCCGCTCCACCCTTCTTATTGCCGCCTGATGACCCCCACCTTCTTCGCCGATCCATCCGCCTTCCGTAGCTGGCTCGCAGCCAATTCGGCCAGCGCCACCGAACTGCTGGTCGGCTTCTACAAGGCCGGCTCGGAGCATCCCTGCATGTCGTGGTCGGAGTCGGTCGACGAAGCCCTGTGTTTCGGCTGGATCGACGGGCGCCGCAAGCGCATCGATGACGAGCGCTACGTGATCCGCTTCTCGCCGCGCAAGCCGACCTCGATCTGGAGCGTGGTGAACATCGCCAAGATCGACAGGTTGCGCGCCGAGGGCAAGATGCTGCCTGCCGGCGAAGCGGCCTTCGCCCTGCGCAGCGCGGCGAAGTCCGGCATCTATTCGCACGAACGCAGCGACCTGCCCGAGCTGTCCAGCCTTGAGCTCGCCCTGTTCCGGCGCGACCCCGTCGCCTGGGAGTACTTCGATGCCGCACCGCCCGGCTACCGCAAGACCGTCCTGCACTGGATCACCGGGGCGAAGCAGGACAGGACCCGCGCCGGCCGGCTGGCCAAACTCATGGCCGCCTGCGCGGCCCGTACGCGGCTCGCATAAGCACCACGCCGGGGACGGTTTGCCAAGCGGCCGTCGGCAGTGATATTGCCGAGAGAACACGCCACGGTGTAGACTTCCCTGTCACCCTACGAGGCTTTCCATGTTCCTACGCGCCGCATCCCCTTCTTCCCTGCTGGCCATCGCGCTGGCCACGGCCCTGGCGCTCGGGGGCTGCAAGCGCGCCGAACAGGAGGTGGCCAGGCCGGCTCCGGCCCCGGTCAAGGAAGCGCCGGCGCGCACGAGGGAGCAGGCGATGGCTGCCTTGCTCGCGGTGCCGGAACTGAAGGCATGGTCGGAACAGATCGAGAAGCGCTCGAAGGGCAAGGCGCATGGCGCGGTCATCGAGGACGATCCGGCGCCGCGCGTGATCAACGGCAGGAAGTATTACCAGCTGACGTTTGTCGAGAACCGCGCCAGTGACGTACGCCGCCGCGAAAGCTTCCTGGTGGCCCAGCAGGGCGACGACATTTTGGTGGAAAACACCGAGACCGATACCCTGCTGACCCTGCAGGAATGGCGCCGCGACATCAAGCGCGTGGACCTCAAGAGCGCGGATTGAGTCCCGACCTGTCAATACTGCATTGCCAAAAAAATGAAATCCGTTTTTATAAGCTTTGTCGCGTTCTTTCTTGCATTCTCCCCGTAGCAGACGGCCATGCGGCAGAAAGAAATCGCTTGGCATTTGCAGTCATCTGTGACGACCCTCAGCTGTCCGCGAGAATCGAGGTTCCGCTGGATTCCGTGGTTAAAAACCTTATAAGCAACTATTGAAGAGTCGCCAATCGCGACCAGATGCCGCCCTGCCCGCACGCATGAGAATTGGGTGGCTGCTGACAAGCGAAACCTCTACCGCAAACGTCGTAATGTATCGATTGTAAGAACCTGCATCACAGCGACTGTGCACGATATCGACTGGCTATAGTGGAGCCACATCGACACGACAGGAGCACATCATGAAACGAATCCTTCTCACTGCCGCAGCCTTCCTGATCAGTACCGCTGCATTGACCCCGGTGCAGGCACAATCCCGGACCGACATCATTGTCGTGAAACAGGCGCCGCCAGCGCTGCGTGCCGAAAAGCTGCCTGCAATGCGCCGCGGCTTCGAATGGGTCCCTGGCTATTGGGACTGGAGCGGCCGCCGCTATACCTGGGTTGCTGGCCACTACGAAAAAGCCCGGGCAGGCCAGGTCTATGCCCGGCCTGAATGGCGCCGCGATCGTCACGGCTGGGTCCTGGAGCGCGGCAACTGGCGTTCGGGCCAACTGGCCCGTGATCGTGATGGCGACGGTGTCCGCAATCGCGCCGACGCACGCCCGAACAACGCAAACCGTTATTAAGACGCAGGAAGCGAAGGGGCCTGAAAGTCGATTCGCATCTGCCGATGGCTTGCTGTGCTACCTTAGGTAACGGCTTCACGGCCGGTCGATTGGCGGCCGGGCCGTTTTTCGTTGATGGATAAAGGTTGGCGACGAATGATATTCACAGGACTGCAGGCCGCCATAGCGAATCGTCAGGTAAATAACCGGCAACTGGCCGGCCTGTCATTCGTCTTCCTATGGTTCTTCATCGGCGGCATCATGCACTTTGTCGCGACCGATATGGAAGCCCGTATCGTCCCACCCTACATCCCGTGGCCGGTGGCGGCGGTACTGGTAAGCGGCGTCCTTGAATTGCTGGGCGCGGTCGGCATCGTGCTGCCGTCGACACGAAAGGCAGCCGGGATCGGCCTGTTCCTGCTCACACTGGCGGTGACACCCGTACACGTGTATATGCTGCAAAGACCTGAGTTGTTCGGGGTGCCGATATGGGCCCTATGGCTGCGTCTGCCGGTACAGGCGGCCCTGCTGTGGCTGATACTGTGGAGCACCTTCCGTTTGCACCGCCGTACCGACCCCTAGCCACAGCAATCGGTAAGCAAGCTGGCGAAACGGATATCACCAGTCAGTGCTGCGTCAAGCCTGATTCCCCGTAAAATCATTTACCTTTCAACCGGGAGCACCCGATATGAACCACCCCGTTTCAGGCGGATGCGCATGTGGAGCAATCCGCTATACCGCATCGCGCGAGCCGTTCGCCATGATCAACTGCCATTGCAGCGACTGCCAACTGTCGAGCGGCGCGCCGTTCGCCTCCGGCATTGTCGTGATGACTGCCGATCTCGAGATCAGCGGCACGCCGAAGAAGTATGCCGTCAGCGCCAGCAGCGGCGGGCTTGCCACGCGCGGTTTTTGCGGCGATTGCGGCACGCCGCTGTTCACGCAAAGCGACGCAAACGCACAATTCACCTCGATCCGCTTCCCGACGCTGGACGATGCGTCCGGGTTCAAGCCGATGCTCGACATTTATACGGCGAGCGCGCAGCAGTGGGTATGCCTCGACCCGGCGCTTCCGCACTTTCCCCAGTCGCCACAAGCGCCAGGCTAGCCGCAGGTTTCGACGTAAGCCACCGCCGGCTGCAAGCCGGCACGCACCTTGGTCACCTTGCCGCCGCTTTCCTCGACGAGGATCGCGCCACGTCCGTCGGTGCTGGGGAAACTCAGGTAGTGGCCGTTCACGTCGTATTTGTGCGGGGTGAGCACCCCTTCCGGATGACTGGCGCGGATGCGCGCCAAAGGGTCGCCCACGGCGATGCCGAGCGCATTGCCAACGCCGGATTCGGCATCGGCACGGGTCACGATGCCCTGCTCGACCATGAAGCGCAGGCCCGGCACGCCAGGCAAGCGCACCATGCTGCAGGCCGGATCGAACGGCGTGGGCAGCGTGGCCTTGCCTCCCGCGGCCTGCTCCGCCTGTGCCAGGGTCATGCCGAAGCGAATGGCGCCTACTCCGCTGGCGCTGAGTAAGGCCGAAGCCGGCGTGGCCACAGGTTGGGAACAGGCGCCCAGCAGGCAGATCGTTCCGAGTACGAGAAGTTGCCGCATCGTTTTCCTTTGTCGTCATGCCATGCAGGACGCACCGCTGCCCCGACTATAGAGGTGCGGGCGGACTTGTCCGCGAACGTCGACGCCGCCGGCCGGCCATTATTTGGCGCTAGGGGCGACGCTGCCCAGCCAGGCGCCATAAGGCGGCAGGGTCACGCGGCCGCCCACGGCGCCGCCCGGCAGGCCGAAGGTGTCCAGTGCCGTGGCCTGCGCGGCTTGCGCCCAGTCGAAGCTGACCGGCTCCGGCCCCAGGTTGAACGCGGCCAGCACGCCGTCCATGCCCTCCACGTCGCGGCGCAGGGCCAGCACCGGTTCCGGCGCATCGAAGAAGACGATCTCGCCGCGCGTGAGCTGCGGCATCGTGCGGCGCCAGGCGATGAAGCGGCGCGCGAAGTTCAGGGGCGAATCGGGATCGCCGTCCTGGCGGTCGACCGCGACGGCCGCATGCGGCGCGGCCACGGGCAGCCATGGCTGGCCGCTGGTAAAGCCGGCCTGCGGCGCGCCCGCCTGCCATGGCATCGGGGTGCGGCAGCCGTCGCGGCCCTTGAACTCGGGCCAGAAGGTGATGCCATACGGGTCCTGCAGCAACTCATACGGCACGTCGGCCTCGATCAGGCCGAGTTCTTCGCCCTGGTACAGGCAAGGCGTGCCCTTGAGCGAGAGCTGCATGGCCAGCACCAGCTTGGCCAACGCAGGCGTCGGCTTGCCGTCGCTCCAGCGCGTCGCCACGCGGATGGCGTCATGGTTACTCACCGACCAGGAGGCCCAGCCGTCTTTCACGCGCTCGTTGAACTCTTCGACCTGGGTGCGGACATGCGCTGCCGTGTGCACGGGCGTGAGCAGGTTGAAGCTGTAGGCCATGTGCAGCTTGTCGCCGCCTTCGGTGTACTGCGCCATCTGCTCGAGCGCGTCGTCCGAGCTGACTTCGCCGATCGAGACCGCGCCGAACTCGTTGAGCTGGGCACGCACCCGCTGCAGGAAGGCGATGTTCTCCGGCTGGGTCTTGTCGTACAGGTGGGCCTGCATGCCGTAGGGATTGACGTCGGTGACGGTCGAGGTGTCGCGCACCAGCGCCGGCGGATTGCTGCGCAGCTGGCGGTCGTGGAAGTGGAAGACGCAGGCATCCATGCGCACGCCGTCCACGCCGCGCTCGAGCCAGAAACGCTGGGCGTCCAGGTGGGCCTGCTGCACTTCCGGATTGTGGAAGTTCAGCTGCGGCTGGCTCACCAGGAAGTTGTGCATGTAGTACTGCTTGCGGCGGGTATCCCACTGCCATGCCGAGCCGCCGAACACCGACAGCCAGTTGTTGGGCGGGCAGCCGTCCGGCAGCGGATCGGCCCAGACATACCAGTCGGACTTCGGATTGTCGCGACTCTTGCGGCTCTCGACGAACCAGGCATGGGTGTCGGCGGTGTGCGACATCACCTGGTCGATCATGATCTTCAGGCCCAGGCTGTGCGCTTTCGCGACCAGCTTGTCGAAGTCCGCCAGGCTGCCGAACAGCGGGTCGACGTCGCAATAGTCTTCGATGTCGTAGCCGAAGTCCTTCATCGGCGACTTGAAGAAGGGCGAGAGCCAGACGATGTCCACGCCCAGGCGCGCGATGTAATCAAGCCTGTCGGTGATGCCCGCCAGGTCGCCCACGCCGTCGCCATTCGTGTCGAGGAAGCTGCGCGGATAGACCTGGTAGATGATGGCTTCGCGCCACCAGTTCGGGTTGTCGTTCTTCGAAGTCTGGGTCATGGCTGGTCCGTCCGAAAATTTTGAGAATTCTAGGCAATATACAGCAGCAGAATATTCTTTACAATCAGCCTGGCTCTGCTGAAAATTTCCCTTATTCGTTTCAATTCAACGGGTTAACTCGTTTTCGATCAAGTCGCGCTTTTGGAAAAAGTAGCTAAACTACGCCGACTTTGTAACTCCTTTGTTTCGCAACGATATTTTTATTGCAAACTGGCTCAGCCTCGGCATAGGATCGCGGTTGTTTCGATTTTCGAGGAAGCCATGAGTTCTCCAGCAACGACGGTAGCCAGCCCGGCCGCGCGCATGCCGCGGCAGATCCCCTACATCATCGCCAACGAAGGCTGCGAACGCTTTTCGTTCTACGGGATGCGCAACATCCTCACGCCCTTCCTGATCTCGACGCTGCTGCTGTTCGTGGCCGAGTCCGAGCGCACCGGCGAAGCCAAGCACGTTTTCCACACCTTCATGATGGGCGTGTATTTCTTCCCGCTACTGGGCGGCTGGCTGGCCGACCGCTATTTCGGCAAGTACAACACCATCTTCTGGTTCAGCCTCATTTACTGCGCGGGCCACGCCTGCCTGGCCATTTTTGAAGACAGCGTCAGGGGCTTTTATTTCGGGCTGTTCCTGATCGCCTTCGGGTCGGGCGGCATCAAGCCGCTGGTGGCAAGCTTTGTCGGCGACCAGTTCGACAAGACCAACAAGAGCAAGGCGAAAGTCGTGTTCGACGCCTTCTACTGGATCATCAACTTCGGCTCCTTCTTCGCTTCGCTGCTGATGCCGATTTTCCTGCGCGACTACGGTCCCGCGGTCGCCTTCGGCATCCCCGGCATCCTGATGTTCATCGCCACCATGATCCTGTGGAGCGGCAAGAAGAAATACGTGCACGTGCCGCCGGCGCAAAGCGACCCGCACTCCTTCCTGCGCGTGATCCGTACCGCGCTGATGACGCAGCAGCACCCTGGCCAGGGCCGCCCAGGTCTTGCCATCGCCGCCGCCGGCATCATCGGGGCATTCGCCTCGCTGTTGAAGACGCCCGATTGGGGCTTCGTCATCGCCGCCTGCCTGGCGCTGGTGCTCCTGATTGCCTTCGTCGGTACCGGCGCCTCGATGCAGCTCGATCGCGCACGCGGCGTGCACCCTGATGTCGCCGTGGACGGCGTGCGCGCCGTGCTGCGCATCCTGATCGTGTTCGCCCTGGTGACCCCGTTCTGGTCGCTGTTCGACCAGAAAGCCTCGACCTGGATCGTGCAGGCCAATGCCATGTCCGCCGACGTCAAGCTGCTCGGTTTCAGTTTCAGCGTGATCCCGGCCCAGATGCAGGCCTTGAATCCGCTGCTGGTGATGATCCTGATTCCGTTTAATAACCTGGTGCTGTTCCCGGCCCTTGGCAAGCTGGGCTTCGAGCCGACCGCGCTGCGCCGCATGACCGCCGGCATCGCCTTCTCGGCGCTGGCCTGGATCGTGGTCGGCAACCTGCAGGTGCAGCTCGACGCCGGCGACCCGGTCTCGATCGCCTGGCAGATCCTGCCCTACGCGCTGCTGACCCTGGGCGAAGTACTGGTCTCGGCCACCGGCCTGGAATTCGCGTACAGCCAGGCGCCGGCCGCGATGAAGGGCGTGATCATGGCCCTGTGGTACCTGGCGGTTACCGTCGGCAACCTGTGGGTCCTGATCGTCAATTCGAGCGTCAAGAACGAGGCCGTCCTCGCCTACATCGAAAGCTCGGGGTTCGGCGTGCTGGCCTTCCAGATGTATTTCTTCGCCGGCTTCGCGCTGCTGGCGGCGCTGGTCTTCGCCCTGTACGCCAGGCGCTACAAGATGGTCGATAACTACCGCGGCTGACCCGCCGCTGCTGCCGATGGGCGGGCCTTCGTGCCCGCCCTGCTAATCCCAACCTCCACGCCACGATGACCCGACTCCATTACGCCGCCCTCGCGGCCGCCCTTTTCGCTTCTTCCGCCCACGCCGCGGTTCCCCTCGCCAGCTGCGACAACCCGTCGTTCCAGGAGGTCCTGCACGCCTCCGGCGCCACGTTGGAAGCGCGCGCCGTCTGGCTCGACAAGCGCCTCTTGAAATGGCCGGGCGCCGAGGCCGGCGGCACTTACCGCCTGTATCACTCAGCCAAGGCATCGATCGTCGCCAAGCCTGGCGCGAAAGTGCAAGGCTTTGACGGCGCGCTGGCGCTGGACGTCATCAGCGGCCAGGCGCCGGCTGCAGCCGCCACCCGCTTCAAGTGGGTCGCGGCCGGACCGGTACTGTCGCTGCGCGCAGCTGACCCGGCGCGATTAAAAGACCTGCACCGCGGCCAGCTGGTGCTGGTGCAGGAAACGACCGACGGATTGGTAGCCGCCGCAACCCGCATCCAGGTGGCCGGCGCGCTGGACGACCTGTACGCGGCCGCAGACGGCATCCATGACCTTGGCGCCACGCCAAGGAAAGGACACACGGGTTTTCGCCTGTGGGCGCCGACCGCCCGCACGGCTGCTGTCTGCACCTATGACACCGGCACCGGCCGCGCCACCGCCGTGCACGACATGGCCTTCGACGCGCGCACCGGCGCATGGGAAGCCAGGGTCGCGAAAGACCTGTCCGGCAGCTATTACAAGTACGCGGTCGACGTCGCGGTCGACGGCATGGGCCTGGTGCGCAATCTCGTCACCGATCCTTATTCGGTCAGCCTCACAACGGACTCGAAGCGCAGCTATGTCGCCAACCTGGGTGCGGCAAACCTGAAGCCGAAAGGCTGGGACAACACGCGTCCGCCAAACACGGTCAAGGCCCAGACCGACATGGTCATCTACGAGCTGCATGTGCGCGACTTCTCGCTCAACGACCCGAGCGTGCCGGCAAATAAACGCGGCAAGTATGCGGCCTTCGGCGAAGCCGGTTCAAACGGCATGCGTCACCTGAAGGCGCTGGCCAAAGCCGGCATGACCGACATCCACCTGCTGCCGGTCTATGACCTGGGCAGCGTGCCGGAAAAGGACTGCGCGCTGCCCCTGCCCTCGGGCAGTCCGGATGGCGAAACCCAGCAGGCCTTGACCCGCAAGACCGCCGAGACGGACTGCTTCAACTGGGGCTATGACCCCTACCACTACAACGCGCCGGAAGGCAGCTACGCGACCGACCCGCAAGACGGCGCGCGCCGCATCGTCGAAATGCGCCAGATGGTGATGGACCTGCACCGCGCCGGCCTGCGAATCGGCCTTGATGTGGTCTACAACCACACCTTCATCGCCGGCCAGAACGAGAAATCGGTGCTCGACCGCGTGGTGCCCGGCTATTACCACCGCCTGAATGCGTTGGGTGCCATCGAGCGCTCGACCTGCTGCGACAACACGGCCACCGAGAACACCATGATGGCCAAGCTGATGATCGATTCGGCCGAACTCTGGACCCGCCACTACAAGATCGATTCCTTCCGCTTCGACCTGATGGGCCACCAGCCGCGCGCGGCCATGGAACGCCTGCAGCAGCGCGTGGACAAGGCGGCGGGCCGCCACGTGCAGTTGATCGGCGAAGGCTGGAATTTCGGCGAGGTGGCGGATGGCGCCCGCTTCGTGCAGGCCTCGCAGCTCTCGCTGAACGGCTCCGGCATCGGCACCTTCAGCGATCGCGCGCGCGACGCCGTGCGCGGCGGCTCGGCCGGGGATTCGGGTGAAGCGATGGTGCGTCAGCAGGGCTATATCAATGGCCTGGTGTATGACCCTAACCCGATGGGCGTCGGCCACAAGCCGGCCGACCTGCTGCGCGCGGCGGACCTGATCCGCGTCGGCCTGGCCGGCTCGGTGCGCAGCTATCCGCTGCAGACTTTCGATGGCCAGGTACGCAAGCTGGAGGACATCGCCTACGGCAACCAGCCGGCCGGCTATGCCAGCGAACCGGGCGAGGTCGTGAACTATGTCGAGAACCACGACAACCAGACCCTGTTCGACATCAACGTCCTGAAACTCCCCGTCGGCACCTCGACGCATGATCGCGCGCGCGTGCAGGTGCTGGGCATGGCGATCAATGCCTTCAGCCAGGGCGTGGCCTATTACCACGCCGGCATCGACACGCTGCGCTCGAAGTCCCTGGACCGCAACAGCTTCAATTCGGGCGACTGGTTCAACCGCATCGACTGGACCTACCAGGACAACTACTACGGCACCGGCCTGCCCCAGCAGGATGACAACGGCAAGGACTGGCCGCTGCTGAAGCCCTACCTGGCCAATGCCGCGATCAAGCCGCAGGCCGCCGACATCGTCTTTGCGCGCGATGCCTTCCGCGACCTGCTGGCCATCCGCGCCAGCTCGACCCTGTTCCGGATGCGCACCGCCGGCGACATCGTGCAGCGCCTGCGCTTCTTCAACACCGGACCGGAGCAGGTAGCGACCGTGCTGGCCGCTTCGATCGACGGCAAAGGCTATCCCGGCGCGAACTTCGCCGCCATCAGCTACCTGGTGAACGTGGACAAGGTGGAACAGCGCGTGAGCGATGTGCAGCTCCGTGGCAAGCGGTTGACGCTGCATCCGGTGCATACGGCGAGAGGCGCCGCCGACAAGCGCGCCGTGCAGGCGCGCTTCGACAGCGCCAGCGGCACGTTTACCGTGCCGGCGCGTACCGCCGTCGTGTTCGTCGCCGAATAAGGCTTACGAGGCTGCTGCGCCTGCGGACTCCCGCAGGCGGGCGATCTCCACCGAACCCTTTTCGTCGAACACGGGGCATTCCTCGGCCAGGCTCACCGCTTCGTTGAAGTCGCTTGCCGCAATGATGGAATAGCCCGACAGCGAAGCGCTGCTCAGTTTCGGGCCGATCAGCCGGCTCGGGACCTCGACGCTGTTGTGCGCCAGGCTGCCGCGGTCCACCAGCGCGGAACCGAGCATCTCGAACCATGCTTCCCAGCGCTGGGGGTCGTGCTGCGGACCTTCCGCTTCGTCGACGGTCGATCCGCGGTAAACGATCAGGTATCGTTCCATGCCGGCTCCTATGGTAAATGTTTGGAAAAACGATAACAGAAGCCCCGGCGCGGCGACGCACAGCTCGGCATCGCCCTGGAATGCCGGCCGCCGGTGAAGTGATCGCCCGCATGTTAAGCTGGAATGAATTTTTGTAAAGGCATGTCACATGAGCGGATTAGTGAAGACCGGGATTGCCGGTCTCGACGAAGTGATGCACGGCGGTATTCCACGCAATAACAACCTGATCGTCGAGGGCCCGCCGGGCTCCGGCAAGACCACCCTGGGCCTGGGCTTCATCTACCATGGCGCCCTCGATTACGACGAACCGGGCGCCATCGTGTCTTTCGAGCTCGACCCGGCCAAGCTGCTGCGCGACGCCGCCGGCTTCGACTGGGACCTGCAGGGCATGATCGACCAGGGCAAAGTCAAGATCATCCAGACCAGCCCGGCCGTGCTGCTGAGCGAATTCCGCAGCGAGGACGGCGCCTTTGCGGCATCGCTGGTCGAGATGAAGGCCAAGCGGCTCCTGATCGATGGCCTCACGCCCCTGCGCCTGTATGCCGAAGCCCATGACATGCCCTTCCGCGAGGACGTGCACCTCTTGATTGAAGGCCTGACCCGCCTGGGCGTGACCACCATGGTCACCGCCGAGAAGGACGAGTCGATGACCGGCGTGCTGGCGCACGAGCGCTTCGTGTTCGACACGATCATTTCGCTCACGCGCGAAGAAAACCGCCGGCGCGTGCAGCGCCGCCTGACGGTGCTGAAATCGCGCGGCCAGGACTTCATCGGCGGCAGCCACACCATGCGCATCGAGCCGGGCATGGGCGTGCATGTCTACCGCCGCGCGCAGTCGCGGCCCCTGGGTTCGGTGCACCAGCCGACCTCGGAAGAACGCCTGTCGACCGGCTCGCCGGCCATCGACAAGATGATGGACGGCGGCATCTACAAGGGTTCGGTCACGCTGGTGAGCGGCATTTCCGGCACCGGCAAGACGGTGCTGAGCGTGCAGTTCCTGACCAACGCGATCAAGGAAGGCCACAAGACCCTCTTGGTGAGCCTGGACGAGCACCCGGCCCAGCTGATGCGCAATGCCAGGTCGCTCGGCTTCGAGCTGCAACCGCTGGTCGATGCGGGCGACATGTTCATCCATTACGAGTCGCCGCTGGAGCTGGACCTCGACGTCCACTTCGACCACATCGTCAAGCTGGTCGAAGAGCACGGGATCGACTGCGTGGTGTTCGATTCGATCGCCGTGTACGAGATGACCAGCCGCGGCGAAGTGGCCGACTACCTGTACGCACTGGCGACTTATTTCAAGAACCGCCTGGCCACGACGCTGTTCAACTACGAAAGCCCGGAACTGCTGGGCGTGTCGCAGATCAGCGAAGAACTCAAGGGCTCGCACCTGGTCGACAACATCATCTTGCTGAACTATGTCGAGGTGTCCACCGTGCTGAGGCGCGCGATCATGGTGCCGAAAGTGCGCGGCAGCCGCAATTTGCAGGTGACGCGCGAGTACACCATCGGCCCCGGCGGCCTGCTGCTGGTCGACGAAAGCGACAGCGACACCCAGTCCAGCGCCGTGCCGCAACTGCCGTTTTCCTCGTATTACGGCCTGCTGTCGCGTTCACCGTCGCGCCAAAGCCCGCAGATCGAGGAGGCCATCGCCAAGGGCGGCAGCCTGCCGGAGTCGGCGGACCTGCCGACCGAACAGCCATAGTGATCACGGCTAAGCTGCCAGGCAACGCACCGGTGGACTGGGAGGACTGGGACACGCCGCTGCGCCAGTTTACCGAGGCCACCGGCCTGGTGACCTCCGCCTACGACCCGGACGGCGTACGCCGCATCGGGCCGAAGACCGGCTCTCGCCTGGCCACGCTGCTGGCGGGCTCGCGCCTGTGGGCCGAGGACGGTCCCGGCACGGCGCTCGAGCGCACGCTGGTCGAGTCGGTGTGCGCCGGCGGCGAGCCGCAATCGGCGCAGTTCGAGGGCTTGCGCGTCTGCTCGCTGCCGCTGCTGCTGCGCGGCGAGGTGTATGGGGTGCTGGTGTTCGGCTGGCGCTTCGCCGACTTCAGTTCGCCGCTCGGCTGCGAGCGCATCGCCAAGCAGGTCGGCCTGCCCGGCCACCTGCTGTGGAACGAGGTGCGGCTGGACGCGCCGGTGTCGGAGCAGCGCATGGGCACCTATGCGGCGCTGCTGGGCACCCTGTCGGCCACGCTCGACCGCCAGCGCGAGACCATCGACGACCTGACCCGCGTGAACCGCACGCGCGAACTGTTCCTGGCCACGGTCTCGCACGAAATGCGCACCCCGCTATCGGCGCTGTCGATGCGCATCGATCTGATGCTGCGCACGGAGCCCGACCTGCCGCCGAAGGTCGCCAGCGGCCTGGAATCGATGCGGGTGCACGTGCGCCAGGAAGCCGCCATGGTCGACGACCTGATCGATGCCGCGCGCACCCTGACCGGCCAGATGTCGATCACGCGCTCGCAGGTCAGGCTCGGACAGGTGCTGCGCGATGCCATCTCGACGGTGGAGACCTTCGCCCACACCAAGCGCATCCTGATGCAGGTCACGCCCAGCGACTATGGCGACGCGATAGGGCTGGAGGCGGACGGCCGCCGCCTGCAGCAGGTGATCTGGAACCTGCTGTTCAACGCGACCAAGTTCACGCCCGAGGGCGGCGCCATCCGCATCGAGATCAGGCGCAGCAGCGACACGGTGGCGATCGACATCACCGATTCGGGCCAGGGCATCGAGCCCGAAGACCTCCCGCACGTATTCGGCGCGTTCACGCTGCAGCAGCACGACAATGCGACCGGCCTGGGGCTGGGGCTGTACATCGCGCGCCGTATCGTCGAGCTGCACGAGGGCAGCCTGAGCGTCAGCAGCGCGGGCCGCGGCAAGGGGGCGACCTTCGCCATCCGCCTGCCGCTGGCGACGGCCCTGCGCCCCGGATCCTGAGCAGTCCTATCGTGTCGTCCGTCTTGCGCTGTATAGTGGCGTGGAACGCGTACGAACCGAAACCCACCCTAGTCCATTACCGATCGGAGCACTACCATGAGTAAAAGCCAGGATGCCAAGAAAACGACCAAGAAAGAACCGGCCAAGACGATGAAGGAAAAGAAGGAAGCGAAGAAGGTCAAAAAAGAAGAAAAGGCGCGCCAGCAGTAAGACCGGCGGCTTATAGCCCGAGCTGCCCCAGGATCGCGTCCTTGATCGCCTGCAGCTCCGGCTGCGACAGCTTGCGCGGATGGGGCTGTTCGATCGGGAATACCGACGCGATGCGGGTGGGGCGCGGCGACAGCACCACCACGCGGTCGGCGAGGTAGATCGCCTCTTCCACGTCGTGCGTGATCAGGATGATCGTGTGGCGCTCTTCGCGCAGCACGCGCAGCAGCTCGATGCGCATCTTCAGCGCCGTCAGCGCATCGAGCGCCGAGAACGGCTCGTCCATGAACAGGATGTCCGGCTTGACTGCCAGCGCGCGCGCGATTTCCACCCGCTTGAGCATGCCGCCCGAGAGCTCGTGCGGATAAGCCTTCTCGAAGCCTTTCAGCCCCACCATCTCGGCGTAATGGTCGGCCGTCGCCGCTTTCGCCGCGTGGTCCCTGCCCGACAGGCCGAACATCAGGTTCTCCTGCACCGTCAGCCACGGGAACACAGAGCCATGCTGGGAGATGACAATGGCGTTGGGCGTCGGCCGGTCAACCTTCACGCCGTCGATCATGACAGCGCCGCTGTCCGGATGCTCGAAGCCGGCCAGCAGCTTCATGAGGGTCGACTTGCCGCAGCCCGAGGGGCCGACGATGGCGACGAACTCACCCGGCGCCACCGCCAGGTCGATGCCGTCGATGACCGGCAGCGACTTGAAGCCCTTGCGGATGCCGCGGATGGCGACCTTCGGCACCGCCGCGCCAGCCTCAATCGTTGCATTCATGACCTTAGCGTGCATAGCGCCACCTCACTCCCCTGAGTCCTTCGAGACGGCGCATCAGGGTATCGAGCCCCAGGCCGATCAGTCCGATGATGATCATGGCCGCCACCACGAGGTCGTAGCGGTTGCCGGCATTGCGCGCATCCATGATCAGGTAGCCCAGGCCCGAGCGCCGCACGATCATCTCGGCGGCCACCACCACCAGCCAGGCCACGCCCAGCCCGATGCGCATGCCGATCAGGATTTCGGGCAGCACCGCCGGCACGATCACCTGGCGGAACAGCTTGGCGCGCGAGACGCCGAAGTTCTCGGCCGCGCGCAGGTAGCGCCCTTCGATGGCGTGCACGCCGGCGGCGGTCTGCACGATCATCGGGAACACCGAGGCCAGGAAGATCAGGAAGACCGGCGCCAGGTCGCCCACGCCGAACCACAGGATCGCGATCGGGATCCAGGCGATCGGCGAGATCGGGCGCAGGATCTGGAATACCGGGTTGAGCGTGCGGTAGGCGGCGTCCACCCGCCCCATCCACAGGCCCAGCGGCAGCGCGAACATCAATGCAATCATGAAGCCCGTGGCCACGCGCGCCAGCGAGGCGCCGATGTGCTCCCACAGCGTGCCGTCGCGGGCCAGCTCCAGCGTGCCGGCCGCGACCTGCAGCGGCGACGGGAAGATCACGCTGCCGCTGCGCGCGACCACGAGCCACCACAGCGCCACGATGGCGGCCAGCACCAGCAGCGGGGGCCAGATCCTGTTGAGTCTATCCACGGTCATGCTTTGTCATCCAGGAGGGAGTGAAGGCGCCAGCGCAGGCGCGCCAGCCCGGCGGCGGGCGCCTCAATGACGAGCACCGTCATCTTGCCGCTGGCATGGGCGGTGCAGTCGAAGGGATGCTCGCCGGCCTGGCCGAAGGGCAGGCGGAAGTCCTGGCCGGGCATGATCAAGACCGGACCGAACATCTGCGGCACGGTGTCGCTGTTGCGCAGCAGGAGCACGTCGCGCACGCCCAGCGTCAAGGTGATTTGCTCGCGCAGGATGCTGGTTTTATCGCCCTTCATGCGGCGCTCCCAGGTGCCCTTCGGGATCTCGAACAGCTGGTCGCGCGATGCGGCATGCAGTGGCGCGAAGGCGGCCCACCCGAAGGACCCGCCCAGGAGCGCAGCCACGGCGGCGGCGGCGAAGCGCTTCTTCATTCGGCCGCCAGCACGTTCACATCGTGCACGATCTCGTCCGCCGGGCGCCCAAAAGGCATCAGGGCGCGCAGCATGCCCCTCTTGTCGATGAAATAAAGATAGGACGAGTGCCCGACCTGGTATGGCGTCTTGCCGTCGCTATTGAAGTGTTTGGTGGCCGTGATGCCGTAGTCCTTGCGGATGGCCGCCATCTCTTCCTGCGTGCCGGTGATGCCGATGAAGCTTTTATCGAACTGCGCCAGATAAGTCTTCAGGCGCGCGGGGGTGTCGCGCTCCGGGTCCACCGAGACGAACACCACCTGCAGGCGGTCGGCGTGGGGGCCGAGCTTCTGGCGCGCGGCGGCCAGGGCGGCGAGCGAGGCCGGGCACACGGCCGCGCAATGGGTGAAGCCGAATTCCAGCACCACCACCCTGCCGCGTAGCGCGGACAGGCGGAAGTCACTGCCATTGGCCGCCTTCTGCGCGATCTCGGGCGCGGCGCGCGCAGGCGAGAACACGCCGGATTTCAATGCCGGCGCAGCTTGAGCCGCCGCGGCGGCGCACAGCAGCAGCATTCCCAACACGCGGCGCATCACAAGGCCACCTTCACGGGACGGATATTCTTCACGAAACTGTCGTCCACATACTGTTCATACGCCACCGGGCGCCTGAGCGTGCCCGCCTCGACCGACAGCTTCATCAGCTCGTCGAACTCGGGCCGCAGCATGCGCAGGTCGCCGTAGGTGACGCGATCCGCCGGGTTCTCCATGACGAACTTGATGATGTTCGGGTCCTGGTTGAAGAACTTGCGGTTGGCGGCGATGTGCGCGGCCTTGCTGCGATTGAGCGCACTGGCGTCCAGCCAGTTGCCGGCAGCCTGCACGTAGTTGACCAGCTCCTGCACCAGCGGGCGCTGGGTCTGGATCAGCTCTTCGCGCACGGTCAGCACGCAGCAGATGTAGTTGCGCCATTCGTTGCGCGTCATCGACAGCGGCCGCGCATAGCCGGCGCGCTGGGCCGCCGCGCCAAAGGGCTCGCCGGTGCAATAGCCGTCGATGGCCTTGGCATACAGCGCGGCCGGCATGTCGGGCGGGGCCATCTCGATCACCTCGATGTCCTTCGCCGACATGCCTTCGCGCGCGAGCATCTTGCGCAGGAAAAGGTAGTCCACGGCGAAGCGGCTGGGAATGGCGATGCTTCTGCCGCGCAGGTCGGCGAATTTCCGGTAGGGCGAATCGGTGCGCACCATGATGACCGCGCCCGAGCGGTGGCCGAGCGAGACGATCTTGAGCGGAATGCGCCAGTCAGTCAGGTCCATCACCAGCGGCGCCAGCATGTAGGCTGCCTGGATGCGGCCCGTCATCAAGGACTCCTTGATCTCGGGCCAGCCGGAGAACTTGTTGTACTCGAAGGCGGTGAACGGCGCGTCCGGCTTGCCGTCGGCGGCCGCCTTGGCCTTGCAGGCGATCGGCAAGGTCAGGTTGCAGGTAACGGGCAGGCCGCCGACCTGCAGGGGTGCGCGTGCCGGCGCTGCACTGGCCGCGCCCATGCCGGCCAGCGGCAGGCTCAGTGCGCCGCCAAGCAGCTGGCGCCGGCGCGGGGAATGCTCAACCATGGCGAAATACCGTCAGCTGTCGAGGTGGGAAATCAGGAGCCGGCGCTGGTCGTTCTCGCCCTCGCCCCCTGCTTCGCCTTGCGTGCCGAGCGAAATCCCGACCGACATGATGTCGATCAGGAGCAGCTGCAGGATGCGCGAGATCATCGACAGGAAGGTGGTGCTGTCTTCGCTGTGGTCTACCGCGAGGCAGACGCTGGCCTTTTTCGCCAGCAGGGATTTGCTGCTGGTGATGGCGATGACGTCCGCCCCGCCCGCGCGCGCGATATCGACCGCCTCTAAAAGCTCGGGCAGCTGGCCGGCGGTGGAGATCGCGATCACCACGTCGCCCGGCCCCAGCAGCCCCGCGGCCAGCGTGAACAGGTGCGAGTCGCCGTACAGCGCGGCCGGGATGCGGAAGCGGAAGAATTTGTGCTGGCCATCGAGCGCCACGGCTCTGGCATTGCCCATCGCATAGAACTCGACGCGGCGCGCGCGGCGCAGCAATTCGATGGCGCGGTCGATCCCGTGCACATCCAGCTGGTCGCGGAATTTCAGGATCGCCGACACCGTGTTGTCGATGACCTTGGCCGACAGGTCGTGCGTGCTGTCGCTCATGCGCACCTGGCTGTGGCGCACGGGGATGGTGCCGGTCAGGCTGCCCGCGAACTTGAGCTTGAACTCGGCCAGGCCCTGGAAGCCGAGCGAGCGGCAGAAGCGGATCACGGTCGGCTGGCTGACGTCGGCCAGGCGCGCGATCTCGGCGATCGGCTCGCCCAGCACCTTGCGCGGGTGTTCCAGCACCAGCGCGGCGACGCGCTGCTCGGCGGGCGAGAGTTCGTGGCGCAGCTGCTGCACGCGGTCCATCAGCGTGTTGGCGCCGCTGCGCCCGCGCAGGTGCTCGGACAGGATGGTCGACACGCCATGCAGCGCCGGGTTCGGCGTCATGATGATGTAGGTCGGGATCTGGGCGATGTAGTCGGTAAAGCGCCCCTTGGCCTCGAAGCGGGCGCGGAAGGGAGAAGTAGCGAACCACTCGGCGATGCGCGGCACGATGCCGCCGCCGATGAAGATGCCGCCAAAGGCGCCCAGCGTCACCGCCAGGTTGGCCGCCGCCCCGCCCAGCATGCCGGCGAAGGTTTCCAGGGTTTCGAGGCACAGCGGGTCGCGCGCGTCCAGCGCACTGCTGACGATGTCGGCGGTGCTGCGGCTCGGAGCCTGGACGCCGTTGCGCTTGGCCAGCGCGCGGTACATCAGTTCGATGCCGGGGCCGGAGATCAGGCGCTCGTTGGAGACGTGCTGCCATTCCTGCCAGGCGTATTGCAGGATCGCGAATTCGCGCTCGTCGCTGGGGGCGAAGTTGACGTGGCCGCCCTCGCTGCCGAGGGTGATGAAGCCGTCGATGGTCGGGATCACGCCAGATACGCCCAGGCCCGTGCCCGGCCCGAGCACGCCGGCCACCGCATGGCTTTGCGGCGCGCCGCCGCCGACCTGCATCAGGTCCTGCGGCTTGAAGCCCGGCAGCGCCATGGCCAGCGCGGTGAAGTCGTTCACGATCAGCAGCGTCGCCAGGCCGAGGGTGCGGCGCACCTCGTCGGTCGAAAACTGCCAGTCGCGGTTGGTCATGCGGATGGTGTCGCCGCTGATTGGATTGGCCAGCGCGAAGGCCGCATGGTTGATGCGCACGCCCCCCAGCTGCGCCAGGTAGCCGTGCAGCAGCGGCACGATGCCGGCGTACTCGTCGCAGCGCAGCACCGCGACCTGGCGCAGCACGCCGGGCGCGGTCTCGAGGCCGAAACGCGCGTGCGTGGCGCCGATGTCCGCGAGCAGGCGCGGGCCGTCGGCGAATGCGGCGCGGGAGGGTTTCTGTTCGGTGTCGGGTTCAACAGTCATTACATAAGGATACCATTGATCGACGGAAAACCTCAGGATCGAGGCCCCGGCGGCGGCGGCTCAGGCCCGCGGTTCCTGGTACAGCAAGGCGCGCAGCTCGCCAGTCGACAGCATCGTTTCCTGCACTTCGCGGAAACGCAGCAACAGGTGCTCGATATCGGCAGCAGTGCGCGCACGGCTGAACAGCCAGCCCTGCACGCAATGCACGCCGTGGCTGGTGAGCCAGTCGAGGTCGGTCTCGTCCTCCAGTCCCTCGCAGACGAGTTCAGCGTCGAAGACCCGGGCCGCGCCCTGGATCAGGGAGAACAGACCGGCCTTCTTGTGGTCGGCAGCGACACCGTGTACGAACTGGCGATCCACCTTGAGGCGGTCGAAGGCGAAACCGGCCAGCGCATCGAGGTTGGACGAACCGGTGCCGAAATCGTCGATCGCGATGTGCACACCCAGCGAACGCAGCGCAGTGATACGTGGACCCAGTTGCTGAAGCGAGTCGAGCAAGATGCTTTCGGTCACCTCGAGCTCGATCAGGCTGCCCGGCACGCCGGTATCAGCGAGCACCGATTCCAGCCGCGCGAACAGCTCCGGATGCATGAGCGATACGCGCGAGAAGTTGAGCGCCACCGGGACCGGATCCAGGCCACTGGACAGCCACCCTTTCACGTCTTCGCAGACCAGGCGCGCGACGTGGGCATCGAGCTCGAAGATGCGTCCCGACTGCTCCGCCTGGGGAACGAACATCGCGGGACTGACCAGCCCGAACTCCGGATGGCACCAGCGCACCAGCGCTTCCAGGCCGATCAGTTTGCCTGCTTCGACATCGATCTGGGGCTGGTAATGCACCTCGATCCGGCCGTGGCGGCGGTCGCCGAGCATGGCGTGGCGCAGTTCGTAACGCAAGCGCACGCGCGCGGCCTGCGCGCTGTCGTACTCGGCAATGACGCTACGGTCGAGGCTGCGGCGGATCGAGGACGCCGCACCGTCGGCGGCATCGAGTGCGTCCACCGCGCTGGCGCCACGCGCTGCGCCCTGGCGCCAGATGCCGATGCGGCCGTGCAGCGGCTGCACATAGCCATTCCCGACCGCGAACGGCAGGTCGATGGTCTCGCGCAGCTGGGCCAGGCAGGTATCGAGCTGGTCTGGCGGGAGGTCAAGTGCGAAGGCGAACCGGTCGCCGCCGAGGTGGCCCAGCAGTGCGCCATCGCCGCCCCATGACGCCAGCCGGTCGCCGAGCTGGTGTAGGATGCGGTCGCCGGACAGCCTGCCGAACAATTCGTTGACCTGGCGAAAACCAGTGAGGTCGATGAAGCCCACCGTCACCCTGGCCTCCTCGCGCGCCAGCATGAACTCGAGGTGATGCAGGAAAACGGTGCGGTTGAACATCCCGGTGGATGGGTCGAAATACCGGTGCTCGAGCAGGTCGACCACGATGCGCGCCATCAGCTGGAGCTGGCCGACCTGCTCGTCGTCGAGATAATGCGGCTCCTTGCTCATGACCCACAAGGTGCCCAGCAGGCGGGCCGGGCTGCCGTCCAGCGGGATGCCCGCATAGTGGAGGTAGTGCGGCGGCGCGGTGACCAGCGGATTGTCGGCGAAGCGTGCGTCGAGGCGGGCGTCGGCGACCTCGAACAGGGGCGCATTCTCGCGCACTGCACAGTTGCAGAAGGAGCCGGCCAGCGGCAGCAGGCGCGTGTCGGCGCCGACTCGCGAGGGCAGCCAGATCTGCGAGCGGAATACCAGGCTGATGCCGCCGACGTCCGAGCCGGTCAGGCTGACGGCCAGGCGGGTAATGTAGTCGAGCCTGGTATCGGAGGGCTCGAGCATCACCCGGTCGCGGCCCCCATGACCGGGTACATGGGCAAGACTCCCCGCGTCCAGGATTCCGCCTGTCAGCGCAATCCTGCTGTACGTCCACCCTTCTGGCGAGTTCGCGCGCATTTCACAGTCGTCCATGCCGATTGACGCTTCCGGATCGCGGTTTCCCGATCGTTTACACGTCGTTTACACGTATTTACGCGTCAAGAATACCAGCATTGGCGCCCGGAGTGAACACCGGGCGCGGTCTCAGTCCAGCGCGATCAGCGCTACCGGCGCCACGGTTCCGAACTGCACCTTGCCGCCGCTGACCACGGCCGATTTGCCCGAATACCAGTCGCGCACGGTCTGGCCGTCGCTGAACACGCCCGCGACCGAGATCGGCACGGCCCGCTCGGCCGGCAGGTCGAGCGCGACCACGACGCGGTCGCTCACGCCATCCTTCTCCCAGGTGCGCTTGAAAGTGTAGGGGCTCGCGGCGAGCATCTGGTGCGTGCCGGCGCCGACGGCCGGATGGGCCGCGCGGAAGCGTCCCAGACGCGCCCAGTGATCGCGCACCTCGGCCACGCGGTTGGCGCCGCGCCGGGTGTTGGCCGCCAGCTCGTCCCAGTTCATGAACGAGCGCAAGGTGGCGTCGCCCTCGGCGCCCTCGACCTTCAAGAGGCGCGCGGTCTCGTCGCCGTAATAGATCTGGGCCGAACCGGGAGCCAGCATCAGCTTGTTGGCCGATTCGAAGGGACGCTGGCGCAGTGGATCGAAGGGGCTGCCGTCGTCGTGCGAGCTGATGTAGTTCAGGACCGAATAACCCTTCATCGGGCCATGCAGCAGGTTCGCATAATCCGAGAACAGCTTTTCATAGCCCTGCGCGGCATCGGTCTTCATGGAGAAGTTGATCATGCTGTCGAACCCATTGGCCAGGTAGTCGACCTTCACGCCGCCGCCCATGTCGAAGCTGCGCGCGTGGTTGATCGCATAGCCGTAGACTTCCGAGGTCATGAAGAACGGCAGGTTGCCGACCCGTTTTTCCGGGTTGGCGCGCTTCCATTCTTCGTAAGCCAGGCTGGCCTCTGTTTTCAGTTCCTTCCACACCCCGGGTTCGGTGTGCTTGACGGTGTCGGCGCGGAAGCCGTCGACGCCGTACTTGCGCACCCAGTCGGCATGCCACTTGACCAGGTAGAAGCGCGGCGCGCGCGGATAGCCGGTGCGCTTGAAGAAGGCGTCCAGCTCTTTGATCTCGCGATCAAAGCGGCCTTCCTTCTTCCACTTCGCCGCAAGCAGAGGCGGCAGTGCGACGTTCTCGTTGCTGCCGGTGAGGAAGTCCGGCAGGTTGTCCACCAGGGTGCAATCGATGGTGGTCGGCGCGTCCTTGTAGGTGCATTTCGGCTTCGTGCGCACCCAGTCGGCAGGCCAGACCGGATCCGCCTGCGTCACCGGGCCGGTGTGGTTCATCACCACGTCGAGGATCACGCGGATGCCGTTGGCGTGCGCGGTGTCGACAAAGGTGCGGAAGTCTTTTTCGCTGCCCAGGTTGGCGTCCACCGCCGTAAAGTCCTTCGCCCAGTAGCCGTGGAAGCCATAGGTCTTGCCGGTGCCTTCATCGGTCGGCGCGTGGATCTGCTCGACGGGCGGCGTGAGCCAGATGGCGTTCACGCCCAGGTCCTTGAAATAGCCTTCCCGGATCTTGGCCGTGATGCCGGCCAGGTCCCCGCCCATGAAGCCGCGCAGCTTCGCGCCATCATCCTTGCGGCCGTAGGCGTGGTCGTTCGCCTTGTCGCCGTTGTTGAAGCGGTCCGTCAGCAGGAAATAGACGGTCGCGTTTTCCCAGACGAAGGGCTTGCCCGCGGGCTGGGCGGGTGCACTCTGGGCGCTGGCGCTGAAGGCGAGCAGGATGGCGGCAGCAAGGACGGGAAGTTTCATGCGGTTCCTGTGGTGGGGTGGATGGGTCAGGTAATCACGGTCGGGCTCTCCCGGCCGGTGCGCGCGCGCAGGCCGGATACCTTCTGGGCGATGGCGATCAGGTCGAGCAAGGCAGCCTGGGTGTCGATGTCGTGGCGCGCCGGGTCGGCTTCATAGCGCTCCAGGTAGAGCCGCACCGTGGCGCCTTCGGTGCCGGTGCCGGACAGGCGGAAGACGATGCGCGAGCCGTCCACCATGGCGATGCGGATGCCCTGGCGGGTCGCCACCGAATGGTCGACCGGATCGGTGTAGACGAAATCGTCGGCCAGGGCCACGCGGTAGCGGCCGAAAGACTGACCGGCCAATTCGGGGAGCTTTTCGCGCAGCGCGGCCATCATGGCGTCGGCAGCAAGTGCGTCGACCGCTTCGTAGTCGTGGCGCGAATAATAATTGCGGCCAAAGCGCGCCCAGTGCTCGCGCACGATCTGCTCCACCGAGCGGCCGCGCACGGCCAGCAGGTTGAGCCAGAACAGCACGGCCCACAGGCCGTCCTTCTCGCGGATGTGATATGAGCCGGTGCCGTAGCTCTCTTCGCCGCACAGGGTCACCAGGTTGGCGTCCATCAGGTTGCCGAAATATTTCCAGCCGGTCGGGGTCTCGAAGCAGGAGATGCCCAGCGCCTCGGCCACGCGGTCGGCCGCTTGCGAGGTCGGCATCGAGCGTGCGATGCCCTTGATGCCGCCCAGGTAGCCCGGCGCCACGGTGGCATTGGCCGCGATGATGGCCAGGCTGTCCGAAGGCGTGACGGCGATGCCGCGGCCGACGATCATGTTGCGGTCGCCGTCGCCGTCCGAGGCCGCGCCGAAGTCCGGCGCATCCGGCCCTTCCATGTGCGCGATGAGCTCCGCCGCGTTGACCGGGTTCGGGTCCGGGTGGCCGCCGCCGAAGTCTTCCAGCGGATCGCCGTTGACCACCGTCCCTGGAGGCGCGCCCAGCATGCCCTCCAGGATGGTTTTCGCATACGGCCCCGAGACCGCGTGCATGGCGTCGAAGCGCATCCGGAAACCCCTGGAGAACAGGGCTGAAATAGCCTTGAAGTCGAACAGGCGCGCCATCAGTTCGGCATAGTCCGCCACCGGGTCGATGACCTCGACCACCATGTTCTCGATGCGGGTTTTCCCAAGCTGGTCGAGGTCGACCGGGCCGGCATCGCTGATGCGGTAGGACGTGAGCGCCTGGGTGTGGGCGAACATCGCCTCGGTGACTTTTTCCGGGGCCGGCCCGCCGTTCTCGATGTTGTACTTGATGCCGAAGTCGCCGTCCGGGCCGCCCGGGTTGTGGCTGGCCGACAGCACGATGCCGCCGAAGGCCGCATGCTTGCGGATCACGCAGCTCACGGCCGGGGTGGACAGGATGCCGCCGCGCCCGACCAGTACCCGCGCAACGCCGTGGGCGGCGGCCATGCGCAGGATGGCCTGGATCGCGTCGCGGTTGAAATAGCGGCCATCGCCGCCGATGACGAGGGTGCGGCCTGCCCCTTCGCCGATCGTCAGGAAGATCGCTTCGACAAAATTCTCGAGATAACCCGGCTGCTGGAATTCAAGCACCTTCTTGCGCAGGCCCGAGGTGCCGGGCCGCTGGCCGGCGAAAGGCGTGGTCGGGATGGTCTGGATGGTCATGCTTCGCTCCTGTCGTCATATCGTGTTGCAACATCGCGGTGGGACGCAGGCGATGTTGGTAAAACGCTACGATACGACAGGCGCGAATTCACTGGCGCGCGGGGCTCAGGCGCTTGCCTTGACGGGCGCCGCCCGGTCGGTGACGAACAGCGTCAGCACGGCCGCGATCAGCATGCAGGCGCCGCCCAGCACCAGGGTCTGCACCGTGTGGCCGCCGAAGAAGTGCTTGGTCACGCCGCCCAGCAGCAGGCCGCTGCAGATCTGCGGGATCACGACGAAGAAGTTGAACAGGCCCATGAAATAACCCATGCGCTTGGCCGGCAGCGAGCCCGCCAGGATCGCGTAGGGCATGGTCAGGATCGAAGCCCAGGCCAGGCCGACGCCGATCATCGGCAGCATCAGGGTCTGCTTGTCGGTGATGAAATAGATGCTGGCCAGGCTCAGGCCGCCGATAGCCAGGCAGGTCGCGTGCACGGTCTTGCGGCTGGTGGCGCGCGCGAACACCGGCAGGATGAAGGCGGCCAGCGCCGAGACGCCGCTGTAGACCGCGAACATGATGCCGACCCAGCTGCCGGCCGACTGGAAGGCGGACGACTGCGCGTCCGTGGTGCCGAAGACATTGTCGGCGATGGCCGAACCGGTATAGATCCACATCGCGAACAGCGCGATCCAGGTGAAGAACTGCACGAAGGCCAGTTGCACCATGGTCTTGGGCATCTTGGCGAAGCCGCCGATGATCTCTTCCAGCGCGACCGTGATGCTGCGGGCGTGCTTGCGCTGCTTGTCGAAGGCGGCCAGGTCCTGCGGCGGCAGCTCGTCGGCGGTCAGCACGGTCCAGAGCACGGCCAGGAAGAAGATGGCGCCGCCGGCATAGAAGGAATAGCGCACGGTGTCGGGAATCAGGCCGCCCACTGCCTCGTTGGACACGCCCATCGACTCGAAGAAGGTCGGCAGGAGCGAGGCGATCACTGCGCCGCAGCCGATGAAGAAGGTCTGCATTGCGTAACCGGCAGTCTGCTGCGAGACGTCCAGCTTGTCGCCGACGAAGGCGCGGAACGGCTCCATCGACACGTTGATGGCGGCATCCATCAGCCACAGCACGGCCACGGCCATCCACAGCACCGAGGAATTGGGCATCAGGAACAGGGCGATCGCGGCCAGCACGGCGCCGATGAAGAAGAACGGACGGCGGCGGCCCCATTTGGGGTGCCAGGTGTTGTCGCTCAGGTAGCCGATGATGGGCTGCACCAGCAGGCCCGTGACGGGCGCGGCGAGCCAGAACAGGGCCAGGTTGTCGGGGTCGGCGCCGAGCGTCGAGAAGATGCGGCTGGTGTTGGCGTTCTGCAGCGCGAAGCCGAACTGGATGCCGAAGAAGCCGAAGCTCATGTTCCAGAGCTGCCAGAACGACAGGCGCGGCTTGATCACGCCGGTGTGCATATCCATGTGTGTCCCCAATCTGGCCCGAAAGGATGCCGGGCTCTCGTGTGATGTCGGCAGGCTGAAGTGGTACAGCCTACTCAAAGCTGTAGCAAAATAACATGGGGATTTATGGGTGTCAATCGAAGAGCTCTCATAGTAGAATCGCCACAACACCGAGGTCGAAATGGCCCGCTTCTGTAGTCAAACAACAGAATATTTTAACCAGGAGACAATCTATGCGCCTGCTTTGCCGCCCTACCCTTACCCTCTTGTTCGCAGCTGGCCTGTGCCTGCCGGCCGCCGCCGCCGACAAGGCGGTCGAGGCGCCCAAGGCTTCGACCGCCCTGCCCGGCGTGAGCCTGCTGGGAGAACCGCTGGAGATGGCGGGCCTGAACCGCAAGCGCCAGGTGCGGCTCTACCTGCCACCCGGCTATGCCACGTCGGCCAAGCGCTACCCGGTACTCTACATGCACGACGGCCAGAATCTGTTCGACACCGCCACCGCCTATGCGGGCGAATGGAAGGTCGATGAGACCCTGGACGCGCTGGCGAAGGAAGGCAAGCTGGAACTGATCGTGGTCGGCATCGACAACGGCGGCGACAAGCGCATGACGGAACTCAACGCCTGGAACAGCGAACGCTTTGGCGCCGCCGAGGGCCGCGAATACATGGACTTCATTGTGAAAACCTTGAAGCCCCTGATCGACAAGCGTTACCGCACCTTGTCCGGCCGCGAGCACACCGCCATCATGGGCAGCTCGATGGGCGGCCTGGCCTCGCATTACGCGCTGGCGCAGTATCCCGACGTATTCGGCAAGGCCGGCGTGTTCTCGCCGGCTTACTGGACGGCGCAAGCCTCGTTCGGCTTCGTGGCAGCCAAGCCGATGCCGAAAAACGCGCGGGTGTTCATGCTGATGGGCGAGAAGGAAGGCCCGGGAATGGTGGCGGACGTCAAGCGCATGGCGGAGGTGGTGCAAAAGACCGGGCATCCGGCGGCCAACACGGTGCTGAAGATCGTGCCGGGGGCGGAGCACAACGAGAAGTTCTGGTCGGGGGAGTTGCGCGAGGCGCTGCTGTGGATGTTTGCGGCTGAAACGACAAAGGTCGCGAGCAGTAAGTAATGCGGAGGCGCTTAGCGAACGCTGAGCAGCCCTTGACCAAACCAACACTGTTAACCCGTCGTCCCGGCGCAGGCCGGGACCCAATTTCGCGAGCGCGGTAGTGAGCATTAACCATTACCACTGCGCGTAAAACTCAGGTTCCGGCCTTCGCCGGAACGACGTTCATACGTGCGTAACCGGAGTTACAGTACCGATCAGCCTTTGCGATGCGGCTTCTTGGTGCCGACCTTCGTAAACGACTTCTTCTTTTCCGACGGCTTGGCCGGCTCTTCACCATCGCGCGTGATGTTCAGCTGCTGCCCTGCCACCCACACGGTCTTCAGGTGGCTGACCAGATCCGGCGGCATGTCGTCCGGCAGGTCGAGCGTACTGAAATCGTCATAGATCTCGATGCGGCCGATGTACTTCGACGGGATGTTGGCTTCATTGGCGATCGCGCCGACGATGTTGCCCGGCTTGACGCCGTGCTGGTGGCCGACTTCGATGCGGAAGGTCGCCATGCCCGGCTCGGACTCGCGCGGCGTGCGCTCTTTCTTGAACGACGAGGCTTCGCGCGGCTCGCGCGCTTCACGCGGCGGGCGTGCAGGACGGTCTTCCCAGGTGCCGGACGCTTCGCGTGGCGCGAATTCCGCACGCGGCTCGCGGTCAGGGCGCTCGATCAGCAGCGGCACGTCGCCACGGCCCAGCTTTGCCAGCGCGGCGGCGATGTCGACCGCCGGCACGTTCTGCTCGCGCTCGTATTCCTCGATCAGCGAACGGAACTGCTCCAGGCCGCCGGCGGCCAGCACCTCGGTGATCTGGTCCTTGAACTTGGCGATACGCACGTCGTTCACCGCCTTGACGGTCGGCAGCGTCAGTTGCGACACCGGCTGGCGCGTGGCGCGTTCGATCGCTTTCAACAGGCTGCGCTCGCGCGGGGTGATGAACAGGATCGCGTCGCCGCTGCGGCCGGCACGGCCGGTACGGCCGATGCGGTGGGTATAGCTTTCCGGGTCCGACGGCACGTCGTAGTTGATCACGTGGCTGATGCGCTCGACGTCGAGGCCGCGCGCGGCGACGTCGGTCGCCACCAGGATGTCGATCTTGCCGTTCTTGAGCTGCTCGATGGTGCGTTCGCGCGCCTGCTGGGCCATGTCGCCGTTGATGGCGACGGCAGCGAAACCGCGCGCCTGCAGCTTGATCGCCAGTTCTTCGGTACCGAGCTTGGTGCGGGCGAAGATGATCATGCCGTCGAACGGCTCGGCTTCGAGGATGCGGGTCAGCGCCTCGAGCTTCTGCATCCCCGATACCAGCCAGTAGCGCTGGGTGATGTTCTCGGCGGTGCCGGTCTTGGCGGCGACCGTGACTTCCTGCGGGTCGCGCAGGTAGGTCTTGGCGATGCGCTTGATCGCCGGCGGCATGGTGGCCGAGAACAGCGTGGTCTGGCGCTCGGACGGGGTCTTTTTCAGGATCTGCTCGACATCGTCGATAAAGCCCATGCGCAGCATCTCGTCGGCTTCGTCCAGCACCAGGGTCTTGAGCTTGGAGAGGTCGAGCGAGCCTTTCTCGAGGTGGTCGATCACGCGGCCCGGAGTGCCGACGATGACGTGCACGCCGCGGCGCAGCGCCTGCAGCTGCGGGCCGTAGCTCTGGCCGCCGTAGATCGGCAGTACGTGGAAGCCCTTGATGTGGGCGGCGTAGGTCTGGAAGGCCTCGGCCACCTGGATCGCCAGCTCGCGCGTCGGCGCCAGCACCAGCGCCTGGGGCGTCATCTGCTTGATGTCGATGTTCGACAGGATCGGCAGCGCGAAGGCCGCG
Source organism: Telluria sp. ZB4P37 (assembly GCF_059685855.1). NCBI lineage: Bacteria > Pseudomonadati > Pseudomonadota > Betaproteobacteria > Burkholderiales > Oxalobacteraceae > Telluria > Telluria sp. ZB4P37. The sequence continues at coordinate 90,923 of NZ_JCASID010000002.1, forward strand.
GTCTTGCCGGTGCCGGTCTGCGCCTGCCCGAGTACGTCACGGTTGGCCAGCAGCAGCGGGATGGTTGCAGCCTGGATCGGCGACGGCGCTTCGTAGCCGACATCTTTCAGCGCCTTGAGTACGGGCGCGGAGAGATTCAGGTCGGAAAACGTCGGGAGGGGGGTGTCTGACATAGAAAACTTTCGAAAACGATACTAAACCGCCAGTTTACTCTTTTGGAGCAAGGGGGCGGACACAATTTGGAACGGCGGGGGTGTTGGGTGGCGGGACAACCCGCCCGTCCCATGAAAAAACGGCCCCATGCACCTTTGCGCACGGGGCCGCGAATGATACAGGTTAATGCTACATTTTTTTGGCCGGGCACATTTTGGCAATGTACTCGTTGTGCGTCGGCATCACCTTCACGCATTGGGCGATCACGCTGCGCACGCTTTCCAGGTAGTCGGCAATGTCGGCTTCCGACTGGGTGTCGGCCAGCGGGTGGTAGCCGTCGATCGGCATGTTCTGCCCTTCCAGCACCTGGATCCAGCCGACTTCCGAAAACAGCTCGTTGTCGACCCGGACCACGCGCCCGTGCGAGCGGTACATGTCCATCTTGCGCTGCAAGGTTTCGGGAATGGCCATATTGGCGCATTCCGTCCAGTAGGCCGAATCGGTCCGCTGGTTCAGCTTGTAGTGCAGGATGATGAAGTCGCGGATACGCTCGTACTCGAAGCGCGACTGGCGGTTGAATTCATCGCGGTCCACGCTGCTGAAGCGGCGGTCCGGGAAGAAGTCGATCAGGCGCTGGATCGTCGACTGGATCAGGTGGATGCTGGTCGATTCGATCGGCTCCAGGAAGCCGCCCGCCAGGCCGACGGCAATCACGTTGCGATTCCAGGCCTGCTTGCGCATGCCGGTCTGGAACTTGATCAGGCGCGGCTCGGCCAGCGCCTTGCCGTCCAGGTTCGCCAGCAGCGTGCTTGCTGCTTCGTCGTCGCTGATGAAGCGGCTGCAGTAGACGTGGCCGTTGCCGGTGCGGTGCTGCAGCGGGATGCGCCACTGCCAGCCCGACCCGTGCGCGGTGGCGCGGGTGTAGGGCGTCATGGCGGCCACCGACTCGCAGGGCACGGCGAGGGCGCGGTCGCTTGGTAACCAGCCGCTCCAGTCTTCGTAGCCGGTCTGCAGCGTTTGCTCGATCAGGAGGCCGCGGAAGCCCGAGCAGTCGATGAACAGCTCGCCCTCGACCCGCTCGCCGCTCTCCAGCACCACCGCGTCGATGAAGCCGTCGCCTTCGCGCTGGATCGCGCGCGTGATCTTGCCTTCGATGCGGATCACGCCGCGCGCTTCGGCCAGCTTGCGCAGGTAGCGCGCATACAGGCTGGCGTCGAAGTGGTAGGCGTAGGCGATGTCGCGCAGCGGCGAATTGGGCACGTCGTGCCGGGCCGGCATGAACTTGTTGGCCTTGGCGGCCATGCGCGAGATCGAGTACTCCTCGAGCGGCGCGGCCTTGCCTGCGCGGCGCATCTTCTGCCAGTACTGGTCGAAGGGCACCGTGGCCAGGTCCTGGCCCAGGCGTCCGAAGCCGTGCATGTAGCGCTCGCCCGCCTTGCCCCAGTTGACGAACTCCACCCCGAGCTTGAAGCTGCCCTGGGTCTCGCGCATGAACTCGTGCTCGTCGATGCCGAGCACGCGGTTGAAGCGCTGGATCATCGGAATGGTCGCTTCGCCGACGCCGACGATGCCGATCTCGTCGGATTCGACGAGACGGATGTTGTAGCGGCCATTGAGCATGGTCGCCAGCGCCGCCGCGGTCATCCAGCCGGCGGTGCCGCCGCCGACGATGACGAGGTCTTTGAGTGGTTCAGTGTTCATGTGCTTAGCCAGTGAAACGAAAAACAACCCCTGGCAGGCGGTGCCTGGCAGGGGTTGATACTGTACCGCAGTTCAGCTCAGCTTAGAACTTGTAGCTGGCGCCAAAGTGGTAGGTACGGCCGTAGTCGCGACGGTTCGATGGATTCTCTTCGTCCGTGGTGTACTCGAGGAACGGTGCGTTGTTCCAGTTCTGCGCCTGGGCATACAGGCTCACGCCCTTCAGCCAGCCCGACTGGATCTCGTACGACGCCTGCAGGTCAACGATGGTCTCACCCTTGATGAAGGTCAGCTGTGCGTTGTCCTGGAAGTCCGACACCTGGCCCAGGAAGCTCGAACGCTTGCGCGCTGCGGCGGCGATCTGGAAGCCATTCTTCTCGTAGTACAGGCGCAGGTTGGTCACCTTGCGCGACAGGCCCGGCAGCGGGATGCTGGTCAGGTCGCCGTTCACGTTGGCAAAGCCCGTTTCCGGCAGGTTGACGTTGCTCTTGGTGTCCGAGTGGTTGACCATCACGCCGAAACCGTCCAGGTAGTCGGTGAGCATCGAGAACGGCACGTTCACCGCCACTTCGAAGCCCTTCAGGTTGCCGCCATCGCCGTTGACCGGCTGGTTGAGCAGGCCCACGGTCGAACCGGCGTAAGGGCCGGTCCGCGGCAGCGGGGTCGTCGGGGTGACGAACGGGCCGAAATCAAAGGCGCGCGGCACACGGATGATGTAGCTGTCGAGCTTCTTGTAGAAGTAAGCGGCGCTGATGTAGCCCTTGTTGCCGAAGTACTTCTCATATGACAGGTCGAAGGCCTTGGCGCGGAACGGCTTGAGCTGCGGATTGCCGGCGCCGCCGGTCAGGATCGACACGCCCTGGGTCGCCAGGCCGAAGTTGCCGCCGGCACGCAGGTCGTCCAGGTTGGCACGCGAAACCACCTTGGCCATGCCCAGGCGTACCTTCTGCTCGTTCTTCAGGTCGAACGCCACGTTCATGCTCGGCAGGACATCCCAGTAGCTGTCGCCTTCGCTCACGCGTTGCGCCGGGCAGGTCTGGGCGGTATTGCCGGTGCAACGCGCCTTGTCGATGACGAAGCCGCCGCCGGTCTGGTTGGTGTGGATCGCCTGCAGGCCGACGTTGCCGCGGTAGTTCAGGCCGAACAGTTCGCCGTCCAGGTCGCCCATGACGTAGGCGGTGTTGATGCGCTCCGACACGTCCCAGAACTTGTTGTAGATGTCGGCGTCGACCTTCGGCGCCAGTTCGTACACCGTGCCGAGCGAACCGCGCGGATCCCACGACACGACGTTGAAGCCCGACGAACCTGCCTCGGCAATGTCGCTGCCCGGCACGGCCAGGGCCGCGTACGGACCGCTGCCGCCCTTGATCACCAGGCGGCCTTCGTCGCCGGTACGCGACTTGTCGCGCGAGGTGTGGTTGAAACCGAAGCTGGTGCCGACCAGCGGGCCCCATTCGACGGCCTTCTTGGCGGTCAGGCGGATCGACTTGACTTCGTCTTCGATGTAAGGCTGGGCCAGGTAGCCGGCCTGCGGCGAGGTTTCGCCGCCGGACCAGCCCATCACGTCGGTCAGGCGCGCAACGCTGCGGTCGGCGTAGTTCGAGCCCGGGGTGTACTGCACCTGGGTCACGTTGGAGCCGTTGAAATTGGCGTAGCGCAGGGTGTCCTGGGCGCGGCCGGCGATACCGGCGGTGGTTTCGTAGCGCGAGCTCAGCTTGGTCGCTTTCGACCAGGTCAGGTCGGCCGCGGTAGTCCAGTCGGCGATCTTCAGTTCGCTGTTCCAGCCGACGGTCTTCAGATCGTCCTTGGCGCCTTCGTAGTGGTTACGCACCACGCCTTTCCAGTTGCTGATGGTGCCGGTGGTGGCAACGCCGTTGGTCACGGTGGCTGCGCTCAGCACGTGCGGCAGCTCGTAGGCGCCGCCCGCGTTGTAGGCCACGCCGCCTTCGAAGCCGGTCTTCTTCTGGCCGGTTTCGCCCGACGAGTAGAACAGGTCGACGGTCGACTTGAAGTTCTTGTTTGGACGGAACTGCAGCGAGGCGAAGGCGCCGTCGCGTTCGTGCGAATCGACCACGGTGTCGTAGCCGAAGCCGCCCGGGGTGGTGACGCTGGCGCCGTTGAACGGCATGCTCGCGGTGCCCCAGGAATTGAAGGTGGTCTGGCCGCCGCCGGTTTCTTCGTAGCGGGTGAAGCCGACTGCCACGCCGATGGTGCGGTTCGCGAACTGGTCGACGTACGACAGGGTGGCGCGCTTGCCGTCGCCTTCCGGCAGGCCGTCCGGGTGCTTCACGCCGAGGCGGGTCTTCTTGTAGCTGACGGCGACGGTGCGCTTGCTGAAGTCGAGCGGCTGCACGGTGCGCAGGTCGATGGTCGAGGCCAGGCCCTGGCCGATGACGCTCGCGTCCGGGGTTTTATAGATGACGATGGAACCCATCAGTTCGGCCGGGAACAGGTCGAACTCAGGCGAACGGGAATTGCCGGTCGAGGCCATTTCGCGGCCGTTGAGCAGGGTACCGTTGAAGCTTGGCGACAGGCCGCGCACCGAGATGTCCGCTGCCTTGCCCGAGCTGCGGCCGCGCTGTGCCGACACGCCCGGCAGGCGCGAGATCGACTCGGCGACGCTCTGGTCAGGCAGCTTGCCGATGTCTTCGGCCGAAATGGCTTCGACGATCGAGCTGGAATTCTTCTTGATCGAGATGGCCGCTTCGATACCGCGGCGGATACCGGTGACCTGGACCGTGGCGACGCCAGGGGTCGCGCCCGGTGGCGTCGGCTCGGCGGCGGCAGCAGCCTGCTCGGCCGAAGCCGGTGCGGTCGCGACGCTCGAGGTGGCGTTGGTCGTCGTCGTGGTGTTGTCCTGCGCGGTCGTTTGCGCGTAGGCGCTGCCCGCGAACACCGACAGGAAGACGGCGCAGCCTGCGGCGACCGGGCTCAGTTGGAATGCAAGGCGGGCCGGAGCGCCGCGCTTGGTTGCGAAGATGTTCATGTGTCCCCTCAAAAAGACAGATTTTATTTTCTCGAAACTACAGCGCAACAGGCAGCACAGCAGCCCCAAGCCAACGGTTTAGACGTTCTGCCGAGAATTCTGTACTAAAACTAGATGCACTGTCAACGAGAGTTGCTTGTAACTACGATAATGGCATGTTTTTACAGGAGTGGGCAGAGCACACGTGTTTTGCGTTGTATTTGGGCTACAAAGATCGGGATGCGGCGTTGTAGTCGGACTACAAATGCTGCTTAGCAATACCTATTCGGGCAGCCGCGCACCACACCGGTGCATCCGTCTGCCTCAGAGCTAGAAGCCGAGCTTATAAGTCAACAAGGAAATGAAGATTACCTAATAGTAATGTGTACTTTGACTAGATCAGCCGCCTCGCGTGGTTTGTCCGCGGAGTCCCTTCTGTAGTATTCTTTGCGCAATATAACTACGCGCGGCAGTTCTCACGGCATCTAGCTGGCACATACGCTGTAGTCTGACTACGCGTCCGGAAGATGCACACGTGGGACGCCCCAGATCCCATGAGACAGCTCTTCGCCAGCATCCTCCTCGGCAGCGCCGCACTGGCTCCCGCCTGCGCCCAGCCCCCCGCCATTGCCCATATGGAGCCGCCGTTCTGGTGGGCCGGCATGCAGCACAAGGGCCTGCAGCTGATGGTGCATGGCGAGCGCATCGCCGAGCTGGAACCCTCGCTGTCCTATCCCGGCGTGCGCATCGCCAGTGTCACCCGGGTGCCCAGCAAGAACTACCTGTTCATCGACCTGGTTGTTAAAGAGGATGCGAAACCGGGCAAGTTCGAGATCCTGTTCAAGGGCACCAGGCGCCAGGCCAGCTACAGCTACCAGCTGCTCGCGCGCGAGCAGGGCTCGGCCCAGCGCGTCGGCTTCAATAGCAGCGATGCGATCTACCAGGTGATGCCGGACCGCTTCGCCAATGGCGATACGACAAACGACAGCACCCCGGACACGCTGGAAAAAGCCGACCGCGCCAACGGCTCCGGGCGTCACGGCGGCGACATCCAGGGCATCATCGACCGCCTCGACTACATCAAGGACATGGGCTTCACCCAGCTGTGGCCGACGCCGCTGGTCGAGAACAACATGCCGGCTTACTCGTACCATGGCTATGCCGCCACCGACCATTACCGCATCGACCCGCGCTACGGCAGCAATGCCGATTTCCGCCGCCTGGGCCAGGAGGCGAAGCGCCGCGGCATTGGCCTGATCCAGGACGTGGTGCTCTCGCACATCGGCAAGTCGCACTGGTGGATGAAGGACCTGCCGGCGCCGGACTGGGTCAACTACGGCAAGTTCGTGCCGACCCAGCACCACCGCACCGCCGTGCAGGATCCGTATGCATCGAAGGAAGACGCCGACAACTTCACGCGCGGCTGGTTCGTCGAGAGCATGCCCGACCTGAACCAGTCCAACCCGCTGGTGGCGAATTACCTCATCCAGAACAACATCTGGTGGATCGAGTACGCGGGCCTGTCGGGCCTGCGCATCGACACCTTCGGCTATTCGGACGGCGCCTTCCTGTCCGAGTACACGCGCCGCATCATGGCGGAATACCCGAAGCTGAACATGGTGGGCGAGGAGTGGAGCAAGCTGGTGCCGGTGGTGGCGCGCTGGCAGCGCGGCAAGCACAACTTCGACGGCTACCGCGCCTTCACCCCGAGCCTGATGGACTTCCCGGTGGCGGAAAGCCTGCGCACCGCACTGGCCGACAAGGATGGCCGCAACGTCTTCGGCGAGGTGTACGAGACGCTGTCGCTGGATTACCTGTACCCGGAGCCGGGCAACCTGGTGCTGTTCGCCGATAACCACGACATGTCGCGCATCTGGAGCGTCGTCGGCGAAGACTTCGACCGCTATCGCATGGCCCTCGTGATGCTGATGACGCTGCCGCGCATCCCCCAGTTCTACGTGGGCGACGAGATCCTGATGACCAGCGCCACGAAAGAGCGCAACGACGTCAGCTACCGCAGCGACTTCCCCGGCGGGTGGGCTGGCGACAAGGTCGATGCCTTCGCCGGCAAAGGCCTGGGCGCGCAGCAGAAGGCGGCGCAGGACCTGGTGCGCAAGCTGGCCAACTGGCGCCGTGGCCAGCCGGTCATCCACCACGGCAAGCTGATGCACTTCGGCCCGCAAGCCAACAGCTATGTGTATTTCCGCTACGACGACAACAAGAAGGTGCTGGTCGCCTTGAATGCCAATGCGAAGGAGATGGTGCTGGATACCGCGCGCTTCCGCGAAATGCTGGCGGGCGTGGCGGGCGGCGTGGATGTAGTGAGTGGCAAGCGCTTCGATTTGCGCAGCGAGTTGCGGTTGCCGGCGAAGGCGAGCGTGATCCTGGAACTGGATCCCGTCAATTAAGCTGAGCCACAGACCCGAGCGTCATTGCATACCCGTAGGGTGGGCAGGTTTTCTGCCCACGCGGTGATCGTTTCGAGTTGAAGAGCCGCAAGGGCTTCAGCACCGTAATGTGAACACGCGGGGTGATCTGGTCCAGTGGACCAGATCACAAGCCGCCCACCCTACGGACCGACCGGCCAGATTCACGCCGTCTCGGAACCAGTGTCCGGCGCGGCACGCGGCTCCTTGCGCGACGCCCCGTGCACCATCAGGTAGAGCCGCCCTTCCAGCACGCGAAATTCAAGCGGCATGTTCATCGGCTCGACCTCGCCGTCGGCCGCCACCTTCATGCGCTTGCGGCCATACACGGCCGGCGTGCGCACCGTCAGGCGCTTGAAGGCGAAGGCTTCGACGTCGGCATCGCCCAGCCGGCCCAGCGCGCCGCGCACCAGCAAGCCGATCAGGCCGAGCCTGCCCATCGGCCGCGGGGCGATGGCCACCAGCTGCCCTTCCTCCACCGCTTCGGTGAGGCCAATCATGCCGACCTGCTCGAGCTGCAATCGGTTGTTCCCGATGAACAGCGTCGTGGTGCGCAGGCGCCGCTCCTTGCCGTCGAGTTCCAGCGTGATGCGCAGGTGGCGCGCGGGGCGCAGCATGATCTTGACCGCCGAGAAAAAGGCCACCAGCCGGCTGCGCCCGTAGTGCGCCTTGTCGATTTCGCGCTCTTCGAGCAGCTTCGGGTACAGGCCGACGCTGGCGTTGACCAGGAAGACCTTGTTGTTGATCACGCCCACCTGCACCGGCCGTACGTGGGCACGCAGCAGCGCATACACGGCTTCTTCCAGGTCTTCGGGAATGCCGTGCGTGCGGCCGAAATAATTGAAGGTGCCCTGTGGGAGCACGCCGAAGGTGCAGCCGGCCAGCACCGCTTCGTGGGCCACCGTGTTGATGGTGCCGTCGCCGCCAGCCGCTACCAGGATGCCGCCGGCAGCGACGGCGCGCGCCGCCATGCTGCGCGCGATGGCCTGCAGTTCCACCGGGTCGTCGACCAGCTCGAGGTGGCAGCTGCGGCCGGCGGCGGCCAGCACGGTTTCGATGGTCGAGCGGCGCAACTCGGTTTCGGAATGCCCCGATCCGGCATTGAGGACAATGAAAAAAGGCGCGTCTGGACTCGGCTCGGTGGTCGGCATCGATGGTTTGAGGTGAATGGCATGTGGACGATGTAATAAGCTTATCGTATCACCTGCCCGGTTCCGACCGCGTTCCGCTTCCTTTTTCCTATGGCGCCAGGTCCATCATGTAAACGTTCACCCCGGGCTGGCCGGGCACCAGTACCGCGAAGCGCTCGAAGCGCATGCCCAGCTTGTGCAGCAGCCCGATCGAGGCCGCGTTCCCGGGGTCGGTGATGGCCGCCAGGCGAGTCAAGCCCAGGGTGCGCGCATGGTTGGTGACGGCCTGCGCGGCCTCGAAAGCATAGCCTTGCCCCCGGTGGCGTGCCAGGAAGGCGTAGCCGATGTCCACGTCCTGCAGCGCATCGCGCTTGACCAGGCCCGACAGCCCGATCGGCGCGCCTCCATCGAGCAGCTCCACCACGTAGAGCGAATGGCCGCGCGCGCGCTGCATTGCCACCGGTCCTTCTTCGATGGCGCGCGCCGCAGTCTCCAGCGTGCGCAGCCCGCGGTCGCCGATGTGGGCGATGAAGGCGGGGTCGTTCACGAGTTCGAGGTAGAAGGCGCAATCACCCGGGTCGGCCAGGCGCAGGCGCAGCCGAGCGGTGCGCAGGATTTCGGCGCGGCCGATCGAGGATTCGGCCATCATGCGTCCGCCGTAGGCCAGTGGTCCGGGTCTTGCAGCAGCTGGTACATCACATAGGCGTCCACATAGCCCAGCGCCTTGTGGCGGTAGGCCTTGGGCAGGGTGCCGACAATCGAGAAGCCGAGTTTTTTCCAGAGCCGCACGGCCGCGGTGTTGGTGCTCACCACATAGTTGAACTGCATGGCGAGGTAACCCTGGCGGCGCGCCTCGTCCAGGCTGTGCTCTCCCAGCATGCGGCCGATGCCGGCGCCTTGCGCCGACGGGCTGACCATGTAGGAGGCGTTGGCCACGTGATGGCCGCGCCCGACCTGGTTGCGGGTCAGGCGGTACATGCCGAGCACCCGCGAGCTGCCTGAGGTCGCGACGAAGCTGGCCACGTCGGGGCCGAGCCAGTAGGCATGGCCCGCCTCGCGCGACGTCGCAGTGGTGAACGGGTAGGTTTCGCCGGCTGCGACATGGGCACTGAAGATGCTCCATATCGCATCGAAATCATGGTCGCTGGCGGGGCGGATCTGGATGTCTTTCACGGAGCCTGTGGATACGTTACCGAAACCTGAAAGCGGTCTATTCTAGCCCGGATCGCCAGTCTCTTCACGTATCGTGCGCACCCTGCGGGACGTGGCGAAAACTCGTGGCCTCGGGCCGCCCTGGCAGGTGCAGCGTCGCCCGTGCCGACGGCGCTTCCGCGATGACCGCCCCGCGCCGGATGACGAGCCTGCGCGCCGCGCGCAGGCGGATCGCCTCCACGGTCGACCCGGCATCGAGCAGCACCAGGTCGGCCCGGCAGCCCGGCGCCAGGCCGTAGCCCTGCAAACCGAGGATGCGCGCCGGGGTCTCGGTCACCGCCAGGAAGCACTGGTGCATCGCCTCGCTGCCTGTCATCTGCGCCACGTGCAGTCCCATGTGCGCCACCTCCAGCATGTCGCCCGAGCCCATGCCGTACCACGGGTCGAGCACGCAGTCGTGGCCGAAGGCGACGTCCACGCCGGCGGCGAACAGCTCCGGCACGCGCGTCATGCCGCGCCGCTTCGGATAACTGTCATGGCGGCCCTGCAGCGTGATGTTGATCAGGGGGTTGGCGATCGCCGCCACGCCGCTCTCGGCGATCAGGGGCAGCAGCTTGCTCACGTAGTAGTTGTCCATCGAATGCATCGAGGTCAGGTGCGAGCCGGCCACCCGCCCCTGCAGGCCGAGGCGCTGGGTCTCGTAGGCCAGGGTTTCGATGTGGCGCGACATCGGGTCGTCGGTCTCGTCGCAATGCATGTCCACCCGCAGGCCTTGTTCGGCCGCGAACTCGCACAGCAGGCGCACCGATTCGGCGCCCTGCGCCATCGTGCGTTCGAAATGCGGGATCCCGCCCACCACGTCCACGCCCATCGCGATGGCGCGCTTGAGGTTCTCGAAGGCGCCCGGGCTGCGCAGGATGCCATCCTGCGGAAACGCCACCAGCTGCAGGTCGAGATAAGGCGCCACGCGCCGTTTGACTTCCAGCAGCGCTTCGACGGCCAGCAGGCGGTCGTCGCAGATGTCGACGTGGCTGCGGATCGCCAGCAGGCCGCGCGCCACCGCCCAGTCGCAATACTGCAGCGCGCGCGCGATCAGCGCCTCCTGCGCCAGCAGCGGTTTGAGTTCGCCCCACAGGCGAATGCCCTCCAGCAGGGTGCCGCTGCGGTTCACGCGCGGCAGGCCATGGCTGAGCACCGAATCCATGTGGAAGTGCGGGTCCACGAAAGGCGGGCTGACCAGGTCGCCCCCGGCATCGATCTCGCGTGCGCACTGCACGGCGAGCCGCGCCTCCACGGCGGCCACCAGGCCATCCTTGATGCCGATGTCGATGCCCCGGCTGCCGTCCGGCAGGGTGGCGTTGCGAATCACGAGATCCATGCGTGCTCTCCGTTGTGTTTTGCTGATTGTAGCGACGAATGGCCGCTTCGAGCTTGCCGGACGGGAGCCATAAGGCATGCAGGCTGCATGTGTAATGCTGCATCGCAATATTTCTGCTCAATAATATAGCAATATACCTTTGCAAGCTTGGGGAATCATGGCTACACTAGACGATATTGCAGCGCGCCATAAATGACTAAAGGAAATCATATGACTTCACTTGCAGAACAATTTTTCGCAGCAGCAGCAGCAGCAGGCAAGACCCCCTTCCCGGCGCCGTTCGCGGGCCAGCCCCTGCCCCAGCTTCCCGTCCAGATCCCGGCCCAGCTGCGAACCCAGTTCGAAACCCAGGTCAATTTCTTCCAGTCGTTCACCAAGCAGGCCTTCGACAGCGCCAGCCGCGTCGTCGCCCTGAACCTGGCCACCTCGCGCGCCTCGGTCGAACGCTCGACCCGCGCGGTGCAGGCCCTGGCCGCTTCGCGCGATCCGCGCGACGTCCTGACCCTGGGCGGCACCGCCGAAGAGCAGATGCACAGCCTGTTCGACTACAGCCGTGAACTGATGAGCATTGCCAGCAGCGTCCAGCCGTTTGCCCTCGGCGGGAAGGCGCCTGCAGCGGCAAGCCAACCGGCAGCCCCGAGCGCGAAAGCGGCTGAAGCGGTGGAAGCACCGGCGGCGGCACCAGCCGCTCCAGTCCACAGCGCATCGGCCGAGCCGGTCGTGGTGGCGGAACCGGAGCACGAGCCGGCCGTCGAACAGCTGGTCATCGACGCCGAACCGGCGCCGGTCGCCGAGCAGACCGAGATCGTCATGGCTGCCGGCCAGGGCGAGCCGCAGGCCGGCGTTGCCCCGCATCCTGCGTCTGCCCCGGTGCCAGCAGAAGATGCCAATATCCAGGTGCAGAAGCTTGCCCCGGCATCGTCTTCGTCCAAGCGCAGGAAATAAACGGCACCACGCAAGCTGGCCTCGGGCGCTGCGCCCGGCAGGCAAAACGTCTACACTAGCGGGCTTCGGCCCGCTTTGTCGTTTTTCGGGCACACCATCTCCAAGGAAGAACATGAGTCTCGCAAGGCTGATCGGCGGCTTTGTCCGTCGGCATTGGCATGCCTATGTCTCGTCGGCCTTCATGCTGGCCGGCGTCTCCATCTGCACGGTCCTGATCCCGCGTAAGGTCGGCGCCCTGATCGACGGCCTGGCCGCGCACCGGCTCGACCAGGATGCGCTGCTGCTCGGACTGGCCCAGCTGCTCGGGCTCGGCCTGGCGATCTATGTGCTGCGCGTGGCCTGGCGCATCCGCCTGTATTCGGCCGCCTACAACCTCGGCGTCGAGCTGCGCACCCGCCTCTACGCGCGCCTGGCCGCGCAAGGGCCGGCCTTCTTCGGGCGCCAGCGCACCGGCGACCTGATGGCGCTGGCCACCAACGACATCGACGCCATCGAAATGGCGGCCGGCGAAGCGATGCTGGCCGGCTTCGACGGCACCCTGACCCTCTTGATGGTCCTCGGGATCATGACCCTGGGCGTGGACTGGCGCCTGGCCAGCATCGCCCTGCTGCCCTTCCCCCTGATGGCGCTGGCCTTCTGGCGCATCTCGTCGCACATCCACACCGCCGAAGGCGATGCACTCAAACGCTTCTCGGCGCTGAACGACCACGTGCAGGAATCGCTCACCGGCGTGCGCACCCTGCGCGCGCTCGGACTGGAAGCACGCAGCGCCGCCCAGTTCAGCGAACTGGCGGGCAATGCTGCGAATGCCAGCTTGAGCGCGCAGCGCTGGGAAGCGGCCTACGAGCCGGCCGTCGGCCTGACCCTGACCGCGGCCACCGGCCTGACGCTGGGCCTGGGCGGCTACCTGGTCTGGAACAACGAACTGACCGTGGGCGCGCTGACCAGCTTCTCGATGTACCTGGGCCAGCTGATCTGGCCGATGTTCGCGGCCGGCTGGGTGCTGTCGCTGATCGAGCGCGGACGCGCGGGCCTGGCCCGCTTGCAGCCGCTGCTGGACGCGCCGCTGACGGTCGATGACAAGGGCAGGCTGCAGGAAGTCGGGCGCGGCCCGCTGGTCGTCAAGGACGTCACCTTCGCCTATGGCGAGGCGGACCGCCCGGCCCTGAGCAAGGTCTCGGTGACCATCGAGCCGGGGCAGACCCTCGGCCTGGTGGGTCCGACCGGCGCCGGCAAATCGACCCTGCTGCGCGTGCTGCTGCGCCAGGCTACGCCGCAAGAGGGCACGGTCAGCTGGGCTGGCTACCGGCTGGAGGAGTATCGATTGAGCGCGCTGCGCGCGGCCCTGAGCTGGGTGCCGCAGGAGTCCTTCCTGTTCTCGAGCACCATCGCGGAAAACATCGCGCTGGCGCGCCCCGGCGCCTCGCGCGCGGAGATCGAGCAAGCCGCGCGCATGGCCTCGATCCACGACGACATCCTGCGCTTCCCGCACGGCTACGACACGCCGGTGGGCGAAAAAGGCATCACGCTGTCGGGTGGCCAGCGCCAGCGCGTCGCGATCGCGCGTGCCCTGCTGGCCGACAGCTCGCTGCTGCTGCTCGACGACGCCCTGTCGGCGGTGGACACCGGCACCGAGACGCGCATCCTCGAGCACCTGGCCGAACTGCGGGCGGAGCGCCCCGAGCGCGCGGCCATCATCGCCAGCCACCGCCTGTCGAGCGTGGCCGCGGCCGACCGCATCGTGGTGCTGCGCGAGGGCCGCATCACGGAATCCGGCACCCACGACGAACTGTTGCTACTGGACGGCTGGTATGCAAGCCAGTGGCGCTATCAACAACTGGAGGCCAGCATCGATGCAGAGTGATGCCAACGCTGTGGACAAACCCGATACCACCGCCAGCGCCATGAAGGTCCAGGCGCAGCACGCCGCGCGCCTGCTGCGCCGCGCCGCGTACCCCGACCGCCGCTACCTGTACTGGGCCACGCTGTGGCTGGTGGTCGCTGCCGCCCTCGAAGTGGTGGGACCACTGCTCGGGAAAATGCTGATCGACGACCACCTGTTAGCGCGCAACCTGGACTGGCCGCGCATCTGGCTGCTGCTCGGCGGCCTGGTGCTCACCGGCTGGATTTCGTCCTGGATCCGCTACCTGCAGCTGATCCAACTGTCGGGCCTGGCGATGCGCTCGGTGCGGCGCCTGCGCGAATGGGTCTATGGCCACGTGCTGCGCCTGCCGATGGCTTTTTTCGACCGCGCCATCACCGGACAGCTGGTCAGCCGCGTGACCAACGATACCGAGGCGGTCAAGACCCTGTACATCCAGGTGCTGTTCGTGATGCTCGACTCGAGCATCGTGCTGGTCGGGACCCTGGTGGCGATGGCCTGGCTCGACTGGCGCCTGATGCTGGTGGTGCTGGCGCTGGTGCCGGCGGTGGTCGGCATCGTCTGGCTCTACCAGCGCCTGTCGGCGCCGGCGGTCACGCGTGCGCGCGCCCTGCGCAGCGACATCAATGGCCAGATGGCCGAATCGATCGGCGGCATGAGCGTGCTCCAGGCCAGCAATGCCGAAGGGCGCTTTGGCGAGCGCTTCCTGGCCACCAACCGCGCCCACCGTACCGCGCGCCTGGCCGAACTCAAGGCCAATGCCTTCCTGCTGCGCCCCGCGCTCGACCTGCTCAACGTGGTGCTGCTCACCATCGTGATTTTTGGTTTCGGCCGGCGCGAAATGAATGCCGTCGAAGTCGGCGTGCTGTACGCCTTCATCAGCTATATCGCGCGGGTGGTCGAGCCGCTCATCCAGATCACGATGCAGTTCAGCGGCCTGCAGCAGGCGGTGGTCGCGACCGCGCGCGTGGAGGCGCTGCTCGATGAAACCGGCGCGGCCGAACATGCCACGGGCCGTATTGGCAACGACACGGCTTTTGATTCGCAAGCGCCGGCGGTGCGCGTGCGCGGACTGAACTTCGGCTACATCGACGGCCAGCCCGTGCTGCACGACTTGTCGCTGGACGTGCCGCAGGGCGCGTTCTTCGGCATCGTCGGCCACACCGGCAGCGGCAAGTCCACCCTGCTCTCGCTGCTGCTGCGCTACTACACGCCGAACGAGGGCAGCATCGATATCAGCGGACTGCCGCTGGCCTCGATCGGCAACGAGCGCTTCCGCAACGAAGTGGGCCTGGTGCCGCAAGACCCGTTCATCCTGGCCGCCACCGCGCGCGAGAACATCGACATGGGCCGCGGTCTGCCGCCCGAGCGCATCGAAGCGGCAGCGCGGGCGGCGCATGCGCACGGCTTCATCTCCCTGCTCGAACAGGGCTACGACACCCAGCTGGGCGAAGGCGGCTCGCGCCTGTCCTCGGGCCAGAAGCAGCTGATGGCGATCGCCCGCGCGCTGGCGGGCGAGCCGCGCATCCTGCTGCTCGACGAAGCGACCTCGCGCATCGACAGCGCCACCGAACAGATCGTGCAGGAAGCCCTGGAAGAATTGCGCGGCAAGGTGACCATCATCGCGATCGCGCACCGCTTGTCGACCATCCGCGCGGCCGATCGCATCATCGTGCTGAACCACGGCCGCATCACGGAAGCCGGCGCGCACGAAGAGCTGATGCGCATCGCGGGCGGCTTGTACCAGCGGCTGTATCTGCTGCAGCAGATTGCGGTGTGAGATCAGGCTTCATGCGGCACCGCAGTTCGCGACCTCTGTCCGCCGTTCCGGCGACGGTTTTGCGGCTGACAATGAATTCAGGCTCATGAACGGCTCCAGTTGAAGCACCCCGCCGGCACGCCCGCCCCGCTGACCAGAAGAGCGCCGTGCCGGTAGAAATCCCAGCGCCGCTCCTCTGGCACGGCAACCACCACCACCCCCATCGCCCGGTCGCTCCAGACCAGGCGCGCGTCCACCGCGTCGAGCGCCGCAAAGACTTCACCCGGCCCGACGCCGGGCGCGAATACCACGGTGGCGAATCCGGTTTGCGCAGGCGGCAGTAGCGCCCAGGCTCCCGCACCGGAGGTGACGGCGGCCAGCACCAGCATGGCGGCGGCGCCATTCAATCCACCGCCACCCTTGCGCCGCAGGCGCAGTCCCAGCGCGAGCGGCAAGAGGCCGAACAGGGCCAGCCAGAGCAAATCCCACAGCAACGGGTGGGCGCTGTCGACGCGAATGCGATGGATCTGCAGCAGCCAGTGCGAGAGCACCGAATCGACGATATGCCATACCCCGAAACCCACCAGCACCGCCCCCACCAGCGGCCAGCCCCCGGTGTTGGCGCCGCGAAGGTAGAGGCGCCACAAGCCGGTCAGGGCGGCTAGCGCGATCGCATACATCAGCGCGTGAAAAAAGCCGTCCCACAGCACCTGCAGGCGCAGGTCGTCCATGCCGGGAACCAGGCTGAGCAGGTGATGCCACTGGAGGATCTGGTGCAGCAAGATGCCGTCGAAGAAGCCGCCGAGCGCGAAACCCAGCGCGGCGGCCCAGAGGGCCAACGGTGTTTTCCACATCGCAATCACCTCGCGTCAGCAGCAGGAGCGGCCCAGTATAACCGGGCCGTTTTCGACGCGAAGGCACCATTCGCAAAGGAACGGTCAGCTGCGCCGGCTCCACAGCATTCCTGTCGCCAGCGCCAGCAGGGCGGCCACGAGGAAGAAAGTCGCAGACTGCAGGTTCGCCGCCCCGTGGAAACCGACGACGTCCAGCATCGGCATTCCCTTGGCATTGATCATGACATAGAGTCCGAACAGGAACAGGCCGAGGAACAGGCGCGGCGTGCGGCTCAGTGCTCCCAGCAAGGCGGCGAAGCCCGACAGCGCCAGGACCCCGGCGACGACGGCCAATGCGCGCACCGGTTCGTCGACGCTCCAGCGCAGGGCAACTGTCCCCGTGAACAAGGCGCCGAGCAGCGCGGATGCTGTCCACTGGCGCAGGAAGCGCCGGCCGGCGCCACCCGCCACGGCAGCGGTGAGGCCGTCGCAGGCGGCACCGAAATCGCGGGTGCTGCTTTCGCTGCAGAGGATGCCCCACCAGGCGACCGCGACGGCCAGCAATCCGGGCAGCACCTCGGCCGGCAGCACCAGGGCGCCCGGGATGCTCAGGGCGATGGCCAGGATGGCGCTCGGCGCGGTGCCCAAGGCCAGGCCAAGGTCGGCCAGTACCTGTCCCGGGGTGCCAGGGACGCGCGCGGCCAGCCGCATCAGCGGTTGCACGATGCGGGCAAGCGGCCGCAGCCAGCCGTTGAGCACTGCCAGCGGCGAACGGCGCTGGCGCGCCTTGCCGGCCTTGACCCGGTCCGGCGAGAAGCGGTGGAACAGCAAGACCGCCGGCACCAGCGGCGCCAGCGCCAGCAGGCAGGACAGCAGGCGCCCGCCGGCGTGCGAACCGTTCCACAGCCATTGCGGCAGGGTATGGGGCGGCAGCGCGGCATTGAAGTTCATGGCCCCGATGCCAACGCTGTCCGTGCTCAGGTGAAGCCGCGTCGCTTCCATGGCCTGGGCCATGCCGGTGAAGTCGAGGATGGCCAGCGCGGGCGACGCGCCTGCTTCCTCGATGATCCCGCCGAGGGAGAGCATCGCGGTCCAGACGAAGAAATACAGGATGTCGCCGCCCTTGCCCATCAGCGGCGCCCAGCTGTCGCACAGCACCGCGCAACTGGCAGCGAACAGCACCATCGGCAGCAGCAGCACGCAATAGGTTTGCAGGTAGACGGGCAGCTGGACCGGCCCTTCGCCGCGCAGCAGGTGCAGCGCGAGGATGGTCAGCATGAAGGCGCCAAGCAGGATCAGCAGGCCGCCAACGGCCCCGAGCCAGCGGCTGGCCACGAGCACCAGGTTGCCGGCGGGCGTGGCGCCCACCACCCCGCCGATGCCGCTGCGCAGGTCTTCGCCGGTGCGCCCGCGCGCCAGGTAGAAACCGGCCAGCGAGAACAGCAGGCCGGCCAGCGTGGCGCTGCCCAGCGCCAGCGCGGAACTGGTGTACAGCACCCGCGCGTCCTCCACGATCAAAAGGGTCCTGCCGCTGGCCGGATCTTCGATCATGGCCCAGCTGATGGCGGCGATCACCAGCACAGCCATCAGGGTCGACATGCGGCGCATGCGCAGCCGCACTTCGTTCGCGGCCAGCACACCCACCATGCGCCAGGGGATCTGCTGCATCATGCTGCCTCCACCTGCAGGGCGTAGCGCTGCGCCATCAGCGCTTCTTCCAGGCTCGGCTCGGCCTCGCGCGCGCCAAGGCAAGGCAGCTCGGGGTGGGCGATGCGCAGCGCCATGCGTTCGCCCTGGCGCTGGGCCTGCAGCACATGCACGCGCTCACGCAGCGCCGCGTAATCGTGTTCGGCGACGTTCGCCGTCCAGACCTGGCCGCGGGCGCGCTGCAGAATCGCTTCCGGCGTTTCGTGGGCCACCAGCCGGCCGGAACGCATGATGGCCAGTTCGGTCGCAATGCTCTCGACGTCCGACACGATATGGGTGGACAGCAGCACCAGCTTGCCGTAACCCAGCTCCGCCAGCAGGTTGCGAAAACGCAGGCGCTCTTCCGGGTCCAGGCCGGCGGTGGGCTCGTCGACCACCAGGATGTCCGGATCGTTCAGCAGCGCCTGGGCGATCCCGAGACGGCGCTTCATGCCGCCCGAGAACGAGGCCGCCGGCCGGTGGGCCTGGTCGTGCAGGTTCACCAGTTCCAGCAGGCGCCGGATGCGCGCGGGGTCGCGCATGCCCTTGAGCGCGGCGAAATACTGCATGAATTCGAGCGCGCTCAGGTTCGGGTAGACGCCGAAATCCTGCGGCAGGTAACCCAGGCGGCGCCGCATCGCGTCGGGCTTGGCGACGATATCGACGCCGTCGAACAGGATCTGGCCGCGCGTAGGGCGGCTCAAGGTGGCGATCATCTGCATCAGGGTGGACTTGCCCGCGCCATTGTGGCCGATCAGGCCGACCACGCCATGCCCGAGGGTCAGCGACAAGTCGTCCACTGCCTTGAGCTCCTTGCCAAATTGTTTGGTGACGCCGCGCAGTTCGAGCATGCCGTTCTCCTTAGTAAATATTGCCGTAACTTTAAGTAGATCGCCTCCGGACGGCCAGCGGTTTGCGACAGGAGGTCGAAAATGCGGGACGGGAGCCAGCGGGGCGCCAGGTCCGGGTGGCGACCGGGACCACCCCAATAGTCAGCACGATGTGTCTTTTTAGTGACAATAGGATAGAAATTGAATTTCCTTGTTGCAACAGGAATATAATGTTTCGTACACCATCTATTACTTTTTGTCTGCACTCCGAGACCCATTCTCATGTTCCCTAGCCTGCCCCGCGCCCTGGTGCGCTCCCGACGCATCGCGCTCGCCACAGCGCTGTGCATTGGGTCGGCGGCCGCTGGTGCGGCCGAGCCGCTGCCGCTGGCGCAGCGGCTGGCGGAAATTCGGGAAATCAACAAATATGCGGGCCAGCGCGCCTTGCCGATGCTGCTGGCGATGCAGCCTGAGGGCCGGGCCGCGCCGCTGCCTGAACGCATCGAATTCCTGAACCAGCTGTCCAATGCCTACGACGAGGTCGGCAAGCTGGACGAAGCGAACGCGCTGGCGGACGAGCTGGTGGCGCTGGGCCGCCAGCACGACAACCAGGTCGCCCTGGCCAAGGGATTGCTGCGCAAGGCCTACATGGCCTTCCGACGGTCCGAGCTGGCCGAATCGCACCGCCTGGTCTGGGAAGCGGAAAAGCTGGCCTTGACCACCGATGACCCCGAACTGAAGGTTCGCGCCGCGATCTCGTCGGGCGATTCCTGGGCCGAGGAAGGTAACTTCCCGAAGGCGCTCGAGCGCCTGCAGGCCGCCGCCGCCATGGCGCGCCAGAACGGCAACCCGTTCCAGGTCGTCATGTCGCTCAATGCCCTGATCGACCTGTACCAGCAGATGCGCGAATACGGCAAGGGCTTCGAGGCCCTGGCCGAGGCGGTCGAGGCAGCGAAGAAAACGAATTCGCCGGGACGCATGGCCACGCTCAAGCATGCGGAATACGGTTTGTCGGTATCCACCGGCCAGTACGCGCGCGGCCTGAAGGCCTTGCTCGACAGCCTGGCCATCGAACGCCGGATCGGCGCCGAGTCGCTGTCGTCCTACACGCTGGTGAACCTGTCGGATTGCTACCTGAAGCTGCGCGACTACCGCAACGCGGCCACTTATGGCGAGCAGGCCGTCACCGCCGCACGCGCGCTGAACAATGCCGGGCTGGAGGCGACGGGCCGCCTGAACCTGGGCCAGGCCTACCTCGCCATGGGCCGCCTCGGCGAGGGCAAGCGGCATATCGAGGCCGGCATGACGGCCTACGAGAACCTGGGCGACCAGCCGGAGCTGCAACTGGTCCTGGTCGAATACGGCCAGGCGCTCGAACGCGTCGGCGACCTGCCCGGCGCACTGCGCGCCTATCACCGCGAGCGCAAGATTTCCAACGAGCTGTTCGAAAAGCGGCGCCAGCGCGCGGTGCTCGACCTGCAGGAAAAATACGAGACCGAGAAAAAGCAGCGCCAGATCGAACTGCTGCGCAGCGAAAACGAAGTCAACCGCCTGCAGCAACGGGTCATGTGGCTGCTGGCGGCCATCTTTGCGCTGACGGCCGTCGTGGTCGGCCTGCTGTACCGCAAGGTGCGCCATGCCAATGCCCAGCTCTACGAGAAGAACAAGGAGCTCAAGCAGCAGAGCGTGCGCGATCCGCTGACGGGGCTGTACAACCGCCGCCACTTCCTGGACTACATGCGCAGCACGCCGCAGCCGCAGCTGCAGGAAGGCAGCGACCAGTGCGGCGGCCTGTTCCTGCTCGACGTCGACCACTTCAAGCACATCAACGACACCCATGGCCACGCGGCCGGCGACGCCGTGCTGACGGCCATCTCCGCCAGCCTGTGCGAAATCCTGCGCGAAACCGACATGATCGTGCGCTGGGGCGGCGAAGAATTCCTGGCCTTCCTGCCGACCGTCCCGCGCTCAAGCCTCGACGAAGTGGCCCAGCGCATCCTGAGCGGCATTTCAGCGGTGACGATTCCACACGCAGGGCATACGCTGAGGGTGAATGTCTCGATCGGCTTCGCGCCCTTCCCGCTCGCCTGCGGCGGCGAGGTACTGCCTTGGGAACGCGTGGTGAACGTGGTGGACATGGCGCTGTATCTGGCCAAGGCGCATGGCCGCAACCGTGCCTATTGCGTGCGCGGCTTCTGCGACCCGGCCCAGGTCTGCCTCGAGGACATCGAGCAGAACCTCGAACGCGCGTGGCGCAACGGGCAGGTGAATTTGTCGGTCGTGCATGGGGATGTGCAGGACCAGCGGGTCGGCGCGTAAGCGGGGTTTCGCAGGGCGGGCGGCTTGTGATCTGGTCCACTGGACCAGATCACCCCGCGCGTTCAAATCACGGTGCCCGGCTACAGACACGTATCAATATGCGTACGCTTGTTGGCCGCGAGGGCAAGTAATTTCGGGCAATGCCCGGAATGACGCCCACCCTACGGGTTCCCGGCTACTCCGCCGCGTCCTGGATCTTCTCTCCGGCGTCTTCCACCTTCTTGCCCACTTCCTCGGTGGCGCGTTCCAGGCCGCCCTTGGCGTCCTTGGTCGCATCCTCGATCTTGTCGCGGGCTTCGGCGGCGGCGCGGTCGGCCTTGGCCAGCTCGCCCTCGACCTGGCGCGAGACCCGCACGCCGGCATCGTCCAGCACCTTGCCAGCCTTCTGGGCCGGCCCGATCGCGTCTTCATCACGGCTGCAGCCTGCCAGCATGGCCAGGGCCAGCAACGCGCCCAGTATGGTCGTCTTCATGGTTCACTCCTGCTATTTGCTTGCCGACAAGCATACACCTGCGGCAAAAAACCTGGGTGACCGTTGGACGGCGAGCGCTTGCTTCATCGCTTACTCCCCGCGCGACGGGTCGGCCAGCGGGTGCTCGCGCTCGTCGATGATCTCCTGCCGCAGCGCGCGGGTGGCATCGTCCTCGCCCCAGCGCTTGGTGAATACCGCCAGCCTGGCCAGCGCCTTGTCGTAGGTGCGGGCGCGCCGCAGCCTTTGCACGGCGGCGCCGGTATCGGTCCAGGCCCTGGCGCGCTGCTCGGCGCGGGTGCAGTCGGCCGCTGCCTTGTTCAGGGACGTTTGCACCTGGCGCAGCTGCTCGGGTGTGGCGCTGCTGCCGCGCAGGGCGATCAGCTCGTCCTGCGCCTCGCGCGCCTTGCACTCGACCGCCAGGGCCACGGCGCGGTCCATGCGGCGCTCGACGCGGCTGCCTTCGGGCTTGACGACCATCCAGATCACCCACAGCACGATCAATGCGGCGATCCACCAGCGCAGGCGCACCGGCGCGCGCTGCGGCGGGCGAGCAGGTATCGGGGCGCCGCGAATGCCGGGCGGCGGGGGGATGCCGCGCCCTGCTCCCGGCTCGGCCGCGGGCGGCGGTGCGGGCGGGGCGGCCCGTGCAGCGGGAGGCGGCACCGGCGCAGGATTCGGTGAAGGCGCCGCGGTGCCCGCAGTGCCCGCCGCGACGGCTGCGGCTGCGGCTGCCCCTGCGGCGGTACTCGCAGCCGCAGCCGTTGGCTGGACGACCGGCGCCACCGGGGGAGGCACCGGGGCAGGCACCGGCGCCGGTCGCGGCGGCGCCACCGGCGGCCTGGCCAGCACCGGCGGTGGGCTCACGCCCGGCTGCACCACCTGCTGGGAGGTGCCGCACCAGGGGCAGTAATTCACCCGCCTCGGCATCAGGCGTCCGCATGAGAGGCCGATGCAGCGGTAGACCGCGTCGTCTTGCACCATACCGTCCTTCATTCTGGATCTGGGATCGCGTTGTCCACGTCGTCCGGATCGGGAATCAGGTTATCCAGCACCGCCGCCAGTTCGGGCAGCGCGCCGACCGTGCTCCACTTGTCCGCCTTCGGGTTCCAGGCCATGTTCCAGGCGCGCGTCGCCGCATCGACCTCGCCGCGTGCGGCCTGCTGGGCGATCTCGTCGACCGTGAACGGGCCGCGCTGGGCGCCCTGCACGAACAGCTTGTAGCGCGGCTGGCCCGTTTGCTGCATGGTCGGTTGCGTCTCGTGGGCGGCCGGCGCCTTGGCCAGTTCGACCGGCGCTGCACGCCCTGCCAGCAGCGCGGCCGCGCGCCCGTCGTTCATCAGGAACTCGGGCAGGATCACCCGCTTGTCCTCCGGCCGCTCGACTTCCCAGCTGTAGGCGTCGCCGGCGGAATCCGGCACCGTCTCGGTCCATCGCGCGATGCCGGCCAGCGCGGTCTCGATCTGGTTTGGGGACAGCGACGGGTCGAGCGCGGCGGCGCGGCGGATCCATTGGTCGTATAAACGCCGCGCGGTGATGTTCGGCAGCGAGGGCGACGGCAGCTGGGCGCCGGTCTCGTCGACCTCCAGGCGCGGCTCGTAGACGCGCAGCTGGTAGTGGCGCATCAGCGCCGCCAGGAGCGTGAGCTGGTGCGGTCCGACATTGGCCAGCCGGTGGCGCACGGCTCCAATCACCCCGTCGCGGTAATACGGCGGCAGGCCATTGGAGCGGATCGCAAACTCGTTGCCGATCTGGAGCCACTCGCCCGATCCGGGTTCGACCTCGAACAGATACTGCCCGCGCGGCTGGAAGCTGGCCTCGCGGTCGCCGAGATCCGGCTTGCGGCGAATGACGCCCAGCGCGATCGCCTGCAGGAACCATTCGTAGTCGTCGGCCAGGCGATTGAGCTCGTCCATCGACGGCGACAAGGGATGGCGAAAGCGCGTCGCGTCGAAATGCAGGTGGGTCGGGATCTTCGGGTTCTCGATCTGGTACGAGGCGCGCCAGGTCGGCAGGCCGCGCAGCACCGTCATCGGATAGCCCGACAGCTCGATATAGCAGACGGCCTTGCCCGAGATACCGGTGTTGACCACCGAAAGCAGGTCGCCATGGAAGTACCCGGTCGGCACCGCGGCACGGAGCTCGGCTTCCATCTTGCGCCAGCTTGCTGCGTCGCCGACGCCGATGAAGCACTTGAACTGGTCGGCGCTAGGGGTGAACTCGGCCGAGAAGCGCGCGTTCACCCAGGGCATGGCGCTGCGGATCCATTCGGCGAAGACGCGCTGGCGCTCCTGCGGAGTCATGCTGGACAAGCGTTCGAGCAGCGGGTCGACGGGCTCGGGCTGCTCAAGTTCCTGTGACGAGAGCTGCAGCTGCGCGCGGCGGAACAGCTTGAGCAGCAGGTCGGCGCGCAGGCGCTCGTCGCCCAGTTGCGGGAACAGCCGCGCCGAGCCGCCGAACTCCAGCAGCACTTCTTCGCTCCAGGCGCTGACGTCGCCCGTGAGACGCACCGGCGGCGGCAGCACGTCGGCCGCCAGCTTGATATAGGTGGCATGCTCCTGGCGCGCGTCGGCGCGCAGCTGGCTGATGCGCTGGTCGGCAGCTGCCAGCATGGCCTGGACCTGGCGGCGGCCTTCCTGGAACTCGCCGGCGATGCCGCTCCACTGGGCCTGGCCCTGCTCGTCGGTGGCTTGCGGGTCGCCCAGCCAGGCCGACATGTTGCGCATGACTTCGATCGACTGCCCGGCCGCCACCGCCAGCAGGTGGAAGCGTAGGTAGTCGGCGATGTCGCGCTTGAGGTGGTTCATCACCTCGCGCGCCTGCGGCTCCTTGCCGAACATGCGCGCGGAGGCCTGCGACAGGTTGTTGAGCGATTCCTCGACCTGGCGGGTGCGCAGCGCATCGCGGATGTCGCGGTAGCGGCGGCCATTGCGCTCGGCATTGGCCAGGTCGCGCTGCGACAGGCGCGCCTTGACCTGCTCCAGCAGCGACAGCACGAATTCCAGGCCACCCTGCTTGCGGTCGTCGAGCAGCGCGTACAGGCGCTCGCGCACGTGGGTTTTCAGGCGCCCGCTGAGTTCACCCGTGTGGCGCTTGATACGGTCTTCGCTGGTCTCGGCGGTGGCGCCGGCCTCGCGGATGGCGTCGCGCTCCAGGTGGGGCAGCAGTTCGGCCACCTTCTCGCGCCATTGCTTGATATCGTAGGACGCCATGATGCGGTCGACCTCGAGCTGCACCTTGCTTTCCACGCGTTCGAGCAGCGAGCGACCGTCCTTGTCGAGCAGCAGGGTGCTGGTGAGCGCGTATTCCGGGAAGGGCGTGATATCCACCGTTCCCTTGCGGAAATCGGGGAAGGCATCGAAGGGCCGCTCGCCCATCTCCATCTGCTCACGCATGAAGCTGTCGCGTTCCTGGTCGCCGGCGCGGCGCGCCATCGCGCCGTCCGTTCCCACCAGGCCGAAGAAGGCCTTCACCATCAGCCCGGCCAGTTCGTAGGCGCGGATGTCGTCGCGCAGGCTTTGCTGGGTGTCGAGCACGGCCTGGCCGAAGGCGGAGTAGACCTTGGAGTAGGACAGGCGCATGTCGCCGAAACGCTGCTCGGGCACGCGCGGGTTGTAGGGCCCCAGCTTGTGCTGCTGCTGGTTGACCGCGACCGAGCGCTTGCGGTTGGCGAAATCGGCCGAAGCAAAATCTTCGAACAGGGTGTCGGCCACCATCTGGTAGACGTCCTTGACGTCGAGCGTGGCCTTGTTGGCGAGGTTGGCGGTGTCGACAAAATACACGTCGTCGAAGGGCGCGCCCTTGCCGGCGATGCTGTCCGGGTCCATCCAGGCTACCCGTGCGTTCATGTCGCGCATCGCCGTTTCCAGCTCCATCAGGGTCGCGTAGGCATTGGCCTCGGTGCGCTCCTTGTTGGCCTTGGCAAAGCCGCCAGGCATGAACATCACCAGGTCGACCTGGCTGTCCGACACCTCCTGCCGGGCGATAGCCTTCGACAGCCAGCCCAGATCAATGGCGCTGCCGGCGCCGGTGCCGCCCGCGCACGAGGCGATGACGACGATGCGGAATTTCGAGGTATCCACCTGCAGGCCGAGGCGCTGGTAGTTTTCCTTGCGCTCGATGCCGGCATTACTGCTCAGGAAATTCAGCGCACCCTTGATGCGGCCGCGCAGCTTGGGGTATTTGTCGAACAGGTAGAGCCGCGCCAGCGCGCGGATCTGGCCCGCGCCTTTGGACGGGTCGATGCCGAGCGAGCGCAGTTTCTTGGGACGCAGCGGCATCCAGCTTTCGATCAGCGGGAAGCGCGCCAGGCTGTCGTCGGACTCGTGGTATTGCGGCAGGTCGAGCGGTTCGACCAGGCGCTCTTCGTCGGTCAGCTTCACCAATTCGTACCAGGGGTCGGTGCGCTGCGACTTGCCTTCGTCGATGACGGCATTGTTGTCGAGGTCGAAGTGCAGGAAGCGCGCCACCGGGAAGTCGCCGATCGATTCGACCCGGGTGGGGTGATGCCGGTTCCAGACGGCCGACAGGATGCGGCGGCGGATGCGCATCATCACTTCCATGCCGGTGCCGCCCGCGCCGATGAACAGCGTCGGGCGCAGGTCGACCTTGAGCTCCGATTTGGCGTTCAGGCTTGCTGGGTTGGGGAAATCTGCCATATCGTGTTCTTTCGAGTTGTGCTTAACGGCGGCCGACGAACAGCGCCGCGACCAGTGCGATCACGCCCACCGCCACCAGCGGGCCGGTGACGGCGAAGGTCAGGAATTTGCTGGCATTGATAATCGCCAGCACGGCGGCGGCCGACAAGAAGCCCAGGCCCACGAACAGCATCCAGCCGGCGCTGCCCGCGGACGACGGCGCCACGCGCCGCACGACCAGGTGGTGCACGTAGGCGTTGCGCACAAAAAAGTACACCACCAGCAGGATCGCGAACACCACCGCACCGATGGCCAGGTCGCGCGTCGAGGTATCGGTCGCGGGAACGGGTGCCGTCGTGGTACCGGGGACGACTTCGACCGGACGGCCGGCGGTGTCCGGCGTGGTCTGCGGCAGCGAATCCTGGGGCGAGCTTGAGTCTTCGGGCAGCTTGAAGCCTGGATCGGCCGGCGACGGTGCGGAAGGTGACTGGGTTCCTTGCATGGGGAGAGATTCCTTTCTTGTTTTTGTCAGCGGCCGAGCCGGACCTGCGCGCCTTCGCGCAGATCGAGCAGCTGGTGGCCGAACAGGGTGGTTTTCAGCTGCGCCACCTGGGCGCCGGCCTTGTCGTAAATCGGTTGGGTCGTGCCGGGACGCGCATGCAGGGTGCGCAGCTCGTCTTCGACGGTGACCTGGGCCACGCGCGGCCGGCCATAGGCCCAGGCACCGGCGCCCAGCGCCGCCAGCAGCATTGCCGCAATGCCGCCCAGCGCCGCGAGCGGGCCCAGGCCGTAGTGGACGCGCACCTCCAGGGGCAGCACCGCGTTCGAGGCCTGCACCGTACTTGGCGGCGTGAAGATCTCGGGCAGCGGGTCGCCCGGGAACAGCGCGGCCATGCGCTGGCGAAAGGCCTGCGACAGTTCCAGTTTCTGGTTCGCCAGGTGCAGCTCGATCCGGCCCGGCAGTACATAGGCCGAACCGGCGGATTTCAACGCTTCCATCGACCATTTATCGGGCAACCGGGCCACCGGCAGCTGCATGGTCGAGCCCAGCGGCACCGGCTTGCCCGGCGCCAGGTTGCTCACGCGGGTGCTGGCCAGGTCGATCTTGCGGTCTTCGCCGGCCAGCATCGAGCGCGCGCTGAGCGTGGCCGAGGTGATGGTGTAGGGGTACATCGTGTTCTCGAGGTTCCACCGGATGCTGGCCTTCGGCGTGCGGGCATCCGGATCGACGTCGGCACGCAGCGCCCCGCCCTGCGCCTGCGAGAAGGCCACGCCGGGCGCGTTTTCCACCTGCGCGGGGCTCAGGCGCACCGTGTCGCGGTCAAGCGGCTTGAGGCGCGCCGGCTGCTCGGTGATCACGCTGGCGATGCGCCCGGAGGCCAGCAGCGCATCCAACGCGCGGCTGCCGGGCGCCCCGACCGCGAAGGCATACACCATCAGGCCATTGGCCTGGTAATGCTTGCCCTGGACCGGCATGCGCAGCGGAAACGCCACCACCTTGTCGATCGCCGCGCCGCGGTGGATCAATTCATAGAATTCGCGGTTGCGCGCCGCCGTGGCCTGGTCGTTGTTCGGACTGTTGCGGTTGTTCGTCACCAGCCAGACGATGCCGGGCTTGCCGCCGAGCGCGGTGCCGATCGCCGCCTGCACCGCTTCGCCCAGGTCGGTGTCGGCCAGCGCGGCACTGCCTGGTTTACGCGCCGTATCGAGGCCGGAGAGCGCAGCATCGACGCGGCTGCGCACGGTCTTCGGGTCGGCCTTGAACGACAAAAGCGCCTTGGGCGAGGGCGCGCCCGGCAAGGACTGGTTGAAGGCCGCCAGCACCAGCGCGTCGCCCGGCTGCACGACGGCGCCGGCCAGCGCGCCAATCAAGGGCTTGAACCGGGATTGCGGATCGGTGTAGAAGGGTTCCATCCAGCCTGAGTTCTGCACCAGGAAGACGTGCGGGGTCGCAGCCGCAGGGAAAGCACTCGACATCAGCAGCAGCAAGGCTGCCGCCAGTTGCTTGATGGCGGCCCCCATCACGCCGTCTCTTCCAGGCGCCAGCCGCGGATGGCGTTCCAGTCCGGATGGTGCAGCCACAGGCAGCCCGCGTACACGAAAGGCAAGCAATCGAGGGGCCGCGACAGGCGCACCGCCTCGTCGAGGATCACGTTGCGCCGGCCGATCCATTCGACCGTGGTGCGGGGCAGCACGCGCGCCTCCAGCGCTTCTTCGGCGCGGCCGGTGAACTTGTGGAAGCGCAGCACCAGCCCGCTCGGCTGGCTGCGGTTGTTGTTAAAGGCGCGCAGCAGCGGCAGCACCAGGGTGTCGTCCTGGTTCAGGTCTTCGATATGCTCGCCGGACCAGGGCTCGTCGACCACCGGGTGCCCGCGCCGGAACAGGAAGTTGGCAAAACCCAGGCGCGCGCCGTCGATCGGCGCACTTTCCGGGCGGTCGGTGCCCAGCTCGAGGAAGGAATACCCTTGGCCGTCATGGCCGATATGCCACAGGCGGCCGTCGCGGCTCTGGGTCGGTCCGCCGAAATCCAGGCGCGGCTGCCAGCCCGGCGCCCAGGGCGTGAACAGCGGCGGCTCGCCCGGACGCCAGGCCAGTTGGCCCTGCTCGTGCAGCCAGAACAGGCGGCCGTCATAACCGATCGGGCGCGACCAGCCGGCCCGCGGAAGATCGGGGCAGGCGAATTCTTCGACCTCGAGCAGGTCGCTGCGCGCGCTCCACAAGCGCACGGTTCCGCCCGCGTCGGGGTCGGGGCAGACCAGGCAGGCGATATGGCGGCGCATGGCGCCGGGTGCGGCGACCAGCGGCGCTTCCAGTACGGGCTCGGTGCGGTAGGTTTCGCTGACTGGATTGATCCACAGGCGCATCAGGCCGGAGCTGGTGGGAACGATTGCCACCTCGCCGCGGCGCGGCTCCAGCACCGGCAGCCAGGCATAGCAGGAGGCGGTGAAGGCCAGGCTGCTGGCGCCGTCGTCCGGCGCCATGACGTGCCACAGGCCGGCGACCGGGTCCCAGTATTGCAGCACGCCGCGCGTGTGGGCCAGCGCCAGCAGGCGCTGCTCGGGAAAGCCGTAGTGGGAGGCCGCGAACACACAGTGGGCATTGGGCGGCGCCGGCATCGCCAGGTCATGGCGGCCGGCCTGGGGGGCGGCCGGACGCTCTTCGAGGCTGTCGCCCAGCGGCAGCGAGGTGACCGGCAAGCCATGCGGCACATGGCGCGGCAGCATGGCATCCACGCCCGGGCCCCACCAGCCGGCCTGGCGCGACGGCGGTGCGGGCAGCCGCAGCAAGCTGCGGCCGCAGTTCGGGCAAAAGGAAAAACCTTCCGGATAGATGGGTGCGCAGTTGCAGGCGTCGGGCAAGGAGGCGCCGAGCAGGCGGGCGACGTCGGGCAGGCGGCTATGGGCGTGCGCCTGCCAGTCGATCCGGCCCAGCCCTTCGCTTGCCAGCAGCTCGAACTCCCCGCTACGTTCGTCTTCCTGCCAGACGCTGGCAGGCGTTTCCCATCTGTATGTCATGCCGCCACCTTGGTGCCCCTTTTTGCAGTCATTCGATCGATTGAAACCCAGCCCATGCGGGCTTTGTTGTTACTCAAATCATAGCGCTCAGGACCGTCGCGCGGCGCGCCGTTCACTGGGTAGCGCGCCACGACACTTTTAGGATCAATAAACGGGCTGATTGGGCGGCGGTGCGGGGAACTTTTGGCTGGCGTACGTATAATGGCGGCCCGGCTTTCGCTCTCCCCTGCCAAACATGCATACCCTCGAACCCACCGACGACCAGCACCCTGGCGACCTGCCGCCGCGAGCCATCGATGCCGCGACCAGGCACCTGCACGACGTGCTCGCGCATGCGCTCGAACATGGGCCGCTTCACGCCGCGCTGGTCGTCTACGACACCCGCACCCCGCTGTCGCGTGCGCTGCTCGAGGGCTACCGCCGCAACCTGCCCGATGCAGTTTTCATCGACTTCGATGCCGCCACCCCGGATGCGGTGCTGGCGGCCTTCCGCGCGCTGGCGCCGAAGGACCTGGTGGTGCTGCTACAGTCGACCAATTTCCGTCTGGATGGCTTTCGCATCCGGGTCGAGCTGTTCAAGCTGGGGCTGAAGGTGATCGAGCACGTGCACCTGTCGCGCATGCCGGGGCCGCAGTCGGAACACTATATCGAGGCGCTGGCCTATGACCCGGCCTACTTCCGCGGCGTCGGCCGTGCGCTGAAAGCCCGGATCGACGCGGCGCCGCATGCGCGCGTGGAGGGCGGCGGCGAGACGCTCATCTTTGCCTCGGCCCTGGAGCCGGCCAAGCTGAACGTGGGCGATTACCGCGAGATGCACAACGTGGGCGGCCAGTTCCCGATCGGCGAAGTGTTTACCGAAGCGCTCGACCTGGAAGCGGTGCATGGCCGCGTGCAGGTGCACGTCTTCGGCGATACGAGTTACCGTTCGAACCGGCCCGAGGTCCCGGTGACGCTCATCATCGAGCGCGGGCGCGTGGTGGGCACCGAGAATGCCACGCCCGCATTCCAGCAGGTGCTCGACAACATCACCGAGATCGAGGGCGAAGTCTGGGTGCGCGAGCTGGGCTTCGGCATGAACCGCGCCTTCACGCGCGAGCGCCGCGTCGACGATATCGGCACTTACGAGCGCATGTGCGGCATCCACCTCTCGCTCGGCGCCAAGCATGGCGTGTATACGAAGCCGGGCTTCAAGCGCAAGGATGCGCGCTTCCACATCGACGTGTTTGCTGTTACCGATGCGGTCTACCTCGGCGAGGAAAGGGTGTACGCCAACGGCAGCTGGAGTTGCAACACCTGAGCAGCGGTCACAATATCGGTGATACCATGGCGTTCTAAGATCCCTTGGTAGAGCGCTCCATGGCAAACGACGTCCCCCCATACGTCAGCGAAATCCAGGCCATCGGCGCCGTCCCGAAGATCCTCGAGACCGTCGCCGCGATCACCGGGCTGCGCTTCGTCTGCATCGCCCACGTGACCCAGGATTCCTGGACCGCCTGCGCGGTGCGCGACGGGCTCGAATTCGGCGTCAAGCCGGGCGACGGGCTCGACGTCACCACGACGCTGTGCGAACAGGTGCGCGATACCGGGGAAGCGGTCATCATCGATTGCGTGCGCGACAGCGCCCGCTACCACGCTCACCACACGCCGCGCATCTACGGTTTCCAGAGCTATTTTTCGATTCCCGTGTTCCGCCCCGGCGGCCAGTATTTCGGCACCCTGTGCGGGCTCGATCCCGAACCGGCGCGCCTGACCGGCGAGACGACCGTCTCGACCCTGACGCTGTTCGCGGAACTCATCTCCAAGCAGCTCGAAGCCGAGCAGGCGCGCGGACAGGTGCAAAGCGAACTGCTGTCCGAACGCGAAACGGCGGAGCTGCGCGAGCAGTTCATCGCCGTGCTGGGGCACGACCTGCGCACGCCGCTCGGGGTGGTGCGTTCCGGCGCCGAGATCCTGCTGCTCAAGCACCAGGACCCGGTCACGCGCCAGGTGGCCGGACGCATCCGCCGCAGCACGACGCGCATGGCGGCGCTGGTCGACGACGTGGTCGACTTCACGCGCGGGCGCATGGGCGGCGGCATCGCGCTCGACCTGCGCGACACGCCCGACGCAGACCTGTTTTTGCGCCAGGTCGTCGACGAACTGTGCGACGTGTATCCCGAGCGCCTGATCGAGAGCCACATCGAAATGGGCATGCGGCTTCGCTGCGACCCCGACCGCCTGTCGCAACTGCTGTCCAACCTGCTGAAGAATGCCGTCGTGCACGGCAGCGACGCCGAAGCCATCGTGGTCGGGGCCCACATCGACAAGGGCCTGTTCGCGCTGCACGTCGTCAACGGCGGCTCCGATATCCCGGCCGGCGTCATGACGCAACTGTTCAAGCCCTACTGGCGCGCGGCGCCGCGCCAGGGCAGCGAAGGACTCGGCCTGGGCCTGTACATCGTCGACCAGATCGCCCGCGGCCACCAGGGAGCGGTCGCGGTCAGTTCCACCGATGGCGTGACGGAATTCACCTTCACGATGCCCGCGGCCTGAGCGGCTGCCTTACATCACCCTGATCCAGCCGCCCTTGTAGAGGATTGGTCCGCTCGGGCCGTTCGGGTCCGGCGAGCCGCCCGCCGACTCGAGGCTGACCGCCAGCAGCGCCACATCGGCGCCGATTGCCTGCGCCGTAAGCGGCAAGGCCAGCTGCCGGTCGCCACCCAGCACACCGAGCGAACGCGGCTTGCCCTGCTGCGGCACCGCCCATAGCTGCAGCGCCTGTCCCGGACTGAGTGGCCGGGTGGCCACCAGGCGTACCGTGAGCAGCTTGCGCTCGCGGTCGGCCGTGACCAGCAGCGCAGTGCGGGACTGCTCGTCAAGCAGGGTGGCGATATCGCTGACCGCCGGCTGCTGCGGTGCCTGCTGCATGACGCTCACCAGGAGCAGCGCCGCCACCATGCTCGAGGCTACGCCCAACCCGCGCCAGAAGCCGAGCGAACCGTGGCGCCAGAATTGCCAGGCCGGCGCCTGCCTTTGCAGGCCAAGCCGGGCTTCGATCGCGCGCCAGACCTGCGCGCGCGGCGCCACCGCCGGCACGAATTCCGCCATCGCCCCGATCCGGTTGCGCCATTCGGCGACCGTGCGGCGCAGCGCCGCGTCGCCATGCATCAGGCCTTCGAAGCGGCGGCGCGCCCGTCCCCGCAAGGTGCCCAGCACATACTCGCCAGCCAGCCGCTCGCGCAAGGGTTCGTTGTCGCGCAGCTTCATCCCATCCTCCTTCCGCTCAGGCAGGCTTGCAGGCGCACCAGGCTGCGGCGGATCCAGGTCTTCACCGTACCGAGCGGCAGCGCAAGCTGACTTGCCACTTCGCTGTGCGACAGATCATGGAAGAAAGCCAGTCCGACGGCGTTCCGGTGCGGTTCGTCGAGCGCAGCCATGCAGGTGGCCAGCGCCTTTGCTTCGCTGCTGAGCTGGAGCAGGTCGGCCGGATTGGCCACCGGATCGTCCAGCGTCGCCATCACCGTCTCATCGAATTCTCCCCCGTCGAGCTGCGCCTCGTGCCGGTGGCGCCGCAGCAGGTCGAAGGACTTGTTGCGCACGATCGTCGACATCCAGGTCATGGGGGCCGCCAGGCCTTCCTGGTAGTCGCGCGCATGGTCCCAGATCGATACGAAACTTTCCTGCAGCGCTTCCTCGGCCAGCTCGCGGCGTCGCAGGATGCGCAGGGCCAGGCCGAACAGCCGGGGTGCGCTGGCCTCGTACAGATTCCGGAAAGCAAGCGCATCTTTCAACGCAGCGCCACGAATCCAGGCATTGAGTTCTAATGAATTTGGCAAATTTATCGATTGAGCCACAAAATCTTTCCACGGAGAGAAAAAAAACGTCGAATTTGCTAACGACAGATGAATAAAATTATCACATTTACCCCGTGGTAATGAAATAAGAATATTTTGAATCCGATAAGGCGCGGGCTGCGTATACAAGCCTGGAGACACATTCCGCACCACGGCTTCCCCATTTCGGGGACAACAACAAGAGGAGATTGACATGCAATTTGGTAAGAAGAAACAACTATGGGCTGCAGCCCTTGCCTCGGGCGCAGCCCTGGCTGCCTTCACCCTGCCCGCATCGGCATCGAGCCATCGCGAAGCGCCCTTCCTGACCAACGCGCCCAAGGTCGACGGCACCGACTTCTACATGTTCCGCAGCTACGCGCCAGGCCGCGAAGGCTTCGTGACGATGATCGCCAACTTCATTCCCTTCCAGGATCCGCAGGGCGGCCCGAACTTCTACCAGTTCGATAACAACGCGCTGTACGAAATCCACCTCGACAACAACGGCGACGCGAAAGAAGACATTTCCTTCCAGTTCCGCTTCAAGAGCACCTCGAAGCGCACCGCCCTTACCGTCGGCGGCAAGCAGGTGCTGATCCCCCTGATCAACTCCTCGACCATCAGCGGCGTCAATCCGGGCTCGCTCAACGTGCGCGAGACCTATACCATCGATATGGTCAAGGGCGACCGTCGCGGCGGTACCCGTACCCGCCTGGCGGGCAGCGGCGGCGCCACCGAATTCGACAAGCCGGTCGACAACATCGGCGACAAGACCTTCGGCAGCGCAACCGGCTACGAGACCTATGCCAACCAGCACATCTACGACGTGGCCATCCCCGGCTGCGGCACCGGCCGCGTGTTCGTCGGCCAGCGCAAGGAACCCTTCTATATCGCCGTCGGCAAGATCTTCGACCTGGTCAACCTGAACCCGCTGGGCGCCGAGGTCAATGGCAACAAGAACGACCTCGAGAACAAGAACGTCAGCGCGATCGCCATCGAAGTGCCGATCGCCTGCGTCGCCGCCGCCGGCGAACCGGTCATCGGCGGTTATGCCACCGCCAGCATGCGCCAGGGCCGCCTGCTCAACCCGACCCCTGCCAGCGGCATCAACAACGCGACCAAGGAAGGCGGCGCCTGGACCCAGGTCTCGCGCGTGGGCATGCCGCTCGTGAACGAAGTCATCATCGGCATGGACCTGAAGGACCGCTTCAACAGCTCCAAGCCGAAGGATGACGGCCAGTTCATCGACTTCGTCACCAACCCGTCGCTGCCCGCCATCATCGAGACCCTGTTCCCGTCCGCCAAGGCCCCGACCAACTTCCCGCGCAACGACCTGGTGACCGCCTTCCTCAAGGGCCTGCCGGGCGTGAACCAGCCGAAGAACGTGGTGGCCTCGGAAATGCTGCGCCTGAACACCAGCATCGCACCGACCGCGCTGGCCGCGCAGAACGCGATGGGCGTGGCAGGCGGCGACAATGCCGGCTTCCCGAACGGCCGCCGTCCGGCCGACGACGTCACCGATATCGCGCTGCGCGTCTCGATGGGCGCACTGTGCGCACTGACCGGCGCCAACGACGCCCTGGGCGTGGGCTGCAAGCCTGCCGATGCACCGGCCGGTGGCCTGGCGCTGACCGATGGCGTGCGCAAGACGGCGGTATCGTTCAAGCCGGCCTTCCC
The DNA here is from genome assembly GCF_059685855.1 of Telluria sp. ZB4P37. NCBI lineage: Bacteria > Pseudomonadati > Pseudomonadota > Betaproteobacteria > Burkholderiales > Oxalobacteraceae > Telluria > Telluria sp. ZB4P37. Next base: position 126,189 of record NZ_JCASID010000002.1, read on the forward strand.
TTACCTGAACACGCCGCTGCCGGGCAACCAGTAAGCGCGAGGAGAGAGCCATGACTTCCATGATTCCCCACCTGCGCAATGGCGCGCTGCTGCTGTCGGCTGCCCTGCTTCTGGCGGCTTGCGGCGGCAGCAACGACCGCGATCCGGTCACCACGACGCCGCCGCCAACCAGCACCACCCCGCCGCCGGTATCCACCGACACTTTCTTCCAGACGGTGCTGGCGCGGGTGGCATCGCTGCTCGATAATGACGAACCGGTGGCGATCGATGCGATTCCACTGACTGCGCCGGAGACGACGGAGCCGGAGCCGGTCCCATCGAACTGATGCACCTCGACGGCGGGAACGGGGACGCTCGTCCCCTTCCCGCCTTTTTTCATGGAGAACCGATGATCGCGTTCGTTTATCCGCTGGTGCTGCTGGCGGCTGTGTATACTGGCGCCGCCCAGGCCGCGCCCTACATTCCGGCCAGCGGCCAGCAGGTACTCGAGCGCCTGCCCGGCGCCCGGGAACCTGCGCAACGCGAACTGGCGCGCCTGCGCGCCGAACTCACCACCAATCCAAACGACCTGCCGCGTGCGACCTTCCTTGCGCGGCGCTACATCGAACAGGCGCGCCGCGACGGCGATCCGCGCTATCTCGGCTACGCACAGGCGGCGCTGGCGCCCTGGTGGAACGCCTCGCGCGCCAAGGCCCCGCCCGACGTGCTGGTGCTGCGCGCAACGCTCAACCAGAGCACCCATTCTTTTGACGCCGCCCTGGCCGACCTGGACGAAGTCGTGCGGCGCGATGCCGGCAATGGCCAGGCCTGGCTGACGCGCGCAACCATCCAGCTCGTCACCGGCGACTACCCCGGTGCACGCACCAGTTGCGCGCGGCTCTACGGCAAGACGCTCGATCTCGTGGTGCAGACCTGCCTTGCCTCTGTCGGCAGCGTCAGCGGCACTGCCGGCGCCAGCTACGAGCGCCTGCGCCAGGTGCTGGCCGCGCGTCTTGATTCCCCGGCGCCGCTACGCGCCTGGACTGCTACCCTGCTGGGCGAAATGGCCGAGCGGCTGGGCAAATACACTGCCGCCGAGGCGCATTTCCGCGAGGCGCTGGCAGCCGACCCGCAGGACAGTTATCTGCTGGCGGCCTACGCCGACTTCCTGCTCGAGCGCGGCCGCGCGAAAGACGTGCTGCGCCTGCTGGCCGAGCGCACCCTGGCCGACGCCCTGCTGCTGCGCTATGCGATCGCCCTGAACGCGGCCGGCTCGCCAGAGGCGCCGCGCCACACGGCCGCGCTGCGTGCCCGCTTCGAGGCCGCCCGGCGGCGCGGCGACGTGGTGCACCGGCGCGAGGAAGCGCGCTTCGCCCTGGCCCTGGACGGCAATCCGGCCGGCGCCGTGCGCCTGGCAAAACTCAACTGGGCGGTGCAGAAGGAACCGGCCGACCTGCGCATCCTGGCGCAGGCCGCCGCCAGCAGCGGCGACGCCGAAGCCGCGCGCCTGGTGCGCGACTGGGTACGTCGCCACGCGCTGGAAGACCGCACACTCGACGCCACCTTGCGCAGTCTGGGAGCCGCCGCATGAAGCATGTCTGCTCATTGCTGTTGACTGTTCTGGTCCTGCTGTGCAGCCAGAGCGCGCATGCCCACAAGGCCAGCGACAGTTACCTGAACCTGGAGGTGCGCGGCCAGCAGGTCACGGGCCGCTGGGACATCGCGCTGCGCGACCTCGAGATGGCCGTCGGCCTGGACGGCAATGGCGACGGCGCCTTGACCTGGGACGAAGTACGCGCGCGCCACGGGGCGATCGCCGCCTATGCGCTGGCACGCCTGAAGCTTGCCAGCGACGGCAGCGCCTGTCCGCTGCAGGTTACCCGGCAACTGGTCGACACGCATACCGACGGCGCCTATACCGTCCTGATGCTGCAAGGCAGCTGCGGCGGCGCGGTGGCGAGTCTAAGCATCGACTACAGCCTGTTGGCCGACATCGACCCGCAGCACAAGGGCCTGCTCGCGCTGCGCCATGGCGCGGCGACGTCCACCGCGATCTTCGGCCCCGAGCAGCCGCACCAGGAGCTGCGCCTGGCCGATCCTTCACCAGGCCGCCAATTCCTCGACTACCTCAAGCACGGCGTCTGGCATATCTGGATCGGTTTCGACCACATCCTGTTCCTGCTCTCGCTCCTGCTGCCCGCGGTGCTGGTCTGGCGCGATCGCGCGTGGCATGGGCGCGATGGCTTGCGTTCCAGCGCGATGGAGGTGGTCCGCATCGTCACCGCCTTCACCCTGGCCCATTCGATCACCCTCACCCTGGCCTCGCTCGGCATCGTCAGCCTGCCCTCGCAGCTGGTGGAATCGGCCATCGCCGCTTCGGTGATCGTGGCCGCGCTCAACAACGTCTGGCCGATCGTGCACCGCGGCCGCGCCTGGTTCGCCTTCGGCTTCGGCCTGCTGCACGGCTTCGGCTTTGCCAGCGTGCTGGCCGGCCTCGGTTTGCCGCAGGAGGCGCTGCTGTTGTCGCTGGTGGGTTTCAATGTCGGCGTCGAGCTGGGCCAGCTGGCCATCGTCGCGGCTTTCCTGCCGGTGGCCTACCTGTTGCGCAACGGCCTGTTCTACCGGCGCGCCGTGATGGTCGGGGGCTCATGCGTGATCGCCCTGCTGGCCGGCGTCTGGCTGGCCGAGCGCGCCTTCGACCTGCAGTTGCTGGCTTGAAGATCGGTGCTTGCGCCACCAGCCCAGTATCCGGATACTCCCTGTAGAGCTTTCAAAAACTACAAGGAGACAACATGGTCGGACGCAAGAACACGGCGGTGCTGGCGACGTATGCACTGGGCATGACGCTGGCCGCGGTATCGGCCCAGGCTCAGGATGCGCAGGCGATTGCCCGGATCGAAAACGGCCTGCGGCCGGCGGTAGCCATCCAGGGCGAGAAGATCGCCACGCGCTCCCTGGCCAGCGAGATGCAGCGCCTGCACGTGCCCGGCCTGAGCGTGGCCGTCATCAGGGGCGGCAAGATCACCTGGTCCAAGGGTTATGGTGTAACGCAGGCGGGCGGCGCGCCGGTGACGGCCCAGACCCTGTTCCAGGCAGCCTCGATCAGTAAACCGCTCACCGCGATGGGCGCGCTGAAGATGGCGGAAGCGGGCCAGTTCGACCTCGACGCCGACGTCAACACCATGCTCACCAGCTGGAAGCTGCCGGCGGGAGTCGCCAAGCGGCCAGTCAGCCTGCGCCAGCTGCTGTCGCATACCGCCGGCACGAGCGTCTCGGGCTTCCGCGGCTATGCCGCCGGCGCGCAGGTGCCGACCCTGCTCCAGGTCCTGGAGGGAGCGGTGCCTGCCAATAACGGACCGGTACGGGTCGAGACGGCGCCCGGCGAAGCCTGGAATTATTCCGGCGGCGGCTACAGCGTGGTGCAGCAGGCAATGATCGACCGTTCGGGGCGCCCGTTCGACGCCTTGATGAGCGAGACGGTGTTGAAGCCACTGGGCATGGCGGACAGCAGCTTTGCCCAGCCCTTGCCGGCTGCCCTGCTGGCGCGCGCGGCGCTGCCGCACGATGGCGCAGGCGTCGCGGTTACGGGCGGCCCGCATACCCACCCGGAACTGGCGGCGGCGGGCCTGTGGAGCACGCCGACCGACCTGGCGAAATTTGCGCTCGGGGTGCAGCGGGGCGCCGCCGGCGCCGATGGCGTCCTGTCCGCGGCGATGACCCGCACCATGCTGCGCCCCGCGATGAACAATTACGCGCTGGGACTGGAAATCGATGGCAAGGCGCCGCGGCAGGCCTTCGGCCACGGCGGCCACAACATGGGCTACCAGAACTCGCTCTACGCCTACGTGCAGGGCGGCGACGGCGCGGTGGTCATGACCAATGGCGATAACGGGACCGAAGTGGCGCAGGGCCTGATCCGCGCGATCGCTGCCGAATACCGCTGGCCGACTTACCAGACCGCCCAGCGCAAGGCCATTACCCTGCCGGCGGCCACCCGCAGCATGCTGGCCGGCCGCTACGAGATCAAGGATCTCGGCAGCTTCGAGATCGCCGATCGCGCGGGCAAGCTGATGATCGCGCTGCGCGAGAACCAGTGGGAGCCCCTGTACGCGGAATCGGCGCGCACCTTGTTCGTGCTGTCGCGCGAGCTGGATTTGCAGATGGCCGGCAAAGGCGGGAAGCTGGTCAGCGGGTCGTTCAACGTGGCGTTCAAGCGAGCGCCTTGACGGGACAGCCGGGAGCACGCAGACAATGCACGCGGCGCTACAATCTTCATTTTTCCCTGGGCTGCCCATCATGCTTACACCCGAACAGCGCGCACGCTACCAACGCGACGGTTTTCTCGTTATTCCCGGCTTCAAGAGCCCGGAGCAGGTCGCGGCACTGCGCCGCCGCGCGGAGGAAATCGTCGAGGCCTTCGACCCCACCGAGTCGCGCGCCATCTTTACGACCAGGGACCAGGCCCGCGCCAGCGACGACTGGTTCCTCGGCTCGGACAACACGGTGCGCTGCTTCTTCGAAGAGGAAGCGTTTAGCCCGGACGGCCAGCTGCGCCAGGCCAAGGCGCTCTCGATCAACAAGATCGGCCATGCCATGCACGACCTCGACCCGGTGTTTGCGGCCTTTACGCGCGACCCGAAACTGGCGAGCGTCGCGCGCGACCTGGGCCTCGAGCAGCCGCAGGTGTGGCAGTCGATGTACATTTTTAAACAGCCCGGCATCGGCGGCGAGGTGCGCTGGCACCAGGACGCCACTTTCTTCGACAGCGACCCGATCACCGTGACCACCTTCTGGTTCGCGCTGGAAGACGCGACCGTCGACAATGGCTGCCTGTGGGCGGAACCGGGCGGCCACCGCGGTCCGCTGCGCGAACGCTTCCTGCGCACCGGGGACAGCATCACGATGGAAAAGCTCGATGCCACGCCCTGGCCGGATGACAGTACCGCGGTACCGCTCGAAGCCAAAGCCGGTACGCTGGTGTGCTTTCACGGCCTGCTGCCGCACTACAGCGCACCCAACCGTTCGCCGGTGTCGCGCCATGCCTTCACACTGCACGCCACCGATGCATCCTCACGCTACTCGCCGCGCAACTGGATCCAGCGCGATGCCGGCTTTCCGGTGCGCGGGTTCTGAAGGGATCGGGAATAGCACTCAGGCAAGTGTAGGACTGGTCTTACATGACTCAACGGGAGTGTCTTATATTGGCGCTTCTACAATACACGTAATATCAGGCCGTCTCGCTTTTGACCCGCAAAGCGTGCTGAACCTTATTTGCCGCATTGGACGATCATGTTGGACGCAAAGCCTGCTCACGCCCTGAACCTGATGCACGAAGTCGCATCGGTCGCTACCCTACGGGGCTCCGGCTCAATCAGTGTTCGCCTGGTTGACGTCAGCGTCGCCCGCGTCAGTTTTGCCAGTTCGGAAAAGCTCGACAGTGTTCCGTCCGACCAGCTGAGCATGCGGTTTACTTTGCCGGGTAACCCGAGGCTTCATTTCGCCATGGTGAAGTTGCTGGCGGCGATAACTCATGAGGACTCACGTTGGCACTATGAAGCAGCGTTCGTGCGAACCGACCCCAAAACCGTCGATCACATCATGAGCCTTCTTGGCGCAGCCGGGTCAGGAGAAGAAGTCGGGACCCAGTATGCAGCCCCTTATCAGTCACCGCCTGCAGGCATAGGCTCGTGAAGACCTTCCCCTTGCGAGACTGACTCGCGGCCCGATTGTCGCTGTTGTCAACCCACTTCGCACAGTCCCCCTGTCTGAAGCCAGTCGCGCTTCCGCGGGTGCTCGTTGCTCCACTGGCCGCGCGCCAGGATACATATGCACTATGTATCAGTTTTTTTACAAATCCACCGAGCAATGCCGAAGTGGTAAAGCTAGAATACTTTTCTTATTCTAAATAAAATATCAGGGGACTCATGATACGTTTGCCCATCGGGCTGGCCGCGCTATGCCTCAGCGCCTCCGTTTTCGCCGCCGCGCCTTTCGACGACAAATTCCGCCAGCTCGACGAGCTGCTACCCACGCCGGGTAGCGTGCGCACCGCCTCGGGCGCACCGGGCCAGGCCTACTGGCAGCAGCGCGCCGACTATACGATGCGCGCCACGCTCGACGAAGCCAGGCGTGCGATCACCGGTTCCGGCACGGTCACGTACCACAACAATTCCCCCGATACGCTGAAATACCTCTGGCTGCAGCTCGACCAGAATATCTACAACCGCAATTCGGACGCACGCACCTCGGCGGCCCTGCCCTCGCGCGACGCCTGGGCCCAGGCCAAGACGCCTGAAACCGGCGTGAAGTTCGACGCCCTGCGCACCCTGCTCGAAGCGAGCACCTTCGACGGCGGCTTCAAGGTCAGCAACGTGCGCGACAGCGGCGGCCGTCCGCTCAAATACGTCATCAACCGCACCATGATGCGGATCGACCTGCCGCAGCCCTTGAAGCCGGGCGCGCGCGTGTCGTTCAGCCTGGACTGGAACTACAACATCAACGAGCAGAAGGTGCTCGGTGGCCGTTCGGGCTACGAGAAGTTCGACGACAAGAACGACCTGTTCGAGATCGCCCAGTGGTTCCCGCGCATGGCGGCCTATTACGACGTCTACGGCTGGCAGCACAAGCAGTTCCTGGGCGCCGGCGAGTTTACGCTGGAATTCGGCGACTACGACGTGCAGATCACCGTCCCGGCCGACCACATCGTCGCCTCCACCGGGGAACTGCAGAACCCGGGCGAGGTATTGACCGCCGCCCAGCGCGACCGCCTGCGCCAGGCGCGCACGGCGAAGAAGCCGGTCATCATCGTGACCCAGGCGGAAGCCGAAGCGGCCGAGAAGTCGCGCGCCACCACCTCCAAGACCTGGCATTTCAAGGCGAAGAACGTGCGCGATTTCGCGTTCGCCTCGAGCCGCAAGTTCATCTGGGATGCGCAAGGGATCAAGTCGGGCGACACTGACGTGATGGCGATGTCCTACTATCCGAAGGAAGGCAACCCGCTGTGGGAGCGATATTCGACCCAGGCGATCATCCACACCATCGAGCAGTACAACAAGTATTCCTTCGACTACCCGTACCCGACCTCGATCTCGGTGAACGGCCCGGTGGGCGGCATGGAATACCCGATGATCACATTTAACGGTCCGCGTCCCGTCAAGGACAAGAAGACCGGTGAGCTGACCTATTCAAAGCGCACCAAGTACGGCCTGATCGGCGTGATCATCCACGAAGTCGGCCACAACTACTTCCCGATGATCGTCAACTCGGACGAGCGCCAGTGGACCTGGATGGACGAGGGCCTGAATTCCTTCGTGCAGTCGATGGCCCAGGAAGCATGGGAAGAGAACTGGGAGGAGATGCGCGGCGACCCGCGTACGATCGTGAACTACATGCGCAGCGCCAACCAGGTGCCGATCATGACGAACTCGGAGTCGCTCTTACAATTCGGCAACAACGCCTATGCCAAGCCGGCCGCCGCGCTGAACATCCTGCGCGAGACGGTGCTGGGACGCGAGCTGTTCGACTTCGCCTTCAAGGAGTATGCGCAGCGCTGGAAGTTCAAGCGCCCGACCCCGGCCGACTTCTTCCGCACGATGGAGGACGCATCGGGCACGGACCTCGACTGGTTCTGGCGCGGCTGGTTCTACACCACCGATGCGGTCGACGTGAGCGTGGACGGCATCAGCGAATACACCGTGAGCAGCAAGGATCCGGAAGTCGAAAAAGCGTGGCAGCGCGCGCGCAAACAGGCCGAGCCGATTTCGATCACCGACCAGCGCAACGCGGGGCTCCCGCGCCGCGTCGATGCGCATCCCGAGCTCAAGGACTTCTATAACGAGAACGACGACTTCACCGTCACCAACAAGGACCGCAACAAGTTCAACGAGACGGTCGAAGGCCTGGAAGACTGGGAAAAGGCGCTGCTCAAGGAAGGCAAGCACCTGTATCTCGTCGACTTCTCGAACAAGGGCGGCCTCGTGACCCCGCTGGTGGTCCAGATCGAAACCAAGAGCGGCAAGAAGTACATCGAGCGCATTCCGGCCGAAGTGTGGCGTTACTCGCCGACGCAGGTGACCAAGCTGTTCATCACCGACGAGCCGATCGTCAGCCTGGTACAGGACCCGTACTGGGAAACCGCCGACATCAACCAGGACAACAATGCCTGGCCGCGCAAGGCGACACCGTCGCGCCTGGAGCTGTTCAAGACCGAGCGTGACCCCGCCACCGGCAACCTGATGCGCGACTTCAATACCAAGCTCAAGACGCCAGGCCAGAAGGAAGAAGCGCCGAAGTCCGAGTAAGGATGAATGAACCCGTGGGCAGATTTGTCCACCCTACGGCAGGGCTACATGCCCTGCCGTTCCTTTATTGATGACTACCCGATTAGCATGAAGATCAAACATCTGCAGGCGAGCCTTGTCGCCCTCTTCCTCGCGAGCGCTGCACAAGCTGCGCCGGCATTCGACGACAAGTTCCGCCAGTTGGACGAGCTGCTGCCGACGCCGAACGAGACCCGCACCGCCTCCGGCGCCCCGGGCCACCGCTACTGGCAGCAGCGCGCCGATTACCGCCTGCGCGCCACCCTCGACGAAACCAAACGCTCCGTCAGCGGTTCGGGCACCATCACCTACACCAACCATTCGCCGGACCTTCTTTCCTACCTGTGGGTGCAGCTCGACCAGAACATGTTCCGCGGCGATTCCGACAACCGCCGCATCGCTACCTTGCCGGGGCGCGAGGCCTGGCTGGCGCGCGGCAACGACGGCGTCAAGTTCGACACCCTGAAGGCCACGCTGGAACAGCAGCGCTTCGAAGGCGGCATCCAGGTCACCAGCGTGACTGGGGCCGATGGCCGCGCCTTGCGCCATACGGTCAACAAGACCATGATGCGGATCGACCTGCCGCAGCCGCTCAAACCGGGCGCGCGCGTGTCCTTCAATCTGGCGTGGACCATCAACATCCCCGAAGCGAACGTCGTCGGCCGCCGTACCGGCTACGAGAAGTTCGACGACGGCAACGACATCTACCTGGCTGCCCAGTGGTTCCCGCGCATGGCGGCCTACTACGACGTCAAGGGTTGGCAGAACAAGCAATACATGGGCGACGGCGAGTTCACGCTGGAGTTCGGCGACTACGATGTGCAGCTGACCGTCCCGGCCGACCACGTGGTCGCCTCGACCGGCGAGCTGCAGAACCCGGATGCAGTGCTCACCGCCGCCCAGCGCGACCGACTACGCCAGGCACGCAACGCGAAGAAGCCGGTCGTCATCGTCACCCAGTCCGAGGCTGAAGCCGCCGAGAGGGTGCGCTCGAAGGCGACCAGGACCTGGCACTTCAAGGCCAGGGACGTGCGCGACTTCGCCTTTGCCTCGAGCCGCAAGTTCATCTGGGACGCCCAGGGCATCAAGAGCGGCGACAAGGACGTGCTGGCGATGTCCTACTACCCGAAGGAAGGCAACCCGCTGTGGGAGCGCTATTCGACGGCCGCCGTGATCCACACCATCGAGCAGTACAACAAGTATTCCTTCGACTATCCCTACCCGACCGCGATTTCCGTGAACGGCTCGATCGGCGGCATGGAATACCCGATGATCTCGTTCAACGCCGGACGCCCGGTCAAGGACAAGAAGACCGGCGAACTCACCTATGCGAAGAGCACCAAGTACGGCCTGATCAGCGTAATCATCCATGAAGTGGGCCACAACTACTTCCCGATGATCGTCAACTCGGACGAGCGCCAGTGGACCTGGATGGACGAGGGCATGAACAGCTTCCTGCAGTTCCTGGCCGAGGAAGCCTGGGAAGAGAATTACCCCTCGCGCCGCGGCGAAGCGCGCAACATCGTCGACTACATGCGCAGCACTAACCAGGTACCGGTCATGACCAATGCTGAATCGACTCTCCAGCGCGGCAACAATGCCTACGCCAAGCCGGCCGCCGCGCTGAACATCCTGCGCGAGACGGTGCTGGGACGCGAGCTGTTCGACTTCGCCTTCAAGGAGTATGCGCAGCGCTGGAAGTTCAAGCGCCCGACCCCAGCCGACTTCTTCCGCACGATGGAGGACGCATCGGGCACGGACCTCGACTGGTTCTGGCGCGGCTGGTTCTACACCACCGATGCGGTCGACGTGAGCGTGGACGGCATCAGCGAATACACCGTGAGCAGCAAGGATCCGGAAGTCGAAAAAGCGTGGCAGCGCGCGCGCAAACAGGCCGAGCCGATTTCGATCACCGACCAGCGCAACGCGGGGCTCCCGCGCCGCGTCGATGCGCATCCCGAGCTCAAGGACTTCTATAACGAGAACGACGACTTCACCGTCACCAACAAGGACCGCAACAAGTTCAACGAGACGGTCGAAGGCCTGGAAGACTGGGAAAAGGCGCTGCTCAAGGAAGGCAAGCACCTGTATCTCGTCGACTTCTCGAACAAGGGCGGCCTCGTGACCCCGCTGGTGGTCCAGATCGAAACCAAGAGCGGCAAGAAGTACATCGAGCGCATCCCGGCCGAAGTGTGGCGTTACTCGCCGACGCAGGTGACCAAGCTGTTCATCACCGACGAGCCGATCGTGAGCCTGGTGCAGGACCCGTACTGGGAAACCGCGGACATCAACCAGGACAACAATGCCTGGCCGCGCAAGGCGACACCGTCGCGCCTGGAGCTGTTCAAGACCGAACGTGACCCCGCCACGGGCAACCTGATGCGCGACTTCCGCACGCCACTCAAGAAGCCTGCGGAAAAACCGGCCGACAAGAAGGCCGTGCAATGATGCTGCATCGTCGCAAATGGCTGCTGGCCGCCGCGCTGCTGTGCCTGAGCGCAGCTGCGGGCGCGCACCGCTTCCACACCGGGATCACCGAGCTGGCCTTCAATCCGCGCACGGGCAGCACCGAGATCGTCCACACCTATATGGCGCACGATATCGAAGCGCTGCTCATGAACACCTACGGGCGCCAGTTCGACCTGCTCGACCCGGAAGACCAGGCCGTGCTGCGCAAGTACGTCGAGGCGCAGTTCGCGCTCAAGGGCGCGGACGGTGCGCGCCTGCCGGTGCGCTGGGTCGGCATGAGCGCCGATTCGCAGAGCGTCGTCATCTACCAGGAACTCGAGAACGCGCAGCTGTCGAAGACAGTGACTGTGCGCCAGGGCATGCTGATTGATTTTCTGCAGAATCAAGTGAACACCGTCAATTTCAACAATTTGGGTACAATCCGCTCATTGACTTTTTCACAATCCTTGCTCGAACAACCGGCCCCTGCGCCTCCCTGATGACCCTTCGCCCGCTTGCCCTGCCGCTGTCCGCGCTATTCTTCCAGGCCCCGGTCCTGGCCGACGATTTCGTGCTGCAGCGGGTGCTGGTGGAAGGCGCGCGCGCCAACCAGATCGGCCTGAGCGACGCGGCCAGCGCCGGCAGCGTCGGCGCGAAGGAGCTGCAGAAGCTGACCGTCTACCGCCCCGGCGAACTGCTCGAGGCGACACCCGGACTGATCGCCAGCCAGCACAGCGGCGAAGGCAAGGCCAACCAGTTCTACCTGCGCGGCTTCAACCTGGACCATGGCACCGACCTCGCCACCTGGGTCGACGGCATGCCGGTCAACCAGCGCAGCCATGCGCATGGCCAGGGCTGGACCGACCTGAATTTCCTGATTCCCGAAGTCGTCACCCGCCTCGATTACCGCAAGGGCCCCTATTCGGCCGCGGAAGGCGATTTTTCCTCGGCCGGCAAGGCCTCGATCGCCTATGCCAACCGGCTGGTCGCGCCCTTGGCGGCGATCACGCTCGGCCAGGACAACTATGCGCGCACGGTACTCGCGGGCTCGCCGGAAGCAGCCGGGGGCAACCTGCTCTACGCGCTCGAGCTGCTCAAGAACGACGGCCCGTGGACTCGCCCGGACGGCTACCGCAAGATCAATGCGGTGCTGCGCTACAGCCGCGGCTATGCGAACAATGGCTGGCACGTGGCGGCGATGCATTACCGCGGCCACTGGAACGCCACCGACCAGGTGCCGCTGCGCGCAGTTGCCGGCGGCCAGCTGGGACGCTTCGATGCGCTCGACCTGAGCGACGGCGGCGAGGCCCAGCGCAGCAGCATCTCCGGCGCCTGGCGCCGCACCACCCAGGAGACTGCGACCAGCATCAGCGCCTACGTGATCCGCAACCGCCTCGACCTGTATTCGAACTTCACCTACTTCCTGGACGACCCGGTCAATGGGGACCAGTTCAGCCAGCCGGACCGGCGCGTGACCACCGGCCTGGACGCCAGCCATACCTGGCATGCGTACGGCAAGGGTGCCCTCAGTTCCGACATGACGGTTGGCCTGCAGGCGCAGAACGACAATATCTTCAACGGCCTGTACCCTACCAAAGCGCGCCGGCGCCTGTCCACCACCCGCGAAGACCATGTCAGCGAGGGCAGCATGGCCCTCTACGTGGAAAACGCCACCAAATGGAGCGAGGCCCTGCGCAGCGTGGTGGGGGTACGGGCAAATGCCTACCGCTTCCGCGTCGACGGCGACCGTCCGGAAAACGCGGGACGGGCCAGCGATTCGCTGGCCACGCCATCGCTGAGCATCGCTTACGGGCCGTGGACCTCGACCGAGTTTTATTTCAACTATGGCCACGGCTTCCACAGCAACGATGCGCGCGGCACCGTCGCCAGCATCGATCCGAAGACGCTGGACGCGGTCGAGCGCACGCCCGGACTGGTGCGCTCGCGCGGCATGGAGCTGGGCCTGCGTACGGTGGCGATCCCGAAGATGGAAACCACGCTGTCGCTGTACCGGCTCGACTTCGATTCAGAGCTGCGCTATGTCGGCGACGCCGGCACCACCGAAGCGGGCGACCCGAGCCGCCGCTTCGGTGTCGAGCTGTCGAACAACTACCGCGTCAACAAATGGGTGTCGGTCAATCTCGATGCGGCCTATGCGCATGCGCGCTCCCGTGGCGGCAACCCGGCCGGCAGCCGGGACGCCGGCCGCAAGATTCCCGGTGCGGTCGAAGGCGTGGCCCAGCTGGGCCTGAGCGTGGAGCGCGCGGGACCGTGGTCGGGCGCGCTGCGCCTGCGCTATTTCGGCCCGCGTCCGCTGGTCGAGGACGACAGCGTGCGTTCGCATGCCAGCGTCACGCTCAATGGCCGGGTGGGCTACCGGATCGGCAAGGACATGCGCCTGGAACTGGAAGGCTTCAACCTGGGCAACCGGCGCGACTCGGCGATCGACTACTACTATGCCTCGCGCCTGGCGGGCGAAACCGGGGCCACCGACGACATCCATTTCCATCCGATCGAACCGCGTTCCTTTCGCCTGAGCTTCATCAAGAATTGGTAGGGGCCGGGCCGGCAGCGTGGAAAAATGCTACGCTAACCGGATGACGATACGTGAACTCCCCTACACCGCGCCGGCCGACCTGGCCGATGCCGTGCGCAGCGAAGGCTATGCCCTGCTGCGTCCCCTCGACGTGGCCCGCCTCGCGGGCTGCACCCTGGACGAGCTCCAGGCGCTGGTACCGAGCTGGGACCGGCTAGAGCTCGACAACTACCTGAAGGACGGCGGCCGCTATCGCCGGCGGCGGCACTCCTGCTTCATCGACGATGGCAGCACGCTGGCGCCGACGCCGCACCGCGCGCACTGGCAGCCGGTCGAATACAACGCCCTGCACGGCGGCATGCACCGGCTGTTCGAACCGGTCGAACCCGGCACGGTCGCCCTGCCTGCCTGGGAGCGCCTGCTGCGTGCGCTGGGCGACGTCTGTTCGAACGTCGCAGGCCGCCACACCTGGCGCGTCGAAGCGCACCAGTTCCGCATCGATACCGCCGACGGCATCGGCCGACCGACACCCGAGGGCGCGCACCGCGACGGCGTCGACTTCGTCGCCGTCATCCTGATCGGGCGCACCGGCATCAAGGGCGGCGAAACGCGTGTGTTCGAGGCCGAAGGGTCGATGGGCAAGCGCTTCACCATGATCGAGCCCTGGACCCTGCTGCTGCTCGACGACGCCGCCGTGATCCACGAATCGACCCCGATCCAGCCGCTCGGCGAGCATGGGCACCGCGACACGCTGGTGCTGACCTGGCGCGCAGGTTCCTTCCAGGGCGAAGGCGCCTGAACGGCCCCGCCGACGCTGGACAAAAAAACGCCCGCGAAGCTTGCGCTGGCGGGCGGCAATCCAATTTTCGGAGAAAACTGGAGGAGACGGTTTCAATATAGCGCAGTTTTTTGTGCACTGCAATACCGTACAACTACTGTGCTCATTGCCGCAAGGATCCGTTTCCAACCCCAGGCGGGCCGGCGTGGTTTGCTGCGCCGCGCCATCTCCTCTTCCGATTCTTAATAACGCAGGAAAGCCTCGCCCAGCAGCACCGCTTTCAAGCTGTCCACATCTGCCGGGCGGTTGCGCGCGGCCGCCATCGCCGCAGCCGAGGGCGTAGCCGCTTCCATCAAGACCGGGCCTGGCTGGGCGAGCCTGCCCTGCTCGGCCGCGCCCTGCGGCGTGGCCCGCAGCGGCGGGGCCGACGAAGCCTGCTCGTGGGGTCGCGGCGCAGGCGCCGCCAACGGCAAGCGGCCCTCGGACAGGCGCGCGACGAAATCCGCACGCTCCCTGGCATCCATCGACGCCTGGCGCCCGTACACGGGCGCGCCGGCCTGCCCCAGTACCTCCACCAGCGGCGCCGCATCGTGCACCACGATGCCGCTCGCCCGCACCGCCGACACCACGAAACGCAGTGCGTCCTTGCGCTTGCTGCCCATCTCCGCCGGGGCCAGGAAGGCGGGACTGGTGAACAGGCTGCGCAAGACCGTTGCCTGGTTGCCGCCCGTGTCCTTCCATACGCGAGCCAGCGAACGCACCAGCGCGGTGGGCGGGGCGGAGACGAACTGCCCGGCCAGCTCGCGCACGGCTTCCTGTTCGTTGCGCCCTTTGATGCGCCGGCCCTGCATGCGCGGATGCCGGGCCACGGCCGCCCGCAGCGCGGCATGCTTGCCGAAGACCTGCGGGCGCACCGCCTCGCGCGCGATCGCGCCGATGTCGGCCGCATCCAGGCCTGTGCCTTCCACGATGCCGAAATGGGCCAGCCAGAACGCGCACAGGACTTCCTCGAGCTGGCGCGGGCTGGCGGCCGCGCGCAGCAGGGCTTGCGCACGCGCCCGCGCGGCATCCGTACCGGGCTCGCGCAGCTGTGCCTCGAGATAGGGTGGCAAGGGCGGAGGCGCGAGCTGGCTGTCCACATACGCGGATAAGCCCATGGCGCGCACGCGGGCCAGCTCGCCGGGCGCAGGGCCATAACCCAGCCGGTTCAGCAGGTGCAGCGCGGCCTGCTCGCCGATGGCATCATCGGCACGGGCGCCCGGGCCGCACAGCACCCCCAATGCCAGCAGTGCAGGCAGCGCGAAGCGAAGGAAGGTCGGACAGGATCGCATGAACACTGTTATATCCCCGCGAAGCCCGGGCTGCGCGCCGGTTTCGTAAAATATTGTAAAGCCCCGATGTAGCTGGGCGAGCCCGGGCCACTGCGCGCTCAAGGCATTGCATTTTTGCTACACTTCACAGCTTAACCGAAAGCCTGCCAAACATATGCCTACCCTCCGCCACCTTCCCCCGGCCGCCCTGGTTTCCGTCGCCGGCGCCGCGCTGTGCTTTGCCGCTGCGCTGGCCGTGCCGACCCGCGCCACCGCCAAGGACGAAAAGCCCGCCGCGCCGACGCCGGCCCTGACCGTCACCACCACCCAGCCCTCGAACACCTCCCTGCCCCTCGGCTTGAGCGCCAACGGCAGCGTCGCCGCCTGGCAGGAAGCGGTGATCGGCAGCGAGTCGAACGGCCTGCGCCTGCGTGATGTAAAAGTGAACGTGGGCGACGTCGTCAACAAGGGCGATACCCTCGCCGTGTTCGCGAGCGAGACCGTGCGCGCGGATGTCGAACAGGCGCGCGCCGCCTTGCAGGAAGCGCAGGCCAATGCCGCCGAGGCCAAGGCCAACGCAGACCGCGCCCGCGCCCTGCGCAGCTCCGGCGCGCTGAGCGAGCAGCAGATCACCCAGTACTTCACCGCCGAGCGCACCGCGGCCGCGCGCGTGGGCGCAGCGAAGGCCACGCTGGAGCAGCAGAACCTGCGCCTGCGCTTTGCCACCGTCACCGCGCCCGACAGC
Source organism: Telluria sp. ZB4P37 (assembly GCF_059685855.1). NCBI lineage: Bacteria > Pseudomonadati > Pseudomonadota > Betaproteobacteria > Burkholderiales > Oxalobacteraceae > Telluria > Telluria sp. ZB4P37. The sequence continues at coordinate 142,303 of NZ_JCASID010000002.1, forward strand.
GGCATCATCTCGGCGCGCAGCGCCACGGTGGGCGCCGTGGTCGGCGCCGGCACCGAACTGTTCCGCATGATCCGCCAGGGCCGCCTCGAGTGGCGCGCCGAGATCACCTCGAGCGACCTTGGCCGCATCAAGCCGGGCATGCGCGCAGCGGTGCGCGCCGCCAGCGGCCTTGAAATCAGCGGCAAGGTGCGCGCCGTGGCGCCGACGGTCGATCCGCAGACCCGCCTGGCGCTGGTGTATGTCGACCTGCCGCCATCGCTGTCCGCGAACGCGCCGCTCAAGGCCGGCATGTTCGCCAGCGGCCGTTTCGAGCTGGGCAAATCGAACGCCCTGACCGTGCCGCAGCAGGCGGTCGCCGTGCGCGATGGCTTCACCTATGTATTCCGCCTGAACCGCGACAGCCGCGTGAGCCAGCTGAAAGTCACCACCGGCCGCCGCCTGGGCGACCGGGTCGAGATCGTGGGCGGGCTGGCGGCCGGCACGCCGATCGTGGTCAGTGGCGCGGGCTTCCTGAACGATGGCGATCTGGTGCGCAATGTGCCGGCGCCTGCGGCCCCGGCGCCGCGCCAGACCGCGGCACGCTGAACAAGGCACGATCATGAATTTTTCCGCCCTGTCCATCCGGAGCCCGATTCCGGCCATCATGCTGTTCACCCTGCTCACCCTGGCGGGGCTGCTGGCCTTCAAGGCCAACAAGATCCAGGACTTCCCCGACATCGAGCTGCCGATCGTGACCGTCGCCGCCACGCTGGAAGGCGCGGCGCCCGCCCAGCTGGAAACCGAGGTCGCGCGCAAGATCGAGGATTCGGTCGCTACCTTGCAGGGTGTGAAGAACATCTACACCAAGGTGCTCGACGGGGTGGCGACCGTCACCGTCGAATTCGTGCTCGAGAAAGACCTGGCCGAAGCGGTGAACGACGTGCGCGACGCAGTCGCCCGCGTGCGCGCCGACCTGCCGCCCGAGATGCGCGAGCCGAGCGTGACCAAGGCCGCCACCGCCGGCCGCGTGGTCGCCACCTTTACCGCCGCGCCAAGCAAGAGTGCGGGCAGCGCCATGGACGACCAGGAACTGAGCTGGTTCGTCGACAACGACGTGGCCAAGCGCCTGCTGAGCGTACCGGGCCTGGGCGCGGTAAAACGCGTCGGCGGCGTCACGCGCGAAGTGCGGGTGGAACTCGATGACGCCCGCATGGCGGCGCTGCAGGTCTCGGCGCTGGACGTCTCGCGCCAGCTGCGCAACGTGCAGCGCGAAGCGCCGGGCGGACGCGGCGACGTGAACGGCGCAGAACAGTCGGTGCGCACCATCGCCACCGTGCAGTCGGCCTCGGCGCTGGGACAGATGGAAATCCCGCTGCCGGGCGGGCGCCACGTGCGCCTCGACCAGGTGGCGACCGTCACCGATACGGTGGCCGAGCCGCGCTCGATCGCCGAGCAGGATGGCCGCAAGGTGGTCGGCTTCGAGATCTTCCGCACCCGCGGCGCGGGCGAAGTCGACGTCGCCGAAGGCGCGCGCACGGCCATGGCCCAGCTGCAGAAGGAACATCCGAACGTGGTGCTGCGCGAGGTGATCGACAACTCGGCCCCGGTGCAGGAAAACTTCGACGCCTCGATGGAGATGCTGTACGAGGGCGCGCTGCTGGCGGTGCTGGTGGTGTGGTGGTTCCTGCGCGACTGGCGCGCCACCCTGGTCGCCGCCGCGGCCCTGCCGCTGTCGGCGATTCCGGCCTTCCTCGGCCAGTATTTGTTCGGCTACACCCTGAACATGGTGACCCTGCTGTCGCTGGCCCTGGTGATCGGGGTGCTGGTGGACGATGCCATTGTCGAGATCGAGAACATCTCGCGCCACCTGCGCATGGGAAAGACCCCGATGCAGGCGGCGCTGGAAGCGGCCGACGAAATTGGCATGGCGGTGATCGCCACCACCTTCTCCTTGGTAGCCGTGTTCCTGCCGACCGCCTTCATGGGCGGCATCCCGGGTAAATTCTTCAAGCAGTTCGGCTGGACCGCGGTGCTCGCGATCCTTGCTTCGCTGGTGGTGGCGCGCCTGCTCACGCCGATGATGGCGGCCTACATCCTCAAGCCGGCCAAGCGCCTGGGCGAGGAAAAGGACGGCCGCCTGATGAGCCTTTACATGCGCGTCATGCAGTGGTGCCTGCGCCACCGCCTGGTGACCGCGATCGCCTCGGCGCTGTTCTTCATCGGATCGATCGCGCTGGTGCCGCTGCTGCCGACCGGCTTCGTGCCGCCGGCCGACCGCTCGCAGACCCTGGTCACGCTCGAACTGCCGCCCGGCTCGACGCTGGCCGAAACCCATGCCGTGGCCGAGCAGGCGCGCATCGCGGCGATGCAGGTCGCGGGCGTGAAGAGCGTGTTCAGCTCGATCGGCGGCGGCTCCAGCGGCGACGCCTTCGCACCGGGCGCCGCGGCCGAAGCACGCCGCGCCGTGCTGACCGTGACCACCTCGCACCGCGACGAGCGCGACACCGGCCTGTCCGATATCGAGCGCGCGCTGCGCGAGAAGGTCGCGCAGATCCCGGGCGCACGCTTCAACGTGGGCGCCAACGACACCGGCACCAAGTTGCAGCTGGTGCTGCGCGGCGAAGACCCGGAAGCGCTGAGCCTTGCTGCGCGCCAGGCCGAGCGCGAACTGCGCACGCTCAAGGGCATCGGCAACGTCAGCTCCAGCGCCTCGCTGGTGCGTCCCGAAATCATCGTGCGGCCCGACTTCGCACGCGCCGCCGACCTGGGCGTGACCGCCGCCGCGATCGGCGAAACCGTGCGCGTGGCTACCGCGGGCGACTACGACATCTCGCTGGCGAAGATGAACCTGGCCGAGCGCCAGGTGCCGATCCGGGTCAAGCTGCCGGACGCGGTGCGCGCCGACCTCGATGCGCTGGGACGCCTCACGGTGCCGGGTGCGCGCGGACCGGTGCTGCTGGCGAATGTCGCCACCATCACGATGGAAAGCGGGCCGGCCCAGGTCGATCGCCTGAACCGCACCCGTAACGTCACGCTCGACGTCGAGCTGCAGGGCCGTTCGCTCGGTGAGGTCAACGACGAAGCGCGTGCCCTGCCCGTGTTCCAGAAGCTGCCGCCTTCGGTGCAGATTGCGGAACTGGGCGATGCGCAGGAAATGCAGGCGCTGTTCGCCAGCTTCGGCGTGGCAATGCTGATCGGCGTGCTGTGCATCTACGGCGTGCTGGTGCTGCTGTTTAACGACTTCATGCAGCCGGTGACCATTTTGGCGGCACTGCCGCTGTCGATTGGCGGCGCTTTTGTCGCCCTGCTCATCACCAACAGTGCGCTGTCGATGCCGACCATGATCGGCCTGATCATGCTGATGGGGATCGTGACGAAAAACTCGATCCTGCTGGTGGACTACGCCATCCTGGCGCGCAAGGCCGGCCTGAACCGCTTCGACGCCCTGGTGGATGCCTGCCACAAGCGCAGCCGCCCGATCGTGATGACCACCATCGCCATGGGCGCCGGCATGCTGCCGCTGGCGCTGGGCCTGTCAGGCGACCCGAGCTTCCGCTCGCCGATGGCGATTGCGGTGATCGGCGGGCTGATCACGTCTACCCTGCTGAGCCTGCTGGTGGTGCCGGCGGTGTTCACGTATGTGGACGACTTCGAGCACCTGATGAAGCGCGGGATGGGCAAGTTGCGGCACAAGCCGAAGCAGGCGCCGGCACCGGTTGTAGCGACCGACACGGTCAAGTAGGCCTTGAAGTTGAGGTTTTCGTAGGGTGGGCGGGGTCCTGCCGCCCGCGCGTTCGAACAGTGTGAAAAGGGGCCCGACCGTCTTTGCGGCTGTGCTTCATGCGCTTGAACGCGCGGCCGGCAAAGCCGGCCGCCCTACGTGAAACCACAAATAAAAAACCCGACAGGCTTTGGCGCCTGCCGGGTTTTTTATTTGACGACTACGGCGATCAGTCGCGGTAGTAGCGGGAGTCTTTGCGCTCGGTGCTGCTGCCACCCAGCAGCTTGGCCAGCAGGAAGCCGACGCCGGCTGCGACCAGCAGGGCGGTGCCTGGATTGGTCTTCACGTACTCGGTGCTCTTGACCGAGTAGTTCTGGTAGGTTTCGCCCAGCTGGCCCTTGCGCTGGCCCAGGGTTTCACCCGCGCCGCTCAGCAGGCCGCTCAGGCGATCGACGCCTGCGTGTGCGGTGCCGACCAGGCGATCGACCAGCGGCTGGGCGCCTTGCGCGACTGCGTCGATTTTCTCGTGCAGCTTGTCAGGCGACACCGATGCCGACACCGACGCCATGGCACCCTTGATACCGCCGGCTGCCTGCGACTTGCCGGTATCCGACGACGACTGGGAACTTGCGCCACCCATGCTGCCACCGGTGCTGCCGGTGCCGCTGCCGCTGGTACCCAGTGCGCTGTTGGTGCTGCTGGTGCCGCTCAGGCTGCCGCTGCTGCCGGCTGCGCTCGACGACGAGCCGCTCTGCAGGCTGCTGCCCGACGAGCTCGATGGGCTCGACGAGCTCGATGGGCTCGACGGGCTCGACGGGCTCGACGAACCCGACAGGCTCGACGACGACGAACCGCTTTGCTGGCTACCGCTGGTGCTCGATGGGCTCGACGACGAACCGCTCAGGCTGCTGCTGCCCATGTTGCCCGAACCTTGGGTACCGCTCTGCTGGCTGCCTGCATTGCTGGTGCCACCGACGGAGCCCGTGCTGCTGCCGGTTGCCGGCTTGGCGCTGCCTGGCGTAGCGTTGGCGCTGCCCAGGCTGCTGCCCGACGAGCTGCTCTGGTTGTTGCCGGACGAGCTGCTGCTCTGGTTCGAACCAGGCGTCTGGTTTTTACCAATGCTCGAACCCGAACCCTCGCGGCTTGCGTCGCTGCCTTTTCCCTCGGTAGATTTCTGATTATCCATGATGTATCCCTCGTTTAAATGTAGACCAACGCGAAGTAGACCGAAACTCGACTATCACCACATTCTTCCTCGATTCCGCCTAAAACAGAACGAAGGGACGAGACTGGCGTGCGCTATATCAAACGGCACTTTGCTCTTTTGCCCAGGGTCACGATTTCATCTCAATGACCCAAAGCCAGCGCAAAAGTTCCATGTCTAGCGCCGACGTATTCGTCGTCGCTCGTGGGCGGTCGCTGTGGCGGTCCGAAATTGCGCGCAGTATCAGACGCTGCGACACGATACAAAAAATACAATGGATCAGGTTCACTGACCGTGCGCTGACTAACAGAGTCAGGCTATCGGACTGGAAGAGTCAACTACCGCAGGAAGTGAGGCGGCCTCCACTGGTGGCGGTGGCAACCACCCTGTTTTGCAAGCTGCTTAGCCGGCGGCGCCAGCGGCGCCGGGCCAAAAGAAAAAAGGGCTACACGCCGAAGCCTGTAACCCTCCATCTGGTACTACTGAATTTTTGGTGCCGCTGACCGGAATCGAACTGGTGACCTTCGCATTACGAATGCGCTGCTCTACCGACTGAGCTACAGCGGCTCTACGCGGGCGAACCCGACGAAGAGCCGTATTCTAGCAAACAACCCTGCACACTTGCTAGTCCGACTCGGCAATTCGCAGCAGAATTGCTACAAAGTCATTCACTCAGCATGGTAGCGGGTGACCAGTTCGACTTCCGATTTCGAGCCCAGGAACACCGGCACACGCTGGTGCAGCCTGGTCGGCGGGATGTCCATGATGCGCTTGCTGCCATCGGTGGCGGCGCCGCCGGCCTGCTCGACGATCATCGCCATCGGGTTGGCTTCGTACATCAGGCGCAGCTTGCCCGGCGACGAAGGGTCGCGCATGTCGGCCGGGTACATGAAGATGCCGCCGCGGTTCAGGATGCGGTGCACGTCGGCGACCATCGAGGCGATCCAGCGCATGTTGAAGTCCTTGCCGCGCGGGCCGGTGGACCCAAGCAGCATCTCGTCCACGTAGCGCTGCACCGGCGGGTGCCAGTGGCGCTTGTTCGACATGTTGATGGCGAATTCCCTGGTTGTTTCCGGGATCATCATGTCGCTCTCGGTCAGCACCCAGGAACCCATTTCGCGGTCGAGCGTGAAGCAGTGCACGCCGTTGCCGGTGGTGAGCACCAGCATGGTCTGCGGGCCGTACACGGCGTAACCCGCCGCCACTTGCTGGGTGCCTGGCTGCAGGAAGTCCTGCTCGGTCGGCTCGTTCATGCCTTCCGGGGCCTTGAGCACCGAAAAGATGGTGCCGATCGAGACGTTGACGTCGATGTTCGAGGAGCCGTCGAGCGGGTCGAACAGCAGCAGGAATTCGCCCTTCGGATAGCGGCTCGGGATCTGGCGGATGGTTTCCATCTCTTCCGAGGCCATGGCGGCCAGGTGGCCGCCCCACTCGTTCGCTTCCAGCAGGATCTCGTTCGAGATCACGTCGAGCTTCTTCTGCACCTCGCCCTGGATGTTCTCGGTGTCGGCGCTGCCCAGCACTTCGCCGAGCGCGCCCTTGCTGACCGAATAGCTGATGCGCTTGCACGCACGGGCGACGACTTCGATCAGGAGGCGCAGTTCGGCGTTGATGGTCTGGTGCTGGCGTTGTTCTTCGACCAGGTATTGCGTGAGACTGACGCGTTTCATGGACTTCCTTTGGTTTGGTTTTGAATAGATTTTTGTTTTTGTAGGGTGGGCGGGTCTTCCCGCCCACGCGGTCAACAATCGTCGGCGCCGTCGCGACATATCGATCGATAACGATCACCGCGCAGGCAGATCTGCCCACCCTACGGGATAACAATATTTCAGCCCTGGTTGGCCAGCGCTTTCGTGACGACTTCACGCACGTCGTTCGACAAGCGCTGCTGCCCCGCCACCTGCTGCAGCGCCGTCTTCATGTGCACCTGCAGGCTTGGGGTGAAGTGGCGCCAGCGGTCCATTGCGCGTGCCAGGCGCGCGGCGACCTGCGGGTTGAGGCCATCGAGCAAGGTCACGTGCTCGGCCCAGAACAGGTAGCCGCTGCCGTTCGGGGCATGGAATTGCACCGCATTGTTCATGCAGTAGTTCGCGACCAGGCTGCGGGCGCGGTTGGGGTTGCGCAGGTTGAAGGCCGGGTGGCGCATCAGTTCGCGCACCTTGGCGATGTCGGTGGTCGGAGCCGTTGCCTGCATGGCGAACCACTTGTCCACCACCAGCGCCTCGCCCTGGAACTCGTCGTAGAAGCGTTCCAGTTCGGCCTCGGCTTGCGGCGCGCGCGCATGGATCAGGGTGCTGAGCGCGGCGGCGCGGTCGGTCATGTTGTCCGCCTCGCGGCACTGGCGCGCGGCCAGCGCGATGGTTTCCTCGTCCGGCGCGGCGTTCAGGTAGGACAGCGCCAGGTTTTTCAAGGCGCGCTTGCCGGCGGACGCCGCATCCGGGCTGTACGGCCCCGGGGTCAGGTTGGCTTCGTACTGCGCCAGCAGTTCGGTGCGCAGCCTGGCACCGATGTTGGCGCGCATGAACTGGCGCGCCACGTGCACGGCCAGCGGGTCGACCTCGGAGAGCTGCTCGGAGAGCATGGTTTCCGACGGCAGCAGCAAGGCCTGCTCGCGGAAGGCCGGGTCGAGCGATTCGTCCGTCAGCATCTTGCGCATCGCCTCGATGAAGGTCTCGTCGAGGCTGAGCTTCCCGTCGGCTGCCGTTTCGCCGGTGAGCTTGAGCAGGCGGCCCATCGCCAGGCGCTGGCCGGCTTCCCAGCGGTTGACCGGGTCGCTGTCGTGGTTGAACAGGTGCAGCAGGTCGGCATCGGTATAGCCGCCCTGCAGGATCACCGGCGCCGAGAAGTCGCGCAGCACCGAGGGCACCGGTTGCTCGGCCACGCCGGTGAAGACGAAGGTCTGCTGTTCGTCCAGCAGCTCGAGCACGGCCGTGGTGCCCATGTCCTTGCCGCCTACCGTCAACGGCATGTCGCGCCCCGCGCGATCGAGCAGGCCGACCGCGACCGGAATGTGGAAAGGCAGCTTGGCCGCCTGGCCGGGCGTGGCCGGGCAGCTCTGGAACAGCGTGAGCTCATAGGTCTGGGCCGCTTCGTCGTAGCGGGTTTCGAAGCGCAGCTGCGGGGTGCCGGCCTGGCTGTACCAGCGCTCGAACTGGGTGAAATCGCGCCCGCCGGCATCGGCCATGGCCAGGCGGAAGTCGTCGCAGGTGACGGCCTGCTCGTCGTGGCGCTCGAAATACAGGTCCATGCCCTTGCGGAAGCCTTCGCGGCCCAGCAGGGTCTGGTACATGCGCACCACTTCGGCGCCTTTTTCGTAAACCGTGACGGTATAGAAGTTGTTGATCTCGACGAAGGAGTCCGGGCGCACCGGGTGGGCCATCGGGCCGGCGTCTTCGGGGAACTGGGCCTGGCGCAGCGTGCGCACCTGGTCGATGCGGGTAACGGCGCGCCCTAGCTCGGTGCCGATCATGTCCGAGGTGAATTCCTGGTCGCGGAAGACCGTCAGGCCTTCCTTCAGCGACAGCTGGAACCAGTCGCGGCAAGTGACGCGGTTGCCGGTCCAGTTGTGGAAGTATTCGTGCGCCACCACCGCCTCGATGCCCTGGAAGTCGATGTCGGTGGCCACGCGCGGGTTGGCCAGCACGAACTTGGTGTTGAAGATGTTCAGGCCCTTGTTTTCCATCGCGCCCATGTTGAAGTCGCTGGTGGCGACGATCATGAAGCGATCGAGGTCGAGCTCCAGCCCGTAGCGCTCTTCGTCCCAGCGGATGCTGTGCTTGAGCGACTGCATCGCGTAGTCGGTTTTATCGAGGTTGCCGTCTTCAACCCAGACCTGCAGCAGGGCGTCGCGGCCGTCCGCCAGGCGGAAGGTCTCTTCCTGGCAGACCAGCTGCGCGGCGACCAGGGCGAACAGGTAGGACGGCTTCTTGAACGGGTCTTCCCATTTGGCGAAATGACGGCCGTCGCCGAGGTCGCCTTCTTCGAGCAAATTGCCGTTGGACAGCAGCACCGGATAGCGCTGCTTGTCGGCACGCAACATTACCGTGTACTTCGCCATCACGTCCGGGCGGTCCGGGAAATAGGTGATGCGGCGGAAACCCTCGGCCTCGCACTGGGTGAAGAAGTTGCGGTTCGAGGTGTACAGGCCGCTGAGCGTGGTGTTTTGCTCGGGCACGCACACGGTTTCGATCTCGAGCGTGACCTCTTCGGGCGTGTTCGGAATGGTGAGCAAGCTGCCGTTGACCGCGTAGTCACCCTCGGCCAACAGCCGGCCGTTCAGGCGCAGCGCCACCAGTTCGATGTCCTCGCCGTAGAGTTCGATCTCGCGCTGGGCGCTGGCGGGATTGCGGCGCATGCTCAGCCGGTTGGCCACGACGGTGCGCGTGGGGTCGAGGTCGAAACCGAGTTCCACGGTATCCACCAGGTAGCTCGGCGGGGTGTAGTCACTCCGGTAAATCGTCTGGGGCGTATCGGTGCGCATAGAGGGAGTCCGCAATAGACAGTGAGGTGAAGTGCTTATTTTACCAACAAGACTTTGCCGCGCTCGCACCGCTTGATACGCCGGGACGTATGTATCAGAATGTACGCCCCGTAACTGGGAGTAAATTATTCTGCGAGAATGCGGAACAAGTCCTAATCTAGACGCTCGCGAAAGTCCGTATTGACCAGGGAGAGAGTAATGAAACGCCTGATGACCGCCGCCGTGGCGGCCTGCTCGCTGCTGCTGGCCGGCTGCGCCACCACGATCCGCAGCGATGTGACCACCTTCCACCAGTGGCCCGCGCAGATCGAGGACAAGAGTTATGTCTTCGAAGTGCCGCCCATGCAGGACGACACGCTGGAATGGCGCGCCTACCAGGAACTGGTGCGCGGCCAGCTGGCGCGCCTGGGTTTTCGCGACGCGGATGGCGCCAAGCCGGCGCTGACGGTGTCGATGCGCTTTACCACCACCGACGTGCCGGTGCGCGTGTTCGAACCGATGATGTCGCCCTTCTACCAGCCGATGATGCACCCGCTGCGCTATTCCTACCGCGGCCGCTACCGGGGCTTCCATAATCCCTACTGGGGCGGTTTGTACAGTCCCTTCTACGATCCGTTCTGGAACCCGGCTTACCAGGTCTCAATCGAGCACCAGTACCGCCGTGAGCTGCAGGTCGGGATCAAGTCGGCGGGCGACGGCAAGCGCCTGTTCGACGTCACCGTGCACAACACCAGCCGGCAGATGTCGACGCCGGCGGTGATGCCGGCCCTGGTGCAGAGTGCCTTCGAAGGTTTCCCGGGGCCGTCGGGCGTGGCACGGCGGATGGAGCTGAAGCGGCAGAACGGCTGATAGCCAGCGCGTTGAGGAAGAATGGGGCCGCGAGGCCCCATTTTTTTGTTGAAGCGCGCTTTGCCGCGACCCGTAGGGTGGGCGGGTCTCTCCCCGCCCACGCGTTCAACGGCCGCCAGCGCGATCGCGAAGTATCCAGCACCAACGATCACCGCGTGGGCGGAAGACCCGCCACCCTACGTGAAATAGGCTTCGGACCCGATCGTAATCGCCACCACCAGCAAAATCGCCAGCACCAGCACGATCAGCAGCCGCCCGAACTTCGGCGTGCCATCTCCTTCCGGACGTGGGACTGGAGGGTCTTCCCCGGTATCCCTCATGGCAGCAGCACCGTGGAACCGGTCGTGCGGCGGCCTTCCAGCGCGCGGTGCGCTTCGGCGGCATCGGCCAGCGCGAAGGTCTGGTTGACGTCGATCCTCACCTTGCCGCTTTCGACCATGCCGAACAGGTCGGCCGCCATCGCTTCCAGCTCTTCGCGTTTGGAGGCGTAGGCGAACAGCGTCGGCCGCGTGATGTAGAGCGAGCCGCGCGACGCCAGTTCGCTGAGCGCGAACGGTGGCACCGCGCCGGAGGCATTGCCGAAGCTGACCATCAGGCCGCGCGGCTGCAGGCAGTCGAGCGAACGGATGAAGGTGTCCTTGCCGACCGAGTCGTACACCACCGGCAGCTTGGCGCCCCCGGTGATCTCGAGCACGCGCTGCACGACATCCTCGGTGTTGTAGTTGATGACGTGGGCCGCGCCATGCGCCCTGGCCAGCGCCGCTTTTTCGCTCGATCCCACGGTGCCGATCAGGTTCACGCCGAGCGCCCGCGCCCACTGGCAGGCGATCAGCCCGACGCCGCCCGCGGCTGCATGGAACAGGATGGTCTGGCCCGGTTGCAGCTTGTAGGTCGAGGTGAACAGGTACTGGACCGTCAGCCCTTGCAGCATCATGGCCGCGCCGGTCTCGAAGGAAATCGCTTCGGGCAGGCGCACCAGCACCTGCGCCGGCATCACGCGCGCCTGGCTGTAGGCGCCCGTCGGGCCGCCCGCATAGGCCACCCGGTCGCCCGGCGCCACATGAAGCACGCCCTCGCCCACCGCCTCCACCACGCCGGCCGCTTCCTGGCCCAGGCCATTCGGGAGCGCCTGCGGATACAGGCCGCTGCGGAAATAGGTATCGATGAAATTCAGGCCGATCGCGTGATGGCGCACGCGCGCCTCGCCCGGCCCCGGTTCGCCGACCTCGACGTCGACATACTCCAGCACTTCAGGCCCGCCGGTGGCGGCCATGCGGATTGCTTTGACCAGCATGTGGTCTCCTTTCATGGTTGGGCCGTGGCGGCGCTCAGTTGCGACAGCACCAGGCGCGCGGTCGAGACATTAGTCGCGCACGGGATGTTGTGCACGTCGCAGGCGCGCACCAGGGCGTTGATATCCGGTTCGTGGGGCTGGGGCGTCATCGGGTCGCGTAAAAAAATCACGCAGTCGATCTCGCCCTCGACCAGCATGGCGCCGATCTGCAGGTCGCCGCCGACCGGGCCCGAATGCTTGCGGTCGACCGCCAGTCCCAGTTCATTGGCGAGGCGCCCGCCGGTGGTGCCGGTGGCCGACAGGGTGCAACCCTGGAGGAAGCCGAGGTACTCGCCCGCAAGCGTGATCATGTCGTCCTTTTTCTTGTCGTGCGCGATCAGCGCCAGGCGTGGTTTCACCAATGGGTTCTCCGAAGGGTTGGTTGGAAGCGTCATTTTTTGAGCGACAACAGGTAGATCCCCACGAGCACGAGGCCGGTGCCGGCAAGCTGCACGCTGGTGACCGGCTCGCCGAGGATCAGCGCGCCGAGGAAGAGCGTGGAGACCGGGCCGATCATCCCGGCCTGCGAAGCCGTTGCAGCGCCGATGCGCTGCACCGCGGCCATGGTCATGAACACGGGGAAGATGGTACAGAATACCCCATTCACGAGCGACAGCCAGTATACCTGCGGCGGCTGCACCAGCAGGCTGGCGGGACGCAGCAGGAAGAACTGGCCGATGCAGGCCACGCTCGAGACGCACATCGCATAGGCCACCAGGCGGAGTGATCCGATGCGGCGCACCATCTCGCCGGTGCCGAGCAAATACAGGGCGTAGGCGACGGCCGAGCCCAGCACCAGCAGCGAGCCCAGGATGGTGCTGCCCGAGCTCCCGGCCAGGTCGTGCACGAACACCAGCACGATGCCGCAGTAGGCCAGCCCCAACGCCGCCCACTCCATCACGCCAATGCGGCGCTTGAAGATCGCCACGTTGGCGAGCAGGACAAAGGTGGGCGTCAGGAACAGGATCAGGCGCTCGAGCCCGACCGAAATGTGCTGCAGGCCCAAAAAGTCGAGATAGCTCGACAGGTAATAGCCGAGCAGGCCCAGCCCGGCGATGCGCCAGCGGTCGCGGCTGCTTAGTGGCGGCTGGGTCCGCATCTTCCACAGCGCGACGGCGGCGAATACCGGAAACGAGAACAGCATTCTGAACGCGATCAAAGTAACCGCGTCGATGTGGTAGCGATACAGCAGTTTGGCGACGACGGCCTTCGTGGAGAACAAGATGGCGCCGCCAATGGCGATCGACAGGCCGGCAAGAAGGGCCGCACGTGGTAAAGGAGCAGCAGCGTTGGCGGTGGCGCTTGGTTTCATCCGACGATTGTACGAGCGATCAGCCGTGCTTGCTGGAGGCAGGCTGGAGCGGACCGGAGAACGGCGCGGCCGGCAGGCTGTCGAACCTTGCACGGCAATCACAACGAGGAGAGATCGCATGAGCACCTTGATGGCGAACCGGGGCACGCCTTGGAGCACCCGCCGCACCGAACATAACCAAAGCGCAATCGCCGCCGAGAAACGCCCGGCGCGCCGGTGCAAGCGCAGCGGAGGTTCACGATGAGCCTGTTCGTCGTCGATGAGCGCCCGGGCCCACGGGCCTGGCTGGCGCTGGCCTGGCTGGTGCTGCTGGTAGGCGCCTGCTGGTCGTGGTTCGCCTTCCAGGGCATGCATCCGCCGCCGGGTGGCGCCCTGCGCGACTTTGCCGGTTCGGCGCCGGCGCCGCTGCAGGCCGGGCAACTGGTGCTGGTGTTCGTGATATGGACGGGCCTGTGCGTGGGGCTGATGCTGCCCGCGGCCGCCGGCGCCGTGTTCGTGTACGCGCGCCTGGCCGACGAATGCGAGGCCTTGCGCTGGCCGCGCCTTGCCGCCGCGCTGTACGCGGGCGGCTGCCTGCTGGCCTGGTGCGGCTTCGCGGCGCTGGTCACGCTCATCCACTGGACCCTGCACGACGCCGGCATGCTCGACGCCACGCTGGCGGTGCGCCACCCGGCCGGCGCCGGGCTGGCCATGGTGGCCGCCGGCGTCTACCAGTGGACCCCGGCGAAGCACGAGTGCCTGGACTATTGCCGCACGCCGCTGCCGGGTGTGCTGGCCGAGTGGCGCGGCGGCATGGCGGGTGCGCTGTGGCAGGGTGCGGAGCACGGGCGCATCTGCCTGGGCTGCTGCTGGCTGCTGCTCCTGCTGCCCCTGGGAGGCGGGCCGGGCGACCCGGGCGTGGTGGCGGCCGTGGGCCTGCTGCTGCTGTGCGAGCTGCGCCTGAAGGAAGGCACGCTGGCGGGCTGGGTGTCGGGCCTGGTGCTGGTGGCCTGGGGCACGTGGCGGATGTTCCCTTGAGGCATCTCTAGTCTGCCGGTGCCGATGCGGTTTTCTTGCTGTTGTGCTGACGTCGCCAGACGATTTTGCAGGAGGGGCCTATGTTAGAATGTCGGCCACTCTTGCATACCGTCTAAGGATTTTTCGACATGGCTGGACACAGCAAATGGGCCAACATCAAGCATAAGAAAGCCGCTACCGACGCCAAGCGCGGCAAGATCTGGACGCGCCTGATCAAGGAGATCACCGTGGCCGCACGCATGGGCGGAAGCGACATCGCTTCCAACCCGCGCCTGCGCCTGGCGGTCGAGAAGGCCGCTGACGCCAATATGCCGAAGGATAACGTCAGCCGCGCCATCCAGCGCGGCTCGGGCGAGCTCGAAGGCGTGAACTACGAAGAAGTGCGCTACGAAGGCTACGGCATCGGCGGCGCGGCCATCATCGTCGACTGCATGACCGACAACCGCGTACGCACCGTGGCCGAAGTGCGCCACGCCTTCAGCAAATTCGGCGGCAACATGGGCACCGAGGGTTCGGTGGCCTTCATGTTCCAGCACACCGGCCAGTTCCTGTTCGCGCCCGGCGTGGATGAGAACAAGCTGATGGAATCGGCGTTGGAGGCCGGCGCCGACGACGTGGTGCAGGACGAGGAAGGCGGCTTCGAAGTGCTGTGCGACCCGTTCGCGTTCTCGAGCGTGAAGGAAGCGTTGGAAGCAGCCGGTTTCAAGGCCGAGGTGGCCGAAGTCATCATGAAGCCGGCGACCGAAACCGTATTCACCGGCGACGACGCCATCAAGATGCAGAAACTCCTGGACGCGCTGGAGAACCTGGACGACGTCCAGGAAGTCTTCACCAACGCCGTCATTGAAGAATAAGCTGGTAACCAAGCTGGAAAAGCTCGCATGAAAATTCTCGTAGTCGGCTCTGGCGGCCGTGAACACGCCCTGTCCTGGAAACTGGCCCAATCGGAACGCGTCCAGACCGTCTTCGTCGCGCCGGGCAATGGCGGCACCGCGCTCGACCCGCATCTGGTGAACATTGACATTACCGACCCGGCGGCGCTGGCCGACTTCGTGGTGGCCGAAGGCATCGCCCTGACCCTGGTGGGTCCGGAAGCGCCACTGGCCGCCGGCATCGTGAATCTGTTCCGCTCGCGCGGCCTGAAGATCTTCGGCCCGACACGCGAAGCGGCGCAGCTCGAGAGCTCGAAGGATTTCGCCAAGTCCTTCATGGAACGCCACGGCATTCCGACCGCAAAGTACCAGAGCTTCTCGGATGCCGCGGCAGCGCACGCCTATGTCGACGCCAATGGCGCGCCGATCGTGATCAAGGCCGACGGCCTGGCCGCCGGCAAGGGCGTGGTGGTGGCGATGACGCTGACCGAAGCGCATGCTGCGGTAGACCACATGCTGTCGGATAATGCGTTTGGCGATGCCGGCGCGCGCATCGTGATCGAGGAATTCCTGGCCGGCGAAGAGGCCAGCTTCATCGTCATGTGCGACGGCAAGAACGTGCTGGCGCTGGCCACCAGCCAGGACCACAAGCGCCTGCTCGATGGCGACGCCGGCCCGAACACCGGCGGCATGGGCGCCTACTCTCCTGCCCCGATCGTGACGCCGTCGATGCATGCGCGCGTGATGCGCGAGATCATCAACCCGACCATCCAGGGCATGGCGAAAGACGGCATCGTCTTCACCGGCTTCCTGTACGCCGGCCTGATGATCGATGCCGAAGGCAACCCGCGCACGCTGGAATTCAACTGCCGCATGGGCGACCCGGAGACCCAGCCGATCATGGCGCGCCTGAAAAGCGACCTGCTCACGGTGCTGGACCATGCCTGCAACGGCACGTTAGATGCGGTCGAACTGGAATGGGATCGCCGCACCGCGGTGGGCGTGGTGATGGCCGCCGCGGGCTACCCGGACAGCCCGCGCAAGGGCGACACCATCGTCGGCATCCCGGCCGAGACGCCGGAATGCGTGACCTTCCACGCCGGCACCAGTCTGGCCGGCGGCACCCTGCAATCGAACGGCGGCCGCGTGCTGTGCGTCGTGGGGCTGGGCGACAGCGTCAAGATGGCGCAGAAGCGGGCGTATGAGACGGTGGAGAAGATCCACTTCAATGGCGCGCAGTACCGGCGCGATATTGGGTGGCGTGGGGTGAAGTGAGTTTCTGCTGACGGCCGCATGTTGTGTCAACGGTAGGCGTGCAAAATTGGGTCCCGGCCTGCGCCGGGATCCAAGTTCGTCGCGCACCGCTAGCTCCCCCCCACAATAATAAGAACCCCACGCAGGTGTACAATCTGCCCCTTCCTTTTCCCCAACACCATCCCAAGCGCATGTCCACCCCCGATCCTATCGCTGTCAAAGCCTGGCTGCTCGATCTCCAGTCCCGCATCGTTCAGGCCCTCGAAGACATCGACGGCAAGCCCTTCCTGCGCGACACCTGGGAACGCCCGGAAGGCGGCGGCGGCATCTCGCGCCTGATCGAGGAGGGCAATGTGTTGGAGCGGGGCGGAGTAAACTTCTCGCACGTTACCGGCGCCAGCCTGCCCCCGTCGGCTGCGGCAGCGCGTCCGGAACTGAGCGGCCGCGCCTGGGAAGCGATGGGCGTGTCGCTGGTGCTGCACCCGCGTAATCCCTACGCGCCGACGGTGCACATGAACGTGCGCTTTTTCGAAGCCACCGCGGAGGGCAAGGAGCCGGTCTGGTGGTTCGGCGGCGGCATGGACCTGACGCCGTACTACGGCAATCTCGAGGACGCGCGCCACTTCCACCAGGTCTGCCACGATGCGCTGGCGCCCTATGGCGAAGACCTGCACCCGCGCTTCAAGCGCTGGTGCGACGACTATTTCTACCTGAAACACCGGAAAGAAGCACGCGGCGTGGGCGGCATCTTCTTCGACGACTTCAACGAAGCCGGTTTCGATGACGCCTTCGCGATGGTGCAAAGCGTCGGCAACGGCTTCCTCGATGCCTACCTGCCGATCCTGCAGCGCCGCATGGACACGCCTTACGGCGAGCGCGAACGCGACTTCCAGGCCTACCGGCGCGGGCGCTATGTCGAGTTCAACCTGGTGTGGGACCGCGGCACCCTGTTCGGCCTGCAGTCGGGCGGGCGCACCGAAGCGATCCTGATGTCGATGCCGCCGATCGTTAAATGGCGCTACGACTGGCATCCGGAACCGGGCAGCCCGGAAGCGCTGCTCTACAGCGACTTCCTCGTGCACCGGGACTGGCTGGCGCCGTGACGCGTTGCGTCGCCCTGCTGGGCGGTAGTTTCGACCCGGTCCACCACGGCCACGTCGCGCTGGCTGCGCTGTTCGCCGAGCTGCTGCGCCCTGACGAATTGCGCATCCTGCCGGCCCGGCCGTGGCAGAAAAGCGCGCTGCAGGCCAGCGACGCCCAGCGCATCGCCATGCTCGAACTGGCCTTTGGCGGGCAGCCGTTCGCGGGGTCGGAAACGAGTGTGACGATCGACTTGCAGGAGATCGAACGCGGCAGCCCGACCTATACCGTGGACACCCTGCGCGGATTGCGCGCCGAATTGGACAACACCGTCGGACCAGCAGCATCGATTGTCTTCCTGATGGGAGCCGACCAGCTGCAAAAGCTCGACACCTGGCGCGAATGGCATGAGCTGTTCGCGCTATGCAACCTCGGCGTGGCTGCACGCCCGGGATATGAACTGGATCAGGATAAATTGCCCCCAGCGGTAGCGCAGGAACTCTCGCAGCGTCTGGCGACGCCGGCGGAAGTGCGCCTTGCCCCATACGGCAAAGTCTGCCTCGCAGAGACCCTGGCGGTAGATATTTCTGCCACACAAGTTAGAAACGCCCTGCGTACGGGCACGAAGACGAGTGCCGACATTAGCGCGCGCCTTCCGTCGCAAGTGCTAGACTATATTCAACAACATAACTTATATAAAAGCTAATGGATATCAAGAAACTACAAACCCTCGTCGTTGACGCCCTTGAAGACGTCAAAGGACAGGAAATCACCGTGTTCGACACGATGCACCTGACCAGCCTGTTCGACCGCATCGCGGTGGTCTCGGGCACCTCGAACCGCCAGACCAAGGCGCTGGCCGCCTCGGTGCGCGACAAGGTCAAGGCCGCCGGCGGCGACGTGGTCGGCATGGAAGGCGAGGACACCGGCGAATGGGTGCTGGTCGACCTCGGCGACATGATCGTCCACATCATGCAGCCGGCCATCCGCCAGTACTACCGCCTGGAAGAAATCTGGGGCGAGAAGCCGGTGAAGCTGGGCGCGGCCAAGCGCAAGTCGACCGTCGAAGCCGAAGCAGCCGAGCCGAAGGCCAAGTCCAAGCACCTGGCGGCCACCCAGGCGCAGCCGGAAGTCAAGCCGATCCGCGAGCGCAAGCCTGTGGCGGCGAAGAAGGCAGCGGCACCCGCGGCCGCCAAGAAACCGGCCGCCAAGAAAGCCCCGGTCGGCAAGACCATCAAGGTCGCGCCAAGCAAGACCGAGATCGCCGCCGTCGAAGCGACCAAGGCCAAGCCGCCGAAGCGCGTGACCAAGGCAGCAGCACCGGCCGACGCAGCGCCAGTGAAAAAAGTGATCCGTCGCGTGAAGAAGGCTGAAGAATAAGCCGCATCTTCTGACCCCATGCAACTGATCATTGCTGCCGTCGGGCACAAAATGCCGGCCTGGATCGAATCCGGGTTCGGCGAGTACACGAAGCGCATGCCGCCCGAGCTGCGCATCGTGCTCAAGGAAATCAAGCCGGTCGAGCGCTCCGGCAGCAAGACTGCCGCCACCGCGATGGTGCTCGAACGCGAGCGCATCGAGGCGGTGCTGCCCAAGGGCGTGCGCATCATCGCACTCGATGAGCGCGGCAAGGACCTGACCAGCGTCGGGCTGTCGCAGATGCTGGAAACCTGGCAGCAGGACGGCCGCGATACCGCCTTCCTGATCGGCGGGGCCGATGGCCTCGATCCCGAGCTGAAAGCGCGCGCCGAAGGCATGATCCGCATCTCGAGCATGACACTGCCGCACGGAATCGTGCGTGTGATGCTCGCAGAACAGTTGTACCGTGCCTGGTCAATTACCCAGAACCATCCGTACCACCGCGTCTGACCTCGATGAAACTCACTGACAAGAAAATCTATCTCGCCTCCAAGAGCCCGCGCAGGCGCGAACTGCTGCGCCAGGTTGGCGTGGAATTCGAACTGTTGATGGTGCGTGGCGATCCGGCGCGCGGCGTCGACATCAGCGAGGACGCCCTGCCGGGCGAAGACCCGCACACCTACGTGGCGCGGGTGGCCAGGGAAAAAGGCGCGTTCGCCTGGAACATCCTGCAGATGCGGCGCCAGCCGCTGCGTCCCATCCTGACGGCCGACACCACCGTCACGGTCGACGGCGAGATCCTGGGCAAGCCGGCCGACACGCTCGAGGCGGTCGCCATGCTCGAGCGCCTGTCCGGCCGCACCCACCAGGTGCTGACCTCGGTGGCGATCCATGCCGAGCGCGTCGCCGACCAGATCACGCAGGTGTCGGAAGTGCGCTTCGCCAAGCTCACCCCGGCCCAGATCAAGGCCTATTGCGCCAGCTCCGAACCCTACGACAAGGCCGGCGGCTACGGCATCCAGGGCCTGGCTGCGCTGTTCGTCGAGCATATCGAGGGCAGCCATTCGGGGATCATGGGATTGCCGCTGTTCGAGACGGCAATTTTGCTGCGCAAGGCGGGCTACCAGATCTGACCCGGTTTGCCGGCATCAAATCTGACGCGATTGGCCGGCGTCGGATTTGCCGCGACTCGCAGGGTGGGCAAGGAACTTGCCCACCCTGCGAGACAACGCTGATCCACCATCCCGGCCACCCACCCCACCGTGTATCATGGCACCCTGAACAATACCGCGCGACTGGTCCCATGAACGAAGACATCCTCATTAACATCACTCCGCAGGAAACGCGCGTTGCGCTGGTCCTCCAGGGCGCGGTGCAGGAACTGCACATCGAACGCACCCTGACGCGCGGGCTGGCGGGGAATGTTTACCTGGGCAAGGTCGTGCGCGTGCTGCCGGGCATGCAGTCGGCCTTCATCGACATCGGCCTGGAACGCGCCGCCTTCCTGCACGTGGCCGACATCTGGGAAGCGCGCAGCCACGACGGCGCCGCCACCACTCCCACCCCGATCGAAAAGCTGCTGTTCGACGGCCAGGTGCTGACCGTGCAGGTCATCAAGGACCCGATCGGCACCAAGGGCGCGCGCCTGTCCACGCAAATCTCCATCGCCGGCCGCATGCTGGTCTACCTGCCGCAAGACCAGCATATCGGCATCTCGCAGAAGATCGAGAAGGAAGCCGACCGCGACCAGCTGCGCACCCGCTTGCAGAACCTGCTGCCGAAGGAAGAAAAAGGCGGCTACATCGTGCGCACCCAGGCCGAGGAAGCCTCGGACGTGGACATCGCCGCCGACGTCGATTACCTGCGCAAGACCTGGGGCTCGATCGTGCAGGGCGCGCGCACCCGCCCGCCGACCTCCCTGCTCTACCAGGACCTGAACCTGGCCCAGCGCGTGCTGCGCGACTTCGTGCACGACGAGACGGCCACCATCCAGATCGACTCGCGCGAGAATTTCAACATGCTGGTCGAGTTCGCGCAAATCTATACGCCCAGCGTGCTGTCGCGCCTGGCGCACTACACCGGCGAGCGCCCGCTGTTTGATTTGTACGGCGTCGAGGAAGAGATCCTGCGCGCGCTGGGACGCCGCGTGGACCTGAAGAGCGGCGGTTACCTGATCGTCGACCAGACCGAGGCGATGACGACCATCGACGTCAATACCGGCGGCTATGTCGGCGGGCGCAATTTTGCCGACACCATCTTCAAGACCAATTTGGAGGCCGCCCATGCCATCGCGCGCCAGCTGCGCCTGCGCAACCTGGGCGGCATCATCATCCTCGACTTCATCGACATGGAGAACAACGAGCACCGCAACCAGGTGCTGGCCGAGTTGAAGAAGACGCTCGCGCGCGACCGCACCAAGGTGTCGGTGAGCGGCTTCTCGGCACTGGGACTGGTGGAGATGACCCGCAAGCGTACCCGCGAGTCGCTGGCCCATATCCTGTGCGAGCCCTGCCCGGCCTGCGCTGGCCGCGGCCAGGTGAAAACCTCGCGCACCATCTGCTACGAGATCCTGCGCGAACTGCTGCGCGAAGCCAAGCAGTTCAACCCGCGCGAATTCCGCATCGTCGCTTCGCAGGAAGTGATCGACCTGTTTTTAGAGGAAGAATCGCAGCACCTGGCGATGCTGGGCGACTTCATCGGCAAGCGCATCTCGCTGCAGGTGGAAAAAGGCTATCACCAGGAGCAGTACGACGTCATCCTGATGTGATTCCCGGGGCGCCGGCCGGGCGCCTTGCCGCGCTTAGCGTGGCGCTTGAGCCGGCAGCGCATCCAGGAAGTCGCTCAGCCGCGCCGGCCCCACGGGCTTCGTGAAATGCATGTCGAACCCGGCTTCCTTCGAGCGCGCCAGGTCGTCCTTCGCACCCCAGCCCGACACCGCCACGATGGTACGGCGCTCCATGCCCCCAGCCCCCTTGGGAATGCAGCATGTTGCGGCCGACCTGTCTGAACATGGACAATGCGGGTGGCATCGGCATTGACCGGCAGCGGCGCATCGTGCAGCGTCATGCTGAACACATGGCGCCCTTTCTCGATCAGGGGCAGACTGGTCTCCACGGCATTGGCGACAATCGACTTCAGGTCGACCGCTTCCCTCTTGATGTCGACTTTCCGTTGGGGATGCGGGCGATGTCCAGCAGGTCATCGATCAGGTGCGAGAGCTGCCTGACCTGGCGCTCGATGATGCCGCGCACGTTCGCGACGGTCAAAGTAGGCCGCGCCGACCGTGTTTGCTCACCAACGATTAACCAAACGTAATTAGCTGTGGCGAAAATCCAGCAGCTCATGCACGGCAAAAGCCGTACTGGGCGAGGGTACGCCGCAGGTTCGCGTCGAACTCCGAGTAGTCCATGGCCTTTTCCACGAATTCGCAGGCACCCAGCATGCGGCTGCGCATGCGGTCGCTCTCGTTGCGGGTATTCGACAGGACGATCACCGGGATCTCGGACATGAAAGGTTTGGAAGAGATCTCTTTCAGCACCTCGAAGCCATCCACCTTGGGTAGTTTCAGGTCCAGCAGGACGACATCGAAATCTTGCGCCCGGTTCAGTTCGCGCAGCGCTTCTTCGCCGTCCGAGGCCACCACGATCTCGTGATCGTCGCCGCAACTTCGCAAGACCCGCCGTGTCAGTTCGACGTCGAGCGGCATGTCATCGACAATCAGGGCTTTTTTAACCATCTTTACATTCTACATGGGCAAATACATTGTGTCGTCATCGACGCATTGACGTGACAATTTTGATGCAGCCTCAATGTGCCTGGCCGTCCCTCGCCACGCGTGGCGCAGGAACCACCCCGGCCCATGCCGGTGCTTGACTTGCCGCACCAATACGCATAGGGTTAAAGCGTGGTAACCGATGACGTTTGCTCCTGTTTTGCGCTTGATCAGCTAACTCAGCCAAATGCACCCACAACTTTCAGGCCACGACAGCCCGGCGCGAGGCCAGCGCCCTCCTGCGGCGCCCAAGCATGTCCACGTTGATCACGACGAGGCCGCCACGGCTGCGCTCCATGCCGCCGTCCTGGAGCTGACCGAAAACCAGATGCTGGTAAACCAGGCGCTGGTGGAGAAGATCTTCGCCTGTGAACGCTGCATCGACAAGCTGCGCGTTTCCGAACAAACCCTGCACGACCTGCTGGCCCACCAGCTCGCCAACCGCGAAGCCGAGCGCAAGCGAATCTCCAGCGAAATCCACGATGCCCTCGGCCAGAACCTGCTGGCGCTGCGCATCGACATCGTCATGCTGTACCAGCATACCGCCAGCCGCCAGGGGCGCCTGCGCGACTGGGTCGGGGCCGCGCTCGACAATGTCGACACGACGCTGCGTACGGTCAAGCAGCTGATGGGAGACCTGCGGCCGGCCGGACTCGAGCTGGGACTGCTGGCCACGCTCGAAATGGAAGTGCGCAAGTTCACCCGTGCCAGCGGCATCGTGTGCCAGCTCGACGCCGACGCGGCGATTACCGGCCTGGTGCTCGACGAAGACACCCTGCTGACCGTCTACCGAGTGCTGCAGGAATGCCTGAACAATGTGTTCCGCCATTCGCTGGCAAGCCGCGTCAACATCCGGCTCGGCACCGCGCGGGAAATGCTCTGCATGAGCATCACCGACAACGGCATCGGCTTCGACCCGGGTGCGCCGCGCAAGCCGAACAGCTATGGCCTGCTCGGGCTGGACGAGCGGGTCGCCACGCACGGCGGCGCGCTGGCCTTGACCAGCACGCAGGGGCATGGCACCGAAGTGGCGCTCGAACTGCCGCTGGCGCCATCGCGGGCAGGCCCGTCCGATGCACCCGCAATCGGATAGATTCCTATCCCGGACCTTCCACCCATGCTCACCGCCCAGTGGCGGCAGCGACTGCCTGAACCTATGCCAACACAGACTGAGCTGCTCGCAAGGATCATGGAGCGCATTGCTTCAGCTAACGCTTCCGCCACGGCCGCGCAGGCAGCCGCGACCTGGCGTGTGATGTTCGACTGCTTCGCGCCCCTGCTAGGCCCGCTGAGCGCTCACCTGCTGTTCGCACGCAGCGTGACCATCCATCGCAAAGCCTTCCCGTGGCTGCCGCAGGCGTCCGCATCCCAGCCGGCCGCAGCCTTCGAGGCCTTCGTCCACAGCCTCGAAGGCTGCACGCCTCGCGACATCGACGCGGTCAACCGCGCCCTGCTGGACACCTACACGAAGCAACTGGAGGAACTGATCGGCGCGCGCCTCGCGGCCCGGTTCCTGGATTCCGCATTCCCGCCCAAGGGCGCCGACATCAATATTCAGGAGAACGCGGCATGACCGACAAACTTGACCTGCGCCCACTGGCGCCAGGGGCGTGCGCGAGCTCGACCTGTCGGTCGACGAACTGCTCCACGAACTGCTCGCGAAAATCGACGCCACGGGGGCGACCCGGGTCGTGCTCGATTCGCTGTCCGGCTTCGAGCTGGCCATCGCCCCCGAAGACCGCGATGATTTCCGCGAAGGCCTGTATCGCCCGACCACCGTCCTGCGCTTGAAAGGCGTTACCTTGTTCCTGACCTGCGAACTCGAAGACCGCTTCCACGAGCTGCGCCTGGGTTCGCTCGGAGCGGTTGCGCGGCCAGGGTGCGGACCAGGCTGGAGCCCTAGCGCGCTGCCGACGGGAAGAACAGCTGCTCGCCTTCTGGCTTGAAGGCGGCGATGCGCGCCTGCCCGTCGCTGGACGTGATCCACTCGATCAGCGCCTTCGCTCCACGATAGTTTACGCCCTTGTGTTTGGCTGGGTTGACCGCGATGATCCCGTAGGGATTGAACATGCGCCTGTCGCCTTCGACCAGTACGGCCAGGCCGGTTTTCGCGCGGTAGGCGCCATAGGTGGCGCGGTCGGTCAGCGTATAGGCGCGCATTTCGGCCGCCATGTTGAGCACCTCGCCCATGCCCAGGCCCGCCGAGACGTAGCTGGCCCCTGCCGGTTTGCTTGCCGCCTGCTGCCAGTAGCCCTTTTCCATCACATCGGTACCGGAATTGTCGCCGCGCGATATGAAGCGCGCGCCGCTCGCCGCAATCTTCTGGAACGCGGCGATGACATCCTTGCCGCCCTTGATGCCGGCCGGGTCGCTCGATGGGCCCACGACGATGAAGTCGTTGTACATCACGTCGCGCCGGTCCACGCCCCAGCCCTCCGCCACGAATTTATCCTCGAGCGCTCGCGCATGCACGAGCGTCACGTCGACGTCGCCGTTCCTCGCCAGTTCGAGCGCCTTGCCGGTGCCGACCGGGATCACGTGCACTTTCGTGCCTGTCTTCGCCTCGAAGGCCGGCAGCAGCGCTTTGAGCAGGCCGGAGTTCTCGGTGCTGGTGGTGGTGGAGAGACGAATGACGTCCTGGGCGTGGGCCAGCGGCGCGGCCAGCAGGACGCCAGATAGCAGGACGGTAAAGGTACGGCGTTGCATGGATGCTCTCCTGGTTGGTCAACGAAGTTCAAGGCGCCCGTCGCGCAGCTTCAGGCGGTGAATGCCGGGCAGCCCGATCAGGTCGCGGTCGTGGCAGGCCATCACCACGCTGCTGCCGGCGTCCAGCAGGGTCGGAATCAGGGCCATCACCTGCTCGCGCGCCGGGCCGTCGAGATTGGCGGTGGGCTCGTCGAGCAGCAGCAGGCGCGGTTGCAACACGCGCGCCCGCGCCAGCGCCACGCGCTGCTTCTCGCCGCCGGACAGGCGGTTGGGAGCCGTGTCGCGCAGGTGGGCCACGCCGGCCCAGTCCATCGCTTCCTCGACCGCGGCGGCGATGCTGCGGCGGTCGTCGCCGCGCGCGACCAGGCCGTAGGCAATGTTGTGGGCGACGCTGGTCGAGAACATGATCGGGTGCTGGTGCACGAACACGATGGCGCGGCGCAGCGCTGGCGGATACGGATGCAGGGGCATGCTGTGGCCATCGAATTCGACCGTGCAGGCTTCGCAGCGTTCCAGGCCGGCGAGCGTGCGCAGCAGCGTGGACTTGCCCGCGCCGTTCACGCCGGTCAGCACATAGGCGCTGGCGGCCTGGATGCTGAGGGTGTCGATGTCGAACAGGGTGCGCTCGCCGTGGCGCTTGTGCAGCCCGTGCACGGTCAGCAGCGCACTCACAGCCTGCCTCCGGCCGCATGGGCCTCGCCCTGCAGCAGCACCAGCGCGCCGTTCATCACCAGCGCCAGCGCCACCAGCACGATGCCCAGCGCGATGCCCTGGGCGAAATCGCCCTTGCTGGTCTCGAGCGCAATGGCGGTGGTGATCGTCCGGGTCTGGCCTTCGATGTTCCCGCCCACCATCAGCGCGCAGCCCACCTCGGAAATCACGCGCCCGAAGCCGCTGATGACGGCGGCCATGACGCCGTAGCGCGCCTCGTGCAGCACCGTGAGCATCACGCGCCAGGTTGATGCGCCCAGTGCCACGGCGGTTTCGGCATAGCGCGGATCGGCTGCCTGCACCGCCGCCAGCGTAAACGCAAGCAGCACCGGCAGGCCGATGATCATCTGGCCGAGGATCACGCCCTGCTGGGTGAACAGCCATTCCAGACCGCCCATCGGCCCGCGCCGCGACAGCAGCAAATACAGCAGCAGGCCGATCAGGACGGTGGGCAGCGACAGCGCGGCCTGGGCCAGCCAGATCGCCAGGCGGCGGCCCGGGAAGCGGTGCAGCGCGATCACGTAACCGAGGAAGATTGCCGGCGGCGCGGCCAGCAGCAGGCCGAGGATGCTGGTCTTGAGCGAGACCCAGACGATGTGCCACAGCGCCGCGTCGCCGGAGAACAGGAGGGCGAAGGCGTGCGAAGTCGCGTCCAGCACGGTCAAGCCATCCGGGGGGCGTTCAGGGGCTCCAGCAGGTCGGGCTCGAATACGAGCCGTTCGTGCCCGGCCAGCAGCAGGAAGTGCTTGCCCGAGCAGCGCGCCAGCAGCGACATGCCGACCTTTTCCGCCACCATGTGGCCCATCTGGGTGGTGCCGGAACGCGACAACAGGAAGGGAATGCCCATCTGGGCGCCCTTGATCACCATCTCCGAGGTCAGGCGCCCGGTGGTATAGAACACCTTGTCGCCCCCCGCGAGACCGTCGAGCCAC
This sequence comes from Telluria sp. ZB4P37, assembly GCF_059685855.1. Classification (NCBI taxonomy): domain Bacteria; kingdom Pseudomonadati; phylum Pseudomonadota; class Betaproteobacteria; order Burkholderiales; family Oxalobacteraceae; genus Telluria; species Telluria sp. ZB4P37. Next base: position 168,884 of record NZ_JCASID010000002.1, read on the forward strand.
ATCAGGCCGGCGATGGCGTCCACCGCGTTGTGGCGGCCGACGTCCTCGACAAAATACAGCAGCGTGCCGTCACTCGAGAACAGCGCGCAGCCATGCACCGAGCCGGCCTGCTTGTAGATCGATTGCTGGGTGCGGATGGTCTCGACGATGCGGTAGACCACCGACTGCGCCAGGCGTGCGTCAGCGGGGAGTACGATCTGGTCGACTTCGTCCATCAGGCCGCCGAACACCGAGCCCTGGCCGCAGCCGGTGGTGACGACCTTCTTCGCGGTGCGTTCCTCCACGTCCGCGATGCCGCTGCGGGTGCTGACAGCCACCGCATCGACCGCCCAGTCGACCTGGATCGAGACGATGTCTTCCAGCGCGCGCACCAGCCGCTGGTTGCGCAGGTAGCCGAGGGTCAGCGCTTCAGGCGCGCCGCCCAGCGTCATCAGGGTGACGATCTCGCGTTTGTCCACATACACCGTAAGGGGACGTTCGGCGGGGATCGCGATGCCGGATTGCCGGCCGCGCTCGTCCAGCGCGCTCACCTCGTGGGTGAGGCGGGCGCTGGCGTTTGACAGTTCAGGTCGGTAGCGTGGCAGGTCTTTGTGGTTCATCTTGCCAATTGTGCCATGCCGGCCAGGATTTGGCCGCCACCGTAGCTGCCCTGCTGCGCCACCTCCCCTCCCGGCGTGAGCTTGATCGCGCAATACTTGAACTCCGGGATCTTGCCGAACGGGTCAAGCGCCGCATTGGTGAGGCGGTTGATGGCTGCCTCGTAATAGCAGAAGGGCACGAAGATCGCACCCACGGGCGAGCTGTCGTCGGCGCGCGCATACAGCACCACTTCGCCGCGGCGCGAGGCGATCGTGATTGGCTGCCCCGGGGCGATACCCATGCGTTCCATGTCGAGCGGGTGCACCAGCGCCACCGGATCGGGTTCGATCGCGTCCAGCACCGTGGCGCGGCGGGTCATGCTGCCCGTGTGCCAGTGTTCCAGCTGGCGGCCCGTAATCAAGACCAGCGGGTAGTCGGCATCCGGGCGCTCGTCGGCCGGGATGATATCGGCCGGCACGAAGCGCGCCTTGCCGCCCTCGCGCGGGAAGATCTCGGTAAACACCACCGGCTGGCCGACGTCGCCCTCGTTCATGCACGGGTAGACCACGGCGCCGTTGCGCTCCAGGCGTTCCCAGGTGATGCCGCCGATGCTGGCCATGGTGTGGCGCATCTCGTCGAACACTTCCGACACATGGCCGTAATTCCACGGCAGGCCGAGGCGGTTGGCCATCTGCTGGATGATCCACAGGTCCTGCTTCGCGTCGCCCGGCGGGTCGATGGCCTGGCGGCCCAGCTGCACCAGGCGGTCGGTATTCGTAAACGTGCCGGTCTTTTCCGGGAAGGCGGACGCCGGCAGGATCACATCGGCGAGGTAGGCCGTCTCGGTCAGGAAGATGTCCTGCACCACCAGGTGTTCCAGTGCCGCCAGCGCGGCGCGCGCGTGGTTGGCGTCCGGGTCGGACATGGCCGGGTTCTCGCCCATGATGTACATGCCGCGGATCTGGCCGGCATCGATCGCGTCCATGATCTCGACCACGGTCAGGCCCGGCTTCGGGTCAAGCGTGGCGCCCCAGGCGGCCTCAAAACGAGCGCGCGCGACCGGGTTGTCGACGCGCTGGTAATCCGGCAGCATCATCGGGATCAGGCCGGCGTCGGACGCGCCCTGCACGTTGTTCTGGCCGCGCAGCGGATGCAGGCCGGTGCCCGGACGGCCGATCTGGCCCGTCATCAGGGCCAGGGCGATCAGGCAGCGCGCATTGTCGGTGCCATGCACGTGCTGCGACACGCCCATACCCCACAGGATCATCGATCCCTTCGAGGTCGCGTACAGGCGTGCCACGTAGCGGATGGTCTCGGCGTCGATGCCGCAGATCGGCGCCATCGCGTCCGGGCTGTAGTCGGCCACGTTCGCTTCGAGCTGTTCGTAGCCGATGGTGCGGCTGGCGATGAAGTCCGCATCGACCAGCTTTTCGCTGACGATCACGTGCATCATGGCGTTGAGCAGCGCGACATCGGTATCGGGCTTGAACTGCAGGTAGCGATGCGCATGGCGCGCCAGCTCGGAGCGGCGCGGGTCGAGCACCACCAGCTTGGCGCCGAGTTTGACCGCATTCTTGATCCAGGTGGCGGCCACCGGGTGGTTCACGGTCGGGTTGGCGCCGATGATGACGATGACTTCGGCACGGGTCACGTCCATCACCGGGTTCGAGACCGCGCCCGAGCCGATCCCTTCCAGCAGGGCCGAGACCGACGAGGCGTGGCACAAGCGGGTGCAGTGGTCGACGTTGTTGGTGCCAAAGCCCGTGCGCACCAGCTTCTGGAACAGGTAGGCCTCTTCGTTGCTGCCCTTGGCCGAGCCGAAGCCGGCCAGCGCATTGCCGCCGTGAGTGTCGCGGATGCTTGCCAGCTTGCCGCCGGCCAGCGCCAGCGCTTCTTCCCAGCTCGCTTCGCGGAACACGTCCAGCACGCGGTCCGGGTCCATCGTGAAGTCGCCGGTCTTCGGCATGCCCTCGCGGCGAATCAGGGGCTTGGTAAGGCGGTGCGGGTGGTGCGCATAATCGAAACCGTAGCGGCCCTTGACGCACAGGCGGCCCAGGTTGGCCGGGCCGTTGCGCCCTTCCACGAACAGGATCTTGTTGTCCTTGACGTTATAGGTCAGCTGGCAGCCGACGCCGCAGTAAGGGCAGACCGAATCGACCTGCTTGTCCGGGATGTGCAGCGCCACTTCGCGCGCCGGCATCAGCGCGCCGGTCGGGCAGGCCTGCACGCATTCGCCGCAGGCCACGCAGGTGGAGGCGCCCAGCGCATCGTCCTGGTCGAACACGATCTTCGCGTTCTCGCCGCGGAAGGCCAGGCCGATCACGTCGTTGACCTGCTCGTCGCGGCAGGCGCGCACGCAGCGGGTGCACTGGATGCAGGCATCGAGGTTGACGGTAATCGCAGCGTGGGTCGCATCGATTTGCGGCTGGGCGCGGGTCGCGGCAAAGCGCGGCTTGCCCACGCCGAGTTTCTCGGCCCAGATATCGACTTCGTTCCTGCGGGTGTATTCGGCTTCCGGCATGTCGGACTGAAGCAGCTCGAGCACCATCTTCTGGGCGGCGACGGCGCGCGCGCTGTCGGTGCGCACCTTCATGCCGGCAGTCGGGGCCCGGCAGCACGATGGCGCCAGCACGCGCTCGCCGTCGATCTCGACCATGCAGGAGCGGCAGTTGCCGACCGCTTCATAGCCTTCCTTGTAGCACAGGCGCGGAATCTCGACACCTTCGCGCTCCGCGACCTCGATCAGGGATTCGTGCGCGAGCGCCGTGACGGCGCGGCCATTGAGTTCGAAGGTAACGGTCGGGGTCATCGCGTTCATGCTGGCACCTGCGGGGTCGGGGATTGCGTGAGCTCGTGCGGGAAGTATTTGATGACGCAGTCGAAGGGATTCGGCGCCGCCTGGCCCAGGCCGCAGATCGACGCGTCGCGCATGACCTGCGACAGTTCGCCCAGCAGCGGCACGTCCCAGACGGGTTGCTTGACAATGTCCAGGGCCTTGGCCGTGCCGTTGCGGCAGGGCGTGCACTGGCCGCAGGACTCGTCCTTGAAGAAGGCCAGCGTGTTGCGCGCGGCGGCCGTGGCGCTGTCGTGGTGGGACAGCACCACCACCGCGGCCGAGCCGATGAAGCAGCCATACGGCTGCAGGGTATCGAAGTCGAGCGGGATGTCGCCCATCGATGCGGGCAGGATGCCGCCCGAGGCGCCGCCCGGCAGGTAGGCATAGAACGCGTGCCCTTCCTGCATGCCGCCGCAGTACTCCTCGATGAGCTGCGTGATCGTGATGCCGGCCGGGGCCAGCTTCACGCCCGGTTCGCGCACCCGTCCCGATACCGAGAACGAGCGCAGGCCGCGCCGGCCGTTGCGCCCGAAGCCGGCGAACCAGTCGGCGCCGCGCTCGAGGATCTCGCGCACCCAGTGCAGCGACTCGAAATTGTGTTGCAGCGTCGGGCGGCCGAACAGGCCGACCTGGGCCACGTAGGGCGGGCGCAGGCGCGGCATGCCGCGCTTGCCTTCGATCGATTCGATCATGGCTGATTCTTCGCCGCAGATATAGGCGCCGGCGCCGCGGCGCAGGAAGATCGGGGGCATGCCCTGCACCGGCGGATCCGCGCGCAGCTGTTCCAGCTCGGCCTCCAGCATGGCGCGGCAGCCGTGGTATTCGTCGCGCAGGTAGATATAGATGGCCTCAATGCCGACCGCCCAGGCGGCGATCAGGGCGCCTTCCAGGAAGCGGTGCGGGTCGCGCTCGAGGTAGACGCGGTCCTTGAAGGTGCCCGGCTCGCCTTCGTCAATGTTGATCGCCATGAGACGCGGGCCGCTTTCCGCGCGCACGATGCGCCATTTGCGCCCCAGCGGGAAGCCGGCGCCGCCCAGGCCGCGCAGGCCGGAGGATTCCAGCGTGCCAATGACCTGCTCGACCTCGTGCTGCCCGCCGGCGCAGGCGCGCAGTAGCGCATAGCCGCCGCCCTCGCGGTAGGCCGCGTAGTCGACGTGGCCCCCAAACGGTTCACGCGTTTCGCCGCGCGCTACCTTCGCCACCAGCTTTTCCACGGTCGCATGCGGCACCGCATGCTGCCCCACCGCCGCCGCCGGCGCCTGCTCGCAGCGGCCGATGCAGGGCGCCGCCAGCACGCGCACTTCGCGGCCCAGCAGTGCCGGCAGCTTCTCCAGCAGCGCCGTGGCGCCTGCCATCTCGCAAGACAGGCCCGCGCACACGCGCACCGTCAGCGCGGCGGGGGCGGCCTCGCCCTCTTTCACCAGGTCGAAGTGGTGATAGAAGCTGGCCACCTCGTAGACCTCGGTCTGCGCCAGGCGCATTTGCTGTGCCAGCGCAGCCAGGTGCTGGCTCGACAGGCAGCCGAAGCTGTCCTGGATCTTGTGCAGGTGCTCGATCAGGAGGTCGCTCTGGGTTGACGCGCCGCCGAGCAGGGCCTGCACTTCAGCCAGGGCTTGCGGGTCGACGCGCCGGCCTTTGGGGGCTTCGCGCTTGCGCTGGCGGCTGGCGCCGGAAATGGCGATCGGGATGATAGGGTGGTTCATGGGGTGTCCCAATTATTTCGTGTTGCGTTGATTCGTTGTTGAATGCAGCCCGGCGGTTCAAAGGGTGGTTGAACGCGCGGGAAGGTGGGCAATGCGTAGTTCAGGCCACTGGCCTGAACTACCATTCCCGCGTGTTCAAATCACGCTCGAGCAGACGTCAATTAAACATCGCCGACGCCTTCTGCAGCGTCACCCAGATGCCGAACATCAGCGGAATGCCGACCGCCATCCAGGCGAGTGTCGTCATGGCCGGGTTGGCGGCCGTGGCGGCGGTGCCGCCGCCGACGCGGGTGCCGCTGGTCGCGGTGATTTCCTTCTCGCGCGCCAGCTTCTTCTCGGCCGCCAGTTCATCGTCGGTCATGAAGTGGCGGTTGTCCAGCGGACGGATCATTGCATTGAGCCCGATACCGACCACGACCAGCCCGGCCAGCACATACATCGTCACGTCGTAGGCCTGCGCCTTCGGCACGCCGTTGGCGATCTGGTATTCGCGGATGTAGTTGATCAGGAGCGGACCCACCACGCCGGCAGCGGCCCAGGCGGTCAGCAGGCGGCCGTGGATTGCGCCGACCATCTGGGTGCCGAACAGGTCGGCCAGGTAGGCCGGCACGGTGGCGAAGCCGCCGCCGTACATCGACAGGATGATGCAGGTGCAACCGACGAACAGGGCCAGCTGACCGGCGTGGCCGGCGGACGGAATCGATACGTACAGGATGAAGCCGAGGATCAGGAAGACGAAATAGGTCGCCTTGCGGCCGATGTAGTCGGAGCACGAAGCCCAGCCGAAGCGGCCGACGATGTTGAACAGCGACAGCAGGCCGGTGAAGCCGGCGGCGATCGCCGCGATCTGGCCCTTCTGGGCCGCGTCGAGGTCATTGATCCCCAGGTCGAGGCCGATCAGGCGGCCGCCGAATACTTCCTGCAACAGCGGCGAGGCCATGCCCAGGATGCCGATGCCGGCCGAGACGTTCAGGAACAGCACGCCCCAGATCAGCCAGAACTGCGGAATGCCCCAGACGCGGCTGGCGTGTACGTGGCGCGTGGTGATCATGGTGTTGCCGCTCGCGGCCGGCGGGGTCCAGCCTTCCGGCTTCCAGCCCGAAGCAGGCACGCGGTAGGTCATCGCGCCGGCCACCATGAAGACGAAATAGATCGCTGCCAGGGCCAGGAAGGTTTCCCAGACGCCGACCGAGGTCGGGGTGGCAAAGTACTTCATCAGCTTATCGGCCAGCGGTGCGCCGATGACGGCGCCGCCGCCGAAGCCCATGATGGCCATGCCGGTCGCCATGCCGCGGCGGTCCGGGAACCATTTGATCAGGGTCGACACCGGCGAGATATAGCCCAGGCCCAGGCCGATACCGCCGATCACGCCGGAACCGAGCCACATCAGCCAGATCTGGTGGGTATACACGCCCAGCGCCGAGATCACCAGGCCGCCGCACCAGCACACGGCCGACACCAGGCCGGCCTTGCGCGGGCCCGCATGCTCGAGCCAGCCCCCGAACAGCCAGGCCGCCAGGCCCAGGAAGACGAAGAACAGCGTGTACATCCAGCCCAGCATCGAGATCTTCCAGTCGCAGGTGGTCGCGAAGACCTGCGCCATGAAGCTCATCTCGGCCGGGCAGGCCAGCGACTCGCTGATGCCGAGCGCTTTCGACAGCGGCAGCCAGAACACGGAGAATCCGTAGGCCATGCCGATGCACAGGTGGATCGCGAGCGCGGCCGGAGGGACCAGCCAGCGGTTGAAGCCCGGCCCTGCGATCGTGTGCTCCTTGTCAAGAAAACTAAATAGCGCCATGTTGTCTCCAGATTTTTATAGGAATGGGTATATGCTTTTAAAAGCATATTAAATCATCAAATTTTGTTATTTCCGCGAGACTAACATGATGTTTTCTGGGTAGAAATAGGCTATTTTGAGCATATGCTTAACATTCACATCCGCCCGCATTGGGAAATCAGCATCAAGGGGGAAGCGCCGCTCGACACGGGCGACCTGCTCGGCCTGCTGCTGTCGATCCAGGACACCGGTTCGATCGCACAGGCGGCCAAGTCGGTGAAGCTGTCCTACCGCTATGCCTGGGGCTTGCTGCGCGCGGCCGAGGAGCTGTTCGGCCAGCAGCTGCTGCAGACCGGGCGCGGACGCGGCACGGTGCTCACGCCGCTGGCGCAAAAGCTGGTCTGGGCCGACCGCCGCATCGCCGCCCGCCTGTCGCCCACGCTGCAAAGCCTGGCTTCGGAACTCGAAGCGGAACTGGTGCGCATCACGGCCGGGCGCCTGCGCGCGCTGCGTCTCGATGCCAGCCACGGCTTTGCGGTAGCGGCCCTGATGGACTGCGTCGACCGCGACGCCCTGCCGATCGATTCGCGCTACCGCACCAGTACCGATGCGGTGGTCGCGCTGGCGCGGCGTGAATGCGACCTGGCGGGCTTCCACATCCCGATCGGGCGCTTCCAGGCCCAGACCGCAGCGTGGTACCTGCGCTGGCTCGACCCGAACCAGCACTGCCTGCTGCGGGTGGCGGGCCGCGAGCAGGGCCTGATCACGGCACGCGGCAACCCGCTCGGCCTGCGCGGCCTGGCCGACCTGGCCGCGCCCGGCGTACGCTTCGTGAACCGCCAGGCCGGCTCCGGCACCCGCATGCTGCTCGAGATGATGCTGGCGGCCGACGGCCTGCCGGTCGACGCCATCCAGGGCTTCCACAGCGCCGAGTTCACCCATTCGGCAGTGGCGGCGTTCATCGCCAGCGGCATGGCCGATGCCGGCGTCGGCATGCGCGCCGCCGCCGCCCAGTTCAAGCTCGACTTCATCCCCCTGGAGCGCGAGGTCTATTATTTCGCGGTGCGGCGCGACGCGCTCGACGAGCCGGCCATGGGGCAGCTGCTCGAGCTGATGCGCGCGCCGTCGTATCACCGGCTGGTGGCGGCGCTGCCGGGCTACGATGCGCAGGGGACGGGGGAGGTGGTGTCGATCGGGGAGGCGTTCGGGTTGGCATGAGTGACACGAAACCCGTAGGGTAGGCAGGTCTTCCTGCCCACCCTACGGGTTGCCTCGATGCGGCCGAGCGGGTATAAAGCAGGCGGCCATGATCGATCCCGCTACCCTCCCCGCGCGCATCAGCGCCATCGTCCGCCATCACGCCGAACGCGCACCGCACGCCTCCGCGCTGGTTGAAGACGGCCAGGCCTGGTCCTACGCCGACCTCCAGCTGGAAATCGACCGCTACGCCACCCTCCTGCCCACCCTCGGCATCGGCCCCGGCGACCGCGTCATGTTAGTGAGCGAAAACTGCGTGGCGCAGGTCGCCCTGCTGTTCGCGATCGCCAGCCTCGACGCCTGGAGCGTCAACGTCAACGCGCGCCTGAGTCAGGCCGAACTGGCCGCGATCCGAACGCATGCCGGCCCGCGCCGCGTGCTCTACACGACGGACGTGTCGCTTGATGCGCTGGCCCATGCCCGGCGCGAGGGCGCCCTGCCCTGTGGCGGCGTCATGGCCGGCCCGCTCGACCCGACTGTCCTGCCGGAGCCGGTGTCTGCCTGCGGCGCCCAGGTGGCCGCGCTGGTCTACACCACCGGCACCACCGGCCGACCCAAGGGCGTCATGCTGACCCATGCGAACCTGCTGTTCGTCGCCGCGACCTCGAGCGCGCTGCGCGGGCTCGCGCCAGGCGACCATGCCTGCGGCGTGCTGCCGATCTCGCACGTGTACGGGCTGGCCTCGGTCATGCTCGGCACCCTGCATGCGGGCGCCTGCCTGCACCTGGCGCCGCGCTTTTCCGGCGCGGCGCTGCTGGCCCGGATCCAGGACGGCAGCCTGACGATCCTGCAGGGCGTGCCGGCCATGTATGCGCGACTGCTGGTCCTGGCCGGCAGCGCCGCGCCGCTGCGCTCACGCCTGCGCTTTTGCTATGCCGGCGGCTCGCCGCTGGACCCGGCGCTCAAGCGCGATGCCGAGAGCCTGTTCGGCCTGCCCCTGCACAACGGCTACGGCTTGAGCGAATGCGCGCCGACCGTGTGCCAGACGCGCCTGGACGCACCACGCAGCGATGTGTCGGTGGGCCACCCGATTCCCGGCGTCGAGGTGCGCATCGACGGGGCGAACGGCGAGCTCCTGGTGCGCGGTCCAAACGTCATGGCCGGCTATTACCGCGACAAGGCAGAGACGGCGGCGGCGCTGCGTCCCGGCGGCTGGCTCGCCACCGGCGACCTCGCGGCACTGGGCGACGACGGAGCACTGTTCATCGTGGGCCGACTGAAGGAACTGATCATCCGCTCGGGCTTCAACGTGTACCCGCTCGAAGTCGAGACGGCACTCAACAGCCATCCAGGCGTGCTGCAGTCCGCGGTGGTCGGGCGCACGCTCGATGGCGGGGAAGAAGAAGTGGTCGCTTTTGTGGAGAAGACTGGAGGGCATATGGTCGATGCTGCCGCGCTGCAGGAATGGCTGAAGCCGCGCCTGGCGCCCTACAAGCGGCCCTCGACCATCGTGTTCATGGACGCGCTGCCGGCCGCGCCCAGCGGGAAGATCCTGAAAAGCAGGCTCCTGCTGCCCGCTTGAGCCTGCTGGACAGTCAGCGGCGCCGCTTCTTCCAGTTGTAGCCGGGACCGGTGACGTCCACGCCGGGGTGGCCGACCAGGTCCGGATGCTCGGACGCCATCGTAATGAAGCGCAAGTTTTCGCCCTCGCGCTGGCGCCGGCGCAGGGTTTCCATTTGCTGCATCGCCTCGACCATCTCTGCCGTCTCGAACAATTTCTCGTGCGGCATGCAGTTGTCGTCTTCAACGACCGTCCAATACACCATATACATTGCGTCCTCCTAAGCCAGATTATCGCCCAGGCGCGCCATCGCCTGGCGCACACCATGCTGTTCCCAGATATCAGCAGTAGTTTCCTGATCGCAGAAGTTAGCCCTAGAAACTGAGAAATTGCACTTAAAAAGTAGGACTGGTCCGAAAACGTCCTTATATGTGCGCCATTTCACACAACTCGCCCCACTCGCCAATTAGGCTGATGCCTGTCTTCACAAACGCGGGTCAGAACATGAACACACAGATGAATTCCCAACCGGCAGGCGCCGCAGCGGGGACGCCCGAGCTGGCGCTCTGGGGCGGACTTGAATGCACGGTCAACCGCGTACGCGACAATTACTTCAGCCAGATGGAACGCAATGGCCATGCAGACCGCCTGCAGGACATCGAGCGCTTCGCCTCGCTCGGCATCAAGGCGATCCGCTATCCAGTGCTATGGGAGCGTACCGCCCCCGACGGCATCGAATCGGCCGACTGGTCCTGGTCCGACGAACGCCTGCCGGCACTGCAGCAACTGGGCGTCACCCCGATCGTCGGCCTGATCCACCACGGCAGCGGCCCAAGGCATACCAGCCTGGTCGATCCCGCCTTTCCCGAAAAGCTCGCCGAGTACGCCGGCGCGGTAGCCCGGCGCTACCCCTGGGTCGAGTACTACACCCCGGTCAACGAACCCCTGACCACGGCGCGCTTTTCCGGACTGGCAGGCGTCTGGTACCCGCACGGCGGCGACGAGGCCACCTTCGTACGCGCCCTGCTCAACCAGTGCCGCGCCACCGTGCTGTCGATGCGTGCGATCCGCGCCGTCAACCCGGACGCGAAACTGGTCCAGACCGACGACCTCTCCAAGACCTATGGTACCCCGCAGATGGAAGAGATCTCGACCTTCTTCAATGACCGCCGCTGGCTGGCCTGGGACCTCTTGTGCGGGATGGTGGACGAGCAGCATGCGCTGTGGAGCTACCTGCTCGAATCGAACGCCACGGCGGAAGAGCTGCTCTGGTTCCGCGACAATCCCTGCCCGCCCGAGATCATGGGCGTGAACTACTACGCCACCAGCGAGCGCTGGCTCGACCACCGGCCGGAGCGCTATCCGGAATCGCGCCGTCACGTGTACCGCGGCATCCCGCATGCGGACATCGAAACCCCGCGCGCGCTGGCCACGCCCACCCCCGGCATCGCGCCGCTGCTGATGGAAACCTGGGAGCGTTACCGCCTGCCGATCGCCATTACCGAAGCCCACATCGATGCCAACCGCGAAGACCAGCTGCGCTGGCTGGTGGAGATCTGGAACGCCGCGCGCAAGGCACGCCAGCAGGGCGCGGACATCCGCGCCGTCACCGTCTGGGCGCTGCTCGGCTCCTACGACTGGAACTGCCTGGTGACCGAATGCCGCGGCTATTACGAGCCGGGACCCTTCGACGTGCGCGGCGGCGAGCCGCGCCCGACAGCCTTGGCCACCCTGATGCGCGAGCTGGCCACGAGCCGTCCGCTGTCGAGCCCCGTGCTGCAGGGCGAAGGCTGGTGGCGCCGCCCCGGACGCTTCATGTGCAAACCCGTGGCCACCCGTACCGCGGTGGCCGACATCGCGATCCGCAGCCGGTTCAAGTCGAACACCGTGCAGCCGATCCTGATCACCGGCGCGACCGGCACCCTCGGCTCGGCCTTCGCACGCATCTGCGACAAGCGCAACCTGGCCTACCATGTGCTGACCCGCCAGGAGATGGACATCACCGACCCGCAATCGGTGGAAGCGGCCATCACGCGCTTCCGGCCCTGGGCCATCATCAATGCGGGCGGCTATGTGCGCGTGGACGAGGCCGAGGGCGATGCCGAGCGCTGCATGCGCGAGAACACCCTCGGGCCGACCGTGCTGGCCCTGGCCTGCATCCGCCACCAGCTGCGCTTCATGACCTATTCGACCGACCTGGTGTTCGACGGCGCCAAGGGCGCGCCCTATGTCGAGTCGGATGCCGTCAACCCGCTGGGCGTGTACGGCCGCAGCAAGAAGGAGGCGGAGCAGCGCGTGCTGGAAGCCGACCCGCAGGCCCTGGTAATCCGCACCAGCGCCTTCTTCGGTCCCTGGGACCGCCACAACTTCGTGACCCAGGCGCTCAATGCGCTGGAAGCCGGGCACTCCTTCCAGGCGGCGGGTGACATGGTGGTCTCGCCGACCTATGTGCCGGACCTGGTGAACGTCTCGCTCGACCTGCTGATCGACCGCGAGCGCGGCGTGTGGCACCTGACCAATGCGGAAGCCGTCAGCTGGGCCGACCTGGCGCGGCGCGCCTGCGATGCGGCGGGGGTGGATGCGTCGAGGCTCGAAGTGGTGTCGTCGGCGGACTGCGGCTTCGCCGCGAGCCGGCCGGGCTTGAGCGCACTGTCGAGCGAGCGGGCGCTGATGCTGCCGTCGCTGGACGATGCACTGCGGCGCTACCTGGAAGCGATGCAGGACCGGGCGCATGGCCGGGATGCGGAGCGGCCGGGGGAGGCGGCGCATTACGCGAGTTAATCCAAAAACGGAACTTCAAGTACAACTTGGGTTCCCGCCTTCGGGGGAACGACGGTCTATGAGCTGACAGCTAGCGGTGAGGCCGTCATCCCGGCGAAGGCGTGAACAATGCCACTGGCATTGTTCACCCCACCTTTGTACCGCAGCCCGACATTACGAACTCGCCGCGCTATCTGCCGCCACGAACTGCAACCGGTACAAATTCGCATACATCCCATTCGCATCGAGCAGCTCGGCATGCGTGCCCTGCTCGACGATCTGCCCGTGCTCCATCACCACAATGCGGTCGGCCCGTTCGATGGTCGACAGGCGGTGCGCGATCACGATGGTGGTGCGGCCCGCCATCAGGGTTTCCAGCGCGGCCTGCACGGCGCGCTCGGACTCGTTGTCGAGCGCGGACGTCGCTTCGTCCAGGATCAGGATCGGCGCGTCCTTGTAGATTGCGCGTGCGATCGCCACGCGCTGGCGCTGGCCGCCCGAGAGGCGCATGCCGTTCTCCCCAATGCGCGTGTCCACGCCCTCTTCCAGCTTGGCCACGACGTCAAGCAGGTGCGCCGCGCTCACCGCCGCGGCGAGCCGCTCGTAGTCGATGGTCTCGAAACCGTAGGCGATGTTCGCCGCCAGCGTGTCGTCGAACAGCACCACGTTCTGGCTCACCATGGCGAGCTGGCCGCGCAGGCTGGCCAGGCGGATGTCCTGGTAGGGCACGCCATCCAACAGCAGGCGACCTGCTTCCGGATCGTAGAAGCGCGTCACCAGGTTGACGAACGTCGACTTGCCGCCGCCGGAGATGCCCACCAGCGCCACCGTCTGCCCCGGCTTGACCTCGAGCGTCACGTCGTTCAGGGCCAGGTTCATCGCGTTCGGGTAGCGGAACGAGACGCTCTCGAAGCGCAGGTGCCCTTGGGCGCGTCCCAGCTCGCGCGTGCCGGTGTCGACTTCGGCCGGAGCATCGATCAGTCCGAACACCGTCTCGGCCGCCGCGATCCCGCGCTGCATCGGACCGTTGACTTCGGCCAGCGACTTGAGCGGCGTGAGCAGCATCAGCATCATCGTGACGAACTGGACGAACTGGCCCTGGGTCATGTCGGCCTGGATCGCCAGCACGATCACCAGCGACAGCGCCATTGCGGTAGCAATCTGGGTGATCGGCGTGGTAGCGGCAAAGGCCACCGTCATGCGCTGCGAGAAGCCGCGCAGGGCTTCGCTGCGCGCATGGAAGCGCGCGCGCTCGTAGCGCTCGCCCGAGAACACCCGGATCACCTGGTGCCCACGGGTGGCTTCCTCGACCACTTGCGTCATCTCGGCGGTCACGCGCTGGTTGTCGCGGTTCAGGCGGCGCAGGCGCCCGGTGGTGGTGCGCACGATGACGGCGGTGAGCGGGATCACGACGATGGCCACCAGGGTCAGTTTCCAGTTCAGGTAGAGCAGCGTGGCCAGCAGGCCGATCACGACCAGGGTGTCGCGTACGCAGGCAACGAATACCGACTGCAGCATGTCGACGACCTGGCGCACGTCGGCCACCACGGTGTTGATGATCTTGCCGGTCGACTCTTCATGGAAGCGCGCCACCGGCAGGCGCAGCACGCGGTCGAACACCATCGCGCGCAGGTCGTTGAGCACGCGGCTGGTGACCCAGTTGTTCAGGTAGGCGGTGGAAAAGGTGCCAACGCCGCGCAGGATGAAGATCGACACCAGCACGCCCGGAATCCACCACAGGCTGAACGGCACTTTGTCCTTGAAGCCGAGGTCGATCAGCAGCTGCAGCGCCCAGCCCAGCAGCGGCTGGGTGGCGGCGGTCAGCGCCATCGACAGCAGCGCGAGCCAGGAGCGCGTCTGGTAAGGCTTGACGACCGCCAGCAGGCGTTTGACGATAACTTTATTTTCCAATTTGTTTGTCCAATCCGTCTTTCAGATTCAGGCAGAAGCCCATGAGCAGAAACACCATGAGCGCATAGAACATGCTGCCTTTCAAAGACCAGAAAATCACTTCGGTCAGGCCGAAGCTGAAGTAACTGAGCACCACCAGCATGCCGGCCAGGGCCGGCGCAAACTGCGGCTTAGCCCTGTGGGCCTCGCGCCCGAGCACGCGCGCAAAGAAGGCGAAGGGCATGGCCAGGATGCCGATCCAGGCCAGCAGGCCGAACACGCCGCCGGTGGCCAGCGCCTGCAGGGCGTCGTTGTGCAGGTGCTCGGCCGGCAGGATCACTTCCTGGATCTTGCCTTGCGCCGCCAGTTCCCGCAGCCCGGCGCGCACCATCTCCGGATCGCGCCCGAACAGCGGACGCTCCTCGATCAGGTAGCCGGCGGCCTTCCACAGCTCCAGGCGCACGCCGACATTGGTAAAGGCGCTTCCGCCGTCGAGCCAGGTGCGCACGTCGTCGACGCCCTGCCCGACCCGCGCCTGCAGCCCGGTCGCGGGAATGAAGAAAGTGGAGGCGAACAGGGCGAAGCTGCCGACCAGCAGCAGGCGCACACGCCGGCTGCGCAGCAGGTGGGCATAGGTAAGGAACAGGAGCGCGGCCAGCGCCAGTGCGACCCAGCCGCCGCGGGTGCCGGTCATGACGCATCCAGCCAGTCCGGCCACCGCGCCCAGCGCCGGCAGGATAGCCTTGCGGGTGCTGTGGCGGTAGTCGACGGCGGCAGCCAGCGCCACCAGCGCGAGGCACAGGGCGAGGTCGCCGAAGGTAATGGCATTGAGCCAGCCGCCCGGGCGGTCGATCCCGAGCACGATGCGCTGGTAACCCACGAAGGGCAGCGCGCAGACGGCGCCCAGCACCACGCCCCACCACAGCGTGGCGCGCGGCGGGCGCGCCAGCACCACCAGCGCCGCCGCGCTCAGGCCGAACAGCATGCGCGAAGGATTGTCGAGGTATTCGATATGCGTTTCCGGCCGCGCCAGCACGAACGCCACCGCAAGCAGGAAGTTCAGGCCGAAGGCCGCCACCACCCAGCGGATGTCGCGCCAGTGCGGCGCCAGCGCGTCCCAGGCCCGGCGCGGCACGAAGAGCGCGGCGAGCAGGAAAACGAGGCTGGAAAAGCCGATACCGGAAGGGGTGATGAGGCTAAGGAAAGGGAACAGGAAAACCAGGAAACCGATCCAGCGCTGCATCGGCACCCCGATTTTCGTCTGATTATTGTTCATTCATGTTCTTGTAGGATAATCTTGCCGACCCTGAGCGCGTGATTTTATCGGATACCCATGCAGCAAGACCAAACCATTTCTGTCGTCATTACCACCTACAACCGCCCGGATGCATTGGAAGCGGTGGTGGAAGCCTGCTTCATGCAGGACGACCAGAATTTCGAAATCATTATCGCTGATGACGGCTCCACTGCCAACACGCGGGAGCTTCTCGATCGCCTGCGGGCGCGCTCGCCGGTGCCCTTGAAGCACGTGTGGCAGCCGGACCGGGGCTTTCGCGCCGCGATGGCGCGCAACCGCGGCACGCTGGCGGCAACCGGCGACTATATCATTTTCCTCGACGGCGATTGCATCCCGCAGCGCGACTTCGTCTCGCGCCACCGGCTGCTTGCCCGGCCGGGCTTCCTGGTGTCGGGCAGCCGCATCCTGCTCAGCCCTGCGCTGACGCAGCAGGCGCTGCTTGAAAAGATCGACCTGCCGGCGATGGGATTGGCGGACAAGCTGCGCTACCGCCTGCGCGGCGACATGAACAAGGTATTGCAGCTGCTGTTCCGGCTCCCAGACGCCGGGCGCGAGCGGCGCAGCTTCAGCTGGCGCCGCATCAAGAGCTGCAACCTGGCGGTGTGGCGCGCGGACCTGGAGAAGGTCAATGGCTTCGACGAGAGCTTTGTCGGCTGGGGCCACGAGGATTCGGACCTGGTGGTGCGCCTGTTCCACGCCGGCGTGCTGCGCAAGGACGGGGCGTTTGCGACGGAAGTGCTGCATCTGTGGCACCGCGAGGCCAAGCGCGACGAGGAATCGAGCAACCGCAAGGTGGTGTTGGAGCGCGCGGCGAACAAGACCACGCAGGCGGCGCGCGGGTTGCGCGAGCATGCGGGCGAGGATTTCGCCGCCCCGCTCTGAGCTGGCCCGGGTCATGCGCGGCGCATTGACCCTCCCCTGCCGGCGTGGAAATATGGGGCTACCGTCAAACCAACAACAGAAAGAGAGTTCCTGGTGCGCCAACTGATCTCGATGATTGCTCTCGCAGCCCTGTCGGGTGCCGCCGCTGCCCAGGGCTACCAGCCCGGCTTCGATCCCGCCCGGCTGAAAGGCCCGGCGTCCGGCCCGGTGAACGAGGTGCTGGTGCTGGGCACCGCCCACCTCTCGACCCTGCCGCCCGCGTTCGACCCTGCCAACCTTCGCCTGCTGAACGACCGGCTGGCCGGCTGGCGCCCGCAGGCCATCGCCGTGGAAGACCTGTCGGGCGCGCAGTGCGATTTCCTGCGGCGCTACCCGCAGCGCTACCAGGAAACGGTCAAGTCGTATTGCTGGGACCCGGCGCCTGCCAAGGCGGCGACCGGATTGGACGTGCCTGCCGCCACGGCGCAGGCCGAGCGCCTGCTGGCCGCCTGGCCCGCGGCACCCTCCCCCTCGCAGCGCCGCCAGCTGGCGGCCGTGTTCCTGGCCGGCGGCGAGCGCGCCTCGGCACTGGTGCAGTGGCTGCGCCTGCTGGAAACCGAGCGCCGCGCAGGGGACGGCCTGGACACGGCGCTGGTCGAGCGCCTGAACAAGCAGGCAAGCCAGCGAAACGAAAGCTACCTGATCGCCGCGCGGCTGGCGGCGCGCCTGGGCCACGAGCGTGTCTACCCGATGGATGACCATACCGCGGACAGCGAGAGCCCGGACCAGAAGGCAGCGGGCGAGGCGATCATGAAGGCCTGGGACAACCCGGCGACCGCACAGCGCAGGCGCAACGACGAAGCGCTGCGGGCGCGCCTTGGCACACCGGAAGACGTGCTGTCCATGTACCGCGCCACCAATGCGCCGGGCGAAGCGAAGCTGGCCTTCGACAGCGATTTCGGCGCGGCCCTCGAAGAGCCCTCGCCCCGGCGCTTCGGCCGCAACTATCTCGGCTACTGGGAAACCCGCAACCTGCGCATGGCGGCGAATATCCGCGAGCTGCTGGGCACGCAGCCCGGCATTCGCATGCTGGTGATCGTCGGCGCCTCGCACAAGGGCTACCTGGAAGCCTACCTGCACCAGATGCATGACGTGCGCATTGTCGACGCTGCGGCCCTGCTGCGCTGACGATGCCATTTTCCCGCCTGCGGCGCTGCGTGCGCGTCACCCACTAATGGATTACAGCGGGCGGAAGGATTTCAGTCATCCGCTGGTGATCGTGAGTGCGGTGCTGGGGCTGGGTGGGGTGTGGCTGCTGGTCGTGAGCCTCATCCCGCGCGGGCGCGGTGAGGCGTTGGCGGTATGCGATGAACTTGGGTCCCGGCCTTCGCCGGGACGACGGTTTCAAGATTGGTGGGCGAAATACCACCTGCGCTATTCGTCACGAAAATTAAAGACCGTCATTCCCGCCACTGGCATTGTCCCGGCCAAGTTTATGTGCGTAACCGCGGCGCGGCCGAGCAAGCGTTAGTACTCCACCGCCACGTCCTTCGCCCCCACCACCAGCTCCAGCTGCTGCTTGAGCGTATCCGACGGCGCCACGCGCCATTCGTCACCGAGCTGTAGAACCGCCTCGATCCCCTGCGGCTTGATGCGCAGGCTTACCGGCATGCCGTCCTGCTGGCGATGCGGCTGCAGCACCTCGGCCAGCTTGGCCAGGTTCAGGTTCGTGTCCACGTCCATCTCCAGCTTGAAGCCGTACTGGATGCGGGCGGCGGCGATGTCGTAGGCTTTTTCGGCGGTGATGCGCAGGCCGCCGTTGAAGCGGTCTTCGGATACCTTGCCGACCACCAGCAGGAACTCGTCTTCCTTGAAGATGTTCTTGTTCTGCTCCAGCAGCTCGCTGTAGACGGTGACTTCGACCACGCCGGTCTTGTCGTCGAGCGACACGATCAGGAGCTTGCCGCGCTGGGTCATCTGGGTGCGCACGCCGGTGATCACGCCACACAGCATGCGCGGGTCGCGCGAGGGCTCGAGGTCTTTCAGCTTGGTCTTGGCGAAGCGCCGCACCTCGCCCGCGTAGGAGTCGAACATGTGGCCCGACAGGTAGTAGCCGAGCGCGATCTTTTCTTCGGCCAGCTTCTGGCGGTCGGTCCAGGGCGTGGCTTTCACATATTCCGGCGGCGCGACCAGGTCGGAGTCAATGCCGCCGAACAGGCTGACCTGGTTGGCTGCGGCGGCGGCTTGTCCGGCCGCTTCCATCGCGAAGCCCACCGAGGCCAGCAGGATCGCGCGGTCGACGCCGAAGCAATCCATGGCGCCGGCGCGGATCAGGGATTCGATGGTGCGGCGGTTGATCTGCTTGCGGTCCACGCGCAGGCAGAAGTCGAACAGGTCCTTGAATTTGCCACCCTCGGTGCGGGCGGCGATGATCGCTTCGATCGCGCCCTGTCCCGCGCCCTTCACGCCGCCCAGGCCGTAACGGATATTGGATACCTGCTTGCCGGTGACGGACTTCGGCTGGCCCTCCGGCGTGAAGCGGAACTGCGATTCGTTGACGTCGGGCGGCAGCAGCGTGAGCTTGCACACGTCCAGCGCGTCCTCGACCAGGATCTTGATCTTGTCGGTGTCTTCCATGGCCAGCGACATGTTGGCTGCCATGAACGCCGCGGTGTGGTGCACCTTCAAATAGGCCGTGTGATAGGACAGCAGCGCATACGCGGCCGCGTGCGACTTGTTGAAGCCGTAGCCCGCGAACTTCTCCATCAGGTCGAAGATCTCGTCGGCCTTGGCCGTGCTCAAGCCGTCCTTCGCCGCACCGGCGCGGAAGATCTCGCGGTGCTCGGCCATCTCTTCGGCCTTCTTCTTGCCCATCGCGCGGCGCAGCATGTCGGCGCCGCCCAGCGAGTAGCCGCCGACGATCTGCGCCATCTGCATGACCTGCTCCTGGTAGACCATGATGCCGTAGGTCTCGGACAGGATGGACTCGGTGCGCGGGTCCGGATAATCGAACTTCTCGCCGTGCTTGCGCTTGCAGAAGTCGGGGATCAGGTCCATCGGGCCCGGACGGTAGAGCGCGACCAGCGCAATGATGTCCTCGAAGCGGTCGGGACGCGCATCTTTCAGCATGCCCTGCATGCCGCGCGACTCCAGCTGGAAGATCGCGACGGTTTTCGCGTCGGACAGCAGCTTGTACGAAGGCCGGTCGGTGAGCGGCAGGGTTTCGAGGTTGAAGCCGGCGTCGACCGGGTCGAGCGCGCGGATGTAGTTCACCGCGCGGTCCAGGATGGTAAGCGTAGTCAGACCCAGGAAGTCGAACTTGACCAGGCCCACGGCCTCCACGTCGTCCTTGTCGTATTGCGAGACCACGCCGGTGTCGCCGCTTTGCGAATACAGCGGGCAGAAGTCGGTGAGCTTGCCCGGCGCGATCAGGACGCCGCCGGCGTGCATGCCGATGTTGCGGGTGATGCCCTCGACCTGCTGCGCCAGGTCGAGCAGCTGCTTGACCTCTTCCTCGTTTTCCAGGCGTTCTTTCAGCAGCGGTTCTTCTTCGATCGCCTCCGCAATCGAGACCTGCTTGCCCGGCTTGAACGGGATGAGTTTCGAGATGCCGTCGCAGAAGTTGTAGCCGAAATCGAGCACGCGGCCGACGTCGCGGATCGCGCCTTTCGCGGCCATGGTACCGAAGGTGGCGATCTGCGAGACCGCGTCGCGGCCGTACAGGTCCTTGACGTGCTGGATGACGAGTTCGCGCTTTTCCTGGCAGAAGTCGATGTCGAAGTCGGGCATCGAGACGCGTTCAGGGTTCAGGAAGCGCTCGAACAGGAGGTTGTATTTCAACGGATCGAGGTCGGTGATCTTCAGCGCGTAGGCGACCAGCGAGCCCGCACCCGAGCCGCGGCCCGGGCCGATCGGCACGCCGTTGTTCTTGCCCCACTGGATGAACTCCGCCACGATCAGGAAGTAGCCCGGGAACTTCATCTTGCAGATGGTGTTGTTCTCGAACTCGAGGCGCGCTTCGTAGCGCGGGCGCTCGGCTTCGCGCTTGGCCGGATCGGGGAACAGCTGGATCAGGCGCTCTTCCAGGCCCTTCTTCGTCTCCGCCACCAGGAAGTCGTCGATGCTCATGCCGTCCGGCGTCGGGAAATCGGGCAGCTGGGGTTTGCCCAGCGTGAGGGTCACGTTGCAGCGCTTGGCGATTTCCACCGAATTGGCGAGCGCGCCCGGCAGGTCGGCGAACAGTTCCGCCATCTCTTCCTGCGACTTGAAGCACATCTCTTCGTTGAAACGGCGCACGCGCTTGGCATTGGCCAGCATCTCGCCTTCGGCGATACAGGTGCGCGCCTCGTGGGCGATGAATTCATCCTTGCTGATGAACTGCACCGGGTGGGTCGCCACCACCGGCAGGCCCAAACGGCCCGCCAGCGCCACCGAATGGCGCACCTGCTGCTCCTGGTTGGGCTGGCCGGCGCGCTGGATCTCGATGTAGAAGTGACCCGGGAACATGGCGGCCCAGCGCTCGGCAGCCCGTTCGGCACGCACGATATCACCCTGGTCGACGGCCTGGCCGATGTCGCCGAAACCCGCGCCCGACAGCACGATCAGGGCATTGTCCTGCGGCGCGTCCGGTTCCAGGGTCGAGGTGCTGGTGGCCAGCGCTTCCAGCCACTCGGCGCGGATCTCGGCGCGGCCTTTCCACTGGTTGGTGAGCCAGGCTTTGGAGAGCAGGTCGCACAGCTGCAGGTAGCCGGTGTGGTTCTTGGCCAGGATCAGCAGGCGCGAGGGCTTGTCGCGGTTGTCGTCGTTGGTGATCCAGGCGTCGACGCCGACGATCGGCTTGATCCCCTTCCCGCGCGCCGCCTTGTAGAAGCGCACCAGGCAAAACATGTTGGCCAGGTCGGTCACGGCCAGCGCCGGCTGCTTGTCCTTCGCAGCCGCCCCGACCAGGTCGTCAATACGGACCAGGCCGTCGACGATCGAGTATTCGGAGTGGATGCGGAGGTGGGTAAAAGTCGGGGAAGTCATGCCGACATTTTACCCCGGCCGGGCGACGGCTGAAGTTGCATTTCTGCATCGTAGGGCGGGCGAGTTTCCCGCCCGCCCTACCAAATCAGCCTTCCGGATAGTCCTGCTTGTACTTCGTCATGGCCGGATCCCTGCCCGAGCAGACATAGTCCTTGTTCGGGATGGACGAGCCGGTGAACGCGAAGGTCCCGTTCGACCCGTTGATCGTCCACCAGGTCGTCGACTGGCCCTTGTCGATGCCGGCGGCGCCGCAATCGTTGGCGCCATTCTGCCGCTTGTTACAGAACCGTGCGAACACGTGGGCAATACAGTTGTTGGTGTACGTGACAATGTACTTGCTGCCTTCCATTTTCGCCGAACTCGCCAGGCAGGACGGATTGCGCTGCGGCGTATAGCAGCCGTCCTTGTCGGGCACACCGCCCGACGGTGGCGGCGGAGTCGGCGTCGGGGTGGGTGTCGGCGTTGGCGTTGGGGTCGGGGTCGGGTTGGGGGACGGCGTCGGGTCCGGATACGGCACGAACGGGGCCGACGAGGTGCGGAAACTCCATTTGAATTCGCTCGACAGCGGCGTGCCGCTGGCCGAACGCACGCCCGTGGTCAAGGTCACCTCGTACCAGGTGTAGGAGGCCAGCATGTCGGGACGGAAGCGAACCTGGTCGGAACGGATCTCGAACCTGCCCGTCACCTGGGCGTTGTTGTTCAGGTTGACCACTTTCAGCGTGTTCGCGTTGATCGAATTCGGATCCACCGCGACACCTTCCCTGAACACGACCGAGACCGGCGATTCAGGCGGGACATCGACGATGCCCGGTTGCGGATAGACAGTCAGGTCGCCGGCCACATGGAAATACACGGTCAGCGAGGGCACCGGCAGCGAACGCCCGCCGGTATCCTTGATCTGGCTGTTCAGCGTGATGGTGTAGCTGTCCGGCGGGAACCCGGCGGTCGAGGTCGTGGTGAAGCTCACGGTGCGTCCCGCTACCGCGATCGTGCCCTGGAACTGCCGTCCCATCGACTCGTTCCTCACGACGAAAGCGGTCGAGCCCACGGTGGCCGGATTGACGTCCTTGTCGAAGGTGATCGACACGGTGCGGGCCACGCCGGCGCCGAAGGCCGGGGCGCTGCGCAGGACGGTGCCGTAGGCCGGGCTGGTGGCGACGATATTCAGGTAGTTCGCCGGCGTGCTGCCCTTGGTGCAGACATTGCCCACCACGGTCAGCGGATAAGGACAGCCGGTCGGCGCCGGGCCGGTGTACGGCGGCGACGGCGTCGGGTTCGGCGTCGGCGGTGGATTCGTGACCGAGCCCGATGGCACGCAGGCGCCGTTGCTCAATACCTGGCCCGACTGACAGCTGGTCGGCGGGGCCACGCACACGCCGTTTTGCAGCGTGCCGATCGAGCAGTCGGCAGTGGTCGTGAACGACCACGACACGGGCGCGTCGAGCGTAGCGCCCGATGCCGCCCGCAGGCCCTGCTGGAGGGTGACCGTATAGCGGGTGTTCGGGCGCAGCTGGGAGGTTTCGCCCTGCCCCGTCAAGAGCCGTAAAATTCGCAAAGCTCTTTTTTATCAAAAGAGCAAAGGGCGAATTTTAATTTACCGCAACTTTCAACGCAGCATTAATTCAACGAAGACAGAATGTAAATTCATTTAACAACGAATGTTAAATTTTTGAAACCTTATCTCGCGCGGGATATCATATCTCAGCTGGCTGCCTTCGCCAGTGCGGCTGTCTCGCGCGCGGCCCCGTAGCTGCGCCGCATGCGCAGGAAGGGTTCCTCAATGATGTGGTAGCACAGGGTCGACAGCGCCCAGGTGGCGCCGTAGGCCGCCGCGACCATGATGGCGGCGTCGACCCAGGGCGTGCCGGTCGGGCTGACCAGGCCGATGCGGGTGGCCGCGATGTGCAGCAGGGCCATGTGCAACAGGTAGAACGAGAAGCTGATCTTGCCGCCCTGGCTGAGTGCGCGCTCGATCACGCCCGGCAGGCGCGGTCCGAACGAGACCCAGGCCAGGATCAGCGCAGCCCAGCCGGCGCTTTCCAGCATCGACCAGAACACCCAGAACACGGACTTCGGCGTGGCGCCAAACGGCGCGACGCGGTGCATCCAGGCAGTGTCCCACATGACCAGGGCGATGGCGGCCACCAGCAGCACCGGAGCGAAGCGCGCCAGCGGCGCACGCCAGCGCGCGTAGAGCATGGCGGCCGCCATGCCGATCAGGAACTGGTCGAAGCGGCCGACCCAGGTGGAGAAATACATTAGCGTGCTGTTGGGATTGACCGTGTAGGCGGCCACCTTGAAGAAGGCCAGCAGCACCAGCCAGCCGCCGAGATAGACCATGCCGCGCTCCATCGTGAAGCGCGCCAGGAACGGAAACACCATATAGAACAGGAACTCCAGCGAAATGGTCCAGGCCGCGCCGGTGATCACGGTGCCGGAGGTGGGCGCCAGGCCCAGGTTCGAGGCGAACAGGTAGAGCAGGTCTTGCGGCGCGAACTTGTCGCGGCCGATCGACGTGGCCAGAAGGAAGATCACGAGGTAGAGCGGCAGGATGCGCAGCAGGCGGTTGCGCAGGAAGTCGCGGTAGACGATCTGCCCCTGGTGCAGCGCGATCTGCATGAACAGGAAGCCCGACAGGGTGAAGAACAGGCCGACGCCGGTATGCCCTTCGGTGATCATTGCCCACCACGGACCGGTGAGCCCGGCGCTGCCTAAGCCGCGGTATTCGAGGTGGAAGTGGAATAGGAAGACCAGGGTGGCGGCAAGCCAGCGCAGCTGGTCGATGCGCGGGTTGTACTGGATGTTCAGCGAGTGCATGTGGTCCCTGGCCGGGCGCGGCCGCCCTGTTGTACAGAACCACGTATTGTAATGCCAATTCCGGCAGCTTCCCCGGGGGAATCGCCGCGAAAGGCCGCGGCTGGCTTATAATATCGGCCTGTCTTTATCAGCCCTCCTGCCATGTCCTCCGCAGCCCAATTCGTCAATATCGCCGCCTACAAATTCATCACCCTCGAGAACCTCGACGACCTGCGCCCGCAATACCAGGCGCTGTGCAACGAGCTCGGGCTGAAGGGCACTGTCCTGCTGACGCCGGAAGGCATCAACATGTTCCTGTCGGGGTCGCGCGAGCACATCGACCAGTACCTGGCCTGGGTGCGCAGCGACGCGCGCCTGGCGGACCTGGAATGGAAAGAGAGCTTGTCCAGCGAGCAGTCGCACAAGCGCATGCTGGTAAAGATCAAGAAGGAAATCATCACCATGCGCATGCCGCTCATCAAGCCGGAACTCGGCCGCGCGCCATCGGTCGAACCAAAGACGCTCAAGCGCTGGCTCGACCGGGGCCATGACGACGACGGCGTGCCGGTGGTCATGATGGAAACGCGCAATGCCTTCGAAGTCGACGTCGGCACCTTCAACAACACGCTTGACTACCGCATCGACAAGTTCACCGAATTTCCGGAAGTGGCGGCGAAACACAAGGACGAGCTGGCCGGGAAGACGGTCGTGACCTTCTGCACCGGCGGCATCCGCTGCGAAAAAGCGGCGATCCACATGAAGGAAATCGGCTACGAGCGCGTGTTCCAGCTCGACGGCGGCATCCTGAAGTATTTCGAGGAAGTCGGCGGCGAGCACTATACCGGCGACTGTTTCGTATTCGACTACCGTACCGCCCTCAACCCGAAGCTCGAGCCGACCGAAACCGTGCAGTGCTTTGCCTGCCGCGCGGTCGTAACGCCGCGGCAGCAATTGTCGCCGGACTATGTCTACGGCGAATCGTGCCCGCACTGCGCGCCGGCGCTTCGTTCCGCGAACGAAGCCGGCAGCGCAGATCCGGCACACCAACTCTGAAATTTTCTTTCAACGCGACGCTGCGTTTGAAATAATATTTCAGTGCGCGCGGACGCCAGGTCCGCGCATGTTCTCAGACAAAGAAACCTGAGTCATCGATACCCGACGGCCCGCTCCCTACGATCCTCGCGATCACGCCATCCACCACCCCGATGTCCTGGGCCATTGCGCCCGTCATCAGATCCTTGATGGTGGCAATCCAGTCCACCGCGATCTGGTTCGCCGCCGCGCCTGAGTACGCGGTCTTTTCGGCCGGCAGGTCAAGGCGTGCAGTAAACACATCGGCTGCCGCTACCTTGCCATTGAATGCTACCCGGTCGTTGCCCTGGGCGCCGGCGGCAATCTGGGTCACCATATTGTCGATGGTGATCTGGTTGTTGTTGAGCAGGTTGACCCAGTAATCGACCCCGGCGGTTTCCGCCGCGCGGCTGAACAGGTTGTCGTACACCTCGACCACCTTGGCACGGTTATCCAGGTTGGCGTAGGTAGTACGGTATTCCTGCGAAATCGAGAACTGGCGTGACATTTCCTGCAGGGCGTTCGGGTTGGCGGACAGGGCGCCTGTCCAGTATGTGAGGCCCGCGGCATCAGCCGGCCGGCTGAAGTAGGAAATATAGAGTTTCTGTACCGCGGTGGTGTTAGCGTCTGCCATATCGACCTCCATGTGGTTGGAAAATCGATCGTACAACAGGACGCCGATCCGCGGCGCAGATTACTGAACAGTGCGCAGTTACTTGCTTTTAGGCGATATTTCCTGAAAGATAAAGCAACTTGGACGACGATGACGCAAAGCAAGCATCGAGCGCTCGATGCTTGCTCCGGCTTAACGGAAGTAGGCGGCGATCTCGCGTACCGAATCCGACTGCAGCGTGCCGGCGGCGGCGCGCAGGCGCATCAGCCCTACGAGATAGGAATAGCGTGCCTGGGCCAGGTCGCGCTGGCTGGTGAACAGCTGTTGCTGGGCATTGAGCAGGTCGAGGTTGATGCGGACACCGCCCTTGATAGATTGCTCGGTTGCAGTCATTAAGAGCTTTCCGGAATCGACCGCTTTGATCAGCGCATCAATCTTGCGAGCACTACTGGCTACCAGGCTGTGGGCTTTTCGCAACTCGACCATGACTTCATTGGTGCGTGCTTCCAGCTCGGCCTGCGCGCGTCCATACCCTGCCGCAGCCTGGCGCGTGGACGCATTGATGGCCCCGCCCTGGTAGATCGGGATATTGACCTGCAGGCCAAGCTGGCGGTTGGTGTTCTGCTGGTTCAGGTTGGTGATGGTTTCGCTGTCGCTCCTGCTATACACGCCGACGAAGTCGACACGCGGATAATGTCCGGCCCGGTTGCGGCTGATGTCCAGGCGTGCATTCTCGGCCGCCAGGCGGGCCGCGGCCAGGTTGTTGTTGCGCGCCAGCGCCAGCTTGCGCCATTCTTCGAACGAGGACGGGTTGAGCTCGGGAGGGCGGAAATTGCCGCCCAGCTGGTCCAGCTCGCCCGGATCCATGCCGATCACGCCTTCCAACGTATTGCGCACCGCCACCAGATTGTCTTGCGATTCGATCAATTGCGCTTCAGCCAGGTCGAGCCGGGCCTGGGTTTCCAGCATGTCGGTCTTGGTGCCCTCGCCTTTTTCGAACATGCGCTGGTTGACCTTTTGGCTTTCCAGGTTGGCGTCGCGCTGGATCCGCGCCAACGCCAGCTGGTCCTGGGCGAACAGCACGTCCAGGTAAGCACTGACCACGCGCACCGACACCTCGTCGATGCCGGCCTCGTAGGCTTCTTCGCTTTGCGCGCTTTGCACCTTGCCCTGACGGTAGCGTGCAATCGCTTCCATGTTGAACAGCGGCTGGCGCAGCTGGACCACGGCCGAGCGGCTGGTATAGCGCGGGTGGTCTGTGGTCGGGATCACGCCCAGGCGCAGATACTCCTGATCCGCCACGTTCTTGCCGTAGTTGTAGTTCGCCCCGACCTGGGGCAGCAACTGGGCGCGGCCGAGGATGCGGTTTTCCTTGCCCGACTCGTTCTCGTAGAAGCGCATACGGAACACCGGGTCGTGCTTGATGGCAGCGTCATAGGCCTGCTGCAGCGTCACCGCACCGGCGCCGCCGGCAGCTGCCAGCAACATTCCCAGTACGGCGGCGTGCACGCACGCCTTGCCTTTGCGAAGTGTCATGGTTGGGTGCATATCAGTCCTCGCTCATCGACGACTGGGCACGGTCCATCAGCGGCTTGAGCAGGTAATTCATCATGGTGCGCTCACCGGTCTTGACGAACAGCTCCACCGGCATGCCGGAGCGGATGTCCATCTTGTGCTCGGCAATTTTCCTGGCGCCGGCCGGGGTCACCTTCACGTGCACGACGTAGTAAGGCATGCCGGTGCGTTCCTCGACGTTGCGGTCGGCTGCCACGCTCACGACTTCACCTTCGATGTGCGGGGTCCGGTTGGTATTGAAAGCCGAGAACATCAGCTCGACCTTCAGGCCCGCATGCACCTTGTCGACCAGGTTGGTCGGCAGCTGGCCTTCGACCACCAGCGCGTCATTGGTCGGCACGACATCCATCATCTTGAAGCCGGGCGCAACCACGCCACCATTGGTAAACACCGCCAGGTTGACCACCGTGCCGTCTGCAGGCGACTTGACTTCGACATTCGACAGCTCGAAGTTCTGCGCCTGCAGGCGCGCGCCCTGGCCCTGGGCCTCGCGTTGCACGTCGGAGAGCTGGGTGCGCACTTCCTTCTGGTAGTCCTGCATACGCTGCATTTTGCGCAGGGTCAGCTCCGTCACCTGGCGCTGCGAACGCCCGATGTTGCCGATATCCTCAGAAATCGCCCCGCCCAACTGCGCGTAGGTGCGCTCCAGTTCGAGCAGGCGGTTACGGGCGACATAGCCTTCCTTGGCCAGGTCGCGCATGCCGCCCAGTTGCTCCTTCAGGAAATTAACCTGCTCCTTCTTGCTGTTGCGCGATTCCTGCAGGCCCTGAATCTGCAGCTTCAGGCCGGCGATGCTTTCGTCCAGCGCGCCCAGTTCGCTTTGCAGCGATGCCTGGCGCGAGGACAGCAGCGAGTTCTGCAGGCTGATCACGTCGGCCACAAGCGGCTCGTTGCGCCGCTTTTCCAGCTCAGGCGGGAAGCTGATCTGCTTGCGGCCGTCGCGTTCTGCGGACAGGCGCGCCTCGGCAGCCAGCGCCGTCAGGTACTGGCTCTCGGTCGCCTGGACGCCCGACTGGGCCATGACCGAGTTCATGCGCACCAGCACCTGGCCTGCTTTCACCACATCGCCATTGCGCACCAGAAGTTCCTGCACGGTGCCACCCGTCTGGTGCTGCACTGCCTGACGGTTCGATTGCTTGGCCACGGTGCCGCTCAGCGGCACGCCCTTGTCCAACGGCGCCAGCAGCGCCCACAGCAGGAAGCCGCCGACGCCGAACAAAACGATCATCCAGCCCAGCCGGCTGTAAGCACGGGCATCGGTGTTGACTTCCAGCGGCGTCGCGTCGTGGGTGACGACGTCCGTCGTTTCATTCTTCAACAACTTCATTATTTGGTTTCTCCGCTAGTAACCTCGGACTGCGCTTCCGGGGCGTTATCTGGCTGGGGCTTGCCCGCGGCGGCTGCCTGTGCGGCCTGCGCCGCCTGTATCTGCGCTGCCTGCAGCGCCTTGGCATTGGCTTCCTGCAGTGCAGCCAGCACCTGTTGCGTCGGGCCGAACATGTGGACCGAACCTTCGCGCATCAAGAGCAGCTTGGTGGTGATGCCGATCGCACTCGGGCGGTGGGTAATCAGGACGATTGTCTTGCCGCGCTGGCGCAGGTCGTTGACGGCGGAAGTCAGTGCCGCCTCGCCGGCTTCGTCCAGGTTCGAATTCGGTTCGTCCAGCACGATCAGCGAAGGGTCGCCGTACATCGCGCGGGCCAGGCCGAGACGCTGCTTCTGGCCGCCCGAGAGCCCGGCGCCGCCGTCGCCAAGGCGAGTATCATAGCCTTCCGGGAAGTGCAGGATCATATCGTGCACGCCTGCACGCTTGGCAGCCTGCACGACCTTCTCGGAGTCGACGTCGCCGAAGCGGGCGATGTTCTCGCTCACGGTGCCACTGAACAGTTCGATATCCTGGGGCAAGTAGCCCATGAACGGGCCCAGCTCGGCCTTGTTCCAGCTGTAGATGTCGGCGCCATCGAGGCGCACCTTGCCCATCATCGCAGGCCAGACACCGACCAGCAGGCGCGCCAGGGTCGACTTGCCCGAGCCGCTGGGGCCGATCACGCCCAACACGTCGCCCGGCACGATGCCGAAGGAAACGTTACGGACGACGGGATTGCGCATGCCAGGCGGCGCGGCCGTGACTCCTTCCAGCACCAGCTTGCCCTGTGGCGCCGGCAGCGCCATGCCGGCCGCGCGTGGCGGGTTGACTTCCAGCAGCTTGGTCAGGCGATCGAATGCGCTACGGGTGCTTGACCAGCTCTTCCAGACGCCGATCACCTGCTGCACCGGGGCCAGCGTGCGGCCGACCAGGATCGAGGCGGCAATCATCATGCCGGGGGTGATCTTGTTTTCCAGGACCAGCAAGGCGCCGAAGCCGAGCACCAGCGATTGCAACGCAGTCTGGACGAATTTGGTGGCGGCGCCGATGGTGCCGGCCTTCTGGCTGGCATCGGCCTGCAGGTTCAGGAACTTGCCGTGCAGCTTGAACCAGCGGCCCATCAGATTGGGGAGCATGCCCATCGACTCGATTACTTCGGCATTACGCAGGTTGTTGGTCGCCAGGGTGCTTGCCGAAATCGCCATGGTGTTGGCTTCGGAAAGCGGGTTCTTGGTGACGCGTTCATTCACATAGGCCAGGATCACCAGCACAATGGTGCCGCACAGGGCGAACAGGCCGAGCGAGGGCTGGAACATGAAGATGACGAACAGGTAGATCGGGAACCAGGGCGCATCGAAGAAGGCGAACAAGGCGTTCCCGGTCAGAAATTGGCGCAGGTTGGTCAGGTCATTCAGGGTCTGGCCTGCATTGCCGCCGGCCTGCTTCAGGTTCTGCTCGAACGAAGCGGTATACACGCGCTTGTTGAGCATCATGTCGAAGCGCGCGCCGACGCGCACCAGCACGAAGGAACGGATCAGCTCCAGGCCGCCCATGAACAGGTAGGCCCCCAGCATCAGCAAGGTCAGCATCAGGAGCGTGATCTCGTTGCGGCTCGCCAGCACCCGGTCGTAGACCTGGAGCATGTACAGCGACGGCACCAGCATCATCAGGTTGATGATGGCGCTGAAGACACCGATCGTCCAGAACGTGCGCTTGAACGACAACAGGGCACGTCCGATTTCAGTTTGTGGATCCAGGAATTTCGTCATGTGTATATGCGTGGCGCTGTCAAAGCGCAGTTATTACTTCTTGGAGTACTTCTTACGGGAAATTGTATCGTCGCATATTATGACCGAAAATGCGCAGATTTTGTGATGCACGTCACATTTAATTGTTGCAGTAGCAACTGATTTGTGGCGAAACCGCGTCGGAATGTAAAAACCCCACCTTCTTGCGAAAGCGGGGTTTTGTTCTTCAGTAATCAGCCTGGTTGCCCAGGCAGCTTACTTAGACGGTCGGAACGACCGAAGTGATGATGCCGTTGTTCAGCTGGATGGTGGTTGCGTCGACACCGACCAGGGTGATGACGACAACTTCAGCGGTACCAGCGACGTTCGAACCGAACTTCGAGGTTTCCAGGGTGATGACAGCATTGCCGCCAACCGAGGTCACGAAGGCTTCCAGCACTGCGTCGTTACCGGTCGACAGGGCGCCCTTGACCAGGGTGAACTCCGAACCGATGAACAGCGAATCGCTGCCCTGCAGGTTGAACAGGTCGATGGTGGCATCAGCTGCGTTGGCAGCGGTGTTGGCGATGAAGATGTCCGACTTCGACGAGCCGAATTCATTCACTGCATCGATGTTGTTGATGACGTAGCCACGGTCGGTGAAGACCTTGGTTGCGGCAGCAACGCTTGCGTCCAGTGCATCGCTTTGGGCGACCAGGGCTTCAGCTTTCACCAGGGCAGCTTGTGCCTTGGTGAAGGTGTCGATGGCGGTAGCGGCGTTCTTGGCAACCACTTCAGCATCGGCCAGTGCCTTGGTCAGGGTGTTTTCTGCTGCGGTCTGGTCGTAGAAGGCGTCAACCAGGGCCTTGTACTCTTCATACTGGTTAGGATTAGCAGCGGTTGCATCCTTGGCCTTGAAGATAGCCAGTTGCTCAGCGATCTGGGCTTCCGAAGGGATGGTGCCAGCAGCAACGGTCACATCGACCATCTTGACGCGGATGGCTTCCAGCTCGTTCTTTTCAGCAGTGCTGGTGTCGATGTAGTCGACGGTGTTCTGCGTAGCGATGGCTGCAGCAGCTGCTTTGGTTGCGCTGACTTCAGCAGCTTCGAATGCAGTCGACGAGGCCAGCAGCGCGGTAATGCCTGGGTTGGTGGTCTCGGTCACGCCCGATGCCAGGGTCAGCGCGCCGGTGGTGGTGCTGACGATGATCAGCGGCTTGGCTGGAACAGCAGGAACAACAGGAGGACCTGGCTGCTCAGCAACGCCAGGGATGGTCACGGTACCATCTACAGCAACGGTCACCTGAGTAGTGTTGCTGGCGTTGTAGAAGGCCAGCTTGGCAGCCAGGTCAGCGGCAGCAACGCCCTGTGCCTTGGTGGCGTTGGCTTCTGCAGTCTTGGCAGCAGCAGCGGTGCTGATGGCGGCTTGCAGACCAGCGACTTTAGCGACGTTGGCGTTGGCGGTCGTGACAGCGGCTTGCGCGTCGGCCAGGGCCTTGGCGTTAGCGGCGACCTGGTCAGCGACCAGTGCGGCTTTCACGGCAACCGAACCAGCGTCGTAGGTAGGACGAACGCCGACTGGCAGCAGGGCTTCGATTGCGTTGTCGCTATCGATGACAGCTTGATCCAGTGCTGCGTCGGTGGTGCTGGTGGTAGCTTTGCCGTCGCCGTCAGCGGTGACCAGGAAAGCAACTTTAGCATCCGAAGCGACATCCAGAGCTTGCAGGGCGCCGACGACGGTGAATGGGGTGCCAGCAGCAACGACGTTGCCGACGGTGGTAGCCAGGGCTGCAGGAGCAACAGCAACGGTCAGCGAAGCATCGGTGGTGATGCTGGTGATGAATGCCTTGGCAGCGGTGTTCGCAGCGGCGCCGCGGTAGCCGTCTTGCTCAGCCTTGGTGTCCAGTTGTGCGGTGAAGGCGGTTGCGCCCGAAACCTTGTTTTCGTAGGCTTCTGCGTCGGTGGTTTGCGCGCCCTTGGCGATTTCAGCAACGACTTTGTCGATGGTGATCTTGCCCGAGGTCAGCAGGTCTGCCCAGTAGGTCTGGCCAGCGGTTTCAGCAGCGCGGCCGAACAGGTTCAGGTACACCTGGTTGACGACCTGTGCGTTGGTCATGCCAGCGTAGGCGGTCTTGTATTCAGCTTCAGCAGCGAAAGCAGCCGACACGGCAGTGGTCGAACCCTTCTGGGCTGCGACGACGTTGGTCCAGTATTCCAGGCCAGCGTAGTCAGCTGGACGGTTGAAGTAAGCGACGTACAGTTTCTGAACTGCTTCGACGTGGGTGGTGACGATTGCCATGTAGTGCTCCAAAAAGAAAGTTCGATTCAAGTTGAATCAGTTATTGCAAGAGTGCTGATGCACACCTGTAAGCCCAACGAGCCGAATCATGACAGATGCCGTGGCGCTCGATATGTGATGGCCATCACAAATTCCGCAAAGTTTTCTCGAAATCGACAAAATTTATACAAATCTGGCGAGCATTACGCGTGATGAATAGATTTTGTTAAATCCTTGGCAAAAATTATCCGCCGAGGCAATAACTTTTGGCTTACATTTTGTTACAGCGTATGCATAAGCAGACTAATTGTTTTATAAGCCAGCTTATTAAACAAATGATCATTAAATGAAAAACCCCGGCATCACCGGGGTTTTTATATTTAAGAGATCGAACTACTCAGCGCCAGGTTGTGGCGCCGTTCACCGTGCGCTTGTCATCCAACCGCCCATCGAAGATATAGGCAGCAGATCCGCCGCGCTCGTTCGTCAACAGACCCTGCACATTCAGGATCCCATGACGCCCTTCCGCCGCATTGCTGAAGAGACGGCCGTCATCCCTCACTGAACCGTCGGCACTGACGCGCACGACATCGGTCGCGGTCGTGACATCCATCCCGGTAGCAAAGCTCCGCTTGCCAAAATCAACTGTCAGGCTGCCGTTGGATAAGGTCGCAGGCGCGGCAACGGTATTCCCGAAGCCATATTCCGTTGTCACAACTGCTTCACTGCCACGCAATCCGAAACCGACCGTCCCGTTATTAGGCGCTACATAATCTTTTCCCGGCGAGCGGAACAGTGCGAAATAGCCGGACAGTGCCAATAATTCATTCTTTTTACGCTCTTCGGCCAAATCGATACTCGCATAGCTTCCCAGCAGCGGCTGCCAACGGCCCCAAACGGCAACCCGCTCGGGCAGGGCCGGCACGTCGATCACCGGTGGTGGCATGGTGACCACTGGCGGGGTCGGTTCAGGGATTGGCATAGGGACAGGCACCGGGACAGGCGCGGTAGTCACCAGCTTTTCGATGACCTGGTTCAGGCCGGCGTTTTTCTTGGCTTCCACGCCGACATTGGCTTGGGTCGATGCCGCCCCGCCACTCTTGGCCAGCGGCTCGTCTCCGCGCGGCGGCGAGACCTGGTCCGGCGACAAGGGGCTGCTCTGCAAGACCTGGGCAGTCTGGCCGCGCTGGACCTGCACCAGCTGGCCGCGCTGGGCGGCGCTCAGCTCGCGGCTGGCTTCGCCTTCACAGGGGCCGGCGCCATCCGGACGGCAGCCGCCACTGAAGCCGCTGACCACCACGCCGCCGGAAATCACGGCCACGCGCGAGGTGTCGTCATTGGTGAAGACGGTAAAATCGGTGCCGCGCACGCCGATCGCCGCCACCGGGGTATTGAAACGGAAGTTCTGGCGCGCCAGTTTCACCGCCTCGCCCGACTTGCTGCGCGCGACACCGCTGAGCAGCTCGAGCTTGATGCGGGTATTGGCCGGGTTTTTCTGGTCGATGTGGTAGGTGACGATCCGCGCCCTGGTGTTCGGGCGCAGGATGAACAGGCCGTTGTCGACCGTCTTCACGTAGATGAAGCCATCGGCGCCAGTGCTGAGCATCTGGCCTTCGGCAACCGGCGCGCCTTCGCGCGCCGACGTGTCGCCCGCCTTGGCATTGCCGGCAACGAAGATGATCTTGCCCGCATCGGCCGCATGGGCAGCATGCGCCGCGCAGACAAGCAGCGCAGTAAGTAGTAGTTTTTGCAAGATGATTCCCCTTTTCCTTCAATGTACCGTGCGGGCGGCAGGCGGTTCTGTGATGTCTGTCACATTTTATCGGAAAGGACGGGCTCGCCACTCAAGTATTACATTTCGTAATCTTCTAGCGAACCGATGCACAGCAGCAACTACGCGCGTTATACTGCCCTATTCGTTTAACTGAAAGTACGCCTGTACACTGCTGCGCGTGGCTGAACCGAGATCACAAGCCCGACCCCGCGGACGCTGGGTCATTGCTACGCTGGCCTTCCTGGTGACCCTGTGGTCGCAGTACGGAAACCTGGCGCAACTGTCGTTGCCGAGCAACGGCACGGCAAACGCCGCGCGCACGAACGCTGATTTGTTGTTTTTGCCCAACGAGCGCCTGCGCGACGTTTTCCTGCGCATGCAGGCCGGCAGCGCGCCCGAGCCGCGCATCCTGGTGGTCGACATCGACGAAGCCTCGCTGACCGAACTCGGCCCTTGGCCCTGGGGACGCGAGCGCCTGGCCCACCTGGTGGAAATCCTCCTGACCGAATACAGTGCGCGCGGCGTCGCCCTCGACATCGTGCTGCCATCAAGCAGCGGCACGCCAGGGGACATGCGCCTGGCCCTGCTGGCCCGGCATGGCCCGGTGGTGCCGGCCCAGGCCTTCGACTTCGACATGGCCGGCACCCGGCCGCAGCAGCTGCGCGACGGGCACCTGGGCGGCGCCACCACACTATATAAGAGCGGCATTCCGGCCAGCGGCTATGTCGGCAACTACCCTGCCCTGGCAGAAGCACCCCAGATCGGCGCCATCGGTTTCATTCCGGACCTGGACGGCGCACTGCGCCGCGTGCCGCTCATCACCCAATTCGAAGGACGCCACTATCCGGCGCTGGCGCTGGCCCTGGTGAACTGCTGCGCGGGCAAGGGACCATTAGGACTCGAGGACACCGGCCTGATGCGCGTGCCCTACCGGCGCGACTGGTCGGCCTATACCGTGGTGAGCGCGGCCGACATCCTGGCCCAACGCATCGTTCCCTCCAGTGCGGCCAAGCGTCTGGTGATCGTCGGCTCCTCCTCGCTGGGCATGGCCGACCGGGTGGAAACTCCGCTGGCGGCCAGCCGCCCGGGCCTGGGCGTGCAGGCCACCATCCTCTCCGCCCTGCTCGACCGTCAGGAAGGCAAGCTGCCTGCGCCCTGGCCCGGGCGCCTGATCGCCTGCCTGTACGCGCTGGTCTCGGTCGTGGCCTGCATGCTGCTGTTCCCGCGCCTGTCGGCAGCCAGCAGCGTCGGGCTGCTCGCGGCCGGATCAAGCTTGTGGCTGGCGCTGGCCTATATCGTCAGTAGCCACGACCCGGATTTCGCGCCGGTGGGGCCGCTGGCCACCAATCTGTTCCTGCTGGCGGTGGCGGTGCCCTACCAGTGGCAAGTCAGCCAGGGCCGCTCGCGCCACCTACTGCAGACGCTGCGCCAGTACGTGGCCCCGGCCGTGGTCGAGGAATTGCTGCGCAGCGAAGAAGAAGACCCGCTGCGCCCACGCCAGCGCGACGTGACCACCCTGGTGGCGGACATGGAAGGCTATACCGGCCAGGTGGAAACCCTGCCGGTGTCCGAGGCGGCGCAACTCACGCGCGACTTCCTCGACTGCCTGACCGGTCCGGTGATCGACCACCAGGGCACACTCGACAAGTACACCGGCGACGGCATGATGGCCTTCTGGGGCGCGCCGCTGCCGATGGAGCAGCACGCCGACCTGGCGCTGGATGCCGCCCAGGCCATCACGCGCCGGGTAGCCGCCCTGAGCCGCCAGCGCGAACGCGCCGGTTTCAAGCCGCTGCGTGTGCGGATCGGCATCGAAAGCGGGATCGCGATGGCCGGCGACTTTGGCACCAGCTTCAGAAGCATCTATACTGCGGTTGGCGACAGCGTCAACACGGCGGCCCGGCTCGAGCAGGTCGCCCGCGATTTCCCCCACAACGTCATTATCGGCCCCGGCGCCGTCGAACGTGCGCGCCGGCACCGTTTCCTCGCCCTGGGCGAGCGCCTGCTGCGCGGTAAAGAAAAACCAACGCCTTTGTATACCTTCGACTCCAGCATGAACCATCCGGCCACGCCCCAGGCGGCAGCCGCTGCCGAATCAGGGCCGCTCGCATGATGCGCCGGGTCTTCGTTCATCTTTTTGCCGGCTTGCTGGCCTGGGCGCCGGCATTCGCGCCGGCCCAGGACATCGGCACCGACACGCCACCCGATAACGCCGCCGGTGCGCACCAGGACGCGCTCTACCAGAACGCGCTGCAGTCGCTGGCCGAAGGCCGCAAGACCGACGCCTCGCAAACCCTGGCGCGCCTGATCGAGCAGGCGCCCCAGCACGCCGGTGCGCTGATCGACCTGGCGCTGATCCAGTGCAGCCTGGGCAATGCGGAGGAAGCCGAACGCCTGTTCGCCACCATCGAGACCCGGTTTTCGCCGACGCGCGAGATCTTAGAGCTGATCGGCGAAGCGCGCGACAGCGGCTGCAAGCCAATGGCCCCGGCGAGCTCGGCCGGCATCACTTTTGGGCGCGGCATCGACGACAACGTCAACCAGGGCGCCAGCAATTCGACCTTCATCGTCACCGGCCCGAACGGCGACGTTGAACTGCCGCTACTGGAAGACTTCCTGCCCAAGCGCGACGGCTACACCGTGCTGGGCGCCGACTACGTGCGCGCGCTCGGCAGCAACGGCAGCCTCGGTTTCCTGCAATTCCAGCAGCGCCGCTACGACAGCATGCGCGCCTACGACACCGGCGCGCTGTATGGCGGCATCGAATCGCCATGGCGCTTCGGCGCCTGGACCGTGCGCACCACCGGCTCGCTGGGCGTGACGACCATGGGCGGCCGGCTCTACCAGAAGCAGGCCCAGGCGCAAGTCCGGGTGGCCCCGCCGCTCCCGCTGCCCTCCAATACCCAGCTCTACCTTACCGGCAGCGCCACCCATACCGAATACCTGACCCTGCGTACCTTCGACTCCGACGT
Source organism: Telluria sp. ZB4P37 (assembly GCF_059685855.1). Taxonomy (NCBI): domain Bacteria; kingdom Pseudomonadati; phylum Pseudomonadota; class Betaproteobacteria; order Burkholderiales; family Oxalobacteraceae; genus Telluria; species Telluria sp. ZB4P37. Next base: position 206,542 of record NZ_JCASID010000002.1, read on the forward strand.
GCTGGAGGCGCGCGCGCTGCTGACCCACCAGGCCGGCACGCTTGCCACCAGTGCCACCTTCGGCCTGCTGAGCGACCGCGCGCGCAGCGACCGCCCGGGCGGCAACCGCCATGGCAATTACCTGACGCTGTCGATGCGCCGGCCGCTCGGCTGGGACACCAGCGGCGAGCTGGCCTGGACCCGCCAGCAATGGGACAGCGCTTCACCCTACTCGCCCGAGCTGCTGATCGGCCAGGTGCGCGCCCAGCGCACCCAGGTGCTGCGCGCGGCCCTGACCTACCAGCTTGCCAAGAACCAGACTGTTGCGCTGGAGGCACGCATGGTCCGCAACCGGGAAAACATCAGCATCTTTCAGTACAATAACCGTCAGCTACAGCTGAGCTGGCAATGGCAATACCCTTGATTCCAGCCTTGCCATCGCTGGTTTCAATGAAAGGGAAGCGTTGCCGATGGCCCCAGATGTGATCGTGTTTGCCTGCGCCGCGGCCGGGCTCGGCGCCGGCTGCCTGGTGCCCAACCGCTGGTTGCCCCCACTGCCCAACGACAAGTTGCTGCATTTCGCCGCCTTTGCCCTGCTCACCGTGCTGGCCCTGCGGGTTGCCCAGGGACGCGTCGAGACCGCCTGGTGGCTGGCCGGCCTGCTGGTCGGCGGCTGGCTGGTCGAATGCCTGCAAGGCCTGGTGCCCGACCGGCGTTTTTGCTGGCGCGACCTGGCCGCCAACGCGGCCGGTATCGCCTTTATTGCCCTTCCCGCCTTCGCCATCGGGCATTTTTGACGAAACCTGACCCATCGATGAGTTCTTCCGCCAAGCTTCCCCAGCGCCGTGACCAGCCTGAACCGCCTGCACCGCAGGAGGTTCAGGAACGCCAGGTCCAGATCCACCTGCGCAAGATTCCGCTGCTGTCCGAACTGACGGACGAGGAAATCCTCCAGGTCCGCGGCGAGTTGCGCTTCCGCCATTACCCCAAGCGTTCGGTGGTGCTGCACAAGGGCGGCAGCGGCGACGGCCTGCTGTTCCTGCTGTCGGGCCACCTGCAAGTGGTCGACGTGACGGAAGACGGCCGCTCGGTCGGCCTGCGCATGCTGTCGGCCGGCGACTTCTTCGGCGAAATCGCCCTGATCAACGATTCGACCCGCTCGGCCTCGGTGGTGGCGACCACCGAAGTGCTGGTGGCCTTCCTGCCGGCCACGGTCGCGCTGCACCTGTTCTCGCATTCGCCTTCGGTGGCGCGCAAGATGCTGGGCCACCTGGCGCAGAAGATCCAGCGCGATTCCGAATTCCGCGCCCTGCTCAGCATTAACAACACGACGCGCCGCATCTTCACCTATATCGCGCTGATGCAGCACACCCCGGGGCCGGACGGCAGCCGCGTGGTGGAGAACCTGCCGACCCACCAGGATATCGCGAACATGATCAACACCAGCCGCGAAACGGTAACGCGCGCGCTGCTTACGCTGGTGCAGCAGGGGGTGGTGCAGAAGGATGCGCACCGCTTGATCATTCTAGATCCGGATGCTTTGCAAAGGCTGGTGCAGGGGGGGGTAATGAGCTTAACCCGGAGCAGGTGACGCCGCATGATCCAGGAACGAACCTTGTTGTTCTGGCAGCGTCTATCGCCCGGCGTATCGCGCCAGCAAGGCCTGGAAGCGGACGTCTGTTCTCAGGACGGCGAATTCCGGTGTCGCATCTAATAACTCAGTGTCGCGAAAACCAAGCTTGAATGCGTCGTGCAGTGCACGTAATGCGCTGTCGTGGTCCCCCTGCCGCACCAGGATCACCGCCTGCGCATAGTCCTGTGCATGCGCCGGTGCTACGGCGGGCGCCGCCGTCGGCGCAATGGACGCTCGCGCCGTACCGGACGCCGCTGTAGCTCGTCCGATATCATCTCCATGCGCCGTCACCGGCGCGGCGACCGCGGGGTCGTTCACGCGGCGATAGTAAATCCGTCCAAAAACTGGCAAGTCCAGATACATCCGGTCAACCTCGACAAAATAGAATGTCATCCCGATGAGTGCATCCGTGTCCAGCGTGACTTCGTCGCCTTCCTGCGTAATGCCCTCGATCGGAATACTTACGTCATTTCCCATCGCCAAAACGTTGCGTCTAATGTCGAGCTCAGGACCGACCGGCAGCCTGAGGCTCATCACTTCCAAACGCTCGGCGCGCCATTTGCCCAAGATTCTGCTGCCATCCTCCCTAGCGCAAGCCGCCAGCGCCAGTCCGAACACGGCCAGCAAGGCCTTGCGCGCAAATGGGCAAGACTTCATGTCAGTTAGCCCTTGTGTCGTATTGTTTCACCAGTGCGACGAAGCGCGGCGTCGTGCGCAGCGCATCCAGATCCCGGTCCTCCTTGAGCTTGTCGAAGTGGCTGAACCCTGCCATGAAGCTTGCCTCGAATTCCTTGAAAGCATCGTCAGTGCGGCCCTGTTTGAGGCGCAGGACAGCTGTGTTGTAATACACCAAGGACTCCTTCGGTCCACGCTCCCGCGCCTGCGCCAAGTCTTTTTCAGCTTCCACCAGCTTACCTTGCGCCATGTTCGCAATAGCCAGCTTGAGTAGCTCGTTCACTGCTGCACGGCTGCTGGCGCTTGCCGCACTTTGCGGGTCGCCCCCGGCAAGCTGGGACTCACCCTGTTTGCGCAACGCCCGGGTTTCCTCGTCGGACGGCGCAATACCCGTTGTTCCCTGGCCGGCTACGACCGGGGCGGCCACCGATACGGTCGCTGGCTCGGCCAGCGCGACCGCCGCTACCGGCTCGCGCTTTGCATAGAAATACCCGCCGCCAGCGAGCAGCGCCAACGCCGCTACGCCAAGGGCAACCGGCAGCACTTTTTTGCTGCCGGAAGTTGCCGCCGCCGTGATCTGCGGCTCGAGCTGGGTTGCACAACCGGGGCAATTAAGGTCTTCACCGGGGGAACGTTCGAACACTTCGCCTGAATTCGCCTTGTCGCAATCGCCCAGGGTCGGGCATTTATACTTCGCCATTCTTTAACCTCTTAAATGTATCGTCGTCGATGACTGCGCCGTCAGTGCGGCGCAACTGTGTCAGCCCTGTACTGCGGGAATGCCAATAATCGCCTTCAGCGGCGCCTGCATCTTGTGCAGCTGCTGGTAGGCAGGATCCTGATCATCCTCGCCAGCTTGCTGGAAGCACGCCATCGCCAGCTCGCGGTACGCCGACAGCAATTCGTTCTTCTTGTCGATGTGCTTGTAATCGGCATCGATCCGCTTGGCCACCTCGCGCTCGATGGCGCCTTGAAGCTCCGGCGGATGGTCCGCGCCGATCACGTCGTCCCAGTTGCGGCCGTTGAGCACCCTAGAGGTCGGCATGCCGTCGACCAGGTAGACGAACACCCATTCCGGCAGCCCCGTCACCTTGTTCTGGCGCTCTTTGATCATGCCGAGCAGGCGCGCCGCCAGCAGCGTAGGCTTGCGCCGCCCCTGAACTGCGATCTCCGCAGCCGACTTGGCATACAGGGGCGGCAGCTTGCGACCATCGCCTTCGCCGTGCAACAGGTAGGATTCGTTGTGATCCTTCAGCAGCCCGTCGTAATGTTTTTTCAGTTCGGCCAGCGACTCAATGAAACGCGCCGGCATCAGCGAGGTGATCTTCATGATCACGATCTGGTTCGGCAGGCTGCCCACTGCCACCTGGGTATCCGAGGTCGGGTGCTTCTCGTCGGCGAACAGGCGCGCCAGGCCGGAACAGAACTCGTTCTGGTTGGTGCACTCTGGGACGAACACGCCGACGGTCTGCATGGCGCCCTGCGAGCCGCCAAGGTTGTTCGCGACCGTGCGGTCCACCTCGGTCTTGTTAAAGGTAAGCATGGTGCCGGCTTCGTCGTACAACTCCTTGACGAAGGCACGCAGGCCATTCGGATTGGCATCGTATTTCTTCTGCAGCCGCTCGACGATGTTCACGTGGAGCACGGGCTGCAATGTAGCGGAGATTTCGGCATGTGCCAGCTCGACGATCTGCGCCGACTCTTGCGACAGGCGGCTAATGATGCTGCCCAGCGAGAGGCTCTGTAGCAACTGGTCGAACGAATCCACCTCGGTGCCACCCAGGTCGATGATTGACTGGCGAACACGCTGCGTCCGCACGGCCTGGCTGGCCTCGTCGACGACCACCGCTTTCATGATGGCCCCGATCGCGTTCTGGTCGAACACCCGCTTCTGGTAAGCAGCATCCTGCGCCCCGAGTCGCGCATCGCGCTCCTTGCCGAACTGCTTGGTCGCCTCTGCCAGATTCTGGTGCAGTTCGTCGATGCGGCCACGCATGGCAGTGAGCTGCTCCTTGACGAAGGGAAGCAGCTGCGCGGCGAACTTGAGGCCTTCCAGGTTGGTGCGCGCGATATAGAGATCCTGGTGCACGGTGGCGATGTCCGAAAACAGGCCGCTGCGCTTGTCGGTCAAGTGCTTGCCAAAGAAGCCGACGTCGTTGAAGCGGATCGTCAGCTCCTTGGAGCGCTGCTGGAGATCCTGCAGTGCTACCGGCATCTTGGCGATCTTGTCCTGGTAGACCCCGTGACGCTCGTCCAGCACAGCCAGCAGGGCATCGGTTAACTGGCGCAGTTGCAGCAGGGAAGCGCTGCCCGACTTCCAGCGGCTGAAGAATTCCTTCTCTACCTGGCGACCGACATGGCGTGCCATCTCGACCCGTGCATTGCCCTTGACCTCATAGAACTTGCGGACACCGCCGAGCATGCGATACGTATCGTCGAAGACCTTGGCCAGCCGGGTGTTAAGCACGTCGATCCAGGTTGTCTGCTCGATGCCGGTGTCTGCCTTGATTTCAGGGACGAGGCGGTTGACGATCTGCTTCCAGTATTCGGGCACCAGCTTCCAGGCCGGGTTCCTGGCGTCGTCCTCCAAGATGCCGGCTTCCAGCATCAGGTGTGCGTCGGTGAGCAACAGCGACTGTGCGGTCTCGGGTTTGCGGGCTTCGACACCCCAGTCCTTTTCGACGGCCTCGTCGGCATAGCCTTCGCCTTGGCGGAAGTTATTGAACATCAGCTGGCGCGCGGCCTGCTCAGCAAAACCGTAGGCGAGGTACTCCTTGATTTCCTGTTCCGGCACGACGACGCGCTTGATGCCGAACGACATGAACAGCTTGGCGCGCGCCTTCCCGATATCCTCGTCGCTCTCGAAATTCTTGATGTCGTTCTCGCCTTTTTCGGCACGCCCCAGGCCTTCCCATTCGGCGTTCAGGGTTTTCTGGTAAATGAAGTCGGCGACGATCTTCGGCACTTCCGATTCGATGTCGAACTGGATGCCATTCTCATTGATGTTATTGATTAAGTAGCAGCCATTGAAGTACACGTCATGCTCAAGGCGGCTGCCATCGAGCAGATTGGTTGGCTTGTACTGGCCGACCGCCAGCGCGTTGAGTTCGGCCAGCGCGGCGTAGCCATTGGCGTAATAGTTCGAGAAACCGGCCACATCCTTGACGCGCTTTGAATTTTTTTCGGGCAGGAGCGCGTATATCAGGATGCGGTATTTTTCATGCTCAGGGAACTTGTGCCGAATCTGGGCCACGGCATCGACCACCGAACCGCTACCGGTGCCACCCGCCAGGCCGCACACCAGGTGAATGACGGCGCCCATCTTGCCAGGACCGGCCTCCAGTTCGCGCATGCGCCCTTCCAGCGCCTTGACGAAGCTGGCAGCATTCTGGGCAAAGACCACCCGGCCAAGCTTGCGACGCTGTGCGGCGCCGGCGGTGCTGGCCTTGACGAAATCGAAGATTCCGCGCGGTTCGATCCATTGCTTCAGCCCCGGGAACGAATCCGGGTCGTCCAGCACCGGGCGCACGTTGCTTGCCGTGTTGATCAGGTACTCGCTGCGATTCAGGTCGACTTCCTTGCCGAGTACCTTCCATTCATCCTTCTTGTCCAGCTCGTCGTGCGAAGTGTCGATGTACAGGTAACCGAAGCGAGCGGCCGAATTTTCCTGGGCTTCCTTGTTGCGCTCAACGGTCTTGCGGATATGGCGGATGATCTTGCCGCCGGAACCGCCCAGGCCGATGATGAGGTGATTGTTCGTCATATGTTTTTCGAATTATTGGTGGTTGAGCTTGAGTTTCAGGAACAGGTTCTTGTCGGCCTTGGCATCTGTTTTTTTGACGACATAAGTGGCGACCTGGCCGCCGCGGACCGGGGCCGGATCATCACTGAAGACGATGCCCTTGGCTGCATAGGCCGGGGCCGGTTTTGCGCAGGTGGCCGGTGCATCGTCCTTGAAGACAATGCCTTTGGCGGCATAAGCATCACTGCTGCCAGCCATCGCGAGGCGCGTATCATCGGCACGAGGCGCACCAGCGATTGCAGCAGGCCCGGCACACTGGCCGCCGCTGACCATGTCGGGAGCCCCTGCGATCATGTCCGGCTCCGTGCTACGCAGCTGCTCGCTCATATCTCCCGCCATCGGCTTGGGCGACAGGAACACCAGTAACTGCTCCACACCTGGTTTGGCGTCGAACTCGAAGGCCCCCTTTGACGGCAGGAAGACCGTACCCATCGCATTGACATAATTGTCCTGACCATTGACCGGGAAGATCTGGGACAGGTTGCCGTCCGGATCCTGGTTCATCACATACACATAAGTCGGACGGTTGACCTTCACGCCCAGCTGGAAACGGTCGCCACTGCGGAACGAGCGGCTAGCCAGCACGTCTTCGGTGCTGCCGTCGGCCCGCTTGAGGCGGATGAAGTAGCTGGCGCCAATCTGTTTTGGCGCGATGGTTTTCTTCTGGGCGATCCTGGTAACGGCCCCAGCCGGAGCCACAGCTGGCTTTCCTACAGGTGCGGCGGCGGGTTTGACCGCAGTCGATGCGGCGACGACGCCACCATCCTCGCCGAAGAACAGCGATTTGGCGCTATAAGCCTGCTGCCCAGAGGCAGCGCCCGACAGGATCAAGAGTGATATGACGGTCAAAGAACGTTTCATGGTCTTCCCAGTAAATAAGTAATGAGTCCGGCGCATCAAAGCCGGTTGCGTTCTGCGGAGCGGGTAGCGAACTGGCGTGGAACTTGCGTCTTGTTGCCGAGGCTGACTTCCTTTGCCTTGCGGCTCGTGAAGTCGCGGGCCGCGGCAAAGGCCGGTTCGACGTGCCCCTTGTGAATGTCGAGGTAAGCGAAAAATGCCTGGGTAAAGAACGAGCCCCGCAGCTTGCGCCCCTGCTCAGGCAGCAAGAACTCGCCCTCGTGAGTGGGTGGCGCCAGCGATTCTTCGCCTTCACTGGTGGCGGTAATAATGGTATAGGCGCGTTCACTGTCGATGAGCTCATGTGCGGCCGGTGCAGGCTGGGGCTTGGCGCTGCTGCCCGCCTTTGCCTGCCCTGGCTCATCCTCGCTGAAACGGATGCCTTTGGATGTGTATGCCTTGCCAGTCCAGGATTCCATCGAAATGCTAGCGCGTTCGGGAGCGCCCTTATTCATGCTAGCGATATAGCCGCCGCTTTCGTCGGGCAGGCCCTTGAGCATCTCGCCGCTATAGCAGGTATCGATCAGTATCCGGGTGTTGCGGGTCGGCTTCTTGGCCAACCGCTGAACCAGGACGTCGGGAACGGCGGTCTTCTGCAGGTTCAGCAGGTAGTCGGTCTTGCTGGTGATCGACGCCTTGCCCGAGTCCCAGGCGATGATCGACATCTTGCGCTGGTCACCGCCATTAGCCGAGGGCAGAGGCTGCATGCCATGGCTCGAAATGTAAACGAACAGGCTGTCGTTCGGCTTCAGGTCTGATTCGATCCTGCGCAAGGCCGTTTCGATAGCCGCCTTGGTCGCGGCGCGCCCCAGCAAGGCGGTCACCACGTAGCCGGACTGCTCTGCCGTGCGTTTCACCACCGCAGCATCTTCTTCCCCAGGAATCGGCAACCAGTGCGCGCTGTCCTGGAAGGTGCTGATGCCGATCACCAGTGCTAACTTGCGTCCGGGACCCGGTGCGCTACGGTCGGCCTGCGCGAGCCGTTCGAGTTGCTGGCGCGCTTCGATTTCCCAGCGCTTCTTCCTGATGTTATCCGGATAGAAAGGCGAGGTGGATTTCAGGCCTACGATCGACTGTACGATGACAAAGGCGCGGTCGACCTCGTCCTCGGTCTGGTAACTACCGCCGAGCTTTACCCGCCCGACACTGTCCCGCTCGATTCGTGCGTTGACCAAGCCTTCCTGGCGTAATTTCGCTGCAATTTTGTCGATCAGGAATTGGGGGACATTGTAGGAATAATAGGTGTTTTCGAAACCGTGCATCTGGTTGGCTGCACAACCGGCGAGAAGTAGCGACAGCAGCACAAGGAAGGCACTACAGGTGCGTTTGATCATTTGTCAGGCTTGAAAAGGTGTCGGCGGCACACGGCCGGGAGCCGTGCGCCGTGCTGCATGAGCGCGGTGGTCAGATGACCGTAATGCTCTTCGACATAATGACGGGCGACTTGTCTCCGGCGGCAGCGCTGAGCTCGATCCGATACACGGTACCCGACGTGGTGTCGGCAGAAATTGGCAGCGTCATCGATTCCCTGCTGCGGCCCGCCTCTACCGTGCGCGTGGTCGATGCGGCCATTGGGAACGTGACCAGCTTTTCGGCGCCTTCGGCGACGACATAAAGCTTGCGCGAGAATACGACTGGCGTTTCGGCGCCATCCGGCGTCATGACGTCATAGACCGTATTGATCGCCACGCTGTCGCCTGCTTTTGCCTCGCCTGGCATTGCCATATCGCGCAAGAGCAAGGTAATGCCATCCTTGGCGCTATAGCGATTTTCTTTTTTGACCTGAGCGTAAGTCTTGCTCGGGTCACGTACAAGGCTCGACTCGGTCACCCAGCTCGGATTGAGCTTTTTGCATGTATCGATCGCAGTGTAGTAGGCCGTCGCGAAGCCGATGGCGCCGCCACCGGCAGCACCAACCAATGCAGCCTTTTTGGCCTTGTCTTTATTGCCGCTAAGAAAGGCGCCTCCGAACCCGGCCAGCGCGCCCATGACCGCGCCTTTGGCGGTCAGCTTGAGCTGTTCGCTCTTGGTACAGGCGTCCAAATCGGCGTAGGCCGATTCTTGGGCCATTGCATGACCCGCACAAGCCTGAAAAATGATTGCGCTAATCACTACACGTTTTGTGATGCGGAGTGCGGACATAATTTCCCTCGTTTAGAGATAGTTTTTATCACTATCATCAGCACTTTGAACTTCTCACGCGTTGGCGCCTGCTCAATACTTGCTAGATAGTTATAAGACCAGTGTTACATACTATTGCTCAGAAAAAACTATCCAATAGTCACGAATGGAAAAATTATTCTAAAATTTAGAGCGGTTTGCGGTGTGACGTGTGAGGAGACAGGGCCTCTCCGAGAAGGAGGGCATTGACTTCGGAAAGTAGCAGGACGGGCAGGCGCATGATACATTTCTGCCATGCGCGGCGCCCTGCCGGCTTCGTCGCATTTCACCCTCGGAGACCTACCATGAGCAGCCTGACCGGCAACAGCCTCGATACGAAGCGCAGCCTTGGCAGAAGCATTTCCTACGTAGTGGCGGCGACCGCTGCCGTGCTGATGATTCCGCTGGTGGCGATGCAGTTCACGGGGGAAGTGGACTGGACTGCGTCGGATTTCGTCGTCATGGGCATCTTGCTGATGGTGACCGGGCTGGCGTTTGTGTTTGCGTCGCGTAAGATGAAGACGGCGAAGCAGCGCGTGGTCGTGGGTGGGCTGATTGCGCTGGCGTTCGTGTATGTGTGGGCGGAGCTGGCGGTGGGGATTTTTACCAATTTGGGTAATTAGGATTGGTTATCGCTTCTCGATGACCATACCGCGGCAGTCGCTCACCGCTGCCCCCTTCCGTGACAATTTCTTATTGACTTTAGACAAGATGTTACATCTGTAACAACGGAGCGGCTGTTGGATGAAGTATAATTTCGGGCTCATCCGGCTCAGCCATTCCACATGACCACAACCCTGACGCACCCGACCGGGGCGCCGCCAGCACGGGCCGCCTCATGATCTCGCCCCTGATGCTGCGAGGCCTGTGGGCCTACCGCGGTTTCGTGCTGGGCAGCGTCAAGCGCGAATTCCAGTCGAAATACGTGAACGCCATGCTCGGCGCCGTCTGGTCCGTGCTGAGCCCGCTCGCGATGATCCTCGTCTACACCGTGATTTTTTCCGAGGTCATGCGTGCCAAGCTTCCCGGCAACGATTCCGGCGCCGCCTATTCGATCTACCTGTGTGCCGGCATCCTGACCTGGGGCCTGTTCGCCGAGATCGTCGCGCGCGGCCAGAACATGTTTCTCGAGCAGGCCAACCTGATCAAGAAGATCAGCTTCCCGCGCATCTGCCTGCCACTGATCGTCGTGCTCAATAGCCTGGTCAATTTCGGCATCATCTTCGGGCTGTTCACCGTCTTCCTGATCGCGACCGGCAACTTCCCGGGCCTCGTATTCTTCGCCATCGTCCCGGTGCTGCTGCTGCAGATCCTGCTGGCCATCGGCCTGGGCATGGTCAGCGGCATCCTGAACGTCTTCTTCCGCGATGTCGGCCAGTTCGTGACCATCGCCATGCAGTTCTGGTTCTGGCTCACGCCCATCGTCTACCCGGCCAGCATCCTGCCGGAAGCGGTGCGGCCAGTCCTGGTCTACAACCCGATGGCCGCAGTGGTGCAAGCACATCAACAGATCCTGGTCGAAGGCCGGCTGCCCGACTGGAATTCCCTGATCCCAGCAAGCCTGATGGCGCTGCTGCTGTGCATCCTCGGCATGCGCCTGTTCCGCAAGCGCTCGGGCGAGATGGTGGACGAACTCTGATGGGCACGATCGTCGTCTCCAACCTGGGCAAGGCCTACAAGCAGTACCCGACGCGCTGGTCGCGCCTGGGCGAATGGCTGCTGCCCCTGCGCGGTCCGCGCCACAAGCTCAAATGGGTGCTGACCGACATCAGCTTCCAGGTTGCGCCCGGCGAAGCCGTGGGCCTGATCGGCATCAACGGCGCCGGCAAGAGCACCCTGCTCAAGCTCATCACCGGCACTACCCAGCCGACCACGGGTGTGGTCGCGATGCAGGGCCGCGTGGCAGCATTGTTAGAGCTGGGCATGGGCTTCCATCCCGACTTCACCGGCCGCCAGAACGTCTACATGGCCGGCCAGCTGCTGGGCATGACGGTGCCCGAGATCACGGCGCTGATGCCGCAGATCGAGGAATTCGCCGGCATCGGCGAGTACATGGACCAGCCGGTGCGCGTCTACTCGAGCGGCATGCAGATGCGGGTGGCCTTTTCGATCGCCACCGCGCGCCGCCCGGACATCCTGATCGTGGACGAGGCGCTGTCGGTGGGCGACGCCTATTTCCAGCACAAGAGTTTCGACCGCATCCGCCAGTTCCGCAAGGAAGGCACCACCCTGCTGCTGGTCTCGCACGACAAGCAGGCGATCCAGTCGGTGTGCGACCGCGCCATCCTGTTGGATGGCGGACGCCTGGCGAAAGAAGGCAAGCCGGAAGAAATCATGGACTACTACAACGCCATGATCGCCGAGCGCGAAAACGAGACGGTGCGCCTGAACGGCACCAGCGGGGGCAAGGTGCAGACCATTTCCGGCACCGGCGAAGCGACCGTCTCGGACATCGCCCTGATCGACGAGACGGGCGCGCGGGTCGAAGTGGTCGACGTCGGCGCGGCCGTGACGCTGGAAGTGCGGGTGCAGGCGAAGGCCGCGATCCCGCGCATGGTGCTCGGCTACATGATCAAGGACCGCCTCGGCCAGCCGATGTACGGCACCAATACCCACCTCAAGGGCCTGCCGCTGGAGGCCGTGGGCGCCGGCGAAGAAGTGGTCTACCGCTTCGCCTTCCCGATGAACCTCGGACCCGGCACCTATTCGGTCGCGACCGCGATCGTCAGCACCGAGACCCACCTGGTGAACAACTACGAGTGGCGCGACCTGGCCCTGGTGTTCACCGTGATGAACATGCGCCGCCCGCACTTCGAGGGTTCGGCCTGGCTCGACCCGGCCATCGATATCCAACGCACATGACATTGATTTCCTACGCCCAGAACCTCGAGGACGTGCTGCTGTGGCGCGTACTCGGCCACGTGAAAAACGGCTTCTACATCGACGTCGGCGCCAACGATCCCGAAGAGCATTCGGTGACCAAGGCCTTCTACGACGCCGGCTGGCGCGGCATCAGCATCGAGCCGCTGCCCAGCTTTCACCAGGCCTTCCTCGACCAGCGCCCGCGCGACGTCAACCTGGCGGTGGCCGCAGGCAGCTCGGATGGCGAACTGCTACTTTACGACGTGCCGGCCGTGCGCGGCTGGGCCTCGCCTGAAGAGTCGGTGGCCGAACTGCACCGTTCGGAGGGCCATGAGGTCGCCGAACTGACCGTGCCGGTGCGCACCCTGGCCTCGGTGTGCGAAGAGCACGTGCAGGGCGAGATCCACTTCCTGAAGGTCGACGTCGAAGGCTTCGAAGGCGAAGTGCTGCGCGGGATGGACTTTGCGCGCTGGCGCCCGTGGGTACTCGTCATCGAAGCGACCCTGCCGAACAGCCGCGCCACCAACCACGCCAGCTGGGAGCACCTGGTGGTCGCGCAGCGCTACCGCTTCGCCTGGTTCGATGGCCTGAACCGCTATTACGTGGCCGAGGAACACGCCGACCTGATGGCGCATTTCGGCATCCAGCCAAACGTATTCGACGACTATATTTCGCACCACCTCGACAAGGCCTGGGCCTCGTCCAAGGCCTTGACCCAGGCGCTGCGCGATACCGAGCGCCACGCCGCCGAAACCGGGCAACGCGCCGACGCCCTCGCCCGCGAAGCGGCCGAGCTGCACGACCGGCTCGATGCCGCCTGGGCGCGCGCCGAGCAGCTGGCCCAGGAAAAGATGCATGCCGACGCCAGCATCGCCGCCCTGCAGCAGTCCGTGGCGGCCGAACAGGCGAACGGCGAAAAATTGCTGGCCTGGGCCAGGAGCCTGGAAGCGACCGTCATCGCCACCCACAACAGCACCTCGTGGAAGGTCACCCGCCCGCTGCGCGCGGCCGGTTACCTCGTCCATACGGTGCGCCGGCCGGAACTGGCCAAGCGCATCGTCACGCGCCTGACCCGCAACGAGGCGCTGCGGCGCCTGGTCATCCCGGTGCTGCTGCGCTTCCCGCCGCTGGGCCGGCGCGTGCAGGCCTCGCTGGCGGCCCTCAAGCAGCTGCCGCCCGAGCCGCTGCCGGAAGGCGTCAAGCCGGTGCCGGATGCATTGCGCGGCGTGCCGGCCTCGGTGCGCGGCGTGCTGGCCGACCTGGAACGGGCACGCCGCCACCATACCAGCCGCTGACGCTGATTTACCGCTAGGGCCAAGGGCTTACTGAACTATGCGTATCGTTATCGACCTTCTTGACAACCACGGCCGCGTGGACCCCACCGCGCTGGCGCTGACGCAGGAACTGCTGCGCCAGGCCGGTGACCGCGAGGTGCATGTCGCCGTCCCCCTGCTCGATCCGGTCACCCTGGAGACCCTGCGCGCCGGCGGCCTGCTGCCGCGCGAGCGCGTGCGCGCCTTCGACCTGCCTGCCGGGGGCCGGGTGCGCGCCCTGGTGCGCCAGCATGCGCTGGCCAGCCTCAACCCGGGCGTGGTGCTGGCGCCGGTGCGCGCGGCCGGCAAGCGCGGCCTTGACGCGCAGGCCGCGCCCTATCCGGTGCTGGAAACGGAATGCCGCGGCGTGAACGTCGCGACCCTGCTCACGGCGCTGGACGCCACCGCGGCCGAAGCGCTCCCGCCGCCGCCCGGCGCGCGTCCACGACTGGCCTATGTCTCGCCGCTGCCGCCGGAAAAATCGGGCATCGCCGACTACAGCGCCGAGCTGGTGCCGGAACTGGCGCAGTACTACGACATCGAGCTGGTGGTGGAGCAGGACCCGGAACTGGTCACCGACCCACGCCTGACCGGCACGCCCCTGCGCAGCGCCGCATGGCTGCGCGAGCATGCGCATGAACTCGACCGCGTGGTCTACCACTTCGGCAATTCGCACGCCCACAAGCACATGTTCGAGCTGGTGCGCGAGGTGCCCGGCATCGTCGTGCTGCACGACTTCTACCTGTCCGGGGTGCTGGACAACCTCGAGCGCGAGGAATACCTCGACAAGGGCTTCCTGCAGGCGCTGTACGAGTCGCACGGCTATACCGGCCTGCTCGGGCAGCGCAAGCAAGGCCGCAACCCGGCGATCTGGACCTACCCGCTCAACAAGGGTGTGCTCGACAACGCCACCGGCGTCATCGTCCATTCCGACTTCTCGCGCGAGCTCGCGGTGCAGTGGTACGGGCAAGGCGCGGCCGACGGCTGGCGCACCATCCCGCTGCTGCGCGGCCGTCCGGAGGGCGGCGCAGGGCAGGAAGCGCGCAGCGTGGCGCGTGCCGCCCTCGGGCTGGAGCCCGGCGCCTTCGTGGTCGCCACCTTCGGCATGCTGGGCCGCACCAAGCTCAATGCCGAGCTGCTCGAAGCCTTCCTGGCTTCGCCGCTGGCGCAGGATCCCGATTGCCACCTGGTCTTTGTCGGCGAAAACGATCCGGGCCCGTATGGCGAAGCGCTGCGCGAACAGATCCTCGCCAGTCCCGCGCTTGGGCGCATCCGCATTACCGGCTTCGTCGATGCCGCGGTCTACGCCAGCTACCTGGCCGCCGCCGACGCCGCCGTGCAACTGCGCTCGTCCACGCGCGGCGAGACTTCGGCGGCGGTACTCGACTGCCTGCTGTATGGCCTGCCGACCATCGTCAACGCCCACGGCTCGGCCGCTTCGCTGCCTGATTCACTTCTGGTGAAACTGCCCGACGAATTCGCGGTCGGCCAGCTGGTCACGGCGTTGGCGCGCCTGCGCGACGAGCCCGCGCTGCGCGCCGGCCTGGCGACGCGCGCGCTGGCGCACATGGCCGAACACCATGCGCCGGCCCACGTCGGCGCGCTCTACCGCGACGCCATCGAAGGTTTCGCGCGCCACGGCGAGCATGCCGCCTACCAGGCCCTGGTGCGCGCGGTCGCCCCGCTCTGCCCGGCCCAGGAATTGCAGCAGCTGGCCGCCGCGATCGCCTTCAACCGTGCCCCGGCCCAGCCGCGCCAGCTGCTGGTCGACGTTTCGGCCGTGGTGCAGTCCGACCTGAAAACCGGCATCCAGCGCGTGGTGCGCAGCATCCTGCTGGCGATGATCGCCGACCCGCCGCCGGGCTTCCGGATCGAGCCGGTGTATTCGCATGGCGGCAACCGCAGCTACCATTACGCGCGCCGCTTCGGCCTCGGCATGGTGGGTGAGACCGAGCTGGCGCTGGAAGACGCGCCGGTCGACCTGCGCCCCGGCGACATCTTCTTCGGCCTCGACCTCTTCACTACCGGCACCTCGCAGAACGAGCAGCTCCTGCTGTCGATGCGCGACCGCGGGGTCGGCATTTATTTCGTGGTGTTCGACATCCTGCCGATGCTGCGCCCGGACGTCTTCCCCTTCGGGACCGAGCAGTATTTCGGTGATTTCCTGCGCACCGTGCACAAGGTATCCGACGGCGTGCTGTGCATCTCGCGCGCGGTGGCCGACGAACTGGCCGGCTGGATCGGGCGCGAAGGCTTGAAACGCCGCACGCCGCTGCAGCTGGGCCACTTCCACCTCGGCGCCGACATCAACGCCAGCGCGCCGAGTTTCGGCCTGCCGCCGGATGCCGACCAGGTGCTGGCAGCATTGGGCGAGCGCCCGAGCTTCCTGATGGTGGGCACCGTCGAGCCGCGCAAGGGACATACCCAGGCGCTGGCCGCCTTCGAGCTGCTGTGGGAACGCGGCGAGGACGTCAACCTGGTGGTGGTCGGCAAGCAGGGCTGGATGATGGAAAAGCTGTGCGAGCGCATGGCCGCGCATCCGGAAAAATCGAAACGCCTGTTCTGGCTGCCGGGGATCTCGGACGAGATGCTGCTCAAGCTCTACGCCGGCTCGGCCGCCCTGCTGGCGCCGTCCGAAGGCGAAGGCTTCGGGCTGCCGTTGATCGAAGCGGCCCAGAAGGGCATCCCGATCCTGGCGCGCAGCCTGCCGGTGTTCCGCGAAGTGGCGGGCGAACACGCCTATTATTTCGACGGACTGGCCCCGCAAGACCTGGCCGCCGCCGTCCAGGCCTGGCTGGCCTTGCTGCGCGAGGGGAAAGCGCCGCAATCGACCGGCATGCCCTGGCTGACCTGGGACGGCGCCGCGCAGCAGGTGCTGGACGCGCTGGTGCGCCGGCAGTGGTACCGCACCTTGCCCGGGACTGAAGATCGCCATGCTTGAACGGGACCTCGCAGGCAGCCTGCAGCGGCCCCTGGTCGTCGACCTGGACGGCACGCTGATCCATTCCGACCTGCTGTGGGAATCGATCGTGCTGTTCCTGAAGACGAACATCCTGCGCGCCTGGCTGCTGCCGTTCTGGCTCCTGGCGGGCAAGGCCGCGTTCAAGGAACGCCTGGCGAACGCGGTCGAACTCGACCCGGCAGCCCTGCCTTATGACCGCACGGTGCTGGCCCTGGTCAGCACCGAACGCGCGCGCGGGCGCACCGTGGTGCTGGCCACCGGCGCCCAGCGCCGCTTCGCCGAGCAGGTCGCAAGCCACCTGGGCCTGTTCGACCTGGTGCTGGCAACAAGCGACGGCATCAACCTGACCTCGCACAACAAGGCGCGCCGCCTGGCCGAGCTGTATGGAGAACAGGGCTACGACTACATCGGCAATTCGCGCGCCGACCTGCCGGTGTGGCTGGGCTGCGCCCACCCGTGGTCGGTCACCCGCAAGCCCTTCCGCCTCGAGGACGGCCGCAGCACGACGCACTCGGGCAGCGTGCGCGCCGGAGTCGTCCCCGCCCTGCTGCGCGCCCTGCGTCCGCACCAGTGGCTGAAGAACCTGCTGGTGTTCGTCCCGATGCTGGCCGGGCACGCGCTCGACCTGCCGACCTTCACCGCTTCGCTGGTGGCCTTCGTGGCCTTCTCGCTGTGCGCGTCCAGCGCCTATCTGCTCAACGATGCGCTCGACGCCCAGGACGACCGCCTGCACCCGACCAAGCACCGCCGCCCGGTTGCTTCCGGCGCCCTGCCGCTGTCGCTGGCGCTGGCAGCCAGCCCGCTGCTGGCGCTTGGCGCCATCGCACTGTGCGCGTCGTATAACGTGTTGCTGCTGGCGGCAGTGGGCGTGTATTTCGTCTCGACGGTCGCCTACTCGGCGTTTCTGAAGCGCCTCCTGATGATCGACATCGTCACGCTGGCCGTGCTGTACAGCCTGCGCCTGCTGGGCGGCGCCGCCGCAACCGGCATCCCGCCTTCGTTCTGGCTGCTGGCCTTCTCCTTCTTCATTTTTCTCAGCCTGGCGCTGCTCAAGCGCCACAGCGAATTGATCAACCTGCACAACCAGGGCAAGGACAAGAGCCGCGGGCGCGGCTACACCACCGCCGACAAGACGCCGGTCGGTGTCATGGGAATCAACAGCGCCTTCGTCTCGGTGCTGATCTTCATGCTCTACTTTAATTCGAACAAGGTGCTGGACCTCTACCGCACGCCCGAGTGGCTGGCCGGGATCCTGCCGCTGCTGGTGTTCTGGCTCGGCCG
This sequence comes from Telluria sp. ZB4P37, assembly GCF_059685855.1. Lineage (NCBI taxonomy): Bacteria > Pseudomonadati > Pseudomonadota > Betaproteobacteria > Burkholderiales > Oxalobacteraceae > Telluria > Telluria sp. ZB4P37. The sequence goes on from NZ_JCASID010000002.1 coordinate 224,106, forward strand.
CCTGTGGGTGCTGTCCTTCCGTGGGCAGGTCAACGAAGACCCGGTGCTGTACGTCTGCAAGGACAAGACCAGCCTGGTGGTCATGGCCTGCTGCCTTGGCCTGGCCACCCTCGCTGCCTACTGAGCATGAAGATGAAAACGCGCCGCCCTTCCGCTTCACGATCACGCCAGGCTTCGCGCTGGATATTTCCCGTGCTGCTGGCGCTCGCCCTGCTGGCCCTGTTCATGGCGCGCCCGGTGTCGATCAGCGGGGACGCCCTCGAGTACACGGTCGATGCGGTCGCCATCGCCACCCACGGCACGCCGGACATCCGGAGCAGTGACATCGACCGCACCAGGGCGCTCCTGCCGGGACGCTTCGATGCTTTGTTCCACATGCTGCAGGATGAGATGCGGCGCGGCGTGCAGGACGTGTACCCGGCCTTCGCGCGCGGGCGCGAGGGTGCCGTGTATCCGGTCCACTTCTTCGGTTATCCGCTGCTGGCCGCCTTGCCCCTGAAGTTGATGGAAGCGCTCGGCCAGCCGCCCTTCAAGGCCTTCCAGGCGGTGAACCTGGCCTTCGTCTTCGTGCTGGGCCTGGCCCTGCGCCGCTTCTTCGGCTCGAACACGCGCGCGGCCCTCGGCCTGCTGCTGTTCATGCTCTGCTGCGGGGTGCTGTACTGGACCTGGACCAGCCCGGAATGCATGAGCGCCGCGGCCCTGCTGTCGGCACTGCTGCTGTTTACCAGCGGCATGCCGGTGGCCGGCGCCCTGCTGGCCGGACTCGCGGCGCAGCAGAACCCGACCATCGTGTTCTTCTTTATCTTCGCGCCCCTGATCCGCATGACGCTTGGCTGGGACCGCAACCGCGGCCTGGCCGCCAACCTGCGTGCGCAGCTTACTGCGCCTACCGTGGCGGCGCTGGCCGCCGGCGCTTTCGTTGCCGCCCTGCCCATCCTGTTCAACCTCTACCACTACGGCGTGCCGAACCTGATTGTCGCCCGTTTCTCCGATCCGGGCCTGATCGGCAGCACCCGCCTGCTCTCCTTTTTCGCCGACCTGAATCAGGGCATGCTGATCGCCATCCCGGGCGTGCTCGCGGCGCTGCTCCTGGCTCGCGGGCGCGGCCTGCGCCTGCTGGCCCTGTGCCTGCTGTTCACGCTGGCCCTGGTGCTGCCGGCGCTGGCGGTGATCAACTGGAATTCGGGCGCCGCCGGCCCGATGCGCTACGTGGCCTGGGCCTCGATGCCCCTGCTGTTCGCTTTCCTGGCCATGCTGCGCGAACTGCCGCGCTGGCGCCCCGTGGCGCTCGCCGCCGTGCTGGCGCTGCAGGCGGCGGCGATGGTGCATGCCACGCGCTACGAGTACATCGAGTTCAGCCCGCTGGCCGCCCTGGTGCTGAAGCACGCACCAGGCTGGTACCACCCCGAGCCGGAAATCTTTGCCGAGCGCATGGGCCATCACGACAACTGGGTCGAGCCGGAAAAAATCTATACTTACGACGTAGGCGGCGTGCGCATCAAGACGCTGGTACACGCATCCAACACCGGGCTTGACGCCGCCCTGTGCGGCGCCGGCGCCAGGCTGGCGCCGGGCAACGCGGTCACGGACAGCGCGCGCGGCTGGCGCTACCTGGACGGTCCGCTGCTGTGCAGCGCCGCGCCGCGCCCGTCGACCGCCATTTCGTCTGCACTACCGACTGGAAGCACGCCATGAACGCACCCAACACCACCAGCTTGACCCTCCCGGCCATCGCCCCCCTGGGCCTCACGGACGCGGTCGCGGTCGTGATCCCGAGCTACAAGGTCACCCGCCACATCCTCGGCGTGATCGAGGGCATCGGCCCCGAAGTCGCGCGCATCTACGTGGTCGACGACTGCTGCCCGGACGGTACCGGCGCCTTCGTGCGCGAGCACTGCCGCGATCCGCGCGTGGTCGTGCTCGAGCATGCCGAGAACCAGGGCGTGGGCGGCGCGGTCATGACCGGCTACCGCCAGGCGATCCTGGATGGCGCCAAGGTGATGGTGAAGATCGATGGCGACGGCCAGATGGACGGCAGCCTGCTGCCGAATTTCATCGCGCCGATCCTGGCCGGCGAAGCCGACTACACCAAGGGCAACCGCTTCTTCAACCTCGAGCGCATCGGGACGATGCCGCCGATGCGCCTGTTCGGCAATGCGGTGCTGTCGCTGATGACGAAGCTGTCCTCGGGCTACTGGGACCTGTTCGACCCGACCAACGGCTACACCGCGATCCATGCGGACGCGGCGCGCTTCCTGCCTTTCGATAAGATCAGCAAGCGCTATTTCTTCGAATCGGACATGCTGTTCCGCCTGAACATCCTGGGTGCGGTGGTGACCGACGTGCCGATGGACGCGGTCTATGGCGACGAAGTAAGCAACCTGAAGATCTCGAAGATCGTCACCGAATTCTTCTCCAAGCACGTGCGCAATTTCGGCAAGCGCCTGTTCTACAACTACTACCTGCGCAACATGTCGGTGGCCTCGATCGAACTGCCGCTGGGAATTTTCCTGACCTGTTTCGGCGCCGGCTACGGCATCTCGCACTGGATCGCCTCGGCGCGCTCGGGCATCTCGACGCCGGCCGGCACCGTCATGCTGGCCGCGCTGCCGGTGATCATGGGCGTGCAGCTGGTCCTGGCCTTCGTGGCGCACGACGTCGCCTCGGTGCCGCGCCGCCCGCTGCACAAGAAAACCCTTTATCGTAGCAACAGCAGCAGCAAATGACGTTGTCGCAGCTCGCTTCCCTGATCCTGTCGCGCCAGTTCGCCGTGTTCATCACCGGCGGCTTGATGTGCGCGCTGGCCGACGTCGGCCTGATGCAGCTGCTGCTGGCCAACGGCGTGGCCACCACGGCGGCGGCCAGTGCGGGCTTCGGCGCCGGGCTGCTGGTCAACTACGCCTTCCACAGCCGTGTTACCTTCAATACCGCCGCCAGCCCGGCGAACTTCACGCGCTACCTGTGCGTCGTCGGGGTGAATTACCTCTTGACGATCGGCTGCGTGGCGCTGGCCGAGGCCAACCTCGACAACCCGCTGCTGGGTAAGCTGCTGTCGCTGCCGCTGGTGGCGGTCAACGGCTACCTGCTCAGCAAATACTGGATCTTCAAGTGATGCAGCCGATGCGTTTTGCGCCCGTCCGGAACGACCCCGCCACCCTTGCCCAGTATGGCGCGCTGTTCGCCGCCTGCTTCCCCGGCACGGACAAGTTCACGCCCGCCTATCTCGACTGGCTGTACGTGGCCAATCCGGACGGCGCCGCGGTCGGCTTCGATGCCTGGGACGGCGAACGCCTGGCGGCGCATTACGTGTGCGTGCCGGCCAGGGCCTGGGTCGAGGGCCAGCAAGTGCTGGTGCTGCTGTCGCTGAATACGGCCACCCACCCCGACTACCAGGGTAAAGGTTTGTTCACCAAACTGGCGGCGATGACCTACGAGGCTGGTGCGCAGGCGGGCTTCGACGGCGTGTACGGCGTGGCCAATGCCAACAGCACGCCCGGCTTCGTGCGCAAGCTCGGCTTCCAGCTGGTGCGCCCGCTGGAAGCGCGCATCGGCCTGGGCCGGCTACAGCACGCGGCCAAGCCGGCCGCCGGCACGCTCTCCTTCGAGCGCAGCTGGACCCCGGCCTCGCTGGCCTGGCGCTGCGCCAACCCGCACAACCGCGTGCAGGCGGTGGCGAACGGCAGCGGCAAGCGCCTGCAATTCCACGCCGCGGCCATGGGCAAGCACTTGCCCGCCTATGCCGAGCTGGAAGCGCAAACTGCCCCGGCACCGGGCGGCGCTGCGCCGCCGCCGCTCCGCCTGTTCATCGGCCTCGCGCCCGACGCCTGCAGCCGCTACTGGAACTACGCAAGCATCCCGATGCGGCTGCGGCCTTCGCCGCTGAACCTGATCTGGCGCCCGTTCACGCCGCGCGTGCCCCTGCTGGACGCGTCGCGCATCCAGTTCACCTTCCTCGACTTCGATGCCTACTGAGACCGGCCACGGGCAGGGACAAGAAGCTGTCGCGCTGTTCCTGTTCGCCCACCAGGACGACGAGTTCGGCGTGTTCCAGCGCATCCTCGACTGCCGCGCGCGCCGGCTGCGCGTGGCTTGCGCCTACCTGACCGATGGCCGCACCGCCAGCGCCAGCGCCGAGCAGCGCAACCGCGAATCGCTGGCGGTGCTCGCGAGCCTGGGTGTGGCGCCGCAAGACGTGTCCTTCGCCGGCCTGGAGCTGGGCATCGGCGACGCGCAGCTGCCGCTGCACCTGCACGCCGCCGCGGGCTGGATCGCGCGCTGGCTGGACCGCTATCCGCAGGTCGAGGCCCTGCACGTGACGGCCTGGGAAGGCGGCCACCACGACCACGACGCGCTGCATGCGCTGGCCGTCACCCTGGCCAGTGAGCGCGGCCTGCTGGCGCGCACCTGGCAGTTCTCGCTCTACCAGGCCAAGGGCTTGAGCGGCCCGCTGTTCCGCGTGCTGGCGCCGCTGCCTGAGAACGGACTGGCAGAGGCCCTGCCGATCCCGTGGCGCGCGCGCCTGCGCCATTTGAAAGCCTGCCTGTCCTATCCGTCGCAGCGCGTCACCTGGATCGGGCTGTTCCCGTTCGTGCTGCTGCACTACTTGGTGCGCGGCGTCGAGCAGCTGCAGCCGGTGGCGCCGGCCCGCCTCGCCGAGCGCCCGCATGCCGGCGCCCTGTACTACGAAAAACGCCAGTTCTTCACCTGGGACCAGATGGCCCGGGCGATCGCCGCATGGCGCACCGCATCCCCTTCCTTCGACAATTCTTGAACATGAACACCATACTTCCCGCCGATACCGGGCGCCAGCGGCTGGTCCTGTGCGCGGCGCTCGCCGCCGTGCTGGCCTGGCTGCTTTACCGCAACCTGGGCCTGTACCCGGCCATCTTTGCCGACGAGTGGTACTACAGCAAAATGGCGCGCCTGACGCCGCTCGGCGAAGCCATCGTACCCTCCTACCTCTACCTGTGGCTGTTCCGCGGCTCGCTCGCCTGCGGCGACGGCTTCCTCGATTGCGTGCGCATCGCCAACGCTTTGTTCTTTGCCGGCGCCGGCGCCTTCTTCTATTTCGTCGCCCGCGTCTACATGCGGCCCCTGCTGGCAGTGAGCGTCGTGGTGCTGGCGCTGCTGGCGCCGACCAATATCTACACGGCCTATTTCATGCCGGAGGCGAGCTATTACTTCGGCTTCGCCGTCCTGAGCTGGGTGGCGCTCACGCCCCGGGCCTGGTCGTTGCCGCGTCGCGCGCTGCTGATGGGAGTCGTGCTCGGCCTGATGAGCCTGGTGAAAGTGCATGCGCTGTTCCTGATGCCGGCCGCCAGCCTGTTCCTGGCCGCCGGCGCCTGGCTGGACAAGCATGATCGGCGCGTGCGCACGGCGCTGCTGGCGGCGGCGATCGCCCCCGTGGTTGCACTGGGCATCAAGTTCGGCCTCGGCTACCTGATCGCCGGCGAGCCCGCGCTCAGCCTGTTCGGCAGCTTCTATGCGAACGCAGCCGCCGGCACCCGCCCGCGCTCGCCGCTGGAACTGCTGGCGCCGGCCTTCATCAACGGCCGCGGCCACCTGATGGCCCTTACCGTCCTGATGAGCCTGCCATTGGCGCTCCTGCTGCACGCCGTCGTCAGCCGCACTGCGCGCCAACAGGCCGGCAGCGCGCTCAACCGCCTGCAATTGTTCGCCTTCCTGATGCTCGGTTCGGCCGCCGGCATGACGATCGCGTATACCGCCTCGATCGCCCCGCTGGGGCCGCTCGAAGTCGTGCGCCTGCACCTGCGCTACTACACCTTCGTCTTCCCGCTGCTCCTGACCCTGGTGGCGAGCACGATGGAGCGGCCCGCCGCGAGCGCCCGTCCGCCACTGGGCTGGCTGGTGGCGCTGGGACTGGGGACGGTGCTGCTGTTCGCCCTGGTCAGGCTGCCGAATTTCTCGCTCAACCCGGTCGATGGCCCGGAGATTTCCGGCATCAATTTGCGCCTGTGGACCGGCTGGCTGGTGGTCGGGCTCGACGTGCTGGCCCTTGGCTTGTGGGCCATGGGCAGCCGCTTCGGCGCGCCGCTGTTCCTGTTCGGCGCGGTGCCGGTGATGCTGGCGCTGGGCACGCAGGAAACCAATGCCTACCTGGCGCAGCTGGTGCCGGGCTGGGGCCCTGACCACGGCGGCAAGTTCGCCCATGCCCATGTGCCAAGGCACGAACACAACCAGATCACGGTGGCCTCGACCGGCGCCCAGGAAATCATGCGCGCGCAATTCCACATCGACGCGCCGGACAGCGCCATGCTCGACCTGCCGCCGAACGCGCCGATCGCCGAATACCAGCTGCCGGTACGCAAGAAATGGCTGCTGGTCGTCGGCAACCATCCTCTGCCGCCCGGCCTTACCCCGGTGAAAAAGACGGCGGAATATGCACTGGTGCAGCTGCCGCTGGACGACAGCCGCACGATCGGCACCGCCGAGCTGTCCAAGCCTATCGGCACCGGGCTGCTGCGTGCTGCAGAAGGCTTGTCGCATGCCGAGCAATGGGGCCGATGGTCGGACAGCAAGCAGGTTGTGCTGCACTTCAACGCGCCCCTGCCAAAAAATGTGCAGGTGATCCTGACTGCCAGGGCCTTCGACGTCAATGCGACGCTGCCCTTCACCATGCGCATCGGCGAGACCAGCACGCAGTTCCAGCTCTCGCCCTCGCTGCAGGAACTGGGCCTGCGTTTCGTTACCGACGGCAAGCAGCGCAGCCTCAGCATCGAGGTCCCGCGGCCCATTTCACCTGCCGACCTGGGCAATCCGGCCGATGCGCGCAAGCTCGGCATCGGGATTGCCGACATCACCATCACCGATACCAGCCGGCGCGTCGGCACCCAGGCCCAGGCCGCTCCTTGATCCGGTGCAAACGCCTACGGCGCTGTGTGAAGTCACGAACGGAGCAGCCCGGCCCCTGCGGGTAGAGTGATTCCCTGCCGGCCACCTCCTGTGGCCGCTTCAGGCCGCGCCGTGTGGCGCGCTTCCAGGAACACGCTCGATGGCAACGGGATCAGACAAGGAGGACCGCGCCGGCAAGCCGCTCGACATTCAGGGCGGCGGCCAGAGCGCGGGGGTGCCCGCCGACGGCGAGGTCGAAGGCAATGCGGTCTCCACGCTCGGCAATCCGGGCGACAAGCACTGGCAGGCCGGGTATATCGACCGCGCCGGGCTGGGCGACCGTGGCAACGTCTTTTTTGCCGCCGTCGAAATGACCCGCATGCCAATGGTCGTTACCGACCCCAACCAGCCCGACAACCCCATTGTCTTCACCAATGGCGCCTTCCTCGATCTGACCGGTTACGAAGAGAAAGAAGTACTGGGACGCAACTGCCGCTTCCTGCAAGGCCCGGAAACCGACCGTGCCACCGTGACCGAGTTACGCAAGGCCCTGGCCGAGCAGCGCGCGGTGGCCGTCGACGTGCTCAACTACAAGGCCGACGGCGAGCCTTTCTGGAATGCCCTGTTCATTGGGCCGATCTTCGACCAGGACGGCAAGCTGCTCTATTTCTTCGCCTCGCAAATGGACATTTCCGAGCGCCGCGGCATGCAGGAAGCGAACCTGCAGGCGCAGAAAATGGAAGCCATCGGCCAGCTGTCGGCCGGCATGGCCCACGATTTCAACAACCTGCTGCAAGTCATCAACGGCAACCTGGAGCTGGCCCTGCTCAGCAGCGGCGCCAGCCCGAAAGTGGTCGAACCGATCCGGCGTGCCCAGCGCGCGACCATGCGGGCCGGCAAGCTGACCCAGCAGCTGCTGAGCTTTGCGCGCAAGCAGCGGCTCGAGCAGAAGGAGATCAACCTCAACAGCCTGATGGTCGATTTCTCCGACATGCTGGTGCGCACCCTGGGCGACAAGGTGGAGCTGCGGCTCGACCTGAAACCCGGCCTGCCGCCCTGCACGCTCGACACCACCTACCTCGAAATGGCGCTGCTCAACGTGGTGATCAATGCGCGCGACGCCATGCCCGACGGCGGCGTGGTCACCGTCGGCACCGCCCTCGCCAGCCAGCAACGCCGCAGCGTGAATAAACTTCCGCCGGGCGACTACGTGTCGATCTGGGTGAACGACGAAGGCATCGGCATGCCGCCGGACGTCATGCGGCGTGCGACCGAGCCCTTCTTCACCACCAAGGGACTGGGCACGGGGCTGGGTTTGGCGATGGTGCACGGCTTCGTGCAGCAGTCGCACGGCCGGCTCGAGATCGACAGCGAACCGGGCCGCGGCACGCGGGTGCGCATGATCTTCCCGGTGACGGCGGCGAAAGAGGACGAACCTGCCGAAACCCTGCCGGACGAGGGGCGCAAATGCCGCATCCTGGTGGTGGAAGACAATGACGACGTGCGCGAGCTGGCCGAAGCGATGCTGGCGGCGGCCGACTACGAGGTGCTGTCGGCGCCCAGCGGCGAGCAGGCGCTGGCGGTGCTGGAGACCCAGCCGGTGGACCTGCTGTTCACCGACGTGATCATGCCGGGCGGGATGAACGGGCTGCAGCTGATCGAGCAGGTGCATGTCAAGCGGCCGGAGCTGCCGGTGCTGGTGGCCACGGGGTATATGGATGAGTTACCCTCACGTGGGCAGGCGCTGGATGTGCTGGCCAAGCCGTATCATCATCAAACGCTGCTGGAACGGGTGCAGGCGGCGCTGCAGGCGAAGCGGGCGGCTTGATCAGAGAGAACCGTAGGGTTTCGACGGCTCTCATGACGGTAATGATTACGGCCGTGGGCCGCCACCGAGCAAATACGCGAGCTTCTGCTTGCCCGACTTGACGCCATTCGACACCGGCGTCACGGTCTCCTTGCGCGCCGCGCTCGACGGCTCGTACGGCTTCAGGAACCACGGATCGACCTTCTCGCGGCGCGGGGTGCTGCCGTAGCTCGGGCGCGGCGGGCGTTCGCTGCGCTCGGCGCTGCGCGGGGCGGCGCCGGATTCTTCCGGAGTGCGGCGGCTGCGGCGTTCGCCTTCGCGGGCGAAATCGCGCGCGCCATCACGGCCGCCTTCGCGCCCGGTCTCACGCGCACGGCTCGACGGCGCCACGAAGCCGGCCAGGGTGCCGCGCGTAATGGTCTGCTTGATCAGCTTTTCGATGTCCGTCAGCAGGCGCTCATCCTTGTCCGAGAACACCGACAGGGCATCGCCCGAGGCGCCGGCGCGGCCGGTGCGGCCGATGCGGTGCACATAGTCTTCGGCGTTGTACGGCAGGTCGTAGTTGATCACGCACGGCAGGTCGGTGATGTCGAGGCCGCGCGCGGCGACGTCGGTTGCCACCAGCACTTCGATCTCGCCGCCCTTGAAGGCGTCGAGCGCGGCCATGCGTTCCTGCTGGGTCTTGTCGCCGTGGATGGCCGAGGCCTTGATGCCCTTCTTCTCGAGGTGGGTCGACAGGCGCGAGGCGCCGATCTTGGTGTTCGAGAAGATGATCACCTGCTTCAGGTTGCGCTCGCGGATCAGGTGCTCGACCACGTCGCGCTTGAGTTCCTCGTCGACCTTGTAGACGATCTGGGTGACCTTGTCGGCGGTGGCATTGCTGCGCGCCACTTCGATCAGCACGGGTTTATCCAGGAAGCTGTTGGCCAGCTTCTTGATTTCCGACGAGAAGGTGGCCGAGAACATCAGGTTCTGGCGCTTCTTCGGCAGCAGGTTGATGATGCGCTGCAGGTCGGGCAGGAAGCCCATGTCGAGCATGCGGTCGGCTTCGTCCATGACCAGCATCTGCACCTGCGACAGGCTGACGTTCTTCTGTTCGATATGGTCGAGCAGGCGGCCCGGGGTGGCGATGACGATTTCAACGCCACCCTTCAGGATGGTGGTCTGGCCCTTCATGTCCATGCCGCCGAATACGACGGTGGAGCGCAGCGGCGTGTGCCGCGCATAGGCCTTGACGTTCTCGGCCACCTGCACCGCGAGTTCGCGGGTCGGGGTCAGCACCAGGGCGCGCACCGGGTGGCGCGCCGGCGACATGCTGCTGCTGGCATGCGCCATCAGGAGCTGGATGATCGGCAGCGAGAAGCCGGCGGTCTTGCCGGTACCGGTCTGGGCCGCGCCCATGACGTCGCGGCCCTGCAGCACGAGCGGGATCGCCTTGGCCTGGATCGGCGTCGGGTGGACATAGCCCTGGTCGTTCAGCGCGCGCAGGATTTCCGGCGCCAGGCCGAGGTCGGCGAAGCGCACGGTCGGCTGCTCGTCGGCGGCGACCTGCTCGACCGGCGCGTCGAGCACCGAGGTGGCGTCGGCATCGGCCGATGCATCCGGCGCGATGTCCATGACGGCGTCTGCCGGTGTGTCGGCGGTAGCCGCTGGTGCGGTCGCGGCCAGCACCAGGTCGGACGCGGTCATCGGGGAGTCGAGCGGTTCGGCGCTGGCTGGAGTGTTCTGGGTATCAGACATATTCTTGTTGGACAGTATTTCGTTAGCTCTACGGCTGCGCCTGCGGCGCAACATGGCCTGCGCGGGAAGCTTCCAGATGGGACGGCAGGCCAGGGGCCGGTGCCGCGGAGGGCGCCGGAACACGGGCGCGCGGACGTAGACGCACTTTAGCGGCCTACACGATACCTGAAATCGCCCCCCCTGTATATAAGGTCCTGTTTGGGGGGAATTTTTTCACAAGCATACGCATACGCCGGCCGGGTAGTCAGGGCCGCCAGCCGCGCTGCTGGGCGGCGCGTTCGGCCACCGGGTCGAGCGTGGCGCCGACGATGCGCGCGTCGATCGCGGTTTGGACCGCCGGCGGCAGCACGCTGCCGTCGACCCAGGCCGCGCCGGCCCCGGCCTGGGCCACCACGGGGATGGTCCAGCGCCCGCCTGCGCGGCAGGCCAGGCCGGCGGTGGTGTCGACCACGAAGCTGCGGCAATAGCTGCCATCTTTCGAAACAAACGTGACGCCGATGCGCACCCCGGTCTCGGACGGTCCGGGGCTGGCCAGCTGGTCGGCCAGGGCGTCGGTGAGCTTGCCGCGCGCCACCAGCGCGCCGTCGCTGGCCATGAGGGTGACCAGGTCGGGGTTGGGCCGCAGCGCCTGCCAGCCGAGCGCCCCGGCAGCCGCGCCGATGGCAAGCGCCGCGCCGATGGCCGCCCAGTGGCGCGTGCCCCAGGAGGGCGGCGCCGGCGGGACCGGCGGCGCGATGGCGCGCCCCGGGCGGATGGTGTCGAGGTGGACGATCTTGGCGCCGCGCGTTGGCGGCGAGCGATGGGGAGGCTTGTTGTTGCCGTTGCCGTCGTGGCCGTTGGCCGAGACGCTGAAGATGTGCGAGCGCCCCAGGCTGGAGTGCTCCTTGCGGTGCTGGGCCAGGCGCGCCGCCAGCACCGGGTCGGCGTGGACGGCCCGCTCGACCGCCGCGCGTGCCGGCTCGGCCAACTCGCCGTTGATGTAGGCAATCAGGAGGTCGTCCGAGAATTTCATGCCAGCACGCCAATGTGTAAGCTAGGAGGTGATCAATCCATGTTCGTCGAGGACATCGTGCAGCACTTCGAGCCGGATCACGGGATTGTCGAGCATGAGCATCTGGTGCTTCTGCTGGTTGGGCAGCGGCAGCAGTTCGCACCAGCGGTTCGCCACCCAGCCACAATCGTCGAGGCGGAACGGCGGTTGCACCGGCCAGCGGTGCTGGGGTACGTCGTGCAGCGAAGACAGTACCCGGTCGAGCGCGTCGGACGCGCCCTGCAGTTCGGACGGCACCCGCACCGTGTGGTCGTCTTCGACCAGCTCGGCCTCGGCCATCCACAGCCCGTTCGGGCGCTGTTCGGCCGTCACCACCGTGAAACGCGAACCGCCGCGGCACAGCACCTGCAGCAGGCCCGGCGTGGAGGTGGTGGTTTCGGTGACCGAAGCAATCGTGCCGGAGGCAACGAAACGTTCCGGGTCACCCTCGGGCTGGCGCACTTCATGTCCCTGCGTGAGCAATACCACCCCGAACGGCGTGTCCTCGGTGAGGCAGCGGCTGATCATGTCGAGGTAGCGCACCTCGAACACCTGCAGCGGCAATACCCCGTCCGGGAACAGTACCGTACTGAGCGGGAATAGCGGCATGGAAATCGTCGACATGATCCCATCATGACAGAATCACAGCGGGGACCGGAGCACGATTGAGGGACGATTTTTCCGCTTCCGGGTGTTCAGGAATCCGGCGCCTTCAATGGCATCGTGCGAATCGCATTGCCGAGGTTGGCGAGCCGCCAGCGCAACCTCGCCAGGCCCGGATCGGGCATCGGCACCACCTGCACGTGCAGCACCCCGCCCGGCAGCGCCGGACAGGGAATCGCCCGCTCACCCGCTTCCTCGACCGGCAGGCGGAACTCGCCGCCGGGCGCCAGCTGCACCGGGCCGAAGACCAGGGGCGCGCTGCTGCGGTTGCGCAGCAGGAGCACGTCCTGCACGCCGAGCGTCAGGCGCACGCTGGACTGCCGGCTCTTGGGCCCGATCTCCAGCAGCAGCTCGTGGCTGGCGCCACGCAGCGGCGCCAGCGTCCCCCAGAGCAGGGCCAGCAGGATGCCGCCCGCCAGCAGGGTCAGGGGCCAGTGCCGGCGCCAGGCAGGCAGGGGCGTCATGCGTGGTGCGGCGCAGGGGCGCCAGGCAAGAAGATGGTCATCGCGTCAGAGTCGTGCATCGAGTTATTTTTATCAGTAATAGCCCTGCCAAACCCAAGCACTCGCGTGCGCCTTAACCCAGCAAGGATGCGTATCCTACTGCTTTTCGCGCGATTCCGATCAACCTGCCCCACGGCCCCCGCCGCGCGTACGACCACATGCAGCAGCCTTCTTCCGCCGACACCAGCCGCATTCCCCTGCCCGGCTCCGGACAGATGCCCCTGCTGCTGGCGATGCTGGTCCTGCTGGTCACGCTCCTGGTCACCTTCAGCGCATGGAACGGCGCCCAGCGCACCGCCCAGGCCCAGTTCCTGGAAACCTTCGATTACCGCACCCGCGACATGGCCTTCAGCATCAGCCGGCGCATGGCGGTGTACGAGCAGGTGCTGCGCGGCGCACGCGGCTACCTGCGCGGCTCGGTCGACGTATCGCGGCGCGACTGGGAAGAATATTACCGGGTGCTGGGGCTGGAGCAGTCGTTTCCCGGCCTGGAAGCACTCGGCATTGCCCAGATCGTGCCGCCTGCCGCGCTGGCCGCGCACGAGGCCGCCATGCGGCGCGAGGGTTTCTCTCAATATGCGGTGCATCCTTCGCTGCAGACCGCGGGACCGCGCCCGCTGTACACCGCCATCGCCCGCATCGAGCCCTTCCTTGGCGGCAACCTGCGCGCCTTCGGCTACGACATGTTCAGCGAACCGGTGCGCCGCGCCGCCATGGTGCGCGCGCGCGACAGCGGACAGGCGGCCCTGAGCGGCAAGGTGGTGCTGGTCCAGAACCGCAAGGGTGCGCCGCAGCCCGGCGTCGTCATGTACCTGCCGGTCTACCGGGCCGGGCAGCTGGCCGGCACGGTCGAGCAGCGCCGCGCCGCCATCCTGGGCTGGGTGTACGCACCCTTTCGCATGAACGACCTGATGCGGGAGCTGGGCGGCGCCCATTCGACCGACCTCGACATCGAGATCCACGACGGCGAGCCAAGGGACGGCGCGACCCTGCTCTACCGCTCGGTCGATGCGCCCGCGCGCGCGGCGCGCCTCAAGGCCAGCGCCCAGATCGTGCCGGGCGGGCGCACCTGGACCATCTGGATGCGTTCCAGCGCCGCCCTGGAAAACAGCCTCGACACCACGCGCCCGCGCCTGGTCGCGCTCACCGGCATCAGCCTGAGCATACTGCTCAGCATCGTGGTCTGGCTGCTGGCGCGGCAGCGGCGCGGCGCGCTGCAACTGGCGCAGGGCATGACGCTGGAACTGCGCGAATCGCACGACCAGGTTGCCGCCGAGCAGAAGCGCATGCAGGTCATCCTCGAGAACGCCCCGGACGCCTTCCTGGCGCTCGACAGCAGCGGCCGCATTACCGACTGGAATGCCCAGGCCACCCGGCTGTTCGGCTGGAGCGTGCAGGAAGCGATCGGGCGCGATGCCGGACAATTGCTGCCCGAGGAAGGACGCGCTGCCTTCCGCGCCAGCTTCGAGGCCTTTGCCGCCGGCGGCCACTGCCCGATGCTGGGCACGGTGACCGAACTGACCGTGCTCGACCGCGCAGGGCGCCCCGTCCCGGCCGAGCTGAACGTGGCGAAGCTGGCCGTCGGCAACGGCTTCGGCGCCACCGCCTTCGTGCGCGACATTACCCAGCGCAAGGAGACCGAAGCGCGCGAGCAGCAGCGCCAGCAGCGGCTGGACGAAGCGCGCCAGGCCCTCAGCCGTTCGCAGAAACTGGAAGCGGTCGGCAAGCTGACCGGCGGCGTGGCCCACGACTTCAACAATATCCTGCACATCATCAGCGCCAACGTGCAATTGATGCTGCGCGCGGACGGGGCCAACCGCAAGCGCCTGCTCAGCATCCTCGATGCGGTCGAGCGCGGCGCCAAGCTGGCCGGGCAATTGCTCGCCTTTGCGCGGCGCCAGCCGCTGCACCCGAGCAGCGTCGATATCGGCGAGCTGCTCGAGCGCATGGACAGCCTGGTGCTGCGTGCGGCGGGCGACAACATCCGGCTGGAAAAGATCGTCCCGCCCGGGCTGTGGCGGACCCTGGTCGACCCGAACCAGCTCGAAAACGTGCTGCTCAACCTGGTGATCAATGCGCGCGACGCGATGGAAGAAAATGGGCGCATCACCCTAGAGCTGAGCAATGTCACCATCGACCATGATCCGGAGCTGGCGCCGGGGGACTACGTCTCGGTGGCGGTTGCCGATTCGGGCCACGGCATGCCGCAGGAAGTGATGGAGCGCGCCTTCGAGCCTTTCTTCACCACCAAGCCCGAGGGCAAGGGCACCGGGCTCGGCCTGTCGATGGCGCATGGCTTCGCGCGCCAGAGCGGCGGCGACATCCGCCTCGCGAGCGAGCCGGACAAGGGCACGACGGTGACGATCTACCTGCCGCGCCACGCGGGGGCCACAGCCCGCCTGCCTGCCGATACGGGCGTGGCGGCACCCCACTAAACGGCTGTACCCCGCCTCTTATTGGGTGTTGAACATGTCGCGGTAGATGCGCCAGTCGCCGCCCACCTTGCGCCAGACGATCAGGTAGCGGCCCTCGGCCGCCAGGACGCGCTCGCCGCCTGGCGGCACGGCATACAGCTCGTAACGGCCGGTCTCGGTTGCCTGGAAAGCGTCGCCATCGACTTCCTCGGTCGTGAAGCGCGCGCCGGCGATGCCCTTGTCCATGGCGCCGGCAAAGAAGGCGGCGATCGCGGCGCGCCCAAGGCAGGATGGCGCGCCCTGCGGGATCAGCTGCGCATCCCCGGTATACAGCAATGCCGCGCGGCTGGCGTCGCGCTGGCCGACCGCTTCGGCAAGCTGGTCCTGTACTGCCTGGATCTCGTCTTTCAAGGCCATCTTCAACTCCTTGTCATGGGGCATGGTGCCCGGTTCGTGCAACCCGATTCGCGTACGCCGCCACGCGTTCGGCCAGTGGATGAACAGCCGCACGGGCGGCATCGCGTGGCGTTGACCGCGTGGGCGGCGCGGGCATCAAGCGGCCTCCCCCCGATACCGGCCCGACACCCGGTTGCGCCCATGCGACTTCGCATCGTACATCGCCAGGTCGGCGCTGCGCAGCAGGGCGTCGGCGTCGAGGCCGTTGTCCGGGAACATCGCGCAGCCCAGGCTGCCGGAGATGCAGTGCACCAGCTCGCCGTCCTCGAAAGGTTCGTTCAGCTGCCCCAGGATGTTCTCGGCCACGCGGGCGGCGTCGTCGTGGCTGTCGCAGCGCGGCAGCAGCACGACGAATTCGTCGCCGCCGATGCGGGCGAGCGTGTCGGCATCGCGCAGGCCCGCGCGCAGGCGGCGCGCCACCAGTTGCAGCAGGCGGTCGCCGGCGGCGTGGCCGTGGGTGTCGTTGACCGGCTTGAACTTGTCCAGGTCGAAGTAGATCACCGCGACCTTGTGGCCGTCGCGGCTGGCCGCGCGGATCGCCTGGCGCAGGCGGTCGCCCAGCAGCACACGGTTGGGCAGGCCGGTGAGCGCGTCTTCGTGCGCCATGCGGCGCATGCGCGCTTCCTCGCGCTTGCGGGCATTGATGTTCGAGAAGGTGCCGACCATGCGCAGCGGCTGGCCGAGCTCGTCGCGCTCGCCGACAGTGCCGTGCGCGTCGATCCAGCTCCACTCGCCGCTGCGCAGGCGGACCCGGAACTCGGTGGCGAAGTCCGGCGCGCGCCCGGCCAGGTGGCTGCGCAGCTGGGCGCGCAGCTGCGGCAGGTCTTCCGGATGGACGATGGCGTCGAGCGCGCTGCCGTACCACGAGATCACCGAGCGGTCGGTGTCGAGAATCATCTGGGCGCGCGGCGACAGCGTGGCCAGGCCGGTGACGACGTCGCAGTCCCAGACACCGTCGCCGGCCGCATTCAGGGCCAGCTTCCAGCGCGCCTCGGCCGCGGCCAGCGCCTTCAGCGCGCGGCGGCGGCGGTCGGCCGCTGCGAGGGCGGCCCAGCCCAGCAGCGCCATCACCACCGACACTGCACTGCCGACCCCGGACAGCACCGCGCGCTGCTGCGCGAAGCGGGCATTGGCGTCGCGCACGGCCTGGCCGACCGTCACCACCATGCCGTACTCGGGGATCTTGTGCCAGGCGTAGAAGCGCTCGACCGCGTCGATCTGGCCGACGCGGCGGAAGCTCCCGGTGACCGGGCTTTGTTCGGTATGCGGATTGTCCTTCAGGACCGTGCCGATGCCGTTGTGGCGGTCGGCGCGGGTGCTGCGCGCGATGATGGCGCCATCGAGCGTGCGGATCAGCGACACCGAGCCGCTGGGCCCGAGGTCGATGTCCTCGTAGAAGCGCACGAAATAATCGGGCGACACCGCGGCGACGATCACGCCCTGCAGCCGGCCGCCGGCATCGCGGATCGAGCGGCTGAACTGGACCACCCACGATTTGGTCAGCGGCGAGATCACGGGACGGTGCACATGGAAGCCGTCGTCGTTGGTCTGCAGGTGGACGCTGTAGGCGGCCGAACCGCTCATGTCCAGGCCTTCGCGCGCGAGCCCCAGGTTGGTGTAGACCAGCTTGCCGCCGGCGTCGAGCACGTTGATCAGCATCGGCGCCCGGTAGCGCAGGTGGCGCGCATGCTCGCCCACGGTCTGGGCAAAGCCGTCGCGGTCGCGCTGCCAGGTCGAGCGCAACTGCAGCAGCGACAGGTCGACGATGCCGACCGTGGCGCGCACTTCCTCGGAGAAGGCGCGCGCAGTGTTGCGCAGGTCGCGGTTGCTGCCGGCTTCGGCCAGGGAGGTAAAGCGTGATTGTTCCACCGCCACCAGGCCCCAGACGATCGGCAGCATGAAGGCCAGGTAGATCGCCAGGTCGCGCAGCACGCGGGGCCGGAAGAATTGTCCGATGCGCGTGCCCGACGAGGGCGATGACGATAAGGTGGACGAAGGCATGGACGACAAAGCGGCTGGCAAGGTGGCACGTCGAGGCGAAGCCGGGCGTCCTGCTCGCGCCCGAAACCGTGCTGGATCGCGCCCGTCGCGAATACATTGATTATACCTACTGTTTATTACCAGAACTCATCGCGCGGGGCAAATTTGCTGAATTTGCTTACCGTTAAGTGTCGTGAAATTTTCTTTCATTACCTATCATTTCGTGAAATATTCTTTCACCATCGCGGCAGTGCCGCGCATATGCACGCATGCTAGAGTGGCAGCATGAAACTGTTCTATAACGTGATGGGCGCGCTGTGCGTGGTGCTGGGGATCATCGGCATCTTCCTGCCGCTGCTGCCCACTACGCCCTTCCTGCTGCTGGCGTCCTGGTGCTTCGCGCGCGGATCAAGACGCCTGCACCGCTGGCTGCTGTCGCACCGCGTCTTCGGGGACTACCTGCGCAATTTCGAAGCCGGGCGCGGCATCCCGCTGCGCGCGAAGATCGTCGCCACCGTCTTGTTGTGGAGTTCGCTGCTGATGGCGATGGGGCGCTTCGACAGCCTCGCCGTGCCTGCCCTGCTGGCGCTGACCGGAACCTGCGTCAGCATCTATTTGTGGCGCTTCCTGCCGACGCTGCGGCTCGAGCGCAGCCAGTCCGGGCCCCGCTCGTGAGCCCGGCAAGAGCGCGATCAAACTATCCTGCTTTTCTCCCCTCCTTCAGCCCGGCGGCGCGCGCACACCAATCCCGGATAATGACGTCTCGATCGTGCACGCGGGACGCTTATGGAAATCCAGTTTCTCGGAACATCAGCCGGCACGCCGACCCGGACCCGCAACATGACGGCCTGCGCCATCCGCACCCGCGGCGCGAAGCACTGGGCCCTGGTCGATTGCGCGGAAGGCACGCAATACCGCCTGCAGCGCACGAACCTGTCGCCGGTAAGCCTGCGCGCCATCTTCATCACCCACCTGCACGGCGACCATTGCTATGGCTTGCCCGGCCTGCTGGCCACGGCCGGCATGCTCAACCGGACCGCGCCGATGGCCGTCGTCGGCCCGCCCCCGCTGCGCGCGATGATCGAGGCCATCATGGAGGCGACCCAGCTCACGCTGCCCTATCCGATCGACTGGGTGGCCATCGAGGACCTGCCCCGTACAAAGGTCTTGCCCGACCTGGACGTGACCGCCACGCCGCTCTCGCACCGGATCGCCACCCATGCCTACGCCTTTACCGAGGCGCGCGTCGAACGCAAGCTCGACCTCGACAAGCTCGAGGCCGGCGGCATCGCTTCCGGCCCGGCCTGGGGCGAGATCCAGCAGGGACGGGACGTGCTCCTTCCGGACGGGCGACAGATAAGGGCCGTGGACTTCCTGCAGCCGCCGCGCAGGTCGCGCAAGATCATCATCGCCGGCGACAACGACCGCCCCGAGCTGCTTGCGAGGGAAGCGGCGGGCGCCGACCTGCTGGTGCACGAAGCGACCTATACCGAAGCGATCCTGCGCAAGGTCGGCCCCGGCCCCCAGCACAGCTCGGCGGCCATGGTGGCCCGCTTCGCCCAGCAGGCCGGGCTCCCCAACCTCATCCTGACCCATTTCAGCCCGCGCTACCAGGACCGCACGAGGGGACCAAATACAGCACTGACCCTGGACGACATCGAGCGCGAAGCCCGCGAGCATTACACCGGCACGCTGGCCCTGGCGCGCGACCTCGACCGCTACGAGCTGGCGAAGGACGGCAGCGTGCAGGCTGCGCCCTAGAGGTCCAGCTACAATTGCCCCATGCCGAAAAAAAACCCCATCTTTCCCGGCCCGCTGACCGCCCGCGGCGCGGTGCTCGCGGTGCTGCTGTCGAACGAAGACCAGACCGGCGCCGAACCGATGCGCGGCCGCATCACCCTGGCCGCCATCGTGCGCGCCCTCAAGCGCAAATACCACTGGCCGATCGAGACCGAAAGCTTCCCGTCCAACGATGTCGATGGCCGCGCCACCTGGGCCACCGTCTACAGCCTGCCGCCTGACGTGATCACCAGGGCGCTGAAGGCAGGCGGCCGCGACTGGCTGACAAGCCGGCGCGCTAGCAAGGGCCTGGGCGCACCCGGCCGGGATGAGGCGGACCCGGAGGATTGATCGGCCACCGGCTCCCCACTTACATCCTCCAGCGCAGCGACAGCCCCACCACCCGGTCATAGCGGCGCACGTCGCGCGGATTGCTCGGAATGCCGTGGTAGTCGTGATAGGTGCGATCCCTGATGTTCTCGACGTCCAGGGTCACACCCACGTTCTCGTTGATGCGGTAGGACAGCGAAGCATCGGCCGTCTTGATCGGATCGACGATCAGGTCGAAGCCCAGGGCGCGGTAGTTGTAGGCATCGACGAACTGGCTGCGGTAGTTGTAGGCCAGGCGGGCCGACCACGGGCCGCGTTCGTACAGGCCGACGATGTTATAGGCATTCTTCGACATGCCCACGAAGGGATTCTTGACGCCGTCGTCCAGCAGGTAGCCTTTCATGTAAGTGTAGTTCGCCTCCAGCCCGAAGCCGCCCAGCCAGCCGGGCAGGAAATCGTAGAACTGGCGGTAGCCCAGCTCGATGCCCTTGAGCTGGCCCTCGTTCACGTTGCGCGGGCGGTCCATGCGGTAAGGCAGCCCGCCGATGGTCTCCATCCCGAGGCGGCGGATGATGTAGTTCTCGAAGTCGTGCCGGAAGGCCGTCGCCGTGAGGCTGCCGGTCGGTGCGAAATACCATTCGAGCGCGGCGTCGTAGTTGCGGCCCACCACGGGCTTCAGGTCCGGGTTGCCGCCGCCGCCTTCGTAGATGCCCTGGCCGTTCGGGGTGGCGCCGAGCGATTCGCCCGGATTGAAGTCGCCGAAGTTCGGACGCTGGATCGCCTTGCCGGCGTTGAAGCGGGCAATCAGGTCTTTCGTCAGCAGCGCCTTCAGGGTCAGGTTCGGCAGCACGTCGTTGTCGGAAGTCTTGCGGTTGACCGCGACCGGCTGGCCGTTGACGTTGGAGAAACCGTTCACGTCCAGCTCCGTCCTGACCAGGCGCGCACCCGCCGTACCCTGCACCGGGACGCCGCCCAGCTCGAAGCCGAATTTGGTCTTGAGGTAGAAGGCGGACGTGTCTTCCTCGTTGCGGAACAGCGAGTACGGGTCGGGCGCGGTCCGGCCATTGCGCCCGTACAGCGTGCGCACGGCCTCGATGTTGGCATGCTGGTAGTTGTTGCACACGACCAGCCACTGGTTCATGCCGTAGTCGTTCGCCAGCGGCATCGACGGGCACAGCAGCCCCGGCACCGAGCCGACCGCCGGCAGGTTGGCGTTCGGCGGCAGGAAGTTCATGCTCTCGTGCTGGTAGGACGCCTTGCGCGCCGCCACCCGCACCCCGGCCGAAAATTCCCGGAACAGGCCGGCCTCGCCATTGTCGTAGTTGGCGTCCACGCGCCAGTCGGTGGACTGGCCGCTTGAAGCCGACCAGTTGTCGATAAAGGCGCCCAGGCGGTAGCTATTGGGGCTCATCATGTCGGTGCCCGGATAGTCGAACCAGGCGCCGCCATTGACATAGGTGCGGCCCGTCACGGTCTGCGGATCGGCCAGCAATTCCATGATCGGGAAGTCCTGCTTCCAGCGGCTGGTGGTGCGCGCCAGTTCCGTCGTCAAGCGCAGGTTGCGCGTCACGTCCCAGCGCGCGCCGACCGCGCCCTGGTGGCCTTCCGAATCGTCGCGCGGCGACTGGTTCGAGCTGAGCGTGAAGATGTGGGCGTTCCCGGCGGGTTTGGTCGCCGTCACGGTATCGATCTGGTTGGTGCCCGGGATCAGGGTGTATACCGGATTGGTATAGCGCCCGCCGCCCCAGTCGACGTCGCCGCCGGCGGTCCAGGGCTGGGCATTCCAGCCCAGGTGGCCCACGAAGAACTGGCGCTCGGCATCGTGGTCGATGCGGGTCGACCAGCCTTCGGCATACAGCTCGACCTCGCGCACCGGGCGCCATTGCACGGCCCAGTTGGCGGCGTAGCGCATGCGCTCGCCCTGGTAATTCACGTGGCCCAGGTCGAAGGGGCCGGTGACGGTGGAATTGCCGGCGACCGGGCGCTCCGGCGGGGAGTTCCAGGTCACTTCGTCATGGTAATTGCCCTTCTGGTAGGACAGGCCGGCCAGCACGCCGACTTCGCCGTAGGCGCCCTTCCAGCGGTTCGACAGCATGCCGGAGAGTTGCGGGTCGTTGGTGCTGGACTTGTCGCGGTGCTCGACGCGGCCCGCCAGGTTGGCGGTGAAGCCCTTGAAGTCGAAGGGACGCGAAGTGCGCACGTCGATCACGCCTGCCGTGCCGCCCTCGACCATCTCGGCGCCCTGCGTCTTGTAGACGTCGATTCGCTGCAGCATGGTGGTCGGGATGTCGGCCAGATACAGGTTGCGCCCGTTCGACGTATAGACTTCGCGCCCGTTGAGCAAGGTAATCAAGCCCGGCAAGCCGCGCACGATCACCGAATTGGCTTCGCCGAACTCGCGGCGGATCTGCACGCCGGTGACCCGCCCCAAGATCTCGGCCACGTTCTTGTCCGGGAATTTGCCCGCCTCTTCCGCGACGATCGAATCGACCACCTCGTCGGCGTTCTTCTTGATCGCCTGCGCGCTCTGGGCAGCGCGGCGTACGCCGGTCACGACCACGGAATTGATGGGCTGCTTGGCCTGCTCTTCCTCTGCGACGACCTGGGCGTCCTGGGCGGCCGCCGCTGCGCTGGCCAGCAGCCCGGCGCTGCCGAGTGCAGCCGCCATGAGCGTGAGGATGAAGGGATTCTTGCGGGCAATGCAGCGGCTTCCCGAACCTGGGTTACGCATGGCGTCTGTCTCCTTGTTGTATTTGTATGGTCCACGGCTGAGCGTGGCCTGGGGCCATACTATTCGGGGAGTCAGGCCGAAATCCAATTCAATTTTCCCGCGTTCCGATACCGTTATGGGTATCTCCCGGCGTCGCTGCCAACCCGTGCGCGTTTGCCCCGGGCAAAGTGGCAAAATCGAGCGCCAGTCACCACACCAGGCCAAGGGCAGCAGCCCGCCGCAGCGCCCTGCCCACCTGGAGCACACAAGGAATCCCATGTTCAATCCCTCCGACCATCCCCACCGCCGCTACAACCCGCTCATGGACGAATGGGTGCTGGTGTCGCCCCACCGCGCCAAGCGCCCGTGGCAGGGCCAGCAGGAAGCGGTGGACCGCGCCGCCAAGCCGGCCCACGACCCCGACTGCTACCTGTGCGCGGGCAATACCCGCGTCAACGGCGAACACAACCCGCCGTACGAAGGCACCTATGTGTTCACGAATGATTTCGCGGCCCTGACGGCCGACACGCCCGAAGCCGCGCCGGGCGACGATCCCCTGTTCCAGACCATGAGCGCGCGCGGCACCAGCCGCGTCATCTGCTTCTCGCCCGACCACAGCAAATCGCTGCCGCTATTGAGCCTGCCGGCCATCGAGGGCGTGATCAACGCCTGGTGCGAACAAGCAGCCGAACTGGGCGCGACATACCGCTGGGTGCAGGTCTTCGAGAACAAGGGCGCCGTGATGGGCTGCTCCAACCCGCACCCGCACGGGCAGATCTGGGCCACCAGCTTCCTGCCCGTGCTGCCGGCCACCGAAGACGTCCAGCAGCGCGCCTATTTCGCGGAGCATGGCAAGCCGCTGCTGCTCGATTACGTGGAGCGCGAAGCGGCCGATGGCGAACGGGTCGTGGTCAGTACCGATCACTGGCTGGCGGTGGTGCCCTACTGGGCCAGCTGGCCATTCGAGACCATCCTGCTGCCGCGCTTCCCGGTGCAGCGCCTGGAACAGCTCAACGAAGTGCAGCGCGCCGACCTGGCGCTGGCGCTTCAACAGCTGACGATCCGCTACGACAACCTGTTCCAGTCATCCTTCCCGTATTCGATGGGCTGGCACGGCGCGCCGTATGACGCGAACGACGCGACGCCCTGGCAGCTGCACGCCCACTTCTACCCGCCCCTGCTGCGCTCGGCCTCGGTGCGCAAGTTCATGGTCGGCTTCGAGATGCTGGCCGAGACCCAGCGCGACCTGACGCCGGAGCAGGCCGCGGCGCAGTTGCGGGCGGTGCCGGAGGTGCATTACCTGCACGCCCAGGGCAGCTAAACAATCAGAAGCCGGTCAGGCCGCCGCTGCAGAGCAGCGTCTGGCCGCTGACGTAGTCGGACTCCGGAATGCAGAACAGGTAGACCGCGCCGGCCGCTTCGTCCGGCGTGCCGCCGCGGCCCAGCGGGATGGCGAGCTCCATCGCGGCCAGCGCGTCCGGCGGGACACCGAGCTTGATCTCGCGCCCGTCGATGCTGGCGTTGTCGCTGTCGGCGGTCAGGCGCGTCTTGATCAGGCCAAAGGCGACGCAATTCACGGTAACGTTCATCCGGCCCCATTCCTTGGCCAGGGTCTGGGTCATGCCGACCACGCCGGCCTTGGCCGCCGCATAGTTGGCCTGGCCCGCATTGCCGAACAGGCCGGCGATCGACGAGATGTTCACCACCTTGCGCACCCTTGGTGCGCCCGCGTCGGCCTCCGCCTTGCTGTAGGCGCGGATCAGCGGCTGGGCCGCGCGCAGCAGCCGGAACGGCGCGGTCAGGTGCACGTCCAGCATCGCTGCCCACTGCTCGTCGCCCATCTTCTGGATCACGTTGTCCCAGGTATAGCCGGCATTGTTGACGATGATGTCCAGGCCCTGGTATTCCGCGACCGCCGTCTCCAGGAAGCGCGCCGCGAAATCGGGCGCGGTCACGTTGCCGGCGCAGGCAACGGCCACGCCGCCCGCATCGCGGATTGCCTGCACGGTTTCCCGGGCCGGTTCTTCGTCGAGGTCATTGACGACGACGCGCGCGCCTTCGCTAGCTAGCTTGAGGGCGATGGAGCGGCCGATGCCGCGGCCTGCGCCGGTGATGATGGCGACCTTGCCGTCGAGCTTGAGTGTCATTGCCGGTCTCCTGATGAGTACAGTGGAATGAAGTGCTGTATGCATCGGAGTATACCGGCGCGGCAGAAGGTGCTGACCATCCAGCGTAGCAGCACCCATTGACTTGATCCGCAGCCGCAGGCCGAGAATGATGTGATTGCTGTCGGAAAATTTTACATGCCATAGATTAATGGAGCCCGGCTCGGTGGCAAGTTGCTGATTTGCATAAGTATTTTCCCAATGAAAATTCTTGGCATGGAAATTGCATATTGAAGGTTCATCTCCTACTCAACGACACTGCCATGAAAATCCAATCCCTGTTCCTCGCTGCCACTTTGCTTCTGTCCGCGCAAGCATCCGCCGCAGTCATTCCCGCGTATGCGTTCAGTGGCGCGGGAAACCAGACCTACGGCCAAAGCGCAACGTATGGCTACCGGTTTACGGCAACGTCCGATATCTTTGTTAACAGCCTTGGCTTCTTCGATCTGGGATCGAACGGACTGCTGGCTAGCCATCGCGTCGGCATCTGGGATTTGGGCGGTAATTTGCTGGCGAGCACGGTTGTCACGACTGGCAATAGCACCTTGTTCGGACCGCAAATTAACGGTGGTCAGTTCCGTTACACCACGATTTCGGATTTGAAATTAACGGCCAATACGACCTACACCCTGGGGGCAGCCATTGAAGGGGCCTCGGATGCATTCTTCTACGGCGTCACGAATCTGTCGCCGTCATCGCTTGTGAATGTGAGCACGGAAGGCTACTACAACGTCTCGTCACCCTTTGCCAACCCAGCATCTACGATCGGCAACCGCTATGCTGCCGGCTCGTTCACCATTCGTAGCGCCGACGTACCAGAGCCTTCGTCGATGTTGCTGGTTGCGATCGGCATGCTCGGTACCGGGCTGGCTCTCCGCAAGCGCCAATAAAGGCTTGGATAGGTAGGATTTAAGCAGCGCTTGATTCTGCAAGCGCCGGCTCATTCCTGACAGGTCCGCGTAATTGCACGCAGGGCCTGTCAGGAAGGGATCGAATCGAGATGGCGTTGAAGACAAGCTTCAGGACGCTACAACGACGTCCCAGTGTGATTTTGCAGAGTGCAAAAAGGGGCTACGAATTGTCGTAGCCTTTTTTTTGCAGAAGATTCTGGTAGGCCTCCCCGGAGTCGAACCGGGCACCAACGGATTATGAGTGCGTCGCTAGCGCTTTGCGCTACCTTGCTCCCGCTGCTCTTTCCCTTTCAGATCAACAGTTTACGCTAGCAGTGCCACTTGAGGCAATCAGGTTCGTAGTTCTTTGCTTGAGCATCGATTGAGCAGCCATTGAGCACGGATCAGAGACCCCACCCCGGGGGATACCCCCACCCCCTCTTATGATGCATTGCCGCTTCAAAATATCTCAGCAAAATTAAGACAACTGGCACGCTACTAACATTAGACGCTTGGCCACTTAACTAATAACTTTAAGGCGTCCCACACTCCACCCTGATATATGGCCGCTACTGCTAAAGACCCAGGCAAAGCAACTGCTTTTTTGCCGATCACAGCCATGAATTTAGAGAGTCCCCAGGTTTGCAAAGACTCCCTACGAGGTACATACAACGAAGCGAACAGGCAAGAGAGAGCTGGTATTAACATTGCTGCAGCAACAGCGCCCCATTTAGCCCATGCTTGCACGACGCCGTTCGTCATAGCGTTGAGGACGGCGAAGGTTCCAACACCAGCTATTCCCCCCAGCGCAACAGGAAGGATCACGAATAGGACTACAAACATAGTTCGTGTGAAACGTGCCTCTGCAGCTTGCACTCTCCGATCTCTTTCTTGAATCTCAACTGCTGCTGTTTGCTCATATGCCTGGCGGGCAGATTCAGCATTTGACGCTCTTTCCTCCGCCTCTGCAACGCGTCTAGCAGCCTCCCTAAGCTCCTCTTCTGTTGTGTTGAGTGTGCTTTGGGCTTGCTCTCGTTCGCCTCGTTCTCGCGACAGGTCAGACTCTGTCTGTGAGAGAACCGTGCGCGTTTGTACAAGCTCTTCAACCGTACGGCTGTGCTGAGTAAGCAACTCTTCGCGCACAAGTTCGAGGGTCTCGTCGGTTGTAATTTCAGCTTCTCGCAACCGTGTTCGTAGAGCTTGATTTGCTAAGACTGAACTAATTGTTGCTTCCGAGAGGTCGTCAATGTTTTCGAATCGTGAGAGAGAATTAAGAACGGCGATAGTCGCTCTCTCATCCTCGGGATCGAAGGACTGAACGAACAGAGGCATCCGAAGCGTATCGACCAATGTATCATCCAGCTTTTCACTGCGGGGAAGCCAAAATTGTATTAGCTGGACAAAGTTACTTGGATACAACACTACCGGCAACGTTGACGCTCCGGCATATTTCTTCTTTCTATCAAAGCCTATAAGGCGCCAATCTATTGTGACAGCCCAGTACTCGACATCAAGCGCCCTGTCATTTGTAGCGTCTCGGCGGTCTTGTACTGCATGCCAAAGAACAATGTCATGCAACAAGGTTTCATATCCTTTGCGCTTGCTTTCCGGAAGTTCAACAGCCTCCCGCTCCAGTTCACAGCGCAGATCCTCTAGAACGTCAAGTCGTACGTTGTAGATAGACGGATGCGCATCAAGAACTTTGATGCCTTTTTCATCAAGAATTGAACGCAGATCGTTGACATAGGGCGCAAAATATGACTCCGGGGTCAAGCCAGGCGTATTTGACGCAGCTTCAAAAAACTTCTTTGCTAAACTCGGTAACGGGTAAGTAGGCGCGACTCTGGATATCGCCGAAGTCGTACGAATGTGCTTGATGCGTTCAACCTGCGCTGCGAGTGTTCCTTGGGCCTCTGCCAGAGTACCTGGCAGAACGTACATTTTAATGTCTAGATGCTTAGAGCCTGCTCCAGCAATCTCGACAAGAGACGCTGCGGATTCATTGGTTGGATTATCGTGTAGCTTCAGTACAGAAAAGACGAAATTAGTGTCTAAGACGACTCGAATTTTACGTTTCTTACTTCTCCTGCCTTCGATTGCGCTAATAGTTTCAGGGGAGAGCTGAGAGGCCTCAGCAAAAAAGTGCGCAGACAGGAAACGTAGTACCTGAGCACGGCAAACGTGATTGTTAGGTGCAAAAAACGCAGCCATGACGCGCCTCAATCCTAACGAGCTTGAGGCAGGGAAGCCACTCAAGAACGAGGAAACCCAGTCCTCTTCTTTCTCTAAGTTTCCATCAGCAAGCAAATGGAAGAGGTTCGCTCCCGTGACCCGTACAGCCCCGAGGAGCGCCGTGGTAAAGCGTAACCATGCCTCCGCCGCATCAAGCTCAGGGCAGTGAGCGCCACAGGATTGAAGAAAAGATCCTTTACATTCTTCTTGCTCTCTTATTGCGGTCTCATGAGAGTCAGTTAGCGACTTCCGGGCTTGTTCAGTCAGCTTGAAGTTCGGTCCTGCCATCCTCGTAACAGTACCCTGTGTGCACAAGCTATCAAGCTGCCTCTCCAGATCCTGCATCGAGAAACGCACGCCCAGGTGGGCATCCAGCAGCTGAGAAATCTCGCTTAACGTCTGCACGGTCCCACAACGCCACAGGACACTCTGAATCACTTGACCTATTGCCTTTTTCCACCATCCAGACTCGTTGAGTTCAACGTGGTGGATCAGTGACACTATTTCAGGCGACAACTGCCGCTTTGCCATCTTATACCTCTACTATTGCGTCAATACTAGAGCTTAATCGACGGTTGCTGTTACGTCACCTAAAAATTAAATACATGCAACTTTCGGCTTCAAAAGCTTTGGCACAAGGGAAAGTAGATGGTTACTGTCATCAGTAACGAACTCAGGACCGTGGACTTTCAGTGGTCAGCTTAGCCTCTGAATTGCTGCTTCGATGAGCAAAGAAGTTGCGATAAACGCACGAATTGCTACGACCAGCCAATTACCTGGCGCGAGAACAGATCAAGCACCACGGCCAAATATAGCCAGCCTTCATAAGTACGGATGTACGTTATATCTGTTACCCAAACGCGATTGGGTTCTTGCACGTCAAATTGGCGTTGAAGATGGTTGGGCGCTACTAGCGAAGGCGCGCCGCCGCGCTTGCATTTGCGCCTGGCGTAACCAGTTTGCGAACGAATCCCGGCCGACCTCATAAGACGGTGGACGCGATTGATGCCGCATTGCTCACCGAGTTCGCGCAGATCGTCGCTGACCTTCCGATAACCGTAGACGCTACCGCTTTCCAGCCAGGACTCCTTGATCGGCACGAGTAGGCGCTTGTCTTCCCTGGCGCGACGGCTTTCCGGATTCAGTCGCCAGGCATAGAAGCCGCTCGGATGCACCTCAAGCGCTATGCACAGCCGGCGCACCGGGAATTGGTCCTGTAACTCAGCAATTAAGGTGTACCTTACCCGGACGTCTTGGCAAAGTACACCGCGGCCTTTTTCAATATGTCACGCTCCTCCGTGACGCGCTTGAGCTCGGCCTTCAGGCGCCGCATCTCATCAGACTGGGCATCGACAGCCTTACGCTCCGCCTCGGGCACGCCATAGCGCTTCGTCCAAGCGTACAGGCTATGGATGCTGACCCCGAGCCGCGCCGCTACTTCGCTCGCTGGGTGACCGCCCTGCGCCACCTGCTTGACCGCTGCAATCTTGAATTCTTCTGTGTACCGCTTGCCACTCATATCTTCTCCTTGTGCCCGACATTATGGCTCAGGAGTGTCTACGATAGTCGTGGCGATTCAGAAGAGCATCGCGTGCAGGAAGCCCTGTGGGGTTAGCCGATAGAATTGCAAAAAGTTCCTGTAACAGTTCACCCGTTCGTTTACGTGTAATTTCGGCCATTCATTGCCCTTAGCAGTTTCCCAATTCTACATCGAAATATTGTCTAAACACTATGTTATATGAGGCAGTGTGACCTTACTCAGGTCTATTGCTCGTTACAAACTGAATTTTCAAAATTATCTCCTCAGCAACGGCAGCAGGATGTTCGATAAGTCGCACGCCAGTTCGACGGACGTAGAACTTCTTCATGCCGCGCCTTCACGGTGCGTGCTTATCGCTCGCTCGAAACAGTTTTGTGGCTGGGTTAGATACGGGCGAACGTGGCCGAAGAACTTTGCTCACCTCGCACGAGCGACTTCTTATATCATTACTTACCGCCAACTTTCGACTAAAGCGACCTTGTGTATGACTGAGAACCAGAATCCAGAACAAAAAGCTCGCGACAACATTGACGTACTCCTTAAGCAAGCAGGCTGGTCAATTCAATCGGCGAAAAAAATTAATTTTGAGGCGGGTCGCGGCATCGCGGTCAGAGAGTACCAAACCGATGTCGGCCCTGCGGACTACGTATTATTTGTTGACAAAAAAGCAGTAGGGGTCGTCGAAGCGAAAAAGGAAGATCTTGGCCATAAAATCACTGAGGTCGAAGAGCAGACCGAGGGTTACGCAGCTGCCAAGTTAAAGTGGGTAAACAACAAGGAGCCCTTACCCTTCCTGTATGAGAGCACCGGTGTCATTACCCGTTTTACCGACCGCCGTGACCCGAAGCCCCGCTCCCGAGAAGTGTTCAACTTTCACCGCCCGGAGACCATCAAAGAATGGTTAGCTCAAGGGGCAAGCCTACGCCAGCAGTTGCAGACCGTCCCCGAGCTCAATCCGCACAAGTTGCCAGCTCAAGAATTGCGTCTACGCGACTGCCAGGAAATTGCTGTCGCCAATCTAGAGGTGTCATTCAAAGCAGACCGCCCGCGCGCTTTAATCCAAATGGCCACCGGTGCCGGCAAGACATACACCGCTATCACCTCCATCTATCGGCTACTCAAGTACGCTGGCGCCAAACGCATCCTCTTCCTCGTCGATACCAAAAACTTGGGCGAACAGGCTGAGCAGGAAATGATGTCGTATGTGCCACTTGACGACAACCGGAAGTTCACAGAACTCTATACCGTTCAGCGGCTCAAATCTTCGTACATCGCCAAGGATAGTCAAGTCTGCCTCAGTACGATTCAGCGCCTATACTCTATTCTCAAGGGTGCCGAACTTGACGAGGCTGCCGAAGAAATCAATCCAGCCGAGCTCGCCCAACCCAAGACCCCAATGCCAGTGGTTTATAACGAAAAAATTCCGCCTGAGTTCTTCGACTTCATTTTTATCGACGAATGCCACCGCTCTATTTACAACCTCTGGCAACAGGTCATCGACTACTTCGACGCTAGCCTAATTGGGCTCACGGCGACGCCGGATAACCGTACCTACGGCTTCTTCAAGAAGAATGTTGTCAGTGATTACAGCCATGAAAAGGCCGTGGCTGATGGCGTCAACGTCGGCAATGAAATATACGTTATCGAAACTCAAGTCACGAAAGCCGGAGGCGAAATCAAGGCCTTGCAGCAGGTTCAGCGCCGGGAAAAGCTAACCCGTAAAAAGCGATGGGAACAGCAGGACGAAGATGAAAGCTACTCTGCAACTCAGCTGGATAGAAAAATTGTCAACCCGGACCAGATACTCACCATCGTGCGCACTTTTCGCGACAAGCTACCCGAAATATTTCCTGGACGTACCGAAGTACCGAAGACGCTCATCTTCGCAAAGACCGATAGCCATGCCGACGACATCATCCAAACAGTGCGTGAAGAGTTTGGCGAGGGCAATGCTTTCTGTAAAAAACTCACTTACAAGATTGAGGAAGATCCAAAGTCTGTATTGGCTCAGTTCCGCAATGACTACTATCCACGCATCGCGGTCACTGTAGACATGATCGCTACCGGCACCGACGTAAAACCGCTCGAATGCCTACTGTTCATGCGAGATGTTAAAAGCCGTAACTACTTCGAGCAAATGAAGGGACGTGGTACCCGCACTCTAGAAATGGACGATCTGCGGAAAGTCACACCGTCAGCTAAGAGTGCCAAGACCCATTACGTCATCGTAGACGCTATCGGCGTCACCAAATCGCTCAAGACGGCCAGTCAGCCTCTTATCACTAAGCCTACAGTACCGTTGAAGGACTTGGCGATGGCCGTCATGATGGGTGCCACCGACGAAGACACGGTTTCATCCCTCGCCGGTCGCCTTGCCCGCCTGAGCAAGCAGCTCGATAGCGACGAGCGGCGGAAAGTCCGCCAGGTGGCAGGCGTCGAACTTAGTGAGATCGTCGGCAAGCTGTTCAGTGCTATTGACGCCGACAACATTGAAGTCAAAGCGTTAGAGCTCGCCGGCCAGCCAGCAGGTAGCGATCCTGGCGATACCAAACGTCAGCAGGCCCAAGAGGTTCTCGTTAATGCCGTCTCCAGTGTTCTCAACGGTGAGCTCATCGAACTCATCGACACGATTCGCCGAAATAGAGAGCAAACCATCGACCACGATAACATCGACATCGTGCTACGTGCGGAGTGGGACAAGGACGCAACCGATAACGCACAGACACTCACCGACGAGTTTCGCGATTACCTGACCGCCAACCAGGACAACATCACTGCTCTTACAATCTTTTTCAGCCAGCCGTACAAAAGACGCGCACTAAGCTTTGATCTCATTAGGCAGGTACTCGACAAGCTCAAAGCCGACAAACCCAAGCTCGCCCCATTGCGTGTCTGGCAGGCCTACAGCCAACTGGACGACTACAAAGGCGACCAACCGATCAGTGAACTGACTGCCCTGATCGCCCTCATCCGCCGCGTATGCGGCATGGATGATAAGATCTCGGCTTTTGACGACACTGTCCGCCGTAATTTTCAAAACTGGGTGATGAAGCACCACTCGGGCGGGAGCGAGAAATTTAACGAGGAACAAATGAACTGGCTACGTATGATTCGCGACCACGTTGCCAACTCTTTTCACATCGAACGCGACGACCTCGAAATGGCACCTTTCGATGGACAAGGCGGCATGGGGAAAATGTATCAACTGTTTGGAACAAAAATGGACACATTGCTGGATGAACTGAATGAGGTATTAGTAGCGTGACGATCTTACGTTCCGATACGCTCCCGAACGGCTGGGCACTAACTGACTTCTCCGAAGTAGCTGCAATCAACCCGAATATTGATAAGACTACCTGCATAGATAATCAAGAAGTTTCCTTTGTCCCAATGCAGGCTGTTGAAGCAGCAACTGGGAGAATCGATATCTCTCAAACACGCCTGCTCGGGCAAGTAAAGAAAGGCTATACACCGTTTCAGGAAGGCGACGTTCTTTTTGCGAAAATCACCCCCTGTATGGAAAACGGAAAGATAGCTGTCGTTCCAGAGCTTAAGGGCAGGCTTGGTTTTGGTTCGACCGAATTTCACGTACTCCGACCTCATCAGGGAATTAGTAAAAACTATCTTTATTACTATGTATCGTCCAAGAGTTTCCGTCGTGAAGCAGAACACAATATGTCTGGCGCGGTTGGCCAACGCCGCGTTACAACTCCATACCTGAGCGCTTGCAAGCTCCCACTGCCACCCGAACGTGAACAGCACCGTATCGTAGCTAAAATTGAAGAGCTATTCTCCGAGTTGGACAAGAGCATCGACAATCTGAAGACTGCCCAAGCCCAGCTTAAAGTTTATCGCCGGGCAGTATTGCAGCATGCTTTCGAGGGAAAGCTAACTGCTCAATGGCGAACCGATAATGTGGATGCGCTGGAAAGCGCTGAGGTGCTTGTCCTACAGATTCAGCAGGCACGCACGCACCGCTACCAACGTCAATTAGTTGAGTGGGAATCCGATGGCAAGAAAGGAAGCAAACCCAAAGCACCATTACCGCTTCGGAAAATTGATGCCGAACAGCTAGCGATACTGCCTCGGCTACCCGAAGGTTGGGCATGGATGCAATTGGAATACCTGATTACGGGAATTGATCAGGGGTGGAGTCCAAAGTGCGGTAACACGCCCGCAGCAGATGGTGAATGGGGCGTAATTAAAACAACGGCCGTTCAGCACGGACATTTTTTTGACACAGAAAATAAGGTTCTCCCTCCTGGCTTGGCTCCAAGGGAGCAGCATGAGCTAAACACTAACGACATACTCGTTACGCGAGCAGGACCGCGCGTCCGAGTCGGCGTTTGTTGCTTAGTTAGAAATGTGAGAAAAAAGATCATGAATTGCGATAAGGTCTATCGCATTAGGAGTATGCCCACCATTTCCGAGCCCAACTACTTAGAAGGAGCTCTTAACTCCCCAAGAATTCTCAAAGCAATTGAACGAATTAAATCGGGGATCAACGATAGTGGTGTAAACCTAAACCAAGGCGCTTTTTTGAATCTTGCCATTCCTCTTTGCTCGTTAGCTGAGCAGACGGCGGTAATCAAAGAATTAGACGAAAAATTATCAGTGATCACACAACTAGATCAAACCCTTGCCGAATCCTTACAACAGAGTGAGGCCTTACGTGAGTCCATCCTGAAAAAAGCTTTCTCCGGCCAGTTAGCTCCGCAAGACCCCACTGATGAGCCCGTAACTGCACTATTGGCGCGCATCAAGGAAGCAAAGTCCGCCCAATCCAACGGCAAGAAAGCCCGCAAATGAACGCAACCGCATCAATCGTTTCAAAAGTTTGGAGTTTCTGCACTACCCTGCGCGACGACGGGGTAGGCTACGGTGACTATCTCGAACAGCTCACTTACCTGATCTTCCTCAAAATGGCGGACGAGTACAGCCAGCCGCCACATAACCGCAACGTCGGGATCCCAGCCGAATACGATTGGAACAGCCTCAGAGCCAAGCGTGGCGCCGAACTAGAACTCCATTACATGACGCTCTTACGTGAACTGGGCAATAAGCGCGGCATGTTGGGCACCATCTTTACAAAAGCTCAAAACAAAATCCAGGACCCAGCCAAGTTGTATCGGCTGATCGACATGGTGAATGAAACTCAGTGGGTCACTATGGGCGCGGATGTCAAAGGTGACATCTACGAAGGTCTGCTCGAACGTAACGCTGAGGACACGAAATCTGGCGCCGGCCAATACTTCACGCCCCGGGCACTGATCCGTGCCATGGTCGAATGTGTTCGCCCGAAACCCAATAAGACAATTGCCGATCCTGGCTGCGGCACGGGCGGCTTCTTCCTCGCCGCTTACGACTTTCTGGTGACGAACCATCAGATGGATAAGTCGCAGAAGATGTTTCTCAAACATCAGACCTTTTATGGCAACGAGATCGTCGCCAACACTCGCCGCCTGGCCTTAATGAACATGTTTCTACACAACATTGGCGAAATCGACGGCGACAGCATGATTTCACCGAACGATGCTTTGGTCGCCAGTCCGCCAAGAACTTATGATTACGTGCTTGCCAACCCGCCCTTTGGGAAGAAGAGTGCGATGAGCTTTACCAATGAAGAAGGCGAGCAAGAAAAGGACGACCTGACATACAACCGGCAAGATTTCTGGGCCACCACGTCAAATAAGCAGCTCAATTTTGTCCAGCATATCCGTACCATGCTGAACACCAGCGGACGTGCAGCTGTGGTTGTACCGGACAACGTATTATTTGAAGGCGGCGCGGGCGAAACCGTGCGAAAAAAGCTGATGGAGAATACAGACCTGCACACTGTCTTGCGTCTACCGACTGGCATTTTCTATGCTAACGGCGTCAAGGCCAATGTATTGTTCTTCGACAACCACGTTGCTAGCAAAGAGCCTTGGACTAAGGAAGTCTGGTTCTACGACTACCGAACCAACATTCACCACACGCTCAAGAAGAAGCCGCTCCGCTTTGAGGATTTGGAGGATTTTATTGCCAGCTACAACGCAGACAACCTCTTCCAACGCAAGGAGACATGGGACGAGGAAACGAACCCAGAGGGCCGCTGGCGCAAATTCACCTATGAGCAGATTATTGCCCGTGAAAAAACCAGTCTTGATATTTTCTGGCTAAAGGACAAAAGCCTTGCCGACCTCGACAACCTTCCTGACCCAGATGATCTAGCAATTGAGATAGTTGACAATCTCGAGGCTGGGTTAGATAGCTTCCGCACGATTGCTATTGCACTCGCCAAGTAATTAGGCACTCGACTCTCTCGACATTGAGCCATGATGGTTGCGCTTATTAATGCCAGATGACTACCAATCGAGATTTTTAAGAGCAGGTTAACTACGCGGCCCTGGTAATTTTCTTAGGAATTTGGTTCTGCTTACACGCGATTACAGCTAACCAGACGTACACGTCATTTAGACTGGACTAGTGTTCGCAGAACCGTTTGAGCGAAGTCATGAGACCCACGAAGGCCGTATCCAACCTTTGTTCGCTAACATTTTTAGTGCTATTTCAATTTGCCGTGGAGTGAACTGACGTTTACGTTCGTTCCATGAGTAGATATGCTCTATTACATCAGACGAACTTTTCATCGTTTTATTGCGCTCAACAGTCCAATGGACGGTTGCTAACAACTCCAAGCCAAAAGGTGTCTCGAAGCCTTCAACAAGTTCCCCCACACGATCGAAGCGCGCACGGGTTTCATTATGTAGGCTCAAATATCCGGCAGCATCTTTTACCGCGCCTGGGACAAGGGCGAGTGGTTTATCTGGCGCGTCGCCGCCGTCTGCATAACCTGATAGAAAATGTCCCTCAATGGCTCGCAATACATGGCGTAAGTTCTCTGCGTATGGACCAAATGGTGCCTTGACATAATTAAGGCGCAACGGCTCGCCAGCCTCCTGCATGAAATACATTAGCTTGTGGACTTCAAGCAAAGAAATTGTTGGGTCGAGCAACCCTTGTATGTACCTATTAACTAGCTCAACTAGCGCGGCGCGACCAGGCGTCATTTTCGGCACCTCACGATTGTGAAGCATCTTATCAGCTGAGGGCGCTCCTTTCGGCTCGTAGATCCGAATCAGTACATCTGAAAGCGGATTCAAGGTTTTCTCGATCAAAGGTCGTACCTCGCTCCAATCTAGCCCGCCTAAGCCGCTCCCTAAGGGGGGAATAGCAATAGAACGTATGCCCAGCGCCTTAATTTCCGAAACTAACGCATGAAGGCCCGATTCAATGTCTTGAATACGGCTCTTGCCCTTCCAATGGCGTTTAGTGGGGAAATTTATAATGTATCGTGGAGTAGTCAACTGCCCAGTATCAAAAACAAACATTTGCCCAGGCTGAACCTCTTGGCGGTTACATGCAGCCTCATAGGCTTTAAAATTCTTTGGCCATGCATTTTTAAACTGGAGCGCAATTCCTCTCCCCATCACGCCGACGCAATTTACAGTGTTAACAATGGCTTCTGAATTATCCTTCAGTATGTCGCCGCTAGTTATCTCAATCATGGCGATCCTTTGTCAGTAATACCATTCTCTATGGACCTCAACGATCGGCCTGTGTCCATTTTTCGGTAGTGCATTTACAACCTGCCCATACATAGCTGGATTGATGACTCCAACGCGCTTGATCAGTTGCCAAGGAAAACTTTCCTCAAGCAAGAACTCGCTCTGCTTGGCCTCTTTACACTGCTGCCAATTGCTCGATCGAACAGCATCCCAGTTTATTTCATGAAGTTGTGCAAGGTCAGCACGATCTTCAAAATAGTACGACCCAGCATTAGATAAGGTAAAGCACCAACGCCGGTTGACGGCCTCCGCCCACGCGACAGCCTCATGCAGGTCTGCTTCAAGATGAATTATCGGCTCTTGGCCACCTTGGTAGATAAGTTCGGCGCTTCTGCGATATATCAAGTACAACATAACCGATCGCGGGCAAAAGTAGAACGGTACGCATTGCCCAACAAGCAGGTCAGAGTGACTGTCTAAATGCAGCTCTGTGAGGCGGCGTCGTTTGATGTTACTCATTCCTACTACGGTACCTGTCAGGGCGTGTTCCTGGACCAATGCATCAGAGAAAATGCCATTGTTAGCAATGATGGGTGCCAAGCGGTCTATATGACATATATGATAGATCTTCGGGTGTGACGGTGCTGGCGTCATTGTTACGAACTCCGCATTAAAGGCGATATGCTTCGGATGAGCTTTTAAATTTTCTGGCCATGCTATTTCTTGCCGGTGCTTGCTGGAGATTGCTCAAAGACTGCAAACGTCCGTTTGGAGTAGAGGCAATGCCCTACGCAAACGTGCTGTGGATGCAGAAACTAGACCGTAAGGCTCCGAGTTCTCACGCGCAATATTGCACGAGTTCATGAACGATCTCAAAGCGAAATTTTTTCAGGTACGTTTCGAGTAGGACGTGGTGCTTGCTTCAAGATGCATGGCGATAACTGCCGAGATCGGAAAAACACCTACACGATGCCTACACGATTGATAGGCGTTAGGGAAATCACGAGCTCATCATAATGTAAGCTCTTGATTTTATTGGTAGGCCTCCCCGGAGTCGAACCGGGCACCAACGGATTATGAGTCCGCTGCTCTAACCAAGCATGAGCTAGAGGCCCGAAATCGGGACAGTGGCAGAAAAACACTCGCCACCTGCTTCAGCGGTGCGGTACCGAGAAGCAGAGTGGCGAGAGGATATTGCCTTTAGTACAGCGCCGTCAAGCCCGGACTACAACAATCAGCTGCTACCCTCGAGGAAGCTCTTGAGCTTGTCCGAACGCGACGGATGCCGCAGCTTGCGCAGTGCCTTCGCTTCGATCTGGCGAATCCGCTCGCGGGTCACGTCGAACTGTTTACCCACCTCTTCCAGTGTGTGGTCGGTCGACATCTCGATACCGAAGCGCATGCGCAGCACCTTGGCTTCGCGCGGGGTCAGCGAATCCAGCACATCCTTCACGACGCCACGCATCGAGGCGTGCAGCGCGGCGTCCGACGGCGCCAGCGTGTTGTTGTCCTCGATGAAGTCGCCCAGGTGCGAATCGTCGTCGTCGCCGATCGGCGTCTCCATCGAAATCGGTTCCTTCGCGATCTTCATGATCTTGCGAATCTTATCTTCCGGCATCTCCATCTTGATGGCGAGGGTGGCCGGATCCGGTTCGGCGCCGGTCTCCTGCAGGATCTGGCGCGAGATACGGTTCATCTTGTTGATCGTCTCGATCATGTGCACCGGAATACGGATGGTGCGCGCCTGGTCCGCGATCGAACGGGTGATGGCCTGGCGGATCCACCACGTCGCGTACGTCGAGAATTTATAACCGCGGCGGTATTCGAACTTGTCGACCGCCTTCATCAGGCCGATATTGCCTTCCTGGATCAGGTCGAGGAATTGCAGGCCGCGGTTGGTGTATTTCTTGGCGATCGAGATCACCAGGCGCAGGTTGGCCTCGGTCATCTCGCGCTTGGCTTTACGGGCCTTCATTTCACCGGCCGCCATCTGGCGGTTGATGTTGCGCAGGTCCGGCAGCGGCAGCACGACGCGCGCTTGCAGGTCGATCAGGCGTTGCTGCAGTTCCTTGATCGTCGGGATGTTGCGGCCCAGGATGGCGCTGTAGGCGTGGCCGGCATTGACTTCGCCGTCGACCCATTCCAGGTTCGTCTCGTTGCCCGGGAAGACCTTGATGAAGTGGGCGCGCGGCATGCCGCAGCGGTTCACGGCAACGTCCAGGATCTGCTTCTCGATGTGGCGGACTTCGTCGACCTGGCCGCGCAGGGTGTCACACAGCTTCTCGACGACCTTGGCCGTGAAGCGGATGCCCAGCAGTTCGTCGGAGATCGCATCCTGCGCCTTGACGTAGGCTTTCGAGTTGTAGCCGTCCTTCTCGAAGGCCTTGCGCATCTTGTCGAATTGCTGGGCGATGTGACTGAACTTGGCCAGGGCCGACTGCTTCAACGCCTCGAGCTGCTCGGCCGAGTAGCCGGCGGCGCCGGAAGCACTTGCAGCTTCTTCTTCTTCTTCCTCGGCGACTTCTTCTTCGTCTACTTCCTCGTCGTCTTCTTCCGACGCGGCCGGCGGCGGTGCGACCGGCGGGGTCTGCTCGTCGCCGTCAGGGTCGACCAGGCCGTCGACGATCTCGTCGATCTTGATTTCGTCTTTTTCGATCTTGCTGGCGGCGTCGATGATTTCGGCAATCGTCACCGGGCAGGCCGAGATGGCCTGGATCATGTCCTTCAGGCCGTCTTCGATGCGCTTGGCGATTTCGATTTCGCCTTCGCGCGTGAGCAGCTCGACCGAGCCCATTTCGCGCATGTACATGCGGACCGGGTCGGTGGTGCGGCCGAAATCGGAGTCGACGGTGGACAGCGCCGCTTCGGCGGCGGCTTCGGCTTCGTCGTCGCTGGTCACGGTGGCAACGTTGTCGGACAGCAGCAGGGTCTCGGCGTCAGGGGCGTGCTCGTAGACCGCGATGCCCATGTCGTTGAAGGTGCCGATGATGCCTTCGATCGCTTCCGGATCGACGATGTTTTCCGGCAGGTGGTCGTTGATCTCGGAATAGGTGAGGAAGCCGCGCTCCTTGCCCGACTTGATCAGGGCCTTGAGCTTGTTGCGGCGAATCTCGAGCTCTTCTTCGCTGGCTTCGGTATCCGACGAGAAGGCGTCTTTCAGCAGCGCTTTTTCCTTGGCCTTGCGGTCCTTGGCCTTGGCCTTGTCCGCGGCTTTCAGTTCGGCGCGCTCGACCGCATTGAGGGCGGCGATCTCCTCGTTCTCGGGCGTGAATTCCTTCGGCTTGCGACCGCGGCGTCCCGGGACCTTGACGGAAGGCAGGACGTAACCGGACGTGTCGATCGCGGCCAGTGCGGCCGCATCGGTCGTCTGGTTGACCGGTGCCGGGCTCGCCGTACGAACCTCGGCCGTGTCTTGACCTTTGTCCACCGTGGCGGACGCTCTCGTGGTTTTTGCAGCCACTTTGGTTTCGGGTTTCTTGGTTGGCACAGGCGCTTTCGAAGTCACGACGACTCACACTTTACGATGGTTAAAGATAAACTTTCTTGTTACCTTACATCACCCTGCAAGCAACTTCCGTTGCCTCGCTAACCCAAACTCCACGCCCTCTTGAAACGGAAAATGGTTTCAAAGGTTGCAATAGTTAGCGTTTTATTATAGCACGCACCCCTAATTTTTCCAGTCGTGAAGACTGCCCTCCAGCACTATGAAGCACTGGCTCAGCGCGGGGCCCTTTCCGCAGCAGCCTCGCGTTCCAGCGCGTCCAACTCCGCCACGATTTCACGATAGCGAGTTATCTGATCTGGGGTCATGCCGGAAGAAGACAACTGGTTTTGCTCCTTCTTTAAAGTATC
The DNA here is from genome assembly GCF_059685855.1 of Telluria sp. ZB4P37. NCBI lineage: Bacteria > Pseudomonadati > Pseudomonadota > Betaproteobacteria > Burkholderiales > Oxalobacteraceae > Telluria > Telluria sp. ZB4P37. The sequence goes on from NZ_JCASID010000002.1 coordinate 264,599, forward strand.
AATCCTGATCTGGCGTACGGCACTCATCAGGCAGATCCGGTCAGCCTCCAGATCCGATTCTGGTTCTGCGGCGATTTCCGAAATGATGCTGTCGTACTCCCCCGTCACTTCTTTCAGTTGTTGTGACAACGAAGCAAAATTTCCGTGCTCCCCAAGTGCTTGCGCCACGCTCGCAAGGTAGCGCAGGCTGTCGGCGTCGTCTTGTCCGAAGAAGTCGAACGATTGCAGGATGGTCTCGTCAAGCAGCAATGCCAGGTTCGGATGGGACACCAGGATGCGCAGCATCTGCAAGGGCAGGCCCACTGGCTGGGGACGGCCCTGGCGCGGCGGCGCCTTGCGGATCACCGACACCGGCTTGGACAATTCGAACAACGCTTCGATCTCCGCCGGGGTTGACTCCGTCAGGCTGGCCAGCCCGCGCACGATCTGCAGGCGCAGCGCCGTCGGCGTCATCGATTGCAGCAGCGGCTTGGCTTCGTACTGGGCGTGGGCGCGGCCTTCCGGCGTGCCCAGGTCGTGTTCGGCCGTGATTTCGCGCAGCAGGAACTGCGACAGCGGCATCGCCTCGTGGATTTCCTGGTCGAAGGCGTCGGCGCCGCGCTCGCGCACGAAACTGTCCGGGTCGTGCTCTTGCGGCAGGAACAGGAATTTGATGGTCTTGTTGTCGGTCACCTGCGGCAGGCAGGCTTCCAGCGCGCGGCGGGCGGCGCGGCGGCCGGCCTTGTCGCCGTCGAAGCTGAAGACCACCATGTCGGTCTGGCGCAGCAGCTTTTGCACGTGGGTGCTGGTGCAGGCGGTGCCGAGCGTGGCGACGGCTTGCGGGAAGCCCAGCTGGGCCAGCGCGACGACATCCATATAGCCTTCGGTCACCAGCACATAGCCGGCGTCGCGGATGGCCTGGCGCGCCTCGAACAGGCCGTACAGCTCCAGGCCTTTCTGGAACAGCGGGGTTTCCGGGGAGTTCAGGTATTTGGGTTCGCCACTGTCGAGCACCCGCCCGCCGAAGCCGATCACCTGCCCCTTGGTATTCCGGATCGGGAACATGATGCGTTCGCGGAAGCGGTCGTAGCGTTTCTTGTTGTTGCCGTCCTCGTCGACCTTGTCGATCACCAGGCCCGATTCGACCAGCGCCAGCGCGTCGTAGTCGGGGAATACCGAGCGCAGGTTGTCCCAGCCCGACGGCGCATAACCCATGCCGAAGCGGGCGGCGATTTCGCCGGTCAGGCCGCGGTTCTTGAGGTAGGCGATGGCATTCGGCGCTTCGCGCAGCTGGGCGCGGTAATAGGTGCAGGCCTGGGTCAGCGCGTCGGTCATGGCCAGCGACTGGGCCTGCTGGGCGGCGCGCTGCTGCGGCGGGATCTTGTCGTCGGCTTCCGGCACCACCATGCCCACGCCCTGGGCCAGGTCCTTGACGGCGTCGACGAAGCCCATGCCGGAATATTCGATCAGGAAGCCGATCGAGGTGCCGTGCGCGCCGCAGCCGAAGCAATGGTAGAACTGCTTGGTCGGGCTGACCGTGAAGCTGGGGGATTTCTCGTTGTGGAAGGGGCACAGCCCCATGTAGTTGGCGCCGCCCTTTTTCAGCTGGACGTAACGGCCCACGATATCGACGATATCGACACGGTTGAGCAAATCGGTAATGAAGGATTGCGGAATCACTAGAGGTACTCAGTGTTTGTCTAAGCTCAGATCAGACTATACCGCAGCGCTGACTGCAAATTGATTTATGACAAGGCAATTGCCAAGTTGGATTTCGTGTGTGGCGTGGATGCACGCGATCAAAATCGGGCGGTGCGGCAGCGCTTCAGCTGGTTGAACGCGCGGGCGGCAAAGCCGCCACCCTACGAACAGCGGGAACCCGTAGGGTGGGCAGGTTCCCTGCCCGCGCGTGCAACTACAGCGTGATCAGGCGCCAGTCAACGCCTTCTTCACCAGCCCCGACACCACCGTCATATCCGCCCGCCCCGCCAGCTTCGGCTTGAGCACGCCCATCACCTTGCCCATGTCCTGCGGACCGGCGGCGCCAGTGGCGGCCACGGCGGCGGCGACTTCAGCGGCCACTTCTTCGTCCGACAGCCCGGCCGGCATGTAGGCCGACAGGATGGTCAGTTCGGCTTTCTCGATATCGGCCAGGTCGGCACGGCCGCCGGCTTCGAATTGCGAGATCGAATCCTTGCGCTGCTTGATCATCTTTTCGATGATGGCCAGCACCTGAGTGTCGTCCAGCTCGATCTGCTCGTCCACTTCCTTGCGCTTGATGTCCGCGAGCATGAGGCGGATGGTGTTCAGGCGGCCGCTTTCCTTGGCGCGCATTGCCGCCTTCATGTCCTCGGTCAGTTGTGCTTTCAGGCTCATGGATTCTCCGTCTGGAATAGGTAGTAACGATGGGTATGAACGACAAAACCCGCCGCGGTAACAACCGGAGCGGGCTTGCGGACGCTCAGCGACTCACCGCGACAGCGGTCGCCGGGTGGAGTCGGCAGTGCCGTCTTAGTACAGTTTCTTAGGCAGTTGCTGGCTGCGGATGCGCTTGTAGTGGCGCTTCACGGCAGCTGCCAGCTTGCGCTTGCGCTCTGCGGTTGGCTTTTCGTAGAACTCGCGTGCGCGCAGTTCGGTCAGCAGACCAGTTTTTTCGATAGTGCGCTTGAAGCGACGCATAGCGACTTCGAACGGCTCGTTTTCTTTAAGGCGGATAGTGGTCATGTAAAAATGAAACCGTTGGATTTATGAAGAACGAAAGTTTAGCATTGTTTGTGGCTCAGTGGAAGGTTTTATCGTCATGTTCCACAATTGCTACATCAGCGCGGCGCTCATACGCTGCTGCCTGCGACAAAGCCCGAAGCCCAGGCCCACTGGAAGTTGTAGCCACCCAGCCAGCCGGTCACGTCCACGCTCTCGCCGATGAAATACAGGCCGGGAACCTTGTTGGCCATCATGGTCTGCTGGGACAGTTCGCGCGTATCCACGCCGCCCAGGGTCACCTCGGCCTTCTTGTAGCCTTCCGAGCCCGTCGGGATGATTTCCCAGCGGTTGATGGCGTCGCCCAGCTTGCGCAGTTTGGCGTCAGGCATGTCGGCCAGGCGGGCATCCGCCGCGAAGCCGTTGGCCGCCAGCAGGCCCTCGGCCAGGCGCGCCGGCAGCCAGCCGGCCAGCACGTTGCCGAGCTGCTTTTTCACGGTGGTCTTGGCGGCGATCAGTTCCTCCGCTACATCCATCTCGGGCAGCAGGTTCAGCACGATCGGCGTACCCGGCTCCCAGTAGCTCGAAATCTGCAGGATTGCCGGGCCGGACAGGCCGCGGTGGGTGAACAGCAGGTCTTCGCGGAAATGGCCGCCGCCCTTGGCCTTGCCGCCCTTCCCGCCTTTTCCTTTTCCTTCTGAGCCGGTGCTCACTTCGACTTCCAGCGCGATGCCGGCCAGCGGCACGAAGGCTTCCCAGCTCGGGCCATCGAAGGTCAGCGGCACCAGGCCCGGGCGCGGCTCGACGATACCGAGGCCGAACTGGGTGGCGATGCGGCAGCCGAAGTCGGTCGCGCCGATCTTCGGGATCGACAGGCCACCGGTGGCGATCACGACGCTGTCGCACTCGATGTCGCCACCTTCAGCGGTGATGTGGAAGCCCTCCGCCACCTTCTCGACGCTGCCGACCTTGCACGGCATGCGCCAGCTGACCTCGCCCGCGTCGCATTCGGCGCGCAGCATGGCGATGATGTGCTCGGACGACTCGGTGCAGAACAGCTGGCCCTTGTGCTTCTCATGGTGCGGGATGCGGTATTTCTTCACCAGTTCGAGGAAATCCTGGGCCGTGTAGCGCGACAGGGCGCTGCGGCAGAAATGCGGATTCTGCGACAGGAAATTGGCCGGGGCGGCGTTGATATTGGTAAAGTTGCAACGCCCGCCGCCGGAGATGCGGATCTTTTCGGCCAGCTTCGTGGCATGGTCGAGCAGCACCACGCGTTTGCCGCGCCGGGCAGCGACCGCCGCGCACATCATGCCCGCCGCGCCGGCGCCGATTACTGCTACATCATATTGTTCTGCCATGCTTGCCGTGTCCTTGCGCTGGCGTTGAGATCGCCAAACCGGCCATTGTATATGCTTAAGGGGGTGGGGAGGTAGGCGGCGGGGGTGACTTACGCATGCGTTAACGACCTGCGTGCAACCTGGATCCCGGCCTTCGCCGGGATGACGGCTCAAAGTGTGTGGTTAAAATACTGTAGCGTTTGCGCTGCCGATCGCATGTGCAAAGAAACTCAGCCCCAAGACCGTCGCCCCGGCGCAGGCCGGGGCCCAAATTCGTCGCAAACCGCTAACGCAAGCCATCACCCATCCCCCGCCCGTACGTCCAGGTCGCGCCCGTTGAGCACCGTGCCATCGCGCCCAATGGTAATCAAATGCATGCCCGTATCCGTCAGCCCCAGCCGCTTGAGCTGCTCCGGCGACACGCGCAGGAAGTAGTCGCCCGGGAAGATGCCGCTGATGACGAAATAGCCGTCGGCGGCGCTGCTGATGGTGGCCACCACCTTGCGCGAGGAGTCCACCACTTCCAGGCGCAGGTCGCCGATGGCGCGGCGGGCGCCATTGGCGTACAGGTAGGTGGTGCCGTCGACCTCGCCCGTCATGCTTACGGCGAACTCGACCTGGGTCACCTTGCCCGGCCGCGGCACGACGCGCACTCCGGGCATCCGCGGCTGCCATTGCGGGTCGTCGAGCGTGTTGGGGTCGAGGCTGATGTCGGTGTTCTGGTGGGTCGGCAGGCGTCCCAGGTAGGCAATGCCGCCGGCATCGGTGCGCGCCGCGTAGTTGGCGCCGTTGACAGTGAAGCCGGCGTTGGCAATGGCTTCGTCGGTGCCGTCCATGATGCCGTTCAGGTCCTTGTCGAGGAAGACGCGGATCGAGGCCGCACCCATGTTGGCCATCGGCTGGGCGTCGAGCATGACGCGGCGGCTGCGCGGCTCCAGTCCCATCGCCATGAAGAACTGCAGGCCGAGCCCGTACTCGCGGCGGCTGGAGTAATAGCCGTTGATGCCGAGCCCGTAGCTGCCCAGGCTCTTGTTCAGGGCGCCGGTGACGCGCAGCTCGTGGTTCTGGAACATGCGCGCCAGGCCCAGGTTCAGCAGGTAGCCGTTCAGGTAATAGTCGGCCGAGACCGCCGCACTGCCGAGCGCGGTCTCGGGCGACAGCGTGTACTGCAGCTGCCCGCTCAGGCCGATGCCGGCCACCCGGCGGCTGGCCTGGACCAGGCCGTCGGACAGCTCGTTGTTGCCGATCTTCTGCCAGCGCAGTACATGGGTCAATGCCACGCCGTCGCGGTAGGCCGAGATCCGGCCCTGCACCTCGAAGTTGCGGGTGCCAGAAGCCAGGCGGTCATGGCGCACCTGCAGCGCCAGCGGGAAGAACTGGGTCCCACCGGGCGCGATGACGCCTTCGGCGCGCACTTCGTCGCGGGTGCGCACCGGGTCGGCACTCTGGTTGAAGAAGTCGCTGGTGAACTTGTCCAGCTGCGCGTGCGTCGCCGACACGGCGACATTGCCCAGCCGGGTCTTGACGCCGACCTGGGCCAGGGTGCCGCCGTCATCGGACTTGGCGGCATCCGCGGTGGCAATAAAACTGTTCCAGTAGCCGCGCAGGCCCAGGTTGGCATAGGTGCGCGCGCTGCCGTCGAACATCGGTACGCGCTGCCAGCCGCCCAGGGCATTGATGCGCTCGCTCAGGCCCCATTCGAATTGCGCCAGCGCGCGAGCGCGCCCGAAGCTGTCGCGGTGCGCGCCGACGTCGTAGTAAAGCGCGCCGCGCGGCACCGCCGACTGCTCCAGCAGGAAGCTCTGGCGCTCGACCCGCAGTTGCCCCAGCGGCCCATGGAACACCAGCCGGAACTCGTTGGGGCCATAGGCGAGCGGCATGTCTTCGAAACTGTATTTGCCGTCCGGACGCGCTTGCTGGAAGCCGACCAGGGCCTCGTTGTAGAACAGCTCGACGTCCCAGCCCGGCGGCAGCGCGCCCTGCAGCGTGTGGCGGTCGAAGCTGGTGGGCTGGTTGAGCGGCCGGTTGCTCACCAGCACGCCGTTGCCCGTCGCGCTGCTGGGCGAAATATTGGCCACGCCCGGCAGCGGCACGCTGCCGAACAGCGCGGTGCGCGCATGCAAGGGGCCGAGCAGGCCGGCGTCCGGGTCGTTGCGCCCCAGGGTCAGGCGCAGGCCGGAAGATGGATCTTGCCGGTTGCGGCTGGCATACAGGGCCGCCTCCATGCCGAGCAGGTCGGTCGTCAGGTAGGCTGTGTAGGCTGCTTCCGCCTGGCGCCGGCCATCGAGCTTGCTGGCGGATAACCCGATGGTCTGGTCGATGAAGGGGACGTCGGCCAGCCGGTAAGGCGTGGCCAGGCGCGGATAGCCCGGGTCGGCATAGCCGCCCGGCGAGCCTGGCAGGCTGCCGAACTTGCGCCGCTCCTGCCTTGCCTGCAAGGGTAATTGCTCGCGCGGGCGCACTTTCAGGGCCAGGCTCGACATGTCCAGGTCGAGGTCGACCGGCAGCCAGCGTTGCAGCTGGCTGCCGGCGACATAGATTTCATCGGGATGGAGCTTGAATTGCGAGCGGTCGAGTTCTTCGCGGCGGCCGCCGATCTCGAGCGTGCGGCCAGGCACGTCCAGGCTGAAACCGCGATCTTCGGTGAGGATGAAGCCGCTGGCGCGGCCTTCGCCGGGCGTCACGCGGATGGCCAGGGTCAGCAGGCGCGCCATTTCGCCCAGCGGCAGGAAGACTTCGCGCCCGATCTCGTAGCCGGTGACGGCGTCGGACAGGAGCTGGTTGCCGAGCCGCACTTCCAGCAGGACGAGATTGGCCTCGGACTGCGGCGCCGGCGCCGCCAGCGCCGCCGGCGGCAAGGCCGGCAGCAACATCAATCCTGCGACAAACAATCCCGTTCGAAAACCCTGCATGGTGTCCGGATGCGCGCGTACACGTGTTGGCGGCCGACCGGCGGACAACACGATTATTGCTCAAAAAACATTAACTGAGGAGCTCTTGTGCGCTGGGGCGGGAATCAAGAGACGCGTGTGAGCGGGCATCAAGGCGCGCATTAAGGCAGATTCAGCCGGGCCTGGGCCAGCAGCTTGCCGCCCGCTTCCGGACGGTCGTGGTAGGTCACGTCGACGGTGCCGCCGGACAGCGCCACCCCGGCCGGCACGGCCAAAGGCACAGCGGCCAGGCGCACGCGATTGGGCGTGTAGACGGCAATGCCGCCCACCTGGGCCAGGCTGACCGGCTTGCCGCCGCGCGGCGTGAAGCTGACGTTCAGGTCGCCGTATAGCGAGCTGGCGCCTTCGCGCTCGAGGCGCAGGGCCAGCAGCGGGCGTTTGGCGGCATCCATCTGCAGCGCCAGCCCGGCCAGGCCGGCGCTGGCATTGAGGCTGCCGTGGCGCACGATCACCGGCACCGAAGCGCCTACCATCGCGTTGATGGTCACGCCGATCTGTGTTTGCGCGCCGCGGTTCTCGATGCCGGCATTGCCTTCGACCTCGGGCAGCTTGTCGAACAGCAGGTGCGAGCGGTATTCGCCCTCGGCCAGGTCGGCAGGTTTGCGCAGCATGACGCGCACCGTCTGCGCGGTGCCCGGCTGCAGGGTGACCTGGCGCGGCGAATAGCGCAGCATGCCGTCGGCAAAGCGCTCGCCGTCGATGGGGGTGTCGGCCGCTTCGAACTGGCCGGCCTCGGTCATGCGGCGGTTCACCAGCGAAATACGGTAACTGGCGGGCTTGCTGCCGTTGTTGATCAGTTCGATCTGGGCCGCGCGCGCGTTCTTGTCGAAGACGAGGCGGGTCGGGTGCAGCATCAATTCGGCATGCGCAGGCAGGCACGGCGCCAGCAGCAGGCCGGCGAGGACAAGAGACATCGACCGGCGCAGGCGGGCAAGGTGTGCGGATGCGAAAAACATGATGATAGTCCTACTGGAAATTGACGGTCATTGGAAATGAACCGGAGTAGTTGCCGGGCAACTGGTTGGGCGCCACGCTCAGGGTTGCGCCGACCGACAGGGTGGTGCCGCCATTGGGCACCGAGGCCAGCGTCGCCGGATTGGTGATGAAGGCATTGAGCGCCATGCTGTTGGCGCCGCTGTTGAGCCGGACACTGCCGTTGGGCGGCACCGAGATGATGACGGCCTTGTTGTTGCCGCCATTGCCGCTCTTGCCGACGTTGAACATGGCATGCCCGACCGAGGGGGAATTGAGCAGGATGACCCCGCCCGTGCGCGAACGTACGCCGGTGGGGCTGAGGACGACCGTGCCGCCGCTGCCCGCGACGAAGCGCCCGAAGTCCATGCCGCGCGCCGTGCTGAGCACGATTTGCTGCGCCTGGGCCTCGCGCTGGCAGGACAGGCCGAGCACCGCCGGCACGACAATGCCGGCGGCCAGGAGTGCGCGGTAGCGACCTAGCTGCATGATGCTGGACGATCGGTGAGGCTGCGCCGCTGCCGTGCCGCCGTCAGTTGTACTCGACGGTTGCGGTGATGGTGCCGGCGTAATTGCCAGGCGCCTGGTTGATGCCGACGCTCAGGGTGCCGCCGACGAAGATCGTCTGGGCCCCGGCGGTCAGGGCGCCGGTGCTGACGGTGCCGCTGGTGATGGCGCTGGCCGTCAGGTCGGTGATCGGGGTAAAGGCCATCGAATTGGCGCCCGAAGTCAGCGCGGTGCCGATGACGTTGATGGTATAGGTCGAGGTGCCCTGGCCGGTGACGTTGAACCGGGCCGCGGTGCCGCCGCCGCCCATGCCGGTGACGCCGCCGCTCACGCCGCGCGAATTGTTCGGGCTGACAGTCACGGTGCCCGCGGTGCCGCTGGCTGCGAAGCTGCCGAAGGCCAGGTCGGCAGCCTGGGTGATGTTGATCGGAGTGACCACGGTGCTGGTCGATGCGGCCGTCGTGTTGGCGGCGTGGGCGCTGCCGGCGGCAACGGCGACCGCGAGTGCCAGCGCGGCCAGGGGCAGATGGGTCGAGGTGAAACAGGCGTGCTTGGTCATTCTGGTCTTCCTTCAGGTAGTGATGGAGCGGCATTCCTACGCCGGACTGTTCTTACGAACCTTACACAACGATGCTCTGGAAGAAACATTAAACGTTGCAGCTCGGTATCGTTTTGCTATGTTGCAAGAAAATAGTAACGGCTTTCTGCGCTAAATCACTGCTTCTGGAAGTTTACGATTAAAAAAATCTTGTCAAATTCATCAATAATTGTTAATCGAATATGTGTCTGTACAAATGCAGACATACCGATGACTAAAAATTGGTCGCATATAACGTAAGTTCATGGGGAATCCCCTGCAGTTTCCAATTCATGTGTGTCGCCGCACGACGCGCACCCCGTACGCATGAACATATGTTTTAGCAACACAAATGTTGTTGCTATCCAACGTCAGCGGGTCATTTAAAGAACAACAGGCCGTCTGTGCAGACGGCCTGTCGGTAAGGCGGGAAAGCGGGCGCACAGCCCGCAGGCTCAGCGGCGCAGGGCGCGCGCCACCTGCAGGCATTGCGCGAACTGCGCGGTGATCGGCCGGGGAATCGGCACCTCGCCGCGCAGGGCGGCGGCGATCCATGCGGCCGTGGTCGCGGCATCGCGCGCTTCCGGCACGGTGGCCAGCTCGTCGGCCGGCGCGTCGCGCTCGACCAGCAAGGTGCGCTCTCCCCCGTGGAACCAGTCGATCTGCTGGGCCCGGTGGGGGTTGGCCACGGTTTCGCCTTCGGTGCCGCGCATCAGGAAGGCGTCGCCCCGCTCGGGCGGCGCCGCGGTAGTGAAATAGGCGCCGAGCGTCTCCAGGTATTCGGGATGGGTGTAGGACACCAGCCGCAGCGCCGGGCAGGCAAACGGCTGCAGGATCTTGACCAGGGTATGGGTGGAATTGCGCACGCCCAGGATGCGCCGCAGCGCCAGCATGTGGGCCAGCTCGGGTGCGAGGCGCTCGATCGGCATGAAGGCCGGGCGGCCGGCCGCGGCCGCGTCGAGGATGTCGCTGGTCGAGCCGGCCTCGGCCAGGCCCAGTTCGGCCAGGATCTCTGCCGTCGTGGTCCGCCCGGGATCGGACCGCACCCCATGCACCAGGGTCGGAACCCCTTCGCGCGCCAGCAGCAGCGCCAGCAGCGGTGTCAGGTTGGCCAGCTTGCGCGCGCCGTTGTAGCTGGGGATCAGGACCGGGGCGTATTGCCCCGGCGGCGGCGGCAGCAGCGCGAACGACCTTTCCGCCGCATCCATGAAGCCGGCCAGCTCCTCGACCGATTCGCCCTTGATGCGCATCGCCAGCAGGATCGCGCCCAGTTCCAGGTCGGAGACGCGGCGCTCGAGCATGGCGGCGTAAAGCGCGCGCGCATCCTCGCGCGACATGCTGCGCGCGCCTTTTACGCCGCGGCCTATCTCCTTGATAAAGGGTGCGGCGGCAAATCGTTCAGTGGTCTTGTCCATAGGTGGAGCATACAACGGCTTCGCCACCGGCGGATTTTGCGATCCCTTGTGCAAGTGCAGCATTTTCAGTCTACACTGGATATTCCCTCCCGAAATCACAGCACCATGATCAATACGCCTGCCATTGAAAATACCAACGTCAGTTCGTTCGCGCAGATGCCGACGCCGAACGAACTCCACGCCTCGCTGCCCTTGAGCGACCGTGCCTTCGCCACCGTGATGGGCGGCCGCGAAACGCTGCGCAATATCCTCGACCGCAAGGACAAGCGCCTGTTCGTGGTCGTCGGCCCCTGCTCGATCCATGATCCGGAAGCCGGCCTCGACTACGCGCGCCGGCTCAAGGCCCTGCAGCTCGAGGTGGCGGAGACGATGGTGCTGGTGATGCGGGTGTATTTCGAGAAGCCGCGCACGACCACCGGCTGGAAGGGCTATATCAACGATCCCTTCATGGACGACTCCTTCCGCGTCGACGTCGGCATGGAACGCGCGCGCCGCTTCCTGCTCGACGTCTGCGAGCTGGGCCTGCCGACCGCGACCGAAGCGCTGGACCCGATCTCGCCGCAATACCTGGGCGACTTGATCGCCTGGACCGCCATTGGCGCGCGCACCACCGAATCGCAGACCCACCGCGAAATGTCGTCCGGCCTGTCGACCCCGGTCGGCTTCAAGAACGGCACCGACGGGGATGTGAGCATCGCCGTGAACGCGGTGCAGTCCTCGGCCAGCCCGCATGCCTTCCTGGGCATCAACGGCCAAGGCACGGTGTCGATCGTGCGCACCAGCGGCAATGCCTACGGCCACGTGGTGCTGCGCGGAGGCGGCGGCCGTCCGAACTACGATTCGGTGTCGGTGGCGATCGCGGAACAAACGCTGGCCAAGGCCAAACTGCCGGCCAACCTGGTGGTGGATTGCTCGCATGCCAACAGCTACAAGAAGCCGGAGCTGCAGCCGCTGGTGATGTCGGACGTGATCCAGCAGATCAGGCACGGCAACCGCTCGCTGGTGGGCGTGATGATCGAATCGAACATCGTCAGCGGGGCGCAGGCGATTCCGGAAGACCTGTCGCAGCTGAAGTATGGGTGCTCGGTGACGGATGGCTGCATCGGGTGGGAAGAGACGGAGGCGATGCTGCGCAGCGCGCACCAGGAATTGTTGCAGCGCCCGTAATGTAAAATGGCGGATTCCGCTTTACCTCTCTCCTCTCCCCCATGATCGTTCTCGGCGTCGAATCCTCCTGCGATGAAACCGGCCTGGCTCTGTATGACACCGAGCGCGGGCTGCTGTCCCATGCCCTGCATTCGCAGGTCGCCATGCACGAAGAGTATGGCGGCGTGGTGCCGGAACTCGCCTCGCGCGACCATATCCGCCGCGCCCTGCCGCTGCTGGACGAGGTGCTTCAGCGTGCCGGCATCCCGATGTCGTCGATCGACGCCATCGCCTACACCCAGGGCCCGGGCCTGGCCGGCGCGCTGCTGGTCGGCTCGTCGGTGGCCTGCAGCCTCGCGCTGGCGCTCGACAAGCCGGTGCTCGGCGTGCACCACCTGGAAGGCCACCTGCTCTCGCCCCTGCTGGCGAGCGAGCGCCCGGACTTTCCTTTCATCGCCCTGCTGGTCTCCGGTGGCCACACCCAGCTGATGCGCGTGGATGGCGTGGGCCGCTACACGCTGCTGGGCGAGACCCTGGATGATGCCGCCGGCGAAGCCTTCGACAAGTCGGCCAAGCTGCTGGGCCTGGGCTATCCGGGCGGGCCGGCGATTTCGCGCCTGGCCGAGTTCGGCGACCCCACGGCCTACACGCTGCCACGCCCGATGCTGCACTCGAAGGATTTCAACTTCAGCTTCTCCGGCCTGAAGACCGCGGTGCTCACCGTCGTGAAGAACCACGAAGAGAAAGTGGTGGCCAACATCTGCGAGCAGGACAAGGCCAATATCGCGCGCGGCTTCGTCGATGCGATCGTGGACGTGCTCACCGCGAAATGCGTCAACGCGCTGCGCCACACGGGCTTGTCCCGCCTGGTGATCGCCGGCGGGGTCGGCGCCAACAAGCAGCTGCGCGAGTCGCTCAACGCGGCGGCCGTCAAGCGCAGGTTCAAGGTCTACTACCCCGAGCTGGAATTTTGCACCGATAACGGCGCCATGATCGCCTTTGCCGGCGCCCTGCGCCTGGAACGCAACCCGGCGCTGGCCCAGCGCGACTACGCCTTCAACGTGCGCCCGCGCTGGCCGCTGGACGAGCTGGAAGCCGCCTAGAAACGACAAAAGCGCGGCACCGGAATGGGGCGCGCGATATTGAACTTGCAAGGCTGACATCGATCCTACGGTGTGACCGCCCCTTGCCAAACGGTGGCAATATCCGACGGTTGAGATTTACGGAGGGTTTGCGATGCGCGTAGTTAGCTGGAACATTCATTGGGGCTGTGGCAAGGACGGGCGAATCCGCATTCATGCGATCATCGACGTCCTGCGGCGGCTGAATCCGGATGTGGTGTGCCTGCAGGAAGTGGCGGCCAACCATCCGGAACTCAATGGCGGCGCGACTGCGAACCAGTTCAAGCAGCTCGGTGGCGCTTTTGGCGGCTACCATATGATGGAACATGCCCCGAGTGAGCTCTACAAGAATAATTCGCCTCGCCTGTTCGGCAACCTGATCCTCTCGAAATACCGCATTTCGCAGGTCCACCGCCACCTGCTGCCCTGGCCGGCCGACCCGGAGCGCCCCGCCGGCATGCCGCGCGGGCTGATCGAAACCGTGCTCGACGCGCCCAACGGCAAGCTGCGCCTGATGACCACCCACCTCGAGTACTACTCGCCGCTGCAGCGCATGGCGCAGGTGCGGCGCATCCGCGAGCTGCATGCCGAGGCCAGCGCCCGCTCGCGCATCTTCCAGCCCGACCCCAACCTCGACGCGCCCTACCAGCTGGGCTTTCGCCCCGCATCGAGCATCCTGTGCGGCGATTTCAACTTCGCGCCGGACGCGGACGACTACCAGGCCCTGCTGGCGCCATTCGAGGGCGGCGCCCCGCCCTTCCTCGATGCCTGGCGCGTCGCCAACGGCAATGTCGCGCGCGCGCCGACCACCGGCCTGCACGGCTATCCGTGGCCGGACAGGCCGGAATGCTACGACCATTTCTTCCTCACCGACGACCTGGCGCCGCGCGTGGCGGCGGTCGAAGTACAGTCGGAAACCGCAGCTTCGGACCACCAGCCGATCGTGCTGGACTTGAAGTAAGCGCTGGTAGTTGGGCTACTGCTGCGCTGGCGCTTCCGGTGCCGCATCGGCCTTGGCGGCGATGTCGCGCAGCGCCTGCTCGAACACTTCCGGCGGCTGGCCGCCCGAGATCAGGTGGCGCTGGTTGATGATCACGGCCGGCACCGAATGGATGCCGGCGCGCTGGAAGAACTGCTCGCGCTCGCGCACCTCGTCGGCGTAGTCGGCCGACTGCAGGATGCGGGCAGCGGTTTCGACATCCATGCCGATCCGTTCGACGGCGCGCAGCAGCGCATCGTGGTTGCTCGGGTCTTCGCAGTGGGTGAAATAGGCTTCGAACAGCGCCATTTTCAGGTCGCGCTGGCGGCCGACCTGTTCGGCCCAGGCGAGCAGGCGGTGGGCGTCGAAGGTGTTGTAGATGCGGCCGCGCCGCTCCATCTCGAACACGAAGCCGACATCCGAACCACGCTGGCGGATCATCTCGCGGCTGTGCGCCTGCTGCTCGGCGGTGGCGCCGTATTTCTCGGTGATGTGCTCGACGATGTCCTGGCCGTCCGGGCCCATGTCCGGGTTCAGCTCGAAGGGCTGGAAATGCAGGTCGGCCGCCACCTCGCCATCGACGCGTTCGAGCGCCTGTTCCAGCGATTTGAGGCCGATCGCGCACCACGGGCACGAGACGTCCGATACGAAATCGATCCTGAGTTGCTTGGTCATGAACGCCACCTTTCCTGGTTGTTGCGGCACGGGGAGTGCCAGGTGGCGGTATGGTAACGCGATGTGGGGTTTGATGTGGTGCCTGCAGGCTGTAGGGCTGCGGTACGAACTTGAATTCCCGCCTGCGTGGGAATGACGGTTTTAAGGATAGGTGAACCAAGATAACGTTACCTGATACCCCGCACCTTTAGCCCGTCGTTCCCGCCAATTCTTGCCGGCGAACCGTCAGCCCTACTTCTTCGCCCCTGCCGACTTGCTTCCAATCTTCGACTCTTTCCCCGCAACCAGGTTACCGATGTTCTTGCTGTGCCGGTACAGCAGCAGCGCGCTCATCGCCACCACCGCGAACAGGATCTCGTCGGCGCCGAACAGCAGTCCGTAATAAAACGGCGCGAACACCGAGGCCACCAGCGCGGCCAGCGACGAATAGCGGAAGGCATAGGCCACGATCAGCCAGGTCGCCAGCGTCGCCAAGCCCAGCCAGACGTTAATCCCGAGCAGCACGCCCAGCGCCGTCGCCACGCCCTTGCCGCCGACGAAGCGGAAGAACACCGGCCACAGGTGGCCCAGGAAGACGGCGATGGCCACCAGCGCCACGCCGCCGTCGTCGAGGCCGTACTGCGGGCCGTACTTGATCGCCAGCCAGACCGCCAGCCAGCCCTTGAAGCCGTCGCCGATCAGGGTGGCGATAGCGGCCTTCTTGTTCCCGCTGCGCAGCACGTTGGTGGCGCCCGGATTCTTGGAACCGTAGGTGCGCGGATCGGACAGGCCGAACACGCGGCTCATCACGACCGCGAAGGAAATCGAGCCGATCAGGTAAGCGGCAATGGTGGCAATCAGGGTAGTCATCTCGTCTCTTGTCGTTGTTGTCGGTCCGGGACCGGGGTATCCCGTGGGGCGCACGGAATATACACCATCGGCCGGGCTGCCTGGAAGCTCAGCTTCGGCTTACTCGGCGAGCGCGCATTGCACCGGGCGCGCACCGAGCACGCTGGTGAGGACGCCTGGAGCAAGGCCGACGAGGTAGCCGCGGCGGCCGCCGTTGATGTAGATCTTGTCCAGAGCCAGCACCGATTCCTCGACATAGACGGGCATGGCCTTGCGGATGCCGAAGGGCGAGGTGCCGCCCACCAGGTAGCCTGAATGGCGCTGCGCCACCTCCGGGCGGCATGGCTCGACCGACTTGCAGGGAATCGCCCGCGCCAGGTTCTTGGTGGAGACCTTTCGGTCGCCGTGCATCAGCACGATCAGCGGCCGCGCCGCCTCGTCCTGCATCACCAGTGTTTTCACCACATTGTGCTCGGGCACGCCTAATGCACGCGAGGAAACGGCTGTGCCGCCATGTTCTTCGTAGTCATAAGGATGTTCGGTAAATCCGACGCCTTGCTTGCGCAGGAACTGCGTCGCAGGAGTCTCAGACACGTGCTCTTTCTTGGCCATGCGTGGTACGCTAAAGACGAACATAAGGGGTTTCTATTATGCAGCAAGAAATTCGCTTTGCCACCTTCAACGCTTTCAACCTGGCGCCGCCGGGGGTACGCTGCTACGACAACCTCGAGCCCTGCACCCCGGAGCAATACGAAGCCAAGCTGGACTGGACGGCACAGCAACTGGACCTGTTGAATGCCGACGTGATCGGCTTCCAGGAGATCTTTTCGCAGGCATGCCTGCGCGAGGTACTGGCGCGCACCCGCGGCTACCGCGAGGCGGCCCACCTGGGCTTCGACCCGGACCCGGAAGCTCCGCGCCTGACGCCGAGCGTGGCCCTGGTCTCGCGCCTGCCGCTGGCCAGCCCCGCCCGGGCCCTGTCGCTGTTCCCGGAAAGCGTGACCATGCCGCCCGGCAGCCGCGACCCCGACCGCTTCACCCGCGCCCCGCTGCATGCCGAGGTCGAGCTGGCGCCTGGCGTCGTCGTCGACGTGGTCGTGGTGCACCTGAAATCGCGCCGCCCCGACTACCGCAGCAGCGACACCGGCGAAGACCCGAATTTGTACGCCCTGGCCTGCCTGCGCTCGCTGATCCGGCGCGGCACCGAAGCCGCCGCACTGCGCGTGCTGCTCACCGACATGGCGCGCGACAAGCAGCGCCCGCGCGTGGTACTGGGCGACTTCAACGACGTGGCCGATTCGGTGACCACCGAGATCGTGCTGGGCGAAGGCTCGCCATTAGCCGAACGCATGTTCGACGCCGCCCGCCTGCGCCGCCACCAGGACGGCCAGCGCAACGTGGGCTTTTCGATCGTGCACGAAAGCCGCCACTCGACCATTGACCATATTCTGGTCTCGCACGAATTCAATCCGCTGGTGCCGAATGCGATCGGCGAGGTGATCGACGTGGTCTATCTCAACGACCACCTCGACCTCGGGCTGGCGCAGGCCTCGGACCATGGGCAGGTGCTGGCGCGCGTGCTGCTGTATCCGCAGGATGGGCAGTTTCATGGTGGGTTGGAGTGAGCGGGGGATAAGCCCGCATTGGCCGCGCCGTTAATTCGACCGCGGAGTGAAATCCGGCCTGCTGCTCGCCCCCGCCGCATAAAACCCCTGGTACTCGTCGCACCCGTGCTGCCGCAGGAACCGCAGCTGCTCTTCGGTCTCCACGCCCTCCGCCACCACCTTGAGCCGCAGGCTGCGCGCCACCGCGATGATCGCCGGTATCAGCGCCGCATCGTCCGGGTCGTGCTCGATGTCGTTGACGAAGCTGCGGTCGATCTTCAGCTTGGACAAGGGGAAGCGCCGCAGCGAGGACAGGCTGCCCAGGCCGGTGCCGAAGCGGTCCACGGCCAGCTGCACGCCGCGGGCACGCAGTGCGGCCACGGTGCCGTCGAGATCGCCATCTCCCTGCATCAGCGCGCCCTCGGTGATTTCCAGGTGCAGGAAGGCCGGGTCCAGGCCGGACCGGCCCAATGCGCCGTCGACGGTCTCGAACAATTCGTCATGCAGAAACTGGCCGTCGGACAGATTCACCGCCACCGACACGTCGTGCCCCTCGTCGCGCCAGCTGCGCACCTGCCGGCAGGCTTCGTGCAGCACCCATTCGCCGATCGGCACGATCAGGCCGCATTCCTCGGCTACGGGGAGGAATTCGTGCGGCAGCAGCAGCCCGCGCTGCGGGTGGCGCCAGCGGATCAGGGCCTCGACGCCGATCACGCGGCCGCTGCCGACGTCGAGCCCGGGCTGGTATTCGAGCAGGAATTCGCCATGCGCCAGGGCCTGGCGCAGGCGCTGCTCGAGTTCGCCGCGTTCGACCACGCGGGCGTTCATCTCGGGGCTGAAGAAGCGGAAGCTGTTGCGGCCATTTCCCTTGGCATGGTACATCGCGACGTCGGCATGGTGCATCAGGGTGTCGACATCCTGGCCGTCGGTGGGGCAAATCGTGATCCCGATCGAGGCCGACAGCCCGAGCTCCTGGCCGCCCACCTCGACGGGGTGGGAAATGGCATGCATGACGGAGGTGGCGACGTGCGCGGCCTGGTCGGCGCCGCCGATATCGGCCAGCAGCATGACGAACTCGTCGCCGCCGAGGCGGCTGATGGTATCGACCCGGCGCACGCAGCCGCGCAGGCGCGTGGCGACCTCGCGCAGCACGGCGTCGCCAATATGGTGGCCGTTGTTGTCGTTGATGGACTTGAAGCGGTCGAGGTCGAGGAAGAGCACCGCGAAGCTGTCGCGCTGGCGGCGCCAGGTGGCCAGCGCCTGGTGCATGCGGTCGAGGAAGAGCGTGCGGTTCGGCAGGCCGGTGAGCGGGTCGTGCTCGGCCTGGTGCCGCACCTGCTCTTCGACGCGCTTGCGCTCGGTGATGTCGGACAGCATCGCCATATAGCTGCTGGCCTGGCCATGCGGGTCGCGGATGGTGCTCAAGGCCACCCAGGCGGTGTAGCGCTCGCCATTCTTGCGCACGGCCGGCATGTCGCCCTGCCAGCGGTCGTTGCCGTCGAGCTGGGACCAGATGCTTTCGTAGAAGCCCGCTTCGCCGTCACCCCAGGGCAGGCTGGCCAGGGTCGAACCGACGATGTCGGCGGCATCGAAACCGGTGATCGCCGTGAAGGCGCCGTTGACCATCTGCACGCGGTATTCGGCATCCATCACGATCATCGCCTCGTGCGCGTTCTGGAACACGCGCGCCGCCTGCATCAGGTTGTCTTCGGCCTGCTTGCGCGTCGTGATGTCGACTTCCATGCAGAACACCTGCTGGGCAGCGCCATTGCGCTTGACCGGGAAATGGTTCGAGTGCAGCCACAGGCGCCGGCCGGCGGCGGTCTGGACGTACCAGTCGCGCGGCGCCGGTGCGATGCCGTCGCGCCAGATGCCGGCGATGGTGGCGTCGAAATCGGCCTGGCGGTCGAGATGGGAAACGATATCGTGGAAGGGCCGGCCCAGCGCCCGGCTGGCCGGGATGCCGAACAGCTGTGCGCAGGCATGGTTCCAGAAGCGGATGATGCCGCCGGCGTCGACCGAATGCACGGCAACGGCCGGCGCGAGTTCGATCGCGGTGACAAACCGGTAGAGCCAGTCGAGCGCTTCGCGCCCCGGGCCGTCGACGTCGGAGCCGTCGGGCGGCCCGTCCGGACGCGGCGGCTCGCCGGGGACGTCCGGGCTGCGCAGCTCGCCCGCGCCGGCCGGAGCCGGCATATCGGGGGACGGAGGAGGATGGCCGCCACCTTCGCGTCTCGCATGAGCGCCACCAGCCTGGCCCTCACCGGCCGGCCGATCGTGTTTTTGCTCGCTCACGGGAAAGATCCTTTGCACGCGGAAAAAGCCATGATGTCCATGACAATCCCACCATCTTCCCCGATCTCCGCGCACGCTGTTTGCGTAGGCGCAAAGGCGTCGTCATGCCATCACTTCGTCGCGCTTTTCTGCGTTCCAGACCCGCCGGCCGGCGGCCCGTCGCATGGCGCTGGAAGCGTGTGGATTGCTTGCTTATATTTCCAGGGTGCGCAAGGAGCTCCATCTTGTCACCAAGACGGAGCCCGAGCGCGAACCCATTCAGCTGGCGTCGTGCGACACCGGCTCGGCGGATTCCCCTTCGGGGGCATCCGCGGCGGTATCCGACGCGGTATCCGACTCGGCGTCGGATGCGTCGCTGCCACCGTTCGGCTCGTCACGCTTGGCTTCCTGCTTGCGCCGGGCTTTATCTTCCGCCTTGCGCTTCTTCTCGAGTTCCCGTTGCCGTTTTTCGTACCCGAAATTTGTCTTTGCCATGTTGTCCTCGTTGCCGTGAAAGTAGGTGGTCGTGTAACCGTGCCAGGAGCATTATGGACTAGCCGGCCCATCCCGGCTTAATTTAACCCCTTGGGTGATGCTGGGCATGCAGATGCTTGAGGCGCTCACGCGCAACATGCGTATAGATCTGTGTGGTCGAAATATCGGCGTGCCCCAGCAGCAATTGCACTACCCGCAGATCGGCGCCGTGGTTCAGCAAATGGGTCGCGAACGCATGGCGCAGCGTGTGGGGCGACAGCGGTCCCTTGATCCCGGCCTTGAGCGCATGCTTCTTGATCAGGATCCAGAACATCTGGCGCGTCATCGGCCCGCCGCGGCCGGTGACGAACAGCGCGTCATCGACCTGGCCATTGAGGATGATACCGCGCGCATCCTTCAGGTAGCGCTCCAGCCAGATGCGCGCTTCCTGGCCGAAGGGCACCAGGCGCGTCTTGCTGCCCTTGCCCGTGACCCGCAGCACGCCGTCGTTCAGGCTGACTTCGACCAGTTTCAGGGCCACCAGTTCCGACACCCGCAGCCCGCTCGCATACATCAGCTCGAGCATCGTGCGCTCGCGCAGGCCCAGCGGGGTGGCCACGTCGGGCGCGGCCAGCAGCGCCTCGACCTGGCTTTCGCTCAGGGTATGGACGAAGCGCAGCGGCTGCTTGGCCGAGGCCATCTGCAGGCAGGGATCGAAGGCGACCTGGTTGCGGCGCAAGGCCAGCCCATAGAAGCGCTTGAGCACCGACAGGCGGCGGTTGGCGGAACTGGGCAGGGTGTCCGCGTGACGCTCGGCGAAATAGGCGGCAATGTCGTCGGGCTGCACGGCCAGCAAACTGGCGCGTGCCGGGCGCTTGCTTTCCAGCCAGCCGGCGAACAGCCGCAGGTCGCGCCGGTAGGCGTCGAGCGAATTCTTGGCCAGCCCCTGTTCCAGCCAGAGCGTGTCGCAGAACTCGTCGATCAGTCCCAGATCGATTGCTGCTGCCATGGGGAAGCGGTAGCGCCTTCGTGCCGCAGCAGCCAGCGCTTGACCGACAGGTGGAAGCCGTTTTCGTCGTCCTGGTTCGAGAAGCCGCCCAGGCCGCCGGAGGCGGTCACGCGGTGGCAGGGAATGATCAGGGGGAACCAGTTGGCACCGCAGGCCTGGCCGACGGCGCGCGGCGCCGAGCCGATCAGCTTGGCGACCTGGCCGTAAGTCTTGACGTTGCCGCGCGGGATGGCGGAAATCTCGCCCCAGACGCGGCGCTGGAACTCGGTGCCGGCCTCGAACAGCGGCAGCTCGAAATGGAAGTCGGGGTCTTGCAGGTACTGCGCCACCTGCGTTGCGGCTTCGGCAGCGACCTCGTTGTCGGCGGCTTTTTCCTCGAACGAAGGCTGCAGGTAGACCAGTTCGCGCACGCGGCCGTCCTGGGTGCGGATCCCGATCGCACCGAACTCTGCCGGCACGATCGCGTTGAACAAGGTGCTCGCCTGGTCTGTTTTCATCTTCGCATCTTAACCGCTGGATCCCGGCGCTGCCACCCCCTTTTGCCACGGCAGGCAGGGTCGACAGGCGAAAAAAAAGCGCACCTGAGGTGCGCTCCAATTCGGATCACGTTTCCGGCCGTTTAGCAGTGCTAACAGCTTCTGTAAAACGTGTGTCTCCTCAATTGTCTCCGGCATGCATCACCGTGATTTGTTGTATTACTCCCCAAAACCTGTCGTGTTCTGTACGCGTACGCACCATGTGAGTGCGAGCAGGCCCCATGATAACGCAAGCTTTCTGCCCGTGCGTATCTTTTTGGCCACATTACTTTAATTATTTTAATTATAAAGAATCTGCATGAGCGTTCGCTTTGGGCGTGTCATGCGGATGTCATCCTCCCCCGCTTCATTGCGCCACTTCGCGGCGGATCGCCTCGACCACATCCTTGCCGATCCGCTCTTCCATCTGGGTATAGACCGGCGCCATCGCGCGCCGCCAGGCAGCCTGCTGCGCCGGGGTGAGCGTATGAATGGTGGTCTTGCCCGAGCGCCGGATCGATTCCAGCGCCTCGTCGTTGGTGCGCTGGGCAATGGTTTTCTCAAAGGCGGTGGCGTCGATCATCGCGCGCTCCAGCGTCGAGCGGATTTCCCTCGGCAAGCCATCCCAGAATTTCTTGTTGACGATGACGGCGTAGCCCAGGTAGCCGTGGTTCGACACCGTCAGGTGGCTCTGCGACTCGTGCATGCGCTGGGTGTACATGTTCGAGGGCGTGTTCTCGGTGCCCTCCACCACGCCGTCGCGCAGCGCCGGGGCGGTTTCCGAGAAGGCCAGCGCCAGCGGCTGGGCGCCGAGGGCGCGCATCTGGGCGTCCAGCACCTTCGAGGCCTGGATGCGCATGCGCAGGCCGCGGAAGTCCTTGGGTTCCAGCAGCGGTTTATTGGCCGACATGATCTTGAAGCCATTGTCCCAGTAGCCCAGGCCGGTGATGCCTTTCGGTTCCAGCTTGCGCAGCAGGTTACGGCCGATGCGCCCTTCCAGCACCGCGTGCAGCGCCTTCTTGGACGGGAAGATATACGGCAGGTCGAAGGCTTCGAATTCCTTCACGCCCAGCGGCGAGAACTTGGCCAGCGAGGGCGCCAGCATCTGCACCGCGCCCAGCTGCAAGGCTTCGAGCTCCTCCCGGTCCCTGTAGAGCTGGCTGTTCGGGTAGACTTCCACTTTCACCCGCCCGCCGGTGCGCTGCTCGGCCAGCGCCTTGAAGCGCTCGGCGGCCCGTCCCTTCGGGGTATCGGGCGCAACCACGTGGCTGAACTTGATGACGATCGGCGCCTGGGCCCGGACGCCCGGGCTGGCGCAGGCGAGCAAGGCGGCAAGCAGCAGGGCGGCCAGGGGTGGTATCTGCATGGCGGTTTCGGTTCTTCCTGGTAACGATATGAGAATGGATCCAGTGTGCGCGGCCGCGGCCCGGGCCGCCATCGTGGACTTCCACAAGCACCCGACAGTGTAACGGAGTACGACGCCCTTGAAGACATTCCCGCAGGCTAAAGCGCCAGCACAAGCCCCCTTCCCGCCGCCGGCCCCCTCGCCCGCCACCGAGCGCGTGCGTTCCTGGCGCTGGCTGGTGCCGGTGCTGCTGGTGCTGCTGTTCCTGGCCGTGCTGATCTGGCTGCCCTGGCAGGCGCGCGAGATGGAAGCCACCGAGCGCCAGGAGCAATTGATCGCGGACACGCTGTGGGTCGAGCAGACCCTGCGCTTCGAACTGGCACGCAGCGAAGAGGCCCTCGGCGGGCTCGGCGCCGACCTGGTCAACCGCCCGCCCTCCCCAAGCGCCCTGCAGGCGCGTCTCAGGCAGATGTTCAACAATGGCCACGAGCTGGTGCGCGTGGTCTGGTACGGCCCCGACGGCAAGGTAATGGCCAGCCATGGCCAGGAACCGCTCGCCATCCTGCCCGCGCCGACCCGCCTGGCCGCCGACGTGGCGGGCGCGACCGGGCGGGCCCGCTACAGCGAGCCGTATGGCGCGACTGCCACCTCGCCGGGCGTGCTCGACTACTACCTGCCGCTGCAGGCGGGCGGCCAGCAGGCCGGCAGCCTGGTCGCGACCTACAGCCTGCAGGTGCTGCTTGATGAAACCGTGCCCTGGTGGTTCGCCCAGGACAATGCCCTTACTCTCTTAGATCGCAACGACCGCACGGTTGCGCGGCGCGTGGCCGGCGGCCCGGGACGCGGTATCTACACGCACCGGCGCGAGCTCGACCTGCCGGGCGCGCTGGTGGTGCTCTACACCAATAGCGTGAAAGGCGCGCCCAAGCTGCTGCCGAATTTGCTGGTGGGCTCGGTGATCGTACTGGCGCTGGGCCTGGTGCTAAGCCTGGGCGCGCTGTGGCGCCACATCTCGCGCACCCTGGCGGCCGAAGCCGCGCTGCGCCAGCAGATGGCCTTCCGCACCGCGATGGAAAATTCCCTGATCACGGGCCTGCGCGCGCGCGACCTGGAAGGCCGGGTTACCTATGTGAACCGGGCGTTTTGCGAGATTGTCGGCTTGCCGGCGGAAGAACTGGTCGGCAAGAAGCCGCCCATGGCCTATTGGGCGCCCGAAGTCATGGCCGAATACGAGGAGCGCTTCCGCGGCGTGCTGGCGGGGAATATCACGCCCCAGTTCGAGACCGTGTTCCAGCGCCCAGACGGCGTGCGGGTGCCGGTGCTGGTGTTCGAGGCGCCCCTGGTGGACGCCGACGGCCGCCAGTCGGGCTGGATGAGTTCGGTGCTCGACATCACCGACCGCAAGCGCGCCGAAGAACTCAACCGCCAGCAGCAGGAAAAGCTCGAAGCCAGCGCGCGCCTGGCCACCATGGGCGAGATCTCGTCGATGCTGGCGCACGAGCTGAACCAGCCGCTGGCGGCGATTTCCAGCTATACCGCGGGCGCGCTCAACGTGCTCGAACGCGCTACCGGATCGGGCGAACCGGTCAATCCTGGCATGCTCCGGCATGCATTGGACCAGGCGCGCCAGCAGGCCCAGCGCGCCGGCCAGATCATCCGCAGCGTGCACGAATTCGTCAAGAAACGCGAGCCGCGGCGCGAGCTGGTGACGATCCGCAGCGTGATCGAGGGCGTGCATGCGCTGGTCGAACTGCAGGCGCGCCAGGCCAATGTCGTGCTCAAGATCGAACAGGCGCCGGCGCTGCCGCCGGTGCTGGCCGATCGCGTGCTGCTCGAGCAGGTGCTGCTCAACCTGACGCGCAACGCGATCGAGGCGATGCAGGACACGCGGCCGGACCAGCGCGTGCTGCGCATCGCCGCGAGCCGGCATGAGGGCCGGGTATTGGTGTCGGTGATCGACCGCGGCCATGGCATCGCGCCGGAAGTGGCGGCCGGCCTGTTCTCGCCCTTCTATTCGACCAAGGCCGAAGGCATGGGCATGGGCCTGTCGATCTGCCGCACCGCGATCGAGTTCCACGGCGGGACGCTTACCCATGCGCCGAACCCGGGCGGCGGCACCATCTTCACGTTTGCATTGCCGTCGCAAGCGGCGAGCGGGGCGCTGGGCTAAAATCCGCCTGCGGCGTTCTTGCCGCCATCACAACAGCACGGGCCCAGCCCGGCCGGGAGACACCACATGCTGCATATCGTCGACGACGAAGACGTCATTCGCGACGCCCTGTCCTGGCTGGCGCAGTCGCGCGGCCTGCCGTCCCGTGGCTATGCGAGCGGCGAGGAATTCCTCGACGCCGCCAAGGCGCCCAGCCTGGATGGCGACTGCGTGCTGCTCGACGTGCGCATGCCCGGCATGAATGGCATCGCGGTATTTGACCAGTTGGCAAAACTTGGCCTGGTCGCGCGCCTGCCGGTGATTTTCCTCACCGGCCACGGCGACGTGCCGATGGCGGTCGATTCGCTCAAGCGCGGCGCCTTTGATTTCTTCGAGAAACCGTTCAACGACAATGTGCTGATGGACCGGGTGGAAGAAGCCATGGCGTCCTCGCGCAAGGCGGCCGCCGCAAGCCTGGTGCAGGCGCGCCTGGCCACGCTGTCGGCGCGCGAGCGCGAAGTGCTCGACCTGATCCTGGCCGGGATGATGAACAAGGTCGTGGCCGACAAGCTCGGCATCAGCATGCGCACGGTCGAAGTGCACCGGGCGCATATCTTCGACAAGATGCGGGTCAAGACGGCCGTCGAATTAGCCGGGCTGCTGAAATAAACCTATTATTTCCTCCTGCAAACGCATCCCAAGCGTCCCGCCATCTTGAACGAAGCCTTGTAAAATGCAGCGGAACGCGCCGCAGCCTTACCTGCCGCAGCGCACTTGCACGAGGGATATTCATGAGCGAAAAGACAGTTGCAGACAAGATGTTTTTGAAGACGGCGAAGTCGATCCAGGTCATCAACGGCCAGGTTCATCCAACCGTGGTGGCCCAGCTGCCCGCCGAACTCATCAAGGAAGGCGACGGCCCCTTCGACGTGATCCTGCTATTCGCCCTGAACCGCAAGGAGCTCGAGCAGTACCTGCCCGCTGCCAAGGAACGCCTCGGCGAAAAAAGCTCGCTGTGGATCGCCTACCTCAAGCAGACCGCCTCCAAGGCCACCGACATCAACCGCGATTCGATCAACGCCTATGCCAAGGAAAACGGCATCACCGGCGTGGCGATGATTTCCATCGACCTCGACTGGTCAGCCCTGCGCCTGAAGCGCATCGAATTATGACGCGTGGCGCGCGAGCGCCCAGCTGACGTGCTCGCGCACCAGTTCCGACGGATGTTCGGCGCGTGAACGCAGCGCGGCCATGATGGCCGCATCGCCCTTGGCGGCCGGACTGGCCGCCGCATTGCCCAGCCCCACCGCGAGGTTGCGCAGCCAGCGCTCGTGGCCGATGCGCCGGATCGGGCTGCCTTCCATGCGGCGGTTGAATTCTTCTTCTTCCCACGCGAACGCCGCGACCAGGCCGGCTTCGCCGAGACCGTTGCGCTCGTCGAAATCCGGCAAGGTGGCGCGTTGGGCAAACTTGTTCCACGGGCAGACCAGCTGGCAATCGTCGCAGCCATAGATGCGGTTGCCGATCAGCGGGCGGAATTCTTCCGGGATGCTGCCCTTGAGCTCGATCGTGAGATAGGAAATGCAGCGCCGCGCATCCAGCCGGCCGGGGCCGAGGATGGCCTGGGTGGGACAAACCTCGATGCAGGCCTGGCAGCCGCCGCAGTGCGCGCCGGTGGGCGAATCCACAGGCAAGGGAATATCCACCAGGATCTCGCCGATGAAGAAGGTCGAGCCGGCCGTGCGCGACAGCAGCAAGGTATGCTTGCCGCGCCAGCCCAGGCCCGCTTTTTCGGCCAGCGGCAATTCCATCACCGGCGCCGAGTCGGTGAACACGCGGTAGCCCAGCTCGCCGACCGCCGCCTTGACCCGTTCAGCCAGCGCCGCCAGGCGGTTGCGCAACACCTTGTGGTAGTCGCGGCCCCTGGCATAGACCGAGACCACGGCGGCGCCGGGTTCCATCTGGCGCGCGGCTTCCTCGGCGCGCCAGCCGTCGCCGCGCGTCATCGGCAGGTAATCCATGCGCGCCACGATGGCGCGCACCGTGCCCGGCACCAGTTCGCCGGGGCGCGCACGCTTCATGCCGTGGCTTGCCATATAATCCATCTCGCCATGGCAGCCCGCGTCCAGCCAGGCCTGCAGTCCGGCTTCCGCATGCGCCAGGTCGACGTCGGCGATGCGTACGTCGGCAAACCCGAGTTCCGCGCCCCAGGCCTTGATGGCGCGGGCGAGTTCGGGCAAATCGGTCGGTTCCGGGGAAGTCATCGGCATGGCAGGATGGAACAACACTTACTTAACCCGCTATTTTATTCGATGCAGTCCTTCAAAGCTTACCTACCCGACGAAACCGCGACCGCCGCCCTGGGCGCGGCCCTGGCGCGCGCGCTTCGACCCGGCCTGGTGATCTACCTGCACGGCGACCTCGGCGCCGGCAAGACGGCGCTCACCCGCGCCCTGATCCAGGCCGCGGGCCACACCGGCACGGTCAAGAGCCCCACCTATACCTTGTCGGAACCGTATCGCGTGACGGTCGATGGGGAGCCGGTCAATGTGATCCATTACGACCTGTACCGGATGTCGAGCCCGGAAGAGTTCCTGGATGCCGGTTTTCGCGAGGATTTCGACGGCAAGAACATCTGCATTGTCGAATGGCCCGAGAAGGGCGAACCCGTGTTGCCGCCACCCGACGTCCGTGTATCGTTTGAGGTCAGGGGACACGGCCGTGAGGTAGAATTGCAGCCGTTGTCCCAATTAGGCCTGCTATGCCTCGACCGTCTCGCCTACTCCCCGTCCTGACCCCTGGTTCCCCGCGCCGCCGCACCCTGCTCAAGGCCGGCGGCACGCTGCTGCTGTCAGTGATGTCGCCGCTGCCTGCCAGCGCCGCCCAGATCCTGGCCGTGCGCGTCTGGCCCGCGCCCGACTACACCCGCGTGACGCTGGAAAACGACAGCAACCTCAAGACCGAGCACTTCCTGGTGCCCGACCCGCCGCGGCTGGTCGTGGACATCGAAGGCCTGGGCTTGAGCAGCACCCTCAAAAGCCTGGTCGCCAAGGTCGAGGCGAACGACCCCTATATCAAGCAGGTGCGCGTCGGCCAGAACCGCCCGAACGTGGTGCGCCTGGTGTTCGACCTGAAAGAAGAGGTCAAGCCGCAGGTGTTCACGCTCGCGCCGGTCGCCGGCTACCAGCACCGCCTGATCTTCGACCTGTACCCGACCAAGCCGGTCGATCCGATCGCGGCCATGATCGAAAAAGGCGAATGGACCGTGGACGGCACGCCCGCCGCCCCGACTGCCAGCACGGCTGTCGGCGCCAACCCTGCCTCGCCGCTGCCGGCGCCCCCGCCGGCCCAGACCGAAGCCGGACCGGACGCCATCGCCAAGCTCGAGGCCGAGATGTCGGCCCTGGGCGGCACCCCGCCGCCGCAGGCGGTGCAGCCGACGCCTTCCCGGCCCCACCCCAAGGCTGCGCAGCCGCCCCAGAAGCTGGTGCGCATGGTGACGATCGCGCTCGACCCCGGCCACGGCGGCGAAGACCCGGGCGCCATCGGCGCAACCGGCGCCTATGAAAAAGACATCGTGCTGGCCGTGGCCAAGCGCCTGAAGGCCAAGCTGGAACAGCTGCCGAATACCCGCGTCATGCTCACCCGCGACGGCGACTATTTCGTGCCGCTCGGCCAGCGTGTACAGAAGGCGCGCAAGGTGCAGGCCGACCTGTTCGTGTCGATCCATGCCGATGCTTTCGTCTCGCCCACCGCGCGCGGCTCGTCGGTGTTCGTGCTGTCGGAAAAAGGCGCCAGCTCGAGCGCGGCGCGCTGGCTGGCGAACGACCAGAACAAGGCCGACCTGATCGGCGGCACCAATATCGCGACCCAGGACAAGCTGCTCGCCAGCGTGCTGTTCGATTTATCGACCACGGCCCAGATCAACGACAGCCTCAAGCTCGGCAAGGCCGTGCTGCGCGAGATCGGCGGCATCAACCGGCTGCACAAGAACGTGGTCGAGCAGGCCGGGTTCGCGGTGCTCAAGGCCCCGGACATCCCTTCGATCCTGGTCGAAACCGCCTTCATCTCGAACCGCGAGGAAGAAGCCAGGCTGCGCGACGACGGCTACCAGAACCAGCTCGCCGAGGCCATCACGAACGGCATCAAGCGCTATTTCGCCGATAATCCGCCCATGGCCAAGAGCCGCCAGACCTGACCGGAGCGTTCAATGACCCTCGCCATCCACACGACTGTCAAGCAGCTGCCCGCGATCCGCCTGAGCGCCCCGGATGGCGCCGAAGCCACCGTGACGCTGTACGGCGCCCACCTGGTGTCGTGGAAGGGCATGGACGGCCGGGAACGCCTGTTCTGCAGCGCGAAGTCGGCGCTGGACGGGAGTAAAGCCATCCGCGGCGGCGTGCCGGTGATCTTCCCCCAGTTCGCAGAACAGGGTAGCGGCATGCGCCACGGCTTTGCGCGCGTGTCGACCTGGCGGCTGGAAGACAGCGGCCTGGAAGACGGCGCCGCCTGGGCCAGCTTCGGCCTGGCGCTGGGCGACCTGCCTTCTACCCTCGCCGACGCCTGGCCGCACCAGTTCATGCTCTGCCTGCGCGTGGCGGTGCGCGAGAACACGCTCACGATGGAGCTCACCGTGCGCAACCTGGGCGCCGCGCCCTTCCCGTTCGCGGCGGCGCTGCACACCTACCACCTGGTGCCGGACGTGTGCGAGGTGCGCATCGAAGGCGTGTCCTCGGACGAGATCTCGATGTACGAGAAGCTGGACAAGATCTATCCGGGCGTCCCGGGGCGCGCGGTCATGGCGACCAGTGAAGGAAGCTTGACCATCGAGCAGACCGGCTTCACGGATGCCGTTGTCTGGAACCCTGGGCCGGTGGATGCGGCGGCGCTGTCGGATATGGACAATGACGAGTACAAGCGTTTCGTCTGCATCGAGCCGGCGCTGCTCGATCCGTTCATGCTGGAGCCGGGGGGGACCTGGACGGGGACGTATCGGGTCAGCTGAATGAGGAAGCCCGGCGATGCCGGGCTTTTTGCATTTGCGGTGTGCGACGAACTTGGGTTCCGCGAAGGCGGGAACCCAAGTTTCATGCAGACCCATAACGTCACTGCTCAGGCCGTGAACACACCCCTCAATTCGACTCCTTGATCATCCGCCCATTACTCTGCTGCACAGGCCGTGCATTGAGCGGATACAGCCGCGAGAACAGCGCCATCTGCGCCGGCGAGGCCTGCATCGGCTGCTTCATGACGATCCACAGCACGTCTTCGGTGCAGGGTGGCTCGGTAAGCGAACCCATATAGGTGAAGTATTCGCGCTTTTCCGGCAGCGCCTCGTTCACGTCGAGCACGATCGAAGGCGACACCGACTGCTTCTTTTCCAGCGGCAGGTTGTTCCACACGGTCTGGATCAGCGAGTTCGCCTTGCCGCGTTCGAGCAGCACGGCCAGCACCAGGAGTTTACCCTCGACGCTGCGGTGCACGAGGTGGATCACCATCTCGGTGCCCTTGCCGTTGATGCGCTCTTCCGACGGGCGGTGGAAGTGGAACTGCTGCAGCTCGTAGGCCTGGTTGCCGACCGTAAGGAAGTTGCCGCCGCCGACCGTCACCTGGATGGTGTGGCCGTTGTCGACTTCGGAAAACGAGCTCGGATGGTAGTCGAAGGCGATCTGCTCCAGGTCGACCTTCATGCCGTCGCGCAGGTCGATCGGCGACTGGCGGTTGCCGGTGCCGCACTTGGCCCAGGCCGCATTGATGCTGGACCAGTTGGCCGGGCCGTATTCGCCTTCATAGCTCCAGTGGGTGCCGTTTTTCGGCTTGCTGGCAACGGCGATCGCCGCTTCGGCTTCCTTGCGGCGCCGGGCGTCGGCCGCGCGCTTGGCGCTTGCTGCCTTGGCGGCGCGCGCCTGCTGCTGCGCGCGCAGTTCGGCCAGGCGTTCGGCAATGCGCACCGACAGGTCGACTTCGGCCTGGTCTTCATTGGCAGCGGCGGGGGCAGGCGCAGGTGCGGCAGCCGGCTTGGCGGCGGCGACGGTCGCGGCATCGGCGGCGGCCGCCAGGGCTTTGATGTCGGGCTTGATCGACGGCTTGCCCGCCGCCGGCTTGCCTTCGAGGATGGCCTTGACGGTGGCCGACCTGGCGTCGCTTGCGGGTTTGGGCGGTGTGGGAGCGGGGTCGCTCGCGCTTGCCGTGGCCATGACAAGGCTGCAAGCGAACAGGGCGATAAGGTGGCGCATGGGGTTCCAGGAATGTGCTGTCCTAATGCTTATCGGCAATTGGACAGTGAAACTTGAGTGCGCCGAAGCAACAACGCCCCGAAATATCGGGGCGCTGGCAGGATGACAATGACGCTTGCTAATGGATCAATTAGCGGCTCATCATGCGCCGGCCGAATTTGTACAGGCCGCCGATGGCCAGCGGCACGATCGCCGCCGACACGCCGACCAGTACGATTTCGGTCAGGTGGTCGCGCACGATCGGGATATTTCCGAAGAAGAAACCGGCCGTCACCAGGCTGGCGACCCACAGCACCGCGCCGGTCACGTTATACATCTGGAAGCGCGCATGCGTCATTTCCGACACGCCGGCCACGAAAGGCGCAAAGGTGCGCACCACCGGCACGAAGCGCGCCAGGATGATGGTCTTGCCGCCATGCTTCTCGAAGAAATCGTGGGTGCGCTGCAGCGCGTCCTTGTTGATCCAGCGGTAGTTATGCGTGAACACCCGGTGGCCGATGGCCTGCCCGATGTAATAGTTCAGGGTATTGCCCGTGATTGCCGCAATGATGAGCAGCACCATCAGGAGCGGATAGTTCATCTGACCGGTGGCGCAGAAGGCGCCGGCGATGAACAGCAGGGTGTCGCCGGGGAAGAAAAACAGGAGCACCAGGCCGGTTTCGCAAAACACGATCAGGAACAGCACGATGTAGACGTAGGTTCCGTACTGGGCCAGGAGTGTGCCCAGCGTCTTATCGACATGGAGAATCATGTCGAAGAATTGCATCAGATCCATAATTTTCCTAAAAGGTAGCGGCGAATCATACCATCACTCCGCTCCGCGGCAGCCTGGCCGGCGCAGGGCGCCTCAGGATATTTTCGCGGCCCATACCTTTACGTTCTGGCCACATTCCCGATTACAATCGTCGCACGTAAAACAACAATGCAATGGAGACCCGATGCGCCCTTCCATCACTGTCCTGCGCCTGGCCACGCTGGCGCTGTTAGCCATCAGCAGCGTCCACGCCGCTCCGGCCAAGGAACTGCCACCCAAGCCCTCGCTGGCGGACGTCGTCAAGGCCTCCAAACCGGCCGACTGGCGCGCGCTCGACCCGGAAAACACGCTGTACATGGAGCTGCCGACCGGCCGCGTCGTCCTCGAGCTGGCCCCAGGCTTCGCGCCGAAGACCGCCGCCAATATCCGCGACCTGGTGCGCGAAAAATACTTCGACGGCCTGTTCATCATCCGCTCGCAGGATGGCTTCGTGGTGCAGTGGGGCGACCCCGACGAAGACAAGCCAAAGCCGTTCAAGGCTGCCAAGCTAGTCAAAGCCGAGTTCACCGTCCCGATCAAGAGCGCCGGCACCTTCACCCGCCTGAAGGACGGCGACGTCTACGCGCCTCAGGTCGGCCACGTGAACGGTTTCCCGGCCGCGCGCGACCCCGCCAAAGGCGACACCTGGCTAACCCATTGCCCGGCCATGGTCGGCGTGGCGCGCGACAACGATGCCGATACCGGCAACGGCTCACAGCTCTACGTCGTCACCGGCCACGCGCCGCGCCAGCTCGACCGCAACATCACCGTGGTGGGACGCGTCGTCTCGGGCATGCCGCTGCTGTCCGTGCAGCCGCGCGGCACGGCCGCCTCGGGCTTCTACGAGAAACCGGAACAGCGCATGCCGATCAAGGCGGTGCGCATTGCGGCCGACGTGCCGGAAGCCGAGCGCACCAAGCTTGAAGTGATGCGCACCGACAGCGCCACCTACCAGGCGGCGGTCGACGCCCAGCGCAACCGCGGCGGCCCGTGGACCAAGGTCGCGGCCGGCAAGATCGACCTGTGCAGTGCGCCGATCCCGGTGCGCGAGCAGAAATAAGCGAGGAGATAAGCGCGGGTGGGCGGGATATAATCCGGGGCATGAACGCGCCCGTCCCCACTACCCGCCCGATCCAGCAGCTGCCTGACCAGCTCATCTCCCAGATTGCCGCCGGCGAGGTCGTCGAGCGGCCGTCCGCAGTGGTCAAGGAGCTGCTCGAGAACGCGCTCGACGCCGGTTCCACCCAGATCACCGTGCGCCTCGAAGAAGGCGGCGTCAAGCGCATCGCCATCACCGACAACGGCCGCGGCATCCCACCGGAAGAACTGCCGCTGGCGCTGGCCCGCCACGCCACCTCGAAGATCGCGTCGCTGTCCGACCTGGAAAACGTCGGCACCCTGGGTTTTCGCGGCGAGGCGCTGGCTTCGATCGCTTCGGTGGCCGCGGTGCGCATCACCTCGCGCACCCCGGACGCGGCGCACGCTTATGAGATTGTCGGCTCGCACGAGGGTCTTGTTGCGCCTTCGTCGGGCGCCTTCGGCACCACCATCGACGTGCAGGACCTGTATTTCAATACGCCCGCACGCCGCAAGTTCCTGAAATCCGAGCAGACCGAATACGGCCACTGCGCCGAAGTCGTGCGCCGCATCGCCCTGTCGCGCCCGGACGTCTCGTTCAGCCTGACGCACAACGGCCGCACCATCGACCACTGGAACGTGAGCGAAGCGGCCAAGCGCAGCGCCCAGATCCTCGGCAACGACTTCGCCGAAGCGCGGCTGGAACTGAGCGAAGGCGCCGGTCCTCTTCGCCTGTACGGTTATGTGGGCCTGCCGACCGCTTCGAAAGCGCGCGCCGATGGCCAGTTCTTCTACGTGAACGGGCGTTTTGTCCGCGACAAGCTCTTGGTGCACGCGGTGCGCGCCGCCTACCAGGACGTGCTGCACGGCGACCGCTTCCCTTCTTATGTGCTGTCGCTCGACCTCGACCCGGCCCTGGTCGACGTGAACGTACACCCCTCTAAAATCGAAGTGCGCTTCCGCGACAGCCGCGCGGTGCACCAGTTCGTGTTCCACGCGGTGCAGCGCACGCTGGCGCAAACCTCCGCCACGGCGCATGGCAGCGCGCCGGCGCCCGTGTCCGCGGCCGAATTCGGGTCATCGATGCAGCCTTCCGGCACGCCGGCCTGGGCACCGCGTCCGCACGAGCAGACTTCATTCGGCTCCCAGCTGACCTCGACCTTCTCGCCCTCGCCCTTCCTGCCTGGCAGCCGCTGGGACGAGGGCCGCCCGCAGGCGTCGAACGGCGGCGTGGCGCAGAGTACCGAGGCTTACGGCGCGCTGTTCGCAGCAGGTGAGTCGGCCAGGGCTGCCGCGCCGATGCGCGTGCCGGTTTCCAGCTCGGAGCGCCCGCTGACGAACGAGGACTTCCCGCTCGGCTTCGCGCTGGCCCAGCTGCACGGCATCTACATCCTGGCCCAGAACATCAAGGGCCTGGTGCTGGTGGACATGCACGCGGCGCACGAGCGCATCCTGTACGAGCAGATCAAGAACGCACTCGACGCAAGAGCCGAGGGTGAAGAGCTGCAGGTGCAGCAGATGCTGATCCCGGTGACCTTCTACGCCGACGCCGTCGAGGTGGCGACCGCGCAGGACCATGCCGAAACGCTGAAGACGCTCGGCTTCGATATCGCCGCGCTGTCCCCGACCACGCTCGCGGTGCGCACCGTGCCGACCATCCTGCGCAATGCCGACGCCCAGACGCTGGCGCGCGACGTGCTGCGCGACGTGCGCGAATACGGCGGCTCGCGCGTGCTGATCGAGCGCCGCAACGAGCTGCTCGGCACCCTCGCCTGCCATACGGCGGTGCGCGCCAACCGCGTGCTGTCGATCCAGGAAATGAACGCCCTGCTGCGCCAGATGGAAATTACCGAACGCTCCGACCAGTGCAACCACGGCCGTCCGACCTGGGTCCAGCTCGAGATCAACGCGCTCGACAAGCTGTTCCTGCGCGGTCAATGATGGTGGCACCTGTCAAACCGATGGCGGTGGCCATCATGGGCCCGACCGCGTCGGGCAAGACCGCGGCCGCGCTGGCGATCGCGCGCACCCGGCCGGTCGAGATTATCTCGGTGGATTCGGCCCTGGTCTACCGCGAGATGGACATCGGCACCGCGAAGCCCTCGCTTGAGGAACTGGCGAGCGTGCCGCACCACCTGATCGACATCATCGACCCCTTGGAGAGCTATTCGGTCATGCAGTTCAGGACCGATACGCTGCGCCTGGTCGCCGAGATCAGCGCGCGCGGCGCCCTGCCGCTGCTGGTGGGCGGCACCATGATGTATTTCAAGGGCCTCACCGACAGCCTGGACGACCTGCCGACGGCGGATGCGGCCGTGCGTGCGGCGATCGAGCTCGAAGCTGTTGCCATCGGCTGGCCGGGCATGCACGCCAAGCTGCAGGCGCTCGACCCCGTCACCGCCGAGCGGCTGGCGCCGAACGACGCCCAGCGCATCAACCGCGCGCTCGAGATCATCGAGCTGACCGGCAAGCCGATGTCCGAACTGCTGGGCAAGCGCGAGAAGCCAGAGCTGCCCTTCGAGCTGGTCTCGTTCGCGCTGGAGCCATCGGATCGCGCGGTGCTGCACCAGCGGATCGCGCTGCGCTTCGACCAGATGCTGGGCGAGCGCGACGACGAAGGGCTAGTGGCGGAAGTCGCGCGCCTGCGTGCGCGGGGCGACCTGACGCCGCTGCTACCCTCGATGCGCTGCGTCGGCTACCGCCAGGCCTGGGACTACCTCGACGGCACGATCAACCGCGCCGGGCTGCGCGAGCTGGGCATCATCGCCACCCGCCAGCTGGCCAAGCGCCAGCTCACCTGGCTACGCGCGATGCCGGACCGGATCGTGTTAGACTGCCTTGGCAGTGATCCGACGCAGGCCATGCTGGCGCAGTTGGACAGCTTGGAAAAATGACATCACAGCAGGTTTTTGTTGCGATGCGGCGTCGAGCCTTGACAGGCTGGACGCCAGATTGGATAATGCCTGCCGTTGCGGTGATATAGCTCAGTTGGTTAGAGCACAGCACTCATAATGCTGGGGTCGGTGGTTCAAGTCCACCTATCACCACCAAGAATTTCGCACAGATGGCTTGACTCTCCGAGAGTCGAGCCATTTTGTTTTACCGCTTTCGGTGATATAGCTCAGTTGGTTAGAGCACAGCACTCATAATGCTGGGGTCGGTGGTTCAAGTCCACCTATCACCACCAGTAAAGATACGGCCCGGTTCTCGCGAACCGGGCCGTTTTCTTTTGGCGTGAGCTTTAGTGTTTCTTGCCGCCACCCGAGATCTTGTTCTCGGTAGCCCAGGCGCGCCGCTTGGCTTCCTCCTTCGATACGCCCTTCTTCTCGTAGCCCTTCTCGATGTGCTCGGCCTGGCGTTTCTGCTTGTCCGTATAGGACGACTTATCACCTTGAGGCATGATCGTTCTCCTTCCGACGGTTGAGCATTGCCGGCACGCTGCCGGCCCATGGTCAAAAGCCTACGCTTTCAACGCAAATGAATACGTGAGGCACTTCACGCAAAGCGGCGACCTACTCAGCAGTCGACCGGCGAATCCTCGTCCAGCGCATAGTCGCCGCGCGCCAGCCCCTCCAGCACCTCCCCGGCCTGCTGCAGGTATTCGGACGGCACCAGGATGCGCACGCCGCCCAGCGCGGGCGCCAGCAGCAGGTCCGTCTGCATCAGGTGGGCATCGGCCAGCACGGCGGGAATCCCGGACGCCGCCAGGCAGCCCTGCGCCAGCGTGGCCTCCATCGGGATCAGGTATTTGGCGACGACGAACAAATCGCGGCCCGGGATCTGTTCGGCCTCCGGATTGGCCGCGAGCCAGGCATTCAGTGCGAGTGGTTCCATGTGCGTCTCCTGGGTGATGACAACGAGATGAACGTTTACTGCAACAGCACCGGCACCTGCGACAGCAGGTAAAGCGTGACGCCGATCAGCCCGCCGACGATGGTGCCGTTGATGCGGATGTACTGCAGGTCCTTGCCGATATTGAGTTCGATCTGCTCCGACATCTCGCGATCGTCCCACTGCTTGACGGTGTCCGCGATGTGCCGCGTCAGGTAGCCGGCGAGTTCCGGCGCCATGCCGCGCGCGGCCGCTTCCAGGTTGTCCTGCAGCGAGCGGCGCAGCTGCGGGTCCTCGGCCAGCACCTTGCCGACCCAGGCGCCGGTGGCGATCACGCGCTTGCGCAGGCTGGAATCCTCGCTGTGCAGGTCTTTCTTGAGCCAGCCCTTGAGCTCTTCCCACAGCGAGGCGAGATAGCCGTTCAGGGTCTCGTCGCCCAGCAAATAAGCCTTGATCTCTTCGGCCCGGCCGGCGAAGGACGGATCGGCTTTCAGGCGCTCGATGAACTCCTGGGTGAAGACGTCGAAGCGCTGGCGCAGCGGGTGATGCGGGTCGGCTGCGACCTTGCTCAGGATGCCGGCGGCGAGGCGCACGGCCAGGTCGGCGCCCTTGCGGCCGATAAGTTCCGAGGGCAGCATGCGCTCGATGAAGGCATAGTCTTCCTTGAGCCAGTCGACGATGCCCTGCGAGATCGTGGCTTGCGTATCAAGGTTGTCGAGCAGGTGGGCGAGCTGGTTGATGCCTTCGTTAAGCAGCTCCTGGTGGCGCCCGTCGCGCGTCAGGCTTTCCAGGATGGTGCCGGCGGACTTCGACAGGTCGACGCTGTTGACCATCCCATGCACGGCGCGGCGGATGAAGCCCTGCACCGCGCTGTCCTCGATGAAGTCGAGCATGAAGGAGCCCACCCGCACCAGTTGCTGCCCCAGCAGCTCGGTATTGGCCGGCTTGACCAGCCATTCGGCTACCTTCTGTACCGGGTCGTGGCGCCGGATCAGGGCGATGATCGACTCGGTGTCGAGGAATTTCTCGCGCACGAACAGCGCCAGGTTGTCGGCGATGCGCTCCTTGTTCTTCGGGATGATCTCGGTGTGGCGCGAGACGATGGGAATCGGCACGCGCTTGAACAGCGCGACGACGGCGAACCAGTCGGCCAGCGCGCCGACCATGGCCGCTTCGGAAAAGGCGCGCAGCAGGCCGGTCCACCAGTTCTGCCGCAGGAACAGGGTCAATACGAACAGCAGAGCCGCGCCGACGAAGAACGCGAGCGCGAGCAGTTTGGATTGCCGCAGTTCGGCTTGTTTGGTCATAAGCACCCGAGGTTCGTAGGGTGGGCAGGTTTCCTGCCCACGCGTTCAACAGACGTTCGCGGATCGAACCGCGTTTATTGCCCGCATACGCGATTTGAACGCGCGGGCGGCAGAGCCGCCCACCCTACAATGCTATATGACTTCGCCGGCCCTCAGCGCTTCGATTGACTCTGCCGTAAACCCCCAGTCGGCCAGGATCGCGTCGCTGTCCTGCCCCGGGCTGGATGGCGGCACGGGCGTGGCCGGCGCGGTGCGGGAAAAGCGCGGCGCGGGCGCCGGCTGGCTGACGCCGTCGATGTCGACAAAAGTGCGGCGCGCGGCATTGTGCGGGTGTTTCGGCGCCTCGGCCATGTCAAGCACCGGGGCGAAGCAGACGTCGGTGCCTTCCAGCAGCCGGCACCAGTCGTCGCGCGTACGGGTGGCGAACAGCGCGCCAAACCTCGCCTTCAAATCGGGCCAGTGGGCCTTGTTCCAACGCTTGATGAACACCGGATCGTCCGCCCCGACCAGCGTCAGGAGCTGGGCGTAGAACTGCGGCTCGAGCGCCCCGATCGAGATGAACTTGCCGTCGAGGCAGGCGTAGGTATCGTAGAAGGGCGCGCCGCCATCGAGCAGGTTCGCTTCACGGTTGTCGCTCCAGGCGCCGAAACCGCGCAGTCCGTACATCATGGCGCCCAGCAGTGCCGCGCCGTCGGTCATGGCGGCGTCCACCACCTGCCCCTTGCCCGAGCTGCGCGCTTCCAGCACCGCGCAGACGACGCCGAAGGCGAGCATCATGGCGCCGCCGCCGAAGTCGCCCACCAGGTTGAGCGGGGGCGCGGGCGGTGCGCCGGCGCGGCCCATCGCGTGCAGCATGCCGGACAACGCGACGTAGTTCAGGTCATGCCCGGCGGCCTGCGCCAGCGGCCCGGTCTGGCCCCAGCCCGTCACGCGGCCGTACACCAGCTTCGGATTGCGTTCCAGGCAGGCCTCCGGCCCCAGGCCGAGGCGTTCCATGACGCCGGGGCGGAAGCCTTCCAGCAGCACGTCGGCCTGCGAGATAAGCTGCAACACGGTGACGCGGCCGGCCGCGTTCTTGACGTCGACTGCCAGCGAGCGGCGCCCGCGCGCCATCACGTCGTGGCGCGTGCCGAGCACCGGATAGGGGCTCTCCTCGCTTGCCTTGCCCTTGCGGTCGATGCGGATCACTTCCGCGCCCATATCCGCCAGCATCATCGCGGCGAACGGGCACGGGCCGATTCCCACCATCTCGACGACCCGCACGCCTGCCAATGGTCCTGTCATTCGGATCTCCTTGCCGTCATAGTGAACGGGCGATGATCTCTTTCATGATCTCGTTCGCGCCCCCATAGATGCGCTGAACGCGCGCGTCGACATACATCTGGGCGATCGGGTATTCCAGCATGTAGCCGTAGCCGCCGAACAGCTGCACGCACTGGTCCACGACCTTGCATTGCAGGTCCGAGATCCAGTACTTGGCCATCGAGGCGCGCACGGTATCCATGCGACCTAGAAGCATGTCCTCGATGCAGCGATCGATGAAGATGCGGGCGATGGTGGCTTCGGTCTTGATCTCGGCCAGCACGAAACGGGTGTTCTGCATCTCGATCAGGGCCTGGCCGAAGGCCTTGCGCTCGCGCGTATGCTCGACGGTCAGCTGCAGCGCGCGCTCGATCGCCGCCACGCCGCACACACCTAGAATGGTGCGCTCGTAGGGCAACTCGGTCATCAACTGGGCGAAGCCCTTGCCCTCTTCGCCGCCGAGCACGTTCGCCAGCGGGACGTGGGCGTCATCGAAGAACAGTTCGCAGGTGTCCTGGCCCTTCTGCCCGACTTTTTCGAGGATGCGCCCGACGCGAAAGCCCGGGTTGTCCTTCGTCTCGAGCAGCAGCAGCGACACGCCCTTCGAGCCTGCGGCCGGATCAGTCTTGGCCACCACCAGGATCAGGTCGGCCATGAAGCCGTTCGAGATGAAGGTCTTGGAGCCGCTCACACGGTAGCCGTCGTTGCCGCGTACGGCCGTGGTGCGGATGCCTTTCAGGTCGGAGCCGGCGCCCGGCTCGCTCATGGCGATGGCCGCGATCATTTCGCCGCTGGCCAGGCGCGGCAGGTATTGTTGCTTTTGCTCTTCGGTGCCCTGGTTCAGCAGATAGTGCGCGACGATGGCGTGCACGTGGATGCCGAAGGACGTGTCGCCGGCATACGAGAGCTCCTCGAACACCACCGCCATGTGGGCGAAGCTGCCGCCCGCGCCCCCGTATTCTTCCGGGATGTCGGCCAGCAGCAGGCCCATCTCCCCCGCCTTCGTCCACAGGTCGCGGTCGACGTGCTGCTGCTTGCGCCAGGCGTCCTGGTGTGGGGTGATTTCGCCCGCCACGAAACGGCGCACGGCGTCGCGGAAGGCCTGCAATTCCTCGTTCATCCAGGGGGATGTCATGTCCATTCCAGGCCTCTTCAATCGTTACGGTACATGGTCACGACGCAGGCACCGCCCAGGCCCAGGTTGTGCTGCAGCGCGACGCGCGCGCCGGCTACCTGGCGTGCGGAGGCAGAGCCGCGCAACTGGTGGGTCAGCTCATAGCACTGGGCCAGGCCGGTGGCGCCCAGCGGGTGGCCTTTCGACAGCAGCCCACCGGACGGGTTGGTGACCACCCGCCCGCCATAGGTGTTGTCGCCATCGAGGATGAACTTGTCGGCGCCGCCTTCCGGGCACAGGCCGAGTGCTTCATAGGTAATCAGTTCGTTGTGGGCGAAGCAGTCGTGCAGCTCGACCACGTCGAGGTCTTCCGGGCCGATGCCGGCCTGCTCGTAGACTTTTTGCGCGGCGGCGCGGCTCATGTCGTAGCCGACCAGGCGCATCATGTCACCGGCGTCGAAGGTATCGGGGCGGTCGGTCGTCATCGCCTGGGCGGCGATGTGCACGTCAAGGCGCAGGCCGTGGCGCTTCGCGAAATCTTCGGATACCAGCAGGGCGGCTGCCGCACCGCAGGTCGGCGGGCAGGCCATCAGTCGCGTCATCACGCCCGGCCAGATTTCCGGCGCATCGAGCACGTCCTGCATGGTGACTTCCTTGCGGAACAGCGCCAGCGGGTTGTTCACGGCGTGGCGGCTGGCCTTGACCCGGATGCGGGCAAAGGCCGCCAGCGGCGTGCCGTATTTGTTCATGTGGGCCAGGCCCGCGCCGCCGAAATAACGCAGCGCCAGCGGGATCTCGGGCTTGCCGACCAGGCGGTCGGTCACGGCATCGAAATCGTCGAAGGGGGTCGGGCGGTCGGTGAAGATGGAACCGAGGGCGCCGGGGCTCATCTGCTCGAAGCCCAGTACCAGCACGCATTCGGCCGC
Source organism: Telluria sp. ZB4P37 (assembly GCF_059685855.1). Lineage (NCBI taxonomy): Bacteria > Pseudomonadati > Pseudomonadota > Betaproteobacteria > Burkholderiales > Oxalobacteraceae > Telluria > Telluria sp. ZB4P37. The sequence goes on from NZ_JCASID010000002.1 coordinate 305,745, forward strand.
GCCGCCGGCAATCGCCTGGCGGCCCAGGAACAGCGCGGTCGAGCCGGTGGAGCAGTTGTTGTTGACGTTGACGATCGGGATGCCGGTCATGCCCACCGCGTACAGCGCCTTCTGGCCGCTGGTGGAATCGCCGTAGACGTAGCCGGCATAGGCCTGCTCGACCAGGTCGTAGGCGACGCCGGCATCCTGCAGCGCGGCCCTGGCGGCTTGTGCGCCCATCTCGTGGTAGGGGCTGCTGGCGCCCGGCTTGGCGAAGGGGATCATCCCGACGCCGCTCACGTACACTTTGTTCATGCCTGTCTCCATGTCTATCTCCTGCCTCCGGCCTGGTCGCACGACCCGGCTTCGATTGTTTATCGATTGATTATAGGTCAGCCGACCTATTTTATGTATGCCTCTGCGATAATCTGGCCATGACGCTCATTCCCGACACCGCCCTGCGCAAGAAATCCTCGATCACCACCGAGAAGGGGCGCGGTCGCGCGCACGACATCCTGCTGGCCGCGCGCGGGCTGCTTGCACAGGAAGGCTATGCCGGCCTGTCGATGCGGCGCGTGGCATCGGATTCCGGCATGAGCCTGTCGAATGTGCAGCACTACTACGGCAGCAAGGAGCAGCTGCTGGAAGCCCTGCTGCTCTACACGATGGACGACTTCCAGGCCAAGATGGACCGTATCGCGGTGGCGATGGCGGGCCGGCCCCAGGTCGAGCGCTTCCTCACCACCGTCGACATGTTCTTGGAAGAGATCACCGACCCGGTCACGCATGCGGTCTTCTTCGAGATCTGGGCGCTGGCCTCGCGCCACCCCTTCGCATCCGATTTGATGGGCAAGATGATGGGGCGCGAACGCAAGGCGATCTATGGCCTGATCCGGGGCTTGAACCCGGGCATCGGCGACGAGGACTACATGGCGCGCGCCGTGCTGATGGTGGCGCAGGTTGAGGGCCTGATGCTGTTCCGCCTCGACCGCCAGGCACGCCCGGCGCAGTTCGAGGCCGTGCGCACATCGGTGCGCAAAGTGCTGCTAACGCTCGCGACTGTGCCATGAACGGCATGTAACCCGCCTACAAACCATATTTAATTCGGGGCTCGAGCCCATCCGTCGCTTATACTCCTGGGGTTGACAACCTGCCACGGAGGCCGCACGGATGCACCATGAACTCAGCCTGATCACCACCATCGCTGCCGCACTGGGCTTCGGCCTCTTGTTCGGCATGCTCGCCATTCGCCTGAAGCTGCCGGCCCTGGTCGGCTACCTCGCCGCCGGCGTGCTGATCGGCCCGGCCACGCCGGGCTTCGTCGCCGACGTGGCGTTGGCCTCGCAACTGGCCGAGATCGGGGTGATGCTGCTGATGTTCGGTGTCGGCCTGCACTTCTCGATGCGCGACCTGCTCGAGGTGAAGGGCATCGCCCTGCCCGGCGCGCTGCTGCAGATCGGCGTGGCGACCGCGATGGGCATGGGCATGGCGCACCTGCTGGGATGGAGCCTGGGTGCGGGACTGGTGTTCGGGCTGGCGCTGTCGGTGGCCAGCACGGTGGTGCTGTTGCGCGCACTCGAGGCGCGCGGCGTGCTCGATTCGATGAACGGGCGCATCGCGGTGGGCTGGCTGGTGGTGGAAGACCTGGTGACGGTGCTGGTGCTGGTGATGCTGCCGGCGCTCGCCGGACCGCTCGGGGGCAAGGGCGATGCCGGCGCCGAGCTGTGGCCCGCCCTGGGCAAGACCCTGCTACAGGTAGGCGCCTTCGTCGCCTTCATGTTGATTATCGGCCGCAAGATCTTCCCGTGGTTCCTGTGGAGGGTTGCCAAGACCGGCTCGCGCGAGCTGTTCACGCTCGCCGTGATCGCGGCGGCGGTCGGTATCGCCTATGGCTCCTCGGCCCTGTTCGGCGTCTCCTTTGCGCTGGGCGCCTTCTTTGCCGGCATGGTGCTGCGCGAGTCGGAACTGAGCCACCGCGCCGCCGAAGAATCGCTGCCGCTGCGCGACGCGTTTTCGGTGCTGTTTTTTGTCTCGGTCGGCATGCTGTTCGACCCGATGGTGCTGGTCGAGTACCCGCTGGAGGTGCTGGCGACGGTCGCCATCATCCTGTTTGGTAAGTCCTTGGCGGCCTTCGTGCTGGTGCTGGTGCTGCGCTACCCGCTCAACACCGCCCTCACCGTCTCGGCCAGCCTGGCCCAGATCGGCGAGTTCTCCTTCATCCTGGCCGCGCTGGGCATGTCGCTCGGCCTGCTGCCGGAACTGGGCCAGAACCTGATCCTGGCAGGCGCCATCATCTCGATCGCGGTCAACCCGCTGCTGTTCACGGCCATCGAGCCGCTGCAGCGCTGGATGCGCGAGCGCTCGGAACTGGCGCGTAAACTCGAAAGCCGCGACGACCCGCTGGCCACGCTGCCGATGGAAACCGCACACGAAAAGCTCAGCGGCCAGGTGGTGCTGGTCGGCTACGGCCGCGTGGGCCGCCGCATCGCTGGAGAGCTGACGGCGCGCGGCGTGCACTTCGTCGTGGCGGAGCAGAACCGCGAACTGGTCGAGCGCCTGCGCGCCGAGGGCATTCCCGCGGTGGCAGGCGACGCCTCGGAGCCGGCGGTGCTGATCCAGGCACACATCACGCACGCGGCGCTGCTGGTGATCGCCACGCCCGACACCTTCCACGTGCGGCGCATGGTGGAGATCGCGCGCATGCTCAACCCGTCGATCCAGGCCGTGGTACGCACGCATAACGAAAGCGAAGCGGTGCTGCTGCGCGAGGATACCGGCGGCAAGGTGTTCGTGGGCGAGGATGAACTGGCGTCGAGCATGACGCGGCATGTGGTGGAGACGCTCAGGGAGCGGGCGACGGTGCATTGAGGTGGGTGCCTGCCACGATATTGATTAGTACCTCTAGCGATAAAACCGTCGCCCCGGCGAAGGCCGGGGCCCAAGTTCGTTGCGTTTCCCACTGCTCATGCGTTTACACGCATAGAACGAGCTAAGGCCGCGCACACAAAACTGGATCCGGCCTTCGCCGGGAGTCATTCCCGCCAGTGGCGGGAATGACGGTTCTCAGGGTAGTGGTGCAAGCAAAGTGGTCACAGCGCCATCGGACCTAAAAAAAACCCGCCGGCTCACGCACGGCGGGTCCAGAAACAGCAAGGTAAATCGTCTAACTTAAGCGGCAACTTCTTCCACGCACAGCTTGAGGTTCGCGTGCCGCCCATGCAGCTGCGACGCGATCATCTCGCTGCGCTCTTCCAGCAGCGCGAACACGGCGTCTTTCGAGAGCACATACTCTTCCATCAGCGTGTCCTTGAGCGACTCGATCAGCAGCTTGTAGTCGCGGATCGCGTTCAGGGTGTAGCTGTAGAGTTCATCGGCCTTTTCTTCCACCAGGCGCAGCGTGTGCTCGCCGCCCACTTCCTTCGAGAGCTGGCTGTAGTCGATCTTCGAGCGCGAGTACATCGACAGGCGGCTGACCATCAGGTTGAGCATCTTGGTGATCTTCTCGATGTCGTTCTGGCTGCCCACCGAGATGCCGCGGGCGCCGTAGAACAGCTCTTCGGCTGCGACGCCGCCGTACAGGCCAACCACGTCACGCTCGAGCTCTTCCAGGGTGCGCAGCGACATGTCTTCGCCCGACTGCAGCACATAGCCCAGCGCGCCGATTTTCGACACCGCTTCGGTGCTGATCTTGAGCAGGTGCGACTTTTCCTTCACTTCGGCCAGGCTCAAGCCCTGGCGCAGGTAGGGGTCGATCTGCATGAAAAAGTGACCCAGTTCGTGCAGGGCGATGCGCTCGCGCTGCTGGTGCTTGTCGAGCGTGGTGGCGCGGTCGGTCAGGCCGATGGTGGCGCGCTCGTAGGCACGGAACAGCAGGTTGGTGTTGATGATCGTCTTTTCCTGGATCGACAGCATGCTGGCACGCTCGACCACGGTTTCCAGCAGCGCCGGGCTGAGGTTCTGGGTGATTTCCGCCACCTGGTCCAGGTTGGTGTCGGTCCAGTCGACCAAGCCATCCTTCTTGCGCGACAGGAAGCTGCGCAGCAATTCCTTGCGCTCGCCCTTGTTCGGCAGGCGGAAATTGATCTTCACCGAGAAGCGGCGCAGCATTGCTTCGTCCATGTCGGTCGAGGAATCGTCGAAGTTCGAGGCGACGATCCAGATCACGCCCTGGCCCTTGTCGCTCTTCACGCCGTCCAGCAGGCCCAGCAGGGTGTTGGCGGTGTCGTCTTCCCACTTCTTTTCGCTGCGGCCACGCGGCATGAACAGCGATTGCGCTTCGTCCAGGAAGATGATGCACTTGCCCTTGGCGCAAGCCTTGCGGTACAGCGCATTGAGCGCCTTCGAGCCGCCGCCGACATAGCCCGATTCCAAGGCCGAACCCGAGGCCGAGATCAGCGGCAGGTTCAGGCGCTTGGCCAGGTAGCCGACCAGCTTGGTCTTGCCGGTGCCGGCCGGGCCGGTGAGCATCACGTTGAACGGCTTGTCGATATTGTGCGACTGGTATTCATCGCGGTTGCGGATCATGTCTTCCAGGTGCAGTACTTCCTGCTTGATGTCTTCCATGCCGATCAGGTCGTCCATGCTGCCCTTGAGCTTGTCCGGGGTGATGACCGACGCGCTCATGCCCATGCCCGGCACGCCGAATTTCAGCAGGTACAGCACCAGCAGCACGACGCCGATGGTCAACCCATAGTTCTTCAGGAAGCTGCCGGTCTTCTCGAACGCGGTTTCGCCCTCGTCCATCACGGCAACGTGGCTGGCCAGGTAGTCGTCCTTGGCGATCGAGTAGGGAATCGCATTCTTGAGCAGCACTTCGCGCTCGAGCGACAGGTGCGAGGTGCTCGGCACCTTGACCACGTGCAGCGCGTTCTCGTCCTTGAACTTGTAAACGTAGCGCGGGGACTCCGACAGCGGCTTGGCAATCAGGAGGTAGTCCAGGCGGCCCTTCTTGGCTGCCAGCTCGGTGATCTCGGCAATATTCTGCGAATGCACCACCGGGGTCAGATCCTGGGGCACGTTAGATTTCCAGATTGCCACTGCCGCGATCACGCCAAGCAGCGCCGCAATGGCGATGCGCACGTAAACGTTCTTGAAGGCAATGTGAAGTCGGGCGAAATTGGGCATCGATTGATCTCTTGCAAAGTTGGGTCGGACAGCGACGGTACTTCAAGGGTGCCGTGCCGGCGTGGTCTCGCGGGATCGGCGGCGGCGCATGGGGCCGCTCAAGGTCCAAACGTGTACGTTTGGTATTGTTTTGATGCCCGAAGGCAATAGGATATGGAGACTATACCTGTAAAAAAAACCGAGGTGTATACCGTACGTCGAAAAAAATCATGAATTCGACGATTATGGAAAATGAGATAACGGAATATATTATGAAGCTAACAGCAAAACTTATCGAACATTCAAAATTACCCGATAACTTTGCGAAAATACATTGATAATAAGAACAATAATTGCATTAATGACAGTGATTACACGAGGCAAATTCGCGACAAGTAAAATCCGCTTGATTGAGCTCAACAGTATGCATCTGCAATCATCCTGATGACTTCTTTACGCAACTCATCGTCCCAATTGAACGCAAGAGTTTATGCGTTTTTGGTATGCTAATCATGTGAGACGAGGATTGTACTGCCTCACCTATATGAGGCTGTACAGGCCGCATGCAAGCAACAGTAAGAAGGAACGGCTATGAAAAGATACGCATTGGCAGCAGCGCTGGCAATATGCCTCGGCAGTAGCGCGCAAGCTGCCGTTATCGATCTCGCTGTAAATAATGCTACGGCAATAAGCGCCCAGCAGCCGGTACGCAATTTGTCCGTGACCCAGCGCCAGGACATCGTCACGCCCCCCACCCACATGTCGGAACTGCCCGAGCCGGAGGTCTTCGCGATGATGCTGGTGGGCCTGATCCTCATCGGCGTCAAGGCGGGCCGCGACAGCAGCGAGAAGTTCAAGTAGCCGTCAGTAGTTAGGATTTATGGCCTAGTGCCCTGCCGGCAGGGTTTTTCACAGACGCATCGGGACCTCGAGAAACCGTAGCGAGCGGAAGAAGCTTTGGCCGAGAAGCGCAGCCGTACTTACGGTACGGCGAGCATCGCAGGCCGAAGATTCGACGCGCAGTAGGTTTATCGAGCGTCCCCACACAAGGCGTGCAGCTTCATTAGGGTGTTCCAGTTGCGCGAGGTGGTTGCATCGCCCAGGTGCTTCCCGAGCGCAGTGGCTGCCGCGCTATCGAGCATCCCGTCCGGACACCAGACATAGGCCGCGCGCTCGCCCAGGGCCAGCCGGTCGCAGCCCCAGTCCTTGCCGTCGAGCGCGGCCAGCTTCTCGCGCTGTGCGGGGTCGCCCAGCAGGAACACGATCAAACGGGCGTGATCGTCCGCCACCTCGAGCAGGGGATTGTCGTCGATGACGGCGGACAGCTCGCTGCGTTCCAGCACGAAGACGCGCGCCGCCACGCCCAGCTTGAGCACCAGCGCTTCCTCGATCGCCCCGGCGGCCTCGCTGGCCGAGGTGCCGGGCGCCTGGAAGACGACGTTGCCGCTATTGAGGACGCTGCGCACGCCGGAATAGCCCAGCCCTTCGACCAGCGCGCACAGGTCGGCCATGGCGACCCGCTTGGCGCGCCCAACATTGATTCCCCGCAAAAATGCGACGTAGCAGTGGCTGGTCATGGGCGCGATCTTACCTCAGGCGATCGCGGCGCGGCGCGTCGTGTATGCCCGGTGCTCAGGCCAGGCCTTCGGCGCGCATGGCTTCCTGCACGGCCGGGAGCGCGGCAACGCGTGCCTGGTAGGCTTGCAGCACCGGCCAGTCGGCCAGGCTGAACTTGGCGAAGCCGGCCCAGTTCAGCACTGTGAACAGGTAGGCGTCGGCGATCGTGAACTGGCTGCCCGCCAGGAACTGCCCGCCTTCGAGCTTGCCCGCAAGGTAGTCCAGCGGACGCGCCAGGCCGGCCCACGCGGCGGCGCGGCCTTCTTCGGTGCAGCCTGGGGTGAAGAGCGGCGTGAAGCGCTTGTGCAATTCAGTGGCGACGTAGTTCAGGCTTTCCATCAGCTGGTAGCGCTCGAAGCTTCCCATGGCCGGGGCCAGTTGCGCGCCAGGTGCCTGGTCGGCGATGTATTGCAGCAGCACGGCCGCTTCGGTCAGCACCTTGCCATTGTCCAGCTGCAAGGCCGGGACCGAACCCTTGTCGTTGATCTCGCGGAAGTCGCCCCCGCCGGCGAGGGCCTTGGTCTTCAGGCTGACGCGTTCGACCGAGAACGGCAGGCCGGCGGCGATGAGGGCGATATGCGGAGCGAGCGAGCAGGCGCCCGGGCTGACGTAGAGTTTCATGGAAGTCCTTTGGCAATGGGCGACACGGGTCGCGAACCTGAAAGCGTACAACATTTTCATTGCTGCATTTAAAAAGAGCGCTGCGCTGACGCGACAGTTGCTGCGCGCAAGCACCAGTCCGGGCGGGGCCAATGATAAGATCGATCAGCTGATAACAGGAGGAACGATGAGCAATACCTATGAGCTGGTGCCAATGGCGCACTTGTTCCCCGGCATGGTGCTGGCCGACGTGCTGCTCGACGAGCACGGCCACGTCTTGCTGGCCGAAGGCGCCATCCTGAGCGAGGCGACGATCGCTTCGCTGGCGCGGCATGGTGTCGCCGCAGTGCCGGTGGCGCGCGCCCTTCCCCTGGCCCAGCCCAGCGCGGCAGCGGTACAGGAGCGCCTCGACCATTTGTTCCGCCGCAACGAGCGCGAGGACCACGCCGACTGGGCCACCGGTCTGCTGCGCCGCTACGTCGAGGATTACCGCCTTAAACGCGGAGTGGCGCCATGAGCGCGCCGCTGGACGCGGTAAGCGTCGAGGAGTTGATTGGTAACGTGGAGGACCTGCCCTCGCTGCCGGCTGTCGTCATGGAACTGCTGGGCAGCATCGACCAGGAAAACGTCGACATCGCCGTGCTGGCCAAAAAAGTGGCGAACGATCCGGCGCTGACGGCCAAGACCCTGCGCCTGGCCAATTCCTCGGCCTTCGGGTTGCAAGTCAAAGCCACGACCATCCAGCAGGCCATGACCTTCCTCGGTTTCCAGACCACGCGCAACCTGATTACGGCGGCCGCGCTGACCGGGTGCTTCCCGGCGGGACGCTGCCCGGGCTTCAACGACAAGGCTTTCTGGCGCCATTCGATCGCCACCGCCGCCTGCGCGCGGGTGCTGGCGCGGCGGGTGCGCTTCAATCCCGATTACGCGTTCACGGCCGGCCTGCTGCACGACATCGGGCGGCTGGTGCTGGTCTCGCGTTTCCCGGAGCGTTACCAGGCGGTCTTGTCGCTACGCGACAAGAAGGATTGCGAGCTGATCGAAGCCGAGCGTGCCCTGCTGGGCATCGACCATGTCGACGCCGGCGTGGCCCTGGCTGCGCACTGGAATTTCTCCGACACCATGCGCCAGGCGATTGCCTTCCACCACATGCCTGAAGCGCAGGGCGCAGGTTTTCTGGCGACCATCGTGCACGTGGCGAGCGCCGTCGTGCACGCGCTGGACCTGGCGGGCAATCCGGACGAGCTGGTGCCCCGCGTGTCTGCGGTGGCCTGGACGGCCCTGGGGCTGACGGAAGAAGCGTGGCTGCAGGCCTTCCACGATACGGAGCTGCAGTATGAGGAAATGACGGCCGTCCTGATGGCTTGAAGAAGCCAGGCGCCTTTAGCGGTCGCCGATCAGGCTTGCCAAAAAGAAAAGTGAAGAGGAAACGCCGAAAAGGCGCCGAAAGACGCCGGAAGGAACCGGCGCGGCACTGCGCTCAGCGCGCGGTGCCGCAGGTCGCTGATACCGAAGGCACGACAGTCGCGGCTGTCATGCCCGCGGCATTAGTGAGCATAATTGCCGGACGAGGACGACGGAGTCGTTTCGTTGTTCTGTTGCGGTTGCTGTTGCTGGGCTGCTGCGGCTGCGGCGGCCTGTGCTGCTTTCTCTTCTGGCTTCGGACGACCTTGTGCATCCGACAGGCGGTATTTGGTACGGCGATCGCCCATCAAGTCACGCAGGTCGCGGATGCTCATGCCGGTTACTTCGTGCATGCGGATCAGCAGCGAGGCGCCGACCGGCAGGCGGTGGTGGCGGATCTTGCTGATGACTGGCGGCGCGACTTCGAGCATGCGCGACAGCGCAGCATCGTTCTTCAGTTGCATCTTGCCGAGCAGGATATCCAGCAGGTGGTTTGGATTGTAGCTTTCTTGCGAAGACAGAGCATGATGATGTTGTGCCATGATGTTTACCTCTTTAGTTGGTTAATAGTTCCCTTACGAACTTTTGTTAAAGCTAGATTTCCTTAACATCAGTTCCCGGACTACCTTGCGGTGATTTAACAGGCTGAACCTGAAGATCCCCTTAAGAAACGTACCGGATCGCATGCCCCCGCGTTACCTCTCCGCATACGAACTTGTATTTCAAACAAATTATCAGGCTCATCCACTACCAGTACATCCGAGCAGCACATGTGACTCATTGTCTCAAATCAAGCTATCGTGCGGAAAGCTTATCACATAGACATTTCAGCACATGGGGATAATTTGTGGCGCACGCAAGAGATTTCTTCAATTAATTTTCCTATCAGAAGTCAGACCGAACTCATTGATTTACATAAGGAAATAAATTTATCCGGATAGACTCAACAGGACAGGTTCTCGCCCTGAAACATCATCGCACATTTAACAATCTGAGCATAATTATAATTACTTTAGGTTAAGAAAGTAATCATTCCCAGTGGCATAAAAATCCGTCGCGCACATGCCCGTTTCGAGGGCAGTAGCCGATTTACGCTAAACTGGGCACCTTGTATTGCCACAGCACCAGCTCCCCTCTTACACAGCACTCCATGCAGAAAAAAGTATTCATCAAAACCTTCGGCTGCCAGATGAACGAGTACGACTCGGACAAGATGGCGGATGTCCTCGGTGCCTCCGATGGACTGGTCCGTACCGATACGCCGGAAGACGCCGATGTCATCCTGCTGAACACTTGTTCCGTGCGCGAAAAGGCGCAAGAGAAAGTGTTCTCGGACCTGGGCCGCTTCAAGGCGCTCAAGCGCGACAAGCCGGACCTGGTAATCGGCGTGGGTGGCTGCGTGGCATCGCAGGAGGGGCAAGCCATCGTCCGCCGGGCGCCGCACGTCGACGTCGTGTTCGGCCCGCAAACCCTGCACCGCCTGCCGCAGCTGATCCGCGAGCGCCGCAGCAGCGGCAATGCCCAGGTCGACATCAGCTTTCCGGAAATCGAAAAGTTCGATCACTTGCCGCCAGCCAAGGTGGACGGCGCCGTGGCCTATGTGTCGATCATGGAAGGCTGCAGCAAGTACTGCAGCTATTGCGTGGTGCCCTATACCCGTGGCGAGGAAGTGTCGCGCCCGTTTGACGATGTGCTGACCGAATGCGCCGGCCTGGCCGCACAGGGCGTGAAGGAAATCATGCTGCTGGGCCAGAACGTGAATGCCTACCGTGGCGCCATGGCCGGCGGCGACATCGCCGACTTCGCCCTGCTGCTGGAATACATCGCCGACATCCCCGGCGTCCAGCGCCTGCGCTACGTGACCAGCCATCCGAAGGAATTCACCCAGCGCCTGATCGACGCCTACGCCAAGATCCCGCAGCTGGTGAACCATATCTATTTACCGGTGCAGCACGGCTCCGACCGCATCCTCGGCGCCATGAAGCGCGGCTATACCGGCCTCGAGTACAAATCGATCATCCGCCGCATCCGCGCGGTGCGGCCTTCGATGACGTTCTCGTCCGACTTCATCGTCGGCTTCCCCGGCGAGACCGAAGCCGATTTCGAGGCCATGATGAAGCTCGTGGCCGACGTCGGCTTCGACAACAGTTTCAGTTTTATCTTCAGCAAGCGTCCGGGCACCCCGGCCGCCAACCTCGACGACGACACCCCGCACGAGGTCAAGCTCGCGCGCCTGCAGCGCCTGCAGGCCCTGATCGACGTCAACACCCGCAAGTACAGCGCGGCCATGGTCGGCACCGTCCAGCGCGTGCTGGTCGAAGGTCCGTCGAAGAAAGACGAAGGGCAATTGCAGGGACGCTGCGAGAACAATCGCGTGGTCCACTTTTTCCCGGAAACGACCGGTCCGTCCCTGGTGGGCCAGCTGGTCGACCTGCGGATCACCGCCAGCCATGATTATTTCCTGCGCGGCGAACTCGTCGCTCACTCACATACGATTGCCAAAGCCAGTTGAAAAATACCCCATCCCAGCCTTCCTATTTCATCCCCGAGCCGCTCGACAACACGCGGCTTGCCCACCTGTGCGGCCCGCTCGACGAGAATTTGCGCCAGATTTCGGCCGCGCTTGACGTCACCGTCTTCCGGCGCGGCGAGAAATTCATCGTCACCGGCACCAATGCCGACTGCGCGGTCGAACTGCTCGAGCGTTTCTACGCGGTGGCCAACAAGGTCGTGCCGATCGAAGAAGTGCAGCTGGCCCTGGTGGAACAGCGCGTCGGCCTGAAGCCGCGCAACGCTGCGGAAGCCGAGCCGGCTGCGAAAGAAGCGCCCGCCGCCGGCGCGGACGACACCGAGGACGGCGTCGCGCCCGAACTGGTCAGCCCGACGCTCAAGACCCGCCGCAGCGATTTGCGCGGCCGCACGCCGCACCAGATCGAATACCTGAACGCGGTCCTCGAGCACGACATCAGCTTCGGCGTCGGCCCGGCCGGCACCGGCAAGACCTATCTGGCGGTGGCCTGCGCGGTGGACGCGCTCGAGCGCGATGCGGTCAAGCGCATCATCCTGACCCGCCCCGCGGTGGAAGCGGGCGAGCGCCTCGGCTTCCTGCCCGGCGACCTGAGCCAGAAAGTCGACCCTTACCTGCGTCCGCTGTACGACGCGCTGTACGACCTGCTCGGCTTCGACCGCACCCAGAAGATGTTCGAGAAGCAGGTCATCGAGATCGCCCCGCTGGCATACATGCGCGGCCGCACGCTGAACCACGCTTTCGTGATCCTGGATGAAGCGCAGAACACGACGGTGGAGCAGATGAAGATGTTCCTGACCCGGATCGGCTTCGGCAGCAAGGCCGTGATCACGGGCGACGTGACCCAGGTCGACCTGCACAAGACGCAGCGCTCGGGCCTGGTCGATGCCATGCACGTGCTCAAGAACGTGCGCGGCATCAAATTCACCCAGTTCGCCAGCGTGGACGTGGTGCGCCACCCGCTGGTCGGGCGCATCATCGACGCCTACGAGAGCAATGCCTCGATCGAGGAACTGGCCGCCCTCCCCAAACCGCTACCTGTGAAAAATGCAAGAAAAAAAACATGATCTCGACCTCGACGTCCAGTACGCCGACACGCGCCTCGAGAAAGAGCTGACCGAGGAGATGCTGACGCGCTGGGTGCAGGCGGCCCTGCTCGGCCCGGCCGAGCTGACCATCCGCTTCGTCGACGCGGCAGAGGGCCAGACGCTGAACCGCACCTACCGCGGCAAGGACTACGCGACCAACGTCCTCACCTTTGCCTACAACGAAGGCGAGGAACTGGGCGCGGACGACCCGACCCAGGCCGACATCATCCTGTGCACCGACGTCTTGCTGCGCGAAGCCGACGAGCAGAAAAAGACGATCGAGGAGCACGCGGCCCACCTGGTGGTGCACGGCGTGCTGCACGCGCAGGGCTATGACCACGACCACGACGAGGAAGCCGACGAAATGGAACAGTTCGAGCGGGATATCATGGAGGTGCTGGGGTATCCGGATCCGTATTCGGATTGATGTAGGGTGGGCGGGGCCTCCCGCCCGCGCATTCAACCGGTTGCCGGCACAACCGCGATATATTAAATGGACGCAATCGCCGCGTGGGCGCACGGGAGGCCACTGGCCTCCCAGGCCTCGCCCACCCTACGAAAACCGACTGAGCAGCCGCTTACGAATTCAGGATTTGCCCTTTTGGTGTATCCTATACCCATCGCAACAACGGCTTCACGCCAACTATGCCCGAGTATCCCAGTGACGTCCGATCGGACGCCAAACCCCACCGGTCGCTGTTTGAACGGCTGACCGCACTGATTTCCCCCGAACCTGAAAATCGCGCAGAACTCCTCGAAGTGCTGCACGAAGCCCATGAACGCAACCTGATCGATGCCGACGCACTCTCGATGATCGAGGGCGTGTTTCAGGTATCCGACCTGTCCGTGCGCGACATCATGGTCCCGCGTTCCCAGATGGACGTCATCGACATCACCAAACCGATCGAGGAATGGCTGCCGGTCGTGATGGAAACGCAACACTCGCGCTTCCCTGCCATCGATGGCGAGCGCGACAAGGTGGTCGGCATCCTGCTGGCCAAGGATTTGCTACGCTATTACGCTGAAGAAACTTTCGACGTGCGCGCCATGCTGCGCCCGGCGATCTTCATCCCGGAATCGAAGCGCCTGAACGTGCTGCTGCGCGATTTCCGCGCCAACCACAACCACATGGCCATCGTCGTTGACGAGTACAGCGGCGTGGCCGGCCTGATCACCATCGAGGACGTGCTCGAGCAGATCGTCGGCGACATCGAAGACGAATACGACTTCGACGAAGAAGAAGACAATGTCCTGTCAATCAAGGAGGGCCAGCTAGGGCCCCGCTGGCGCGTCAAGGCGCTGACCGAGATCGAGCAGTTCAACGAAGAGATCGGCGCCGACCTGCTCGATACCGATGCCGACACCATCGGCGGCCTGGTGGCCAGCCACCTGGGCCGCATGCCGCACAAGGGCGAGGTCTTCGACCTGGAAGGCCTGCGTTTCGAGGTGCTGCGCGCCGACGCGCGCCAGATCCACGTTCTGCTGGTCGAAAAGCTGCCCTACGCCCAGGACGGCCGCGAGTAATGCTGCGCCGTCGTACCCAGCCTTCCACTACGACTGATCCGGTCGCCCGCCCCGCCACGCCCTCGCCGAAAGCGCTGGTCCTGATGGCGCTCGCCGGCGCGCTCTCCCTGCTCTCGTTCGAGCCATTCGGCTGGTGGCCGGTGCAGTTCCTGTCGCTTGCCTACTTCTTCTACCGGGTCGGCGTCGAGAACTCGCCGCGCCATGGCCTGCTCCTGGGCTGGGCCTTCGGCTTCGGCTGGTCGGTGGCCGGCATGCACTGGCTCTACATTGCCGTCACCCGCTTCGGCGGCCTGCCCGCCATCCTGGGCGCGATCTCGATTGCCCTGCTGGGCTTGTACATGGGCCTGTTCGGCGCCTTCGCCGGCGGCGCCGCCTCCTGGTTGCGCCGCAAGTGGTCGCTGCCTGTGACCGCCTTCGTGCTGCTGGCGCTGCCCGTCACCTGGGGCGTGTCGGAATGGCTGCGCGGCTGGGTCTTTACCGGCTTCCCCTGGGCTTCCTCGGGTTATGCCCACAATGTCTCGCCCCTGGCTGGCTATGCGCCCCTGGTGGGCGTGTACGGCGTCGGCATCCTCGCTGCCCTGTGCGCGGGCTGCCTGGCCATGCTGACCCAGCGCAAGCGCTGGCGCGCCCTCGGCCTGTTCGCCGCGGTCATGGCGGCCGGCTTCGGCCTCAAGCAGATTCACTGGACCCAGGACGTCGGCCAGCCCTTGACGGTGCGCCTGCTGCAGGGCGACGTGCGCCAGGACCAGAAATTCGACGTGGCGTACCTAGCAGACATCATCGGGCGCTACCGCGGCATGATCATGGCCGCCCCGGCCGACCTGATCGCCACGCCGGAAACCGCGATACCCGTCACGCCCTACCAGCTTCCGGACGGCTACCTGAATGCGCTGCAGGGCTATGCCACGCAGACGGGCAGCCACCTGATGCTCGGCATCCCGATGATGGACAGCCCGACCCAGTATGCCAACAGCGTGATCGCCTACGGCCCCGGTTCGCAGCCCTACCGCTACGACAAGCATCACCTGGTGCCCTTCGGCGAATTCATCCCGCCGGGCTTCCGCTGGTTCACCGATTTGATGCACATCCCGCTGGGCGACCAGACCCGCGGCAAGGCCCTGCAGGCGCCCTTCCCGGTCAAGGACCAGCTGGTGCTGCCGAATATCTGCTACGAGGACGCCTTCGGCGAAGAGATCGCGGCCCAGCTGCGCAACGCGCCGAAAGCGGCGACGCTGCTGCTGAACGTGTCGAACCTGGCCTGGTATGGCGAATCGGTGGCGATCCCGCAGCACCTGCAGATTTCGCAGATGCGCTCGATCGAAACCGGCCGCCCGATGCTGCGCTCGACGAATAACGGCGCCACCGCCATCATCGACGCGCGCGGCCATATCGTTCAGCAGCTGCCCTTCTATGGCCGCGGCGTTTTGACCGCCACCGTGCGCGGCACCGAAGGCTTCACGCCGTATATCCGCTTCGGCAACCTGGCTTTCCTGTTGCTGGGCGGCCTGATGCTGGCCGGCGCATGGTACGCCGGGTTCCGTAGGGTGGCCGGCTCCGCCGGCCGCGCGTCCAACTGACGGACGCCCTGTGGCACCGCGCCTGGTCGTTGAATGCGCGGTCGGGCAAGCCGACCACCCTACAAATGCGATCGGCCGCGTCTATCCATAAACTGCGAAATCCAACTGCTGAGCTGAATCACTCCCCAGAGTCCCGCCAAAATTCAGTAGAATTAGTCATTTGGCAAATTAACCGTGTCTGCGGCTTCATCCCCGCGCCGTTCCCTACAAGATGCTCACATTCCAACAAATCATCCTGACCCTGCAATCCTATTGGGACAAGCAGGGCTGCGCACTGCTGCAGCCTTACGACATGGAAGTCGGCGCCGGCACCTTCCACACCGGTACCTTCCTGCGCGCGATCGGCCCCGAGCCCTGGCGCGCCGCCTATGTGCAGCCCTCACGCCGCCCGAAGGACGGCCGCTATGGCGAGAACCCGAACCGCCTGCAGCACTATTATCAGTACCAGGTGGTGCTCAAGCCGGCGCCGGAAAACATCCTCGAGCTCTACCTCGGTTCGCTCGAGGCGCTGGGCCTGGACCTGAAGAAGAACGACGTGCGCTTCGTCGAGGACGACTGGGAAAGCCCCACCCTGGGCGCCTGGGGCCTGGGCTGGGAAGTCTGGCTCAACGGCATGGAAGTCACGCAGTTCACCTATTTCCAGCAGGTCGGCGGCCTCGATTGCAAGCCGGTGCTGGGCGAAATCACCTATGGCGTCGAGCGCCTGGCGATGTACCTGCAGGGCGTCGAGAACGTGTATGACCTGGTCTGGACCACGTGGGAAGAAAACGGCGCGGCCGGCGAACCGGTTACCAAGACGCTGAAATACGGCGACGTCTTCCACCAGAACGAAGTCGAGCAGTCGACCTACAACTTCGAGCACGCCAATACCGAGCTGCTGTTCCAGGCCTTCGCCAACCACGAGGCCGAGGCCAAGCGCCTGGTCGAACTGGCGCTGACCCTGCCCGCTTACGAGCAGATCATGAAGGCCTCGCACAGCTTCAACATGCTCGATGCACGCGGCGCCATCTCCGTGACCGAGCGCGCCGCCTATATCGGCCGCGTGCGCACGCTGTCGCGCCTCGTGGCGCAGGCCTATTACGACTCGCGCGAGAAGCTCGGCTTCCCAATGCTCCCGGCTGCCGACAAAGCCGCAGCCTGAGCGGAACAGACAAGAACACACCATGAACCAGACTCTCCTCGTCGAAATCCAGACCGAAGAACTGCCTCCGAAAGCCCTCGTCAAACTGGGCACCGCGTTTGCCAACGGTATCGCCAACGGCCTGAAGGCACGCGACTTTTTAGAGCCGGATAGCGTCGTCACGGCCCACGCCACCCCGCGCCGCCTGGCGGTCACGATCACCAAGGTCCGCGCCACCTCGCCCGACAAATCCATGCGCGAGAAGGTACTGCCGGTCTCCGTCGCGCTTGACAAGGACGGCAACCCGAGCGC
The DNA here is from genome assembly GCF_059685855.1 of Telluria sp. ZB4P37. Lineage (NCBI taxonomy): Bacteria > Pseudomonadati > Pseudomonadota > Betaproteobacteria > Burkholderiales > Oxalobacteraceae > Telluria > Telluria sp. ZB4P37. Next base: position 322,596 of record NZ_JCASID010000002.1, read on the forward strand.
GCCGCTGGCCAAGAAGCTGGCCGCGCTGGGCTTTCCCGACCTGCAGATCAGCGACCTCGAACGCGCCCAGGACGGCAAGGCCGAATCCTTCTTCTATACCTATACCGCAAGCGGCAGCGCCTTGGCCGCAGGCCTGCAGGACGTGCTGATTGATGCGGTGGCCAAGCTGCCGATCCCGAAGCTCATGAGCTACCAGCGCCCCGACGGCGCCACCGTGCAGTTCGTGCGCCCGGTGCACCTGCTGCTCGCGCTGCATGGCGAGCAGGTGCTGCCATTGACGCTGCTGGGCCTCGAAGCCGGCCGCCACACCATGGGCCACCGCTTCCTGTCGCACGGCCAGGCCATCGCCATCCCGCACGCCGACCACTACGGCGCAGTGCTGGAAAGCGAAGGCAAGGTGATGTCCAGTGCCGAAGGCCGTAAGGAAAGCATCCGCAAGCAGCTGCTCGAAAAAGCCGGCGCCGACCAGGTCCTGATGCCGGAGTCGCTGCTCGAGGAAGTGGCCGCCCTGGTCGAATGGCCGGTCGTGTACGAATGCCGCTTCGAGGACGAATTCCTGGCCGTGCCGCAGGAATGCCTGATCCTGACGATGCAGACCAATCAAAAATATTTTGCGCTGACCGATAGCGCGGGCAAGCTGCGCTCGCGCTTCCTGATCGTGTCGAACATCGCCACCGATGACCCGACCGCGATCGTGGGCGGCAACGAGCGCGTGGTGCGCCCGCGCCTGTCGGACGCCAAGTTCTTCTTCGAGCAGGACAAGAAGAAAACCCTGGAATCGCGCCTGCCGCACCTCGCCAGCGTGGTCTATCACAACAAGCTGGGCACCCAGCTCGACCGTACCGAGCGCGTCACGATCCTGGCGAGCAGCATCGCGCGCCGCCTGGGCCATGACGTGCCGCTGGCCGAACGCGGCGCACGCCTGGCCAAGGCCGACCTGCTGACCGACATGGTGGGCGAGTTCCCCGAGCTGCAAGGCATCATGGGCACCTATTACGCGCGCCACGACGGCGAGCACGAGGAAGTCGCCCTGGCCGCGTCCGAGCACTACCAGCCGCGCTTTGCCGGCGATGCCCTGCCTTCGACCAATACCGGCCTGACCGCCGCGCTGGCCGACAAGCTCGAGACCCTGGTCGGCATCTGGGGCATCGGCCTGCAGCCGACCGGTGAGAAGGATCCGTTCGCACTGCGCCGCCACGCCCTGGGCGTGATGCGCATGCTGGTCGAAAAGCGCCTGCCGCTGTCGATCTCGGAGCTGCTGATTGAGGCCGTGGCCGTGTTCGAAGGCCAAACGGCGTTCAAGGAACCGCGCGGGGAAGTGACCGCCTTCATGCTCGACCGCCTGCGCGGCATGCTGCGCGAGCGCGGCTTCTCGCCGAACGAAGTCGAAGCCGTCCTGGCCCAGAACCCGGACCGCGTCGACGACGTGGTCCAGCGCCTGGAAGCGGTGCAGGCCTTCGCCGCGCTGCCGGAGTCCGCATCGCTGGCTGCCGCCAACAAGCGCATCACCAATATCCTGAAGAAGACCGAAGCCGCCATCGGCGACGTTAAACCGGAGCTGCTGGCGGAGCCGTCCGAGAAGAACCTGGCCGCCGCGATCGCGCGCGTGCGCCCCGAGGTCGATGCGGCCTTTGCGCGCGGCGACTTCACCGGCACGCTCAAGACCCTGGCCCAGCTGCGCGACGACGTGGATGCCTTCTTCAACGATGTCATGGTGATGGCCGACGACCTGGCACTGCGCAATAACCGCCTGGCGCTGTTGTCGCAGCTGCACGGCATGATGAATGGCGTCGCCGATATCTCGAAATTGGCGACGTAAGCTGGTAAGGTACGGGCCATGAAGCTCATCATCCTGGACCGGGACGGGGTCATCAACCACGATTCGCCGGACTTCATCAAGTCGCCGGCGGAATGGATCCCCATTCCCGGCTCGCTCGAAGCAATCGCCCGCCTGAACCAGGCGGGCTACCGGGTCGTCGTGGCCTCGAACCAGTCGGGCATCGCGCGCGAGCTGTTCGACATGCCCACCCTGAACGCCATCCACCAGAAGCTGCACGCCAGTGCGCAGCTGGTGGGCGCCGACATCGACGCCATCTTCTTCTGCCCGCATGCAGCGATCGACAACTGCGACTGCCGCAAGCCCAAGGCCGGCATGTTCGAAGAGATCAGCAAGCGCTTCAAGATGAACCTGAAGGGCGTGCCCACCGTGGGCGACTCGCTGCGCGACCTGCAGGCAGGCTTCATCATGGGCTGCGTGCCCTACCTGGTCCTGACCGGCAAGGGCGAGAAGACCCAGGCTACCGGCGGCCTGCCGCCTGGCACCCAGGTCTTCCCCAACCTGGCCTCGATGGTCACTGCCTTCCTCAAGACCGCGGTACAGCGGCCAGAATAACGAACACCAGAATTTGTCCGGAGACCCTTTGCAAACCTTCACCCTGTTCCTGCGTTCCCTGCTCTTCAAGATCGTCATGATCGTGGCCACCGTCGTGTGGGCCTGCGTGTGCTTCCTGGCCGCGCCACTGCCGTACAACAAGCGCTTCTGGGTGACCTCGCGCTGGAACGTCTTCATGATCTGGTGTGCGAAGGTGATCTGCGGGATCCGCTACGAATTCAAGGGCTACGACAACCTGCCGGACAGCCCGGCCATCGTCCTGTCGAAGCACCAGTCGGCATGGGAAACCATCGCCCTGCTGCCGAACCTCACGCGCCCGCTGGTATTCGTTTTCAAGAAGGAGATCCTGTACATCCCCTTCTTCGGCTGGGCCATGGCGCTGCTGCGCATGATCCCGATCGACCGCAAGCAGGGCAAGAATGCCTTCGCCCACGTGGTCCGGCACGGCAAGCGCCGCCTCGCCGACGGCCAGTGGATCATCATGTTCCCCGAAGGGACTCGCATCCCGGTGGGCCGGAAGGGCAAGTACAAAAGCGGCGGTACCCGGCTCGCTGTCGAAACCCAAACCGTTGTCGTGCCGATCGCGCATAATTCAGGTGAATGCTGGCCGAAGAATTCGTTCATCAAGCGCCCGGGACTCATCACCGTCTCGATCGGCAAACCGATTTCGCCAGACAGTCACACCCCCGAGAGCATGATGCAAGAGGTTGAAAATTGGATAGAATCGGAAATGCGCGTCATTTCGCCCCACGTCTACAAAGGTGGCTGAGCGACGTCAGCGCTCAGATCAGGGATTCGCAGCCGCAGCAAGCGATGACCTCCCCGAAGATCGACGGGCACCAGCTCGAGCTGTTTGCCCAGGAATTCTTCGCCGCGCTCAAGCCGGCGGATAAGCCTGCGCCGCCGGCCCAGCCTTTGTTCAAGGCGCCGCCTCCGGCGCCTCGCAACCTCCTTCCTTCCCCGCCGGTCGCAATGGGCGAGCCGCCGCTCAAGCGCATCGTCCTCGGCGCCCACACCGTCGATTACGCCCTGCGCCGCTCCGCGCGTCGTTCGATCGGCTTCATGATCGACGACGACGGCCTGCGCGTGACCGCACCGCGCCGCTGCGCCCAGGCCGACATCGACAACGCCATCCGCGCCAAGGGCCGCTGGATCATCACCAAGCTACTCGAACGCGGCGAACGCCGGGCAAAGCAAAAGGAACGTCTGCCGGTCGAATGGAAGGACGGCGCGCGCCTGCCCTACCTCGGTGGGGAGATTGTGTTGCGCCTGGAAGAAGCGGCGCGCAGCCACTGCGAATTTGATGCAAGCAGCAACGAACTATGGATCGGCGTGGTGCCGGGGCTGTCGGAGTGGCAGCTCAAGGAACGCGTCAAGCTGTGGTTCCAGGCCGAGTCCAGGCGCCTGTTCGAGGAAAGGCTCGACCACTTCGCGCCGCGCCTCGGCGTGAGCTACAGCGCGTTCGCGCTGTCGTCTGCCGGCACGCGCTGGGGTTCCTGCACGATCGAAGGGAATATCCGCCTGAACTGGCGGCTGGTGCACTATCCGCTGTCGCTGATCGACTACGTGGTGGCGCACGAACTGGCGCACCTGCGCGAGATGAACCACAGCCCGGCCTTCTGGGCCACGGTGGGCGAGGTGTATCCGGATTACGACGGGGCGCGGCTGGCCCTGCGCAAGCGCTCGCATGAGATGCCGGTGTTGTTTACCGACTAGCTCGATCCGTCGGGGAATGGCGCTGCCATTGATGGATTAATGGGATCCGTCGTGACTCGTAGCGTGGGCGGGTTCCCCCCCCACGCGGTGATGGTTAACGCCTGAGTCGACGTATCCGATGATCTTGCCGCTGATTGAACGCGCGGGGTGATCCGGTCCGGTGGACCAGATCACAAGCCGCCCACCCTACAACAGCGAATCCCGCCTCGCCGCCGCCAACGCCTTCATCGCCCCCAGCTGCTCCTCCGACAAACACCGATACGGAATCGGCAGCGTCCCGCGCTTGAGCACCATCATGAACCCGCACGAATAGGTGCGCACTCCCACTACGTCTTCCCATCCGATCAGCGTTACGCCGCCGCTGGTGCGCACGATGCCGTGCTGGTCGATGGTGAATTCGTAGGTGCGGCGGCCGCGCCCGAGCAGGATGAAATGCAGGGCCGCACCCAGGGTGCTCTTGAAGCGCAGGTAGAGGCTGGCTGGCCAGCGGATGCGGCGGCGGCGGATCAGGAAGCCCCCGTGCTGCCACATGAAGCTGAGGTATTCGCCCAGCGTGTAGCGGACGACAAAATGCAGTTCGGATAAGGGAACCGGAAAGGCGGCGGGGTGTGGAACCGGCAGGTCCACAGGACCGTCACTCACGGGCACGTGCAGCAGCTTGTCGTCGGCCTGCTGTTGTACCAGCATGGCGACAGGCTTGTTGCTGTTGACGGGCCTCGGGTGATTAAACGACAACATAACGCATCCCCTAGTGTTATCCGAGCTCGAAACCGGAATGGTAGCAAAACCTACTTGATAAGTTGTCGCAAGAGTTCAACCGTGCGCAGGGTGGCGCCGCGGTGGCGCGCCGCGAACGCGAGCGCATGCGCGCCCATGCGCGAGCGCGCCGCATCGTCTTCCAGCAGGCGGATCGCAGCGGCAACCAGGGCGTCGGCATCCAGCACTCGCAGGGCGGCGCCATCTGCCACCGCCTCGTCGGTCGCCTGGGCGAAATTGAAGGTGTGCGCGCCGACCAGCACCGGTTTGCCAAGTGCGCAAGCTTCGATCAGGTTCTGGCCGCCCAGCGGCATCAAGCTGCCGCCGATGAAGGTGCAGTCGCAGGCGGCGAAATAGGCGAACATCTCGCCCATCGAATCGCCCAGCAGCACCTCGGCATTGTCGATGCCTTGTTCGACCTGCGAACGCCGCTTCAAACGCAAGCCGCGCGCCGCGACCAGCTTCTCGACCTCGTCGAAACGCTGGGGATGGCGCGGCACGATCGCGAGCAGCGCCCTGGCAGGCTTGTCCGCCACGCGCCGCCATGCATCGATGATGAGCGCTTCCTCGCCTTCGCGCGTGCTGGCGCACAGGAATACGGGCCGGGCGCCGATCTGCGCGCGCAGCCAGGCGCCCTTCTCCAGCGCCGCGCCCGGCGGCACCACGTCGAACTTGATGCTGCCGGTAACGGCGACCTGCGGCGCGCCGAGCGAGCGGATGCGTTCGGCGTCGAGTTCGGTCTGCGCCGCGACCAGGGTAATGGCCTCGGCGGCGTCCGTCATCAAGGCGCCCATCTTGCGGCCGCTGCGCAGCGACCGCTCGGACAGGCGCGCGTTGACCAGCGCCACCGGCACGCCGGCCCTCGCGCAACCGGCGATCAAATTCGGCCACACCTCGGTCTCCATCAGGATGCACACGCCTGGTGCAACACGGCGCAGGAAGCGCGCGACCATGAAGCCGGTGTCATAAGGGAGGTAGGACTGGACGACGCGCTCGCCGTGGTGGACGAACAACGAGCGGCCGGTGGCGCGGCCGGTCGGCGTCATGTGGGTGAGCAGGATGCGGGATTCGGGGTAAGCCGCGAGCAGCGCTTCCACCAGCGGTTCGGCGGCGCGGGTTTCACCCACCGACACCGCATGCACCCACAAGGTCGGGCGAGTGGACGGTGCGGCGCCCGGGAACCCGAGGCGCTCGCGCCAGTGCTGGCGGTAGCCCGGCTCCTGGCGCCCGCGCCACCACAGGCGGCCCAGGACGATCGGCAGCGCCAGCCACCAGGCCAGCGAATACAGGGCACGGATCAAGTCGTCTCCAGCAGGCGGCGCGCCGCTGCAATTACTTCCGGCGCGGCAGGAGGCATGCCCAGGTCGCCCAGGTTGACGATGCACTCGGACCAGTTGCCCTCGGTCTTCCACTTCGGCGAGTCGCAATAGAGTTCGACGGTCGGGCGCACGAAGGCGGCGGCAATGTGGGTCAGGCCGGTATCGACGCCGACGGCAAGCCGCGCATGCTGGGCCACGCCGACGGCATCCATCATCGACAGCTTGGGCAGCACGCGTGCATTGGGCAGCGCGGCGGCCAGCGATTGCGCATCGGCCAGTTCGGGTTGCGAGCCCCAGGGCAGCAGCACCGGCATCGGCGCCAGCGCCTGACCGAGCGCGATCCAGTTCTCGCTTGACCACTTCTTGGCGTCGCGCGCGGTACCGTGGAAGAACACGGCATAGTCTTCAAGCGGCAGGAAGGCCGGGCGCAGCGCGGTCTGCGGCGCCGGCAGCCCGAAGTCCGGGGGGGTAGTAACGGAATAGCCCAGCGCGGCGCCGGCCACCATGCGGCCACGCGCAACCGCATGGGTGCGCGGGTCGAGCGGGATGCTGTCGGTGTGGAAGATGCGCGAGATGCCTTCGTAGCCCGAGCCTTCGCTGCCATTGGCCAGGCCCACCTTCTTGCCGCCGCGCCGTACGCGTGCGGCGCCCATGATGATGCCGGTCTTGAGCAGGCCCTGGGTGTCGAAGACATGGTCGTATTCTTCTTCGCGGAGCAGGCGGAAGAAGCCGCGGATCTCGGCGCGCGTCTCTGCCTTGCCGAGGCTCTTGCGCCAGCGGCGCAGCGCCCACGGGATGATCTTGCGTACGTTCGGGTTCAGGCGCACCAGGCTCTGGTAGCCCTCTTCCACCACCCAGTCGATGGTGGCGCCCGGATGGTGGCGCAGGATGTCGGCCACCATCGGCAGGTTGTGCAGCACGTCGCCCAGCGACGACACGCGCACCAGCAGGATCTTCAAGACGGCTCGCTCAGAAAGGCAGCTCGGCGTCCGGCTTGGCGGCCAGGATCACGCGGCGGAACTCGGCCTGGATGCGTGCGAGGGCTTCGGGATTCTCGCCTTCGAAGCGCAGCACCACGACCGGGGTCGTGTTCGACGAGCGGGCCAGGCCGAAGCCGTCCGGGTATTCCACGCGCAGGCCGTCGATGTCATTGACGCGGTCCGAACCGGGGAAAGTGGCGTTGGCGCGCAGGCTGTCGATCAGCGTGAAGTTCTCGCCTTCCTTCAGGTGCAGGTGCAGTTCCGGGGTGCTAGACGCGATCGGCAGGCTGTTGAGGAGCTTCGACGGGTCCTGTTCCTTCGTGAGGATCTCGAGCATGCGCGCGCCGGCGTACAGGCCGTCGTCGAAGCCGTACCAGCGGTCCTTGAAGAAGATGTGGCCGCTCATCTCGCCGCCCAGCGGGGCGCCGGTTTCCTTGAGCTTGGCCTTGACCAGCGAGTGGCCGGTCTTCCACATCAGGGGTTTGCCGCCGTGCTGCTCGATCCATGGACCGAGGTGACGCGTGCACTTGACGTCGTACAGGATCTCGCCGCCCGGGTTGCGCGACAGGACGTCGGCTGCGAACAGCATCATCTGGCGGTCCGGGAAGATGATCTGGCCATCCTTGGTGACGATGCCGAGGCGGTCGCCGTCGCCGTCGAATGCCAGGCCGATTTCGGCATCGGTATCCTGCAAGGCCTTGATGAGGTCTTGCAGGTTTTCCGGATGCGCCGGGTCCGGGTGGTGGTTCGGGAAGGTGCCGTCGACTTCGCAGAACAGCTCGACCACCTCGCAGCCCATGCCGCGGTACAGGTCCGCGGCAAACGCACCGGCCACGCCATTGCCGCAGTCGACCGCGATCTTCATCGGGCGCGAGACCTTGACGTCGCCAATGATGCGCTCGAGGTAGGCGGCGCGGATGTCGTGGGTGCTGTAGCCGCCGCGTTCTGCGGCAATGGCGCCGTCGTAAGCCGCGATGCTGTCGTGCAGGCCGGTGATGGCCTCGCCGTGGATCGCTTCGCCCGCCAGCACCATCTTGAAGCCGTTGTAGTCCGGCGGGTTGTGGCTGCCGGTGACCATGATGCCCGAACGGGTGTCGAGCACATTGGTGCCGAAATAGACCATCGGGGTGGCGACCATACCCAGGTCGATGACGTCCACGCCGGCGTCGCGCAGGCCTTCGCTCAGGGCGGCCGTGAGGGCCGGGCCCGACAGGCGGCCGTCGCGGCCGATCACGACCTTGCGCTCTCCCTTGGCCAGGGCGGCGGCGCCGAAGGCACGGCCGATATGGCGTGCGATGCCTTCGTCCAGCGTTTTATCGATGACGCCGCGAATGTCATAAGCCTTGAAGATCGTTTTGGAGAGAGCAACCATGATGTCCTGGAATGAAGGCGCTGGGCAGCCGCACACGCAATGGCAGGCTGTGACGGCAAGGCGTCGACGCGGGAATGAGTGAAAAGACAATGACCGCTATTGTAGCGGCAAGCTGCGCCCTTTGGGAATCGGGCGGACCGCTTGCTTACGAGCGCCTAACAATTCCCCCATGGCGGCGTTGCATTGTCTCGCCGTACTCGCGTACTGTCTTCGACAATGCGCCTTGCCCTGGGGGTTTGTTAGTCGCTCGTTCTTGGCCGGCAATGCCGGCCGGGATTACACGCGCAGCTTGTCGATCGACTTGCCGCCTTCGACCCATTCCTTGACCCATTTCGGCTGGCGGCCACGGCCGGTCCACTGCTGCGATGCATTATCCGGGTGACGGAAACGCACGGCCACGGAATTACCCTTGGTCGCATTGCTGCGACCGCCGGTTGCCAGCAGGTCCTTGAGGGGCACGCCGACGCTCTGCGCGATTGCCAGGATTTGTTCACGTGCTTTTTGCACTTCCTGCACTTCGCGCTTCTTCATTTCCTGCTTGATTTGCTCTTGCAGGTTGCGCATATCGCCTACGGACATATTAGACAGATCCATCTTCGTTCCCTCGATAGGTAAAGGTTGATACAGAGGTTGATACAAGTACGGCGAAACTCACCAATTGTCGCAATATACTACATTAGTAATTTATTTACCGTCTTTCCTGTGTAAAAAAAGCCAGCGTGGCGACTTAAATCGAACGATACGCGCATATAACCACAGGTAACTGATTATAAACAACAAGCTGAAGAAGATGAGCACGCTTGTGTTTTTCCAGAACACAGTCGCCGGAATCACCGCCATCAGCGAAAACAGCCATAAATAAGGTGAAGTCCGCGCGTTCCGCTTCATCAATGCGCGCGCTTCGCGCGGACCAACCGTCCATTGCACAATACGCCGGAATATTAAACTATGCAGGTGAATGCCGTCCGGCAGTGCTGGGGATTTACCACGTACAAACATGCGGCGGTATGCCGAGAATATGGTTTCGAAAGCCGGATAAATCAGCAGCAGCGCCGCATACCAGGTGGACACCTGCGGATTGCGCATCACCAGCAGCAGCGCCAGCTCGCCCAGCATGAAGCCGATGAAATAGGCACCGCCGTCACCGAGGAAAATCAGGCCGACCGGATAGTTCCAGATCAGGAAACCGGCAGTGGCGCCGGCCACCACCAGCGCCGTCACCAGCACGAACATGTCGTCCACCTGCAGCGCCACGTAGGCCAGTGACATCAGCATGCAAATGCTGACCACGCTGGCCAGGCCATTGAATCCGTCGATGATGTTGACAGCATTGGCGATGCCGGCCACCGCCAGCACGGTGAGCGGCACCACGATCCAATCGAGCTGCAGCGACAGCACGCCCCAGGGTAAATCGAGGCGCACGAGTTTTGCGCCGAGCAGGTAATACGCGAGCAGTGCGGCGACCATCGTGAGCAGCAGCCGGCGCGCCGGCGAGACCTTGCCCGTATAGTCTTCGACGATACCGCCCGCCATGGCAATGCATGCGCATCCGAGCAAAGGCGCGAGCCAGGGACCGAGCGATGGCTGGCGCATCACCGACACCGCGCCGGTGATTACCACCGAGAGATAGATCGGCACGCCGCCAATGCGCGAGACTGCATGGGAATGGAATTTCTGCACGCCGCCATAATCGTTGTCGAGCGCCGCACCATTGCGCTGCGCAAGCTTAATCACAAGCAGGGTCAGCAGCGCGCAAGAGACGAAACTGACAAAAAAGGAGAACATTTATTATTCTTTCGGTGCAATTAGGTGAGTCGTTTCCGCTTCGACCCCTCGGAAAATCCCACGGCACTCTTATCAATGGATGTGGCCTCATTGTACCGGAATAGATGAGCCGCTCCGGCGCGGGAATGGATTCCATCGCGCGCGCTTCGATTCGATCAAATTCGCACGCGGTTTGCCGGCGTAATCGAAGCGCCGTGCACCGCGATATCCGCTGCAGCGGCAGGCGAAATCATTTAGACTCCAAAACACCCAAGGCGCCTGCACGACCGCCGTCATCACAGATAAGAACAACATGAGAACCTACGCCATTGGCGACCTGCAGGGCTGTGCCCACGAAGCCCAACTCCTGATCGAACGCATCCACGAAGACGCACGCGGCCACGGCCAGGCGCAGTCGCGTATTTTATTCGTCGGAGACCTGATCAACCGCGGCCCGGAATCGCTGACCGCGCTGCGCCGCATGAAGGCGCTGGCAGAAGCGAATCCCGGCCGTGTCGAAGCCCTGCTCGGCAACCACGACCTGCACCTGATCGCGGTGGCCGTCGGCGCGCAGCGCGCCAGCCGTTCCGATACGCTCGACGAGATCCTGGCCGCCCCCGACTGCGACGCGCTGATCGACTGGCTGCGCCGCCGCCCGCTGGCGATGTTCGTCGACGCCCACCTGCTGGTGCACGCCGGCGTGGCGCCGCAATGGACCGCGGCGCAAACGATGGAGTTGGCGCACGAAGTCGAAACGACGCTGCGCGGCGATGGCTGGATCGATTTCCTGCGCGAGATGTACGGCAACGAGCCGGATGGGTGGAACGACAGCCTGACGGGGATCGCGCGGCTGCGCTGCATCGTCAATGCCCTCACCCGCATGCGCCTGTGCGCGCCGGATGGGCGCATGGATTTCCTGCACAAGGACATCGAGAGCGGGCCGGAAGGCTCGGGGCTGGTGCCGTGGTTCGATCTGCCGCAGCGCAGGACAAGCGACGTGACGGTGGTGTTCGGGCACTGGTCGGCGCTGGGGCTGGTGCTACGGCCGAACCTGGTGGGACTGGACAGCGGCTGCGTGTGGGGTGGGAAGCTGACGGCGGTGTGCCTGGATGACCGGTCGCTGTTGCAGGTGGATTGTCCGGAGTATCGGGAGCATGGGGGGAAGAAGTAAGGCCAGGTTTTTCGTAGGGTGGACGGCCATTCCACCCACGCGTTCAACCAGCGGGAGCACAGCGGCGCGGGCAGCATTACCGTGATTTGGATGCGCGGGCGGGAGACCCGCCCGCCCTACGGTTTAGCGGCGAAGCTGAGTGATATCCCTTACCGCCCCGCGGTCCGCCGACGTCGTCAACGCCGCATACGCCTGCAGCGCCTGCGACACATACCGCTCGCGCCCCACCGGCATCCAGGCCTCGAGCCCGCGGTCCTCCATCTTCCCGCGCCGGTGCGCCAGCTCCTCGAAACTCACGCGCAAATTGATCGTGCGCGCCGGGATGTCGATATCGATGAGATCCCCCTCCTCCACCAGCCCGATCGCCCCGCCCTCGGCCGCTTCCGGCGAGGCGTGGCCGATCACCAGGCCCGAGGAACCGCCCGAGAAGCGCCCGTCCGTGAACAGCGCGCAGGCTTTACCTAATCCCTTGGACTTGATGTACGAGGTCGGATAGAGCATCTCCTGCATGCCCGGGCCGCCTTTCGGGCCTTCGTAGCGGATGATGACGACGTCGCCGGCATTCACCGTATCGCCCAGGATTGCTTCCACCGCCGCGTCCTGGCTCTCGAACACGCGCGCCTTGCCGGAGAAGACCAGGATGCTCTCGTCCACGCCCGCGGTCTTCACGATGCAGCCCTTCTCGGCGATGTTCCCGTACAGGACCGCCAGGCCGCCGTCCTGCGAATAGGCGTGCTCGCGGTCGCGGATGCAGCCCAGGCTGCGATCGAGGTCGTTGCCGGCGAAGCGTTCGGACTGCGAGAAGGCCACCTGGGTCGGTACGCCGCCCGGCGCGGCGCGGAACAGCTGGTGCACGGCCGGGTCGTCGCTGCGCTTGATGTCGTACTGCTCGATGGCCTCTCCCATCGTGGGGCTGTGCACGGTCGGCAGCGAGGTGTCGAGCAGCCCGGCGCGCGCCAGTTCGCCCAGGATCGAGAAAATGCCGCCGGCGCGGTGCACGTCTTCGATATGGTATTTGTCGGTCATCGGCGCCACCTTGCACAGGCAGGGCACCTTGCGCGAGATGCGGTCGATGTCGGCCATGGTGAATTCCACCTGGGCCTCGTGCGCGGCCGCCAGCAGGTGCAGCACGGTGTTGGTGGATCCGCCCATCGAGACGTCCAGCGCCATCGCGTTCTCGAACGCGGCCTTGCAGGCGATAGAGCGCGGCAGTACCGAGTAATCGTCCTGCTCGTAATGGCGCTTGGCGATGTCCACGATCAGGCGGCCGGCGCGCAGGAACAGCTCCTTGCGATCAAGGTGCGTCGCGACGATGGTGCCGTTGCCCGGCAGCGCAAGCCCCAGCGCCTCGGTCAGGCAGTTCATCGAATTGGCCGTGAACATGCCAGAGCAGGAGCCGCAGGTCGGGCAGGCCGAGCGCTCGATCTCGAGCACGTCCGCATCCGAGACGCTGCTGTCGCCAGCCTTGATCATGGCGTCGATCAGGTCCAGCTTGATGACCTTCTGGCCGTTGTCGACCGTCTTGACCACCTTGCCCGCTTCCATCGGGCCGCCCGAAACGAAGACCACCGGGATGTTCAGGCGCATCGCGGCCATCAGCATGCCCGGCGTGATCTTGTCGCAGTTCGAGATGCACACCATCGCGTCGGCGCAGTGGGCGTTGACCATGTACTCGACCGAGTCGGCGATCAGGTCGCGCGAGGGCAGCGAGTACAGCATGCCGCCGTGGCCCATGGCGATGCCGTCGTCGACCGCGATGGTGTTGAATTCCTTGGCCACGCCGCCGGACGCTTCGATCTCGCGCGCGACCATCTGGCCCAGGTCCTTCAGGTGCACGTGGCCGGGCACGAACTGGGTGAAGGAGTTCACGACCGCAATGATCGGTTTTTCGAAGTCGCCGTCCTTCATGCCGGTGGCGCGCCACAGCGCGCGTGCGCCGGCCATGTTGCGGCCCTGGGTGGTGGTGCGGGAACGATAAACTGGCATGCTGGTCTCCTCGATGCTGGCAATGGTGCAAAGCACCAGCGTGACGCGCTTGCTGTGAGTTGTCCAATATATGATTTATTGCTCTGTGATTCTTTTTATGAATCACAGCTATGGTTAGCGGCGCAGTGCCTCAGCCACGGCGTCATGGGCCGCTTGCGCCAGCTCGCGCCGGTGGGCGCCCGCACCCTCGATCGGCGCCAGCGCCTGCAGGCGCGCCCGTACCGGTTCGCCCTCCAGGATCCGGAACATGCTGTCTACAAACGTGGTGTCGCCGGTGTAGTCGACCGAGGGGTGGCTGCGGCCGGCCGCGTCGACATAGGACAACGCGTAGGGCTGCACGGGGACCTTGGCATCGATGGCGCCCTCGAACAGATTGGCATGGAAGGGCAGCACCTCGCCCTGTTTCGACGTTGTCCCTTCGGGGAAGAAGGCGACCCGCTGGCCTTGCGCCAGCACGCTGACGATGCCCTTGAAGATGTGGCGCAGCTCGCGCCGGTTGCCGCGTGCGATGAACACGGTGCCGGCGGCGGCGGCCAGCCAGCCCAGCACCGGCCAGGCGCGGATCTCGGCCTTGGCCACGAAACGGCAGGGATACAAGGCGTTGATGACGAAGATGTCGAGCCAGGACACGTGGTTGGCGACCACCAGCGCATGCTCGAGTACGGGCGCGCCCGGCGCCATTTCCACGCTCACGCGGCAGATGCCGACCAGTTTGCGCGACCAGCGCCGCGTCAGGCGCTCGCGCACGGCGTTGGAGGCCAGCGGGAAGACGATGGCGCAGGTCGCCAGGCCCGCCACCAGGTGAACCATCACGCGCGCCAGGCGCAGGGCAAGACGGGGCGTCACGATGCAGGGGTCAAGCTTGAAGCGGGCAGCGCCGGCCGCCCGCCCCGCTCAACGCTGGTACGCGACACGGCCGCGCACGATGGTCGCGCGCACCTGCCCGGCCAGGTCGTAACCAAGGAAGGGCGTGTGCTTGCCCTGGCTGGCCAGTGCCTTGCGCTCGACGGTCCAGCGCGCGTCCGGGTCGAACAGCACCACGTCGGCCGCCGCGCCCACCGACAGGGTCCCTGCCGGCAGGCCGGCGATGCGCGCCGCCTCGTACGTGACCTTGCCGAGCGCCCTGGGCAGGACGCTGTCGTCGTGCTGATCTTCGACCCACTTGAGCATCAGGGCCAGCAGCAGTTCCAGCCCGGTTGCGCCGGGCGAGGCTTCGCCGAAGGGCAGCATCTTTTCGTCGTCGTCCACCGGCGTGTGATCCGAGCAGACCGCGTCCACGGTGCCATCCAGCAGGCCGTTCCAGATCGCGTCGCGGTCGCGCTGGCTGCGCAGCGGCGGATCGAAGCGCGCATTCGGGTCGAAGAAGCCGATGTCGGCATCGGTCATGTGCAGGTGGTGCACGCCGACGTCGCAGGTGACCGGCAGGCCTTCCTTCTTGGCCGCTGCGACCAGGGCCAGCCCGGCGCCGGAGGACATGCGGCACAGGTGCACGCGCGCGCCGCTGGCGCGCATCAGCTCGAAGATGGTGTGCAGCGCGATGGTCTCGGCCATCACCGGCACGCCCGACAGTCCCAGGCGCGAGGCCAGTGGTCCGCTGTGGGCCACGCCGCCGCGGCCGATGTGGGCGTCCTGGGGGCGCAGCCAGACGGTGTAGCCGAAGGTTTTCGCGTACTGCATGGCGCGCATCAGCACCGTCGTGTCCAGCACCGGTTCTTCGGCCTGCGAGAAGCCGATGCAGCCGGCTTCGGTCAGCTCAGCCATTTCGGTGAGCGCCTTGCCTTTCAGGCCCATGGTCAGTGCGCCAAGCGGGTGCACGTTGGCCTGGTCCAGGATGCGCGCGCGGTGCTTGAGCATCTCGACCAGGCCCGGCTCGTCCAGCACCGGATCGGTGTCCGGCGGGCAGACCAGGGTGGTCACGCCACCCTGCATCGCCGCCTGCATTTCCGATTCCAGCGTGGCCTTGTATTCGTAGCCCGGCTCGCGCAGGCGCGCCGACAAATCCACCAGGCCGGGCGCGACCACCAGGCCGCTGGCGTCGATGGTGTTATCCGCCACGAAGCCCGGAGGCGGTGCGCCGATGGCGGCAATCACGCCGCCGTCGATGAACAAATCCTGTACTTGGTCAATGCCGTTCGCCGGGTCGATCACGCGCCCGTTCTTGATATGGTGTTTCATCCGTGGGTTCCCGCCAAAATGCTCATCACTGCCATGCGTACCGCAATCCCGAAGGTCACCTGCGGCAGGATCACCGCCTGGCTGCCGTCGGCCACCGCCGAGTCGATCTCGACGCCGCGATTCATCGGCCCCGGGTGCATCACGATCGCGTCCGGCTTGGCCAGCGCCAGGCGCTCCGGGGTCAGGCCGTAGCTCTTGAAGTATTCCTGGGCCGAAGGAAGCAGCGCGCCACTCATGCGCTCGCTCTGCAGGCGCAGCATGATGATGACGTCGACGTCCTTCAGGCCTTCGTTCATGTTGGTGAAGGTGCGCACGCCCATCTGTTCCAGTCCGCCCGGCAGCAGCGTGTGCGGGCCGATCGCGCGCACTTCCGGCACGCCCAGCGTGGTCAGGGCGTGGATATCCGAACGCGCCACGCGGCTGTGCAGGATGTCGCCGACGATCGCCACCCGCAGGTTGGTAAAGTCCTTCTTGTAGTGGCGGATCGTGTACATGTCGAGCAGGCCCTGTGTCGGGTGCGCGTGGCGGCCGTCGCCGGCGTTCACGACGTGCACGTGCGACTGCCCGGTCTCGACCAGGTGCTTGGCGATCAGGTAGGGCGCGCCCGACTGCGAGTGGCGCACCACGAACATGTCGGCGTGCATGGCCGACAGATTGTCGATGGTGTCCAGCAGCGACTCGCCCTTGCTGGCCGACGAGGCCTGGATGTTCAGGTTGATGACGTCGGCCGACAGGCGCTTGGCGGCGATCTCGAAGGTGGTGCGGGTACGGGTGCTGTTCTCGAAGAAGAGATTGAACACGCTCTTGCCGCGCATGAGCGGCACTTTCTTGACCTCGCGGTCGGAAATGCCCACGAAGCTCGACGCGGTGTCGAGGATGTGGTTGACGATGGACTTGGGCAGGCCTTCGATGCTCAGCAGGTGCTGCAGCTCGCCGTTCTTGTTCAGTTGCGGATTATTGTGCAGGATTTTCGGCATGGTCGTCAGGCGAGGCAGGATCTTCTTCAATGGTCAGCGAGAGTTGGCCGGCGTCGCCGCGCTGCAGGCAGAGCGACTGGTTCGCAGGCAGGGTCGTGCGCACGCCCGCGTAGTCGGCAGCCACCGGCAGCTCGCGCCCGCCGCGGTCGGCCAGGGCCGCCAGGCGAATGCAGGCCGGACGGCCATAATCGAACAGCACGTTGATCGCGGCGCGAACGGTGCGGCCGGTTTCCAGCACGTCGTCCACCAGCACGATGGTCGCGCCATCGACCGGGAAGCGGATATGGGTCGGCTTCACGTCGGGATGCAGGCCCTTCTTGGCGTAGTCGTCGCGGTAGAACGAGACGTCGATGGTGCCGAAGCGCCCCAGCAGGTCGAGGTCGCGCGCGAGCCGTTCGGCCAGCCAGGCGCCGCCCGAGTGGATGCCCACGATGGCGGCGTCGGGCACGCCGGCCAGGCCTGCGCGGACCTGGCCCAGCAGCTCGCGGTACAGCGCCTCCGCGTCGTATTCCAGTTTAGATGTTGGCATGGTCGTCAAAGTATTGTTGCAAAATGATGGCAGCCGCCTGGGCGTCGATGATCTCGCCGCGTTTTTGCGGGATGACGGCGGAGGAATAGCGCTCGTCGACGAGGTCGACGGGCAGGCTGAAGCGGCCGTGGAGCTGGTTGGCGAAGCGTCGGGAGCGCATCGTCATGTCGTGCTCGGCGCCGTCGGGATGGCGCGGCTCGCCCACGATGAGGCGGGCCGGCTTCCATTCGTTGATGAGGTCGCCAATGACCTGGAAACGGGTGGCGTTGTCGATGGCCTTGATGACCGTCAACGGTTGCGCCTGTCCAGTCAGGGTGTTGCCCATGGCAATGCCAATCCGCTTCACCCCAAAGTCAAAACCAAAAACAATCTCAACCATTACAGCATTTCATGCGTGGCCAGCCTCGGTTGCGAGCATTAAAGGATCGATTCCCAGCAGTTTGATCGCGGCGGTATAGCGTTCTTCGATCGGCAGGTCGAACAGGACTCTGGCGTCGGCCGCGACGGTGAGCCAGCCATTGCGCGACAGTTCTTCTTCCAGCTGGCCCGGGCTCCAGCCGGCATAGCCGATCGAGACCAGCATGCGGGCCGGGCCGTTGCCGCTGGCGACGGCTTCCAGCACGTCGATCGAGGTGGTGAAGGCGACGTCGTCGGTGACGGCAAGCGAGGAGGAATAGCGTCCGCTGGGCGTGTGCAGCACGAAACCGCGGTCGTCCTGGACCGGGCCGCCGAACATGATGGGCTCGTCCACGACCGAGGAGCGCAGGCCTTCGCCGAGCTTCAGGTCGACGCGGTCGAACAGCACTTCCATGGTCATGTCGGTCGGTTTGTTGATGACCACGCCGAGTACGCCCTTCTCGTTGTGCTCGCAGACATAGACCACCGTGCCGCCGAAGATCGGGTCCTGGATCGAGGGCATCGCGATCAGGAAATGGTTGGCGAGGTTCAGGCCGGAAGCGGCAGGCCCGATGTTCCCCAGCGTATCGTCGTGTTCCGGTGGCATGCCGGGCATTGGTAGAGTCTTGCCAACTTTACTTTTTTTCATACGCTTACTCTCACATGGGCTCACTCTGGTTGGCGACCGCCCAAGCTGGGCGACCGGGAAGTGTCCACAAAACAACGTTCCGCTTTTCGATAGTTTACACTGAATCGGTCCGGCGCCTCCGGAAGCGCCACGACAGGCAGCCCTCGTAGCCCTGCGCCAACCCTGCCTGACGTCCCACAACTGACCCGTCTTGTTTCCTTCATCGCTGCTTAGGAAGAATCCTACCCAGTAAAATCGGCCGCTACTTTGACCCCGCACACGATGATGAATATGAGCAACTCTTTGGTTTGGTTCCGGCGTGACCTGCGCGCATTCGACCATGCTGCCCTGCACCGGGCGTTGAGCTCGTCCAATCGTGTGCACTGCGTCTTCGTGTATGACAGCGGGATTCTCGATGCGCTGCCGCGTGACGACCGCCGCGTGCGCTTCATCCACGCCAGCCTGGCCAGTCTTGACGCCGAACTGCGCCGGCTCGGCGGTTATCTGATTGTGCGGCAAGGCCGCCCGCTGGAAGTGATCCCCGCGCTCGCCGCCGAACTGGGCGTGGACGCGGTCTATGTATGCACCGATTATGAACCCGAGGCGGTCGATCGCGACGCACGGATGAAAGCCGCCCTGGAAGCTGAGGGCAGGAAATTTCACAGCCTGAAAGACCAGGTGATCTTCGAGAAGGAAGAAGTGCTGACCCTGGCCAAGGGGCCTTTTTCGGTGTTCACCCCCTACAAGAATGCCTGGCTCAAGCGGCTGGCGGCCATGCCGGAAACCCTGGCCAGCTATCCGGTCGATGCGTATGCGCATGCCTTCGCACCGCCCGACGCGCAGCCCGCCCTGCCCTCGCTGGAGGACATCGGATTCGTTACGGGGGAGCCGCCGCTGCTGGCCGGCATGGAAGGCGCGGAAGAGCTGTTCGAGCGCTTCGTCGCGCACATGGCCGACTACGGCCGGGCGCGCGATTTCCCATCCGAAGACGGCACCTCGCGCCTGTCTACCCACCTGCGCTTCGGCACCACCTCGATCCGCCATCTCGTGCGCACGGCGCAGCAGCTGGCGCACAGCGGCGCCGGCGGCACCGGGGCGTCAGTGTGGCTGTCGGAACTCATCTGGCGCGATTTCTATTCGATGATTTTGGCGCGCAATCCGCAGGTGGTCACGCGCTCGTTCAAGCCGGCCTTCGACGTGCTGGCCTGGGAAAGCGGCGAGGAAGCGGACGCCATGTTCGTGGCCTGGTGCGAGGGCCGCACCGGCTATCCGCTGGTCGATGCGGCCATGGCGCAGCTGAACCAGACTGGTTTCATGCACAACCGCCTGCGCATGGTGACGGCGAGTTTCCTCACCAAGGATTTAGGGATCGACTGGCGTCGCGGCGAGCGCTATTTCGCGCTCAAGCTCAACGACTACGAGCTGGCCTCGAACAATGGGGGCTGGCAGTGGGCGGCGTCGACCGGGTGCGATGCGCAACCGTGGTTCCGGATTTTCAACCCGGTGTCGCAGTCGATGCGCTTCGATCCGCGGGGGGAGTTCATTCGGGATTGGGTGCCTGCTCTGGCAAGGCTCGGCGCGAAGGAGATTCATGCACCGTGGCTGGTGGCGGCGGAGGTGCTGGAGGAGAAAGGCGTGGTGCTGGGGCGCCACTACCCGTTGCCGGTTGTGGAGCATGATGTGGCGCGCAAGCGGACGCTGGAGAGGTTTGCGGTGGTGAAGAAAGTAAGCGACTAATCACAAAAGCTGGGCTCCCGCCTTCGCGGGAACGACGATTTCTGGGTAAGCGGTGCAAAAATCGCAGCCACTGATCGTTCGAACAATAAAACAACGTCATCCCCGCGCAGGCGACCCAGGTTCGTACCGCACCAGTTAGCCCTTGCCCAGCAAACTCTCAATCGCCGCCAACAACACCGCCTCCTGATACGGCTTCCCAAAGAACGCATTCACCCCCAGCCCCAGCGCAACATTGCGGTGCTTGTCCGCCGTGCGCGAGGTGATCATGATGATCGGGATGCCGGCGGTCGCCGCGTTCTCGCGCACCTGGCGCGTCAAATCGAAGCCGTCCATGCGGGGCATCTCGATATCGACCAGCATCAGGTCCGGCCGGGCGTGTTCGATCTGCTCGAGCGCGTCGACGCCGTCCTTGGCCAGCATCACCTGATAAGCTTCGCGCTCCAGCAAGCGCTGGGTCACGCGGCGCACGGTGATCGAATCGTCCACCACCATGATGGTCGCGCGGTGCGCAGGCTGCGCGCTCGCGGCACCAGATGATGCGCCAGGCGAGGCAGGCTGCTGTGCCAGCGCCACCGGATCGAGGATCAGCACGATCTCGCCCGTGCCCAGCACCGTGGCCCCGGCGATGCCCGGCATGCGCGAGAGCTGCGGGCCGATGTTCTTGACCACCACTTCGCGGTTGCCCAGCACCTCGTCCACGCGCAGCGCGATGCGTCCACCCGCGCCGTGCACCACCAGCACCGGATTCAGGCGCTGCAGCGCAGGTGCATTGCCCGCCTCGCCCAGCAGTGCGTCGAGCGCATGCAGGGCCTGCGGCTGGCCCGCCACCGGAATCGTTCCGGAGGCCTGCGCAGCCAGCAGTTCGGTATCGCGCACCTGCATCACCTGCTCGACCAGGGTCGAGGGCAGCGCCCAGGTGCGCCCGGCGCTCAGCACCAGCACCACCTGCGCCACCGCCAAGGTAAGGGGCAGGTGGATCGAGAAACGCGTGCCCTTGCCGGGCTCGGTCGTGACCACCACGCGCCCGCCCAGCGCCTGCGCTTCCGAACGCACCACGTCCATGCCGACGCCGCGGCCGGCCAGTTCGGTCAGCGTGTCGGCAGTCGAAAAACCCGGCTCGAAAATCAGCTCGGCCGCATCCTGGTCGGACACGGCATCGGCTTGCCCGATCAGTCCCATCGCACGGGCCTTGTCGCGGATGCGCTCCAGGTCCAGGCCCCCGCCGTCGTCGCTGAATTGAATGGCGACTTCATTGCCGTGCTGCTCGACCTGCACCAGGATCTCGCCGGTTTCCGCCTTGCCGGCATCGATGCGTGCACTGCGCGCTTCGATGCCGTGCACGATGGCGTTGCGCAGCAGGTGCTCGAAGGGCGCGGCCATCTGTTCCAGCACGCTGCGGTCGATTTCCACGGCGCCGCCGCGGATGTCGAGGTTGACGCGCTTCTCAAGCTCTTTCGCGGTCTGGCGCGCGACGCGGAACAGGCGCTCCGCAAGAGAAGCGAACGGCACCATGCGCACCCGCATCAGGTCGCGCTGCAGGTCGCGCGTCATGCGCGATTGCGCGGCCAGGTCGTCGGCAGCGCTGTCCACCGTGCGCGACAGGCTGTCGTGGAAGGCTTCCACGTCATCGACGCTCTCGGCCATCATGCGCGTGAGTTCCTGCAAGCGCGTGAAGCGGTCGAATTCGAGCGGATCGAATTCGCGCTCGCCGGCGATCGACAGGCGGGACGCAATCTGCGATTCGGCCTGCATCTCGATCTCGCGCATCTGGCGGCGCAGGCGGTCGAGGTTTTCCGAGAAGTCGGACAGCGCGCCCTTGAGCGAGCCGACCTGGTTTTCCAGGCGCGAACGCGAAATCGATACTTCGCCGGCCTGGTTGACCACGCGGTCGAGGATGTCGGCGCGCACCCGCACCAGCGGCGCCCGCGCGCCCGGCTGCTCGGCAGGGGCTGCAGGCGCTGCGGCCGGCGGCGGAGCGGCCGGCTTGTGGGGCTGCTGCAACTG
This sequence comes from Telluria sp. ZB4P37, assembly GCF_059685855.1. NCBI lineage: Bacteria > Pseudomonadati > Pseudomonadota > Betaproteobacteria > Burkholderiales > Oxalobacteraceae > Telluria > Telluria sp. ZB4P37. The sequence continues at coordinate 344,498 of NZ_JCASID010000002.1, forward strand.
CTCGAACAGCAGCAGCGCGGCATCGTAGTTGGCCAGCAGTTCGTCGAAGGCCGCCGCACTGGTGGTGCCGGCGTGCACCATGTTCTCGACCTGGGTTTCCAGTTCGTGGGTATGCTGGCCGAGGCGCATCGCGCCGGCCATGCGGGCGCTGCCCTTGACGGTATGCAGCGCGCGCTGCAGGCCCTGGGCGACGGCGCCGTCCTGCGGGTTCTGCTGCCACTGGCGCAGGCTATTTCCGATCTGAGGGAACAGGTCGGCGCCTTCTTCGAGGAAGACCGGCAGCAGGTCCGGATCGAGTTCGTCGCCAAAGACTGGGACGGCGGCCAGCGCGCTGACGTCCAGCACGGGCAGCGGCGCGGCTTGCAGCACCGGGGCAGGTTCCGGTTCCGCCTCCTCCGGCTCCGAAGCCAGTACCGCCGCCACCGCTTCCGGCGCCTCGTCCAGCCCAGCCTCGTCCGGCGTGACCGGCACGAAGGCCGGCGCCGCGTCGTCCGGCGCGGCCTGGTCCAGGCCAGGTGCTCCAAAGGCCGAGGCGGCAAACGGGTCGTCCAGGAAGCTGTCGAACAAATCGTCGATCTCGCTCACCGCGTTCGACTGCTCCGCTTCATCGCGCGCCGAGGGCTCGGCGGCAGGCAGTGCCTCGGGCTGCGGGGAGGCCAGTAGCGCGTCGTAGGCCGTGGCAAACAAGGCGTCCAGCTGGTCCGCCAACACCGGGTCGGCTTCGCCATACACGCTGGCCGCCTGCTGGCTTGCCAGGCGCTCGAGCAAGGCCCCTAGCTGGCCGACCAGGTCAGGCTGGCCTGGCGCCAGTTCGCCCAGGCCGAACACCTGCAGCATCGTGCGCACGCGCGACAGGGTGGCATCCAGCAGCTCGCGCCCGCTGTCGTCGAGGAGCGGGCCGGGTGCGGCCAGCTTTTCCAGCACCAGTTCCAGTGCGTGGGCCACGTCCTGCAATGCGGTATAGCCGACCGTGGCCGAGGTGCCGGCCAGCGTGTGTGCCGCCTTCAGTGCTTCCGGCGAGGCGCGCCGCTCCGGTTCCGCGGCCCATGCCTCGAATTCATCGGCCAGCACCCGCACCAGCGCCTCGGTTTCGTCGACATAGACCGCGTACAGACCCGGCGCAATCTCCAGGTCGCCGATGCGCTTGCTGTCGGCAGCCACGGGCGCCTCGGGCTCGGCCAAGTCGACCAGCACCGGTACCTCCTCCAGCGCCGCCTGCCCACCCTCCTGCACCCGTGCGGCCGCTTCCACCAGCGCCCCGCTTTCGCGCGCCGACCAGCCGTTGGCCACCAGGTCGGCCACCCAGTCGGACAACTCCGCATGCGCGTGCTTGAGCAGCGCCATCAGCTCGGGCGTGGCGCTGCGCGCTTCGGCCAGCCAGACGTTCATCACCCGCTCGATCGCGGCGGCGCCTTCGGCGAAGCGCTCCAGGCTCACCATGCGGCTGCTGCCCTTGAGCGTATGGAAGGAGCGGCGCAGCAAGGCCAGGGTTTCCTGGCTGGCCGGATTGCTTTCGGCCTGCGGCATCGCTTCGGCCACGAAACCCAGCACTTCCTGCGCTTCAAAGATGAAGATCTCGAGCAATTCGGATTCGATCGAAGCGTCCTGTCCCTGCGCTTGCGGTTCCGGCGCTTCCGGTGCGGTCGCCTGGGGAGCTGCCGCCTCGACGAACTCGAAAGGCAGCTCGCGCAGCAGGCGTTTGTCCGCATCAAACGTGAAGCGGCCCTTGGCCACCTCGCTGTTCTGGCCCAGCAGGTCGGTGAAGAAGCCGAGCGCGCCGATGTTCTGGGCGATGTTATGCAGCACGCTCGATTGCGCCGTCACGTCGCCGTCGCTGCCGGCCAGCACTGCTACCTGCCCGGCGACGTGGCGCGCGGCCTGCACCGCCTGTTCCTGGTCGAGGATGGCGAGCGCGCCCTGCAGCTGGTGCAGGACCGGCTCGGCTTGCGCCAGCACTTCGCGCTTGTTCGGGTCGTCGTAGTAATCGTCGAGCAGCTTCTCGACCTGGCGCAGGCCGGCCTTGATCTCGCCGGCCAGCACCGCCACGGTCTGGCCCTGCTGGATCTGGCGCGCCAGATCGCCCTGCCATTGCGGCGCATCCGGCGGGGTTTCGCCGGCGGCAAGCGCCAGCAGACGCGCGCCGACGGCTTCCGCGTTCTCGGCGAAATCCTCCGGCAGATGGCGCAGTTGGTCCAGGCCGTTCTCGACGAACAGCATGGCGGTGGCCATCTCCAGCCCCAGGCCGTCGCTGCGCCCGGCCGCCATGGCATCGGTCGCGGCGCGTCCCAGCTCACGCATCAGTTGCGCCAGCGCGGGCGCGCCCAGTTTTTCGCTGGCGCCGGCCAGGCGCGAGAGCGCATCGTTGAAGTCTTCCTTGACCTCAAGCTCGCCCGCGCCCTCGGTGGCGATGCGGTCCCAGTCCGACTTGGTGCGGGCCAGCGCTTCGCGCGCTTCCTGAAGCGTGGCCGGGTCGATGCGCCCATAGCGGCGCACCGCGTAATCGTGCGGCACCAGGCCGTCCAGGCCGCAGGCCTGGCGCAGACGCTGGGCGCCCTCATTGGGCTCCCTGACTGCCGCCACGAAGAACAGCGCATCGCGCAGCATCGTGTCCGGGGTGCCGCCCTGCCCCTGGGCCAGGCGGCGCAGCTGCATGTTCACCTGCCCCAGCAGCTGCTTCACGTACAGGTCGCTCTCGACCTGGCCGTCGGCCACCGCACCGATGAACGCGTGGATCGCTTCCCAGAACAGGCGCGGGCGTGGCTCGCCCTGTGCCAGCGCGATCGGCGCGATCGCATCGCGCATGCCGGCTGCGTGCTGCGCTTCGCCGCTCTTCAGGAAAGGCAGCAGCGACTTTTCGAAGCGCGTGCGGCAGGCCGCGACGTCGGGGGACGGGTCGACCTTTGCAGCTGTCAGTTCGACGCCCTTGCCCAGGCTGGCGGGCAGCAGGTCGGACGGATGGACGCGTTCAAGGCCCAGCTTTTCCTGCAGGTCGCGGTAATACGGGAACAGGCGCGCCGGCTGCTGGGGCGCCCCGGCCAACAACTCGTCGAGGTATTCGACCAGGGCCTGGTAGGCATCCTGTACGATCTTGACCGACTCCGGCGTACAGGCCTGGCGTCCGTCTTTAAAAGCGTCGATCAGCTGTTCGGCCGCCGCGCCCAGCACGCCGATGCCCTCGACGTCGACCAACTGCAGCGCGCCGTGGGCCTGGTGCAGATGGCTCTTGGCGTGCAGCAGGAGGGTCGGCTGGGCCTCCGCGCTGCGGTTGGCGGCGTCGCGCAAGGCCGTGCCCGAGCGCCCCAGCGCATCGCGGATCTCGCCGATCACCCATGACAGGGGTCCGGTGTCGAATGCGGGCATGCGGCTGGAAGGTGCGTTGGTCATTGGGCTCGTTGTAGTTACTCAGCAGGTTGTCTAGGCGGCCACGCGGAAGCGCGACACCGAATCTTTCAGCTCCTGCGCCAGCAGCGCCAGCTCACGGATCGACTGCGCCGTCTGGCGCGTGCCGCCCTGGGTGTGCTCGGTGACCGACAGGATGTGCTGCATATTATGGGCCACACCGTTGGCGGACGTCGCCTGCTGCTGCGCGGCGCTCGAAATCGCCTCGATCAGCTCCGCCAGCCGGTTCGACACGCGCGAGATATCGAGCAGCGCAGCGCCGGCCGCATCCGACAGGCGCGCGCCTTCGACCACGCCCTGGGTCGACTTTTCCATGGCCGCCACCGCATCGTGGGTGTCGGCCTGGATGGTGCGCACCAGCGCGCCGATGCCCTTGGCCGCCTCGCCCGAGCGTTCCGCCAGGCGCTGCACTTCTTCGGCCACCACCGAGAAGCCGCGCCCGGCCTCGCCGGCCGATGCGGCCTGGATCGCGGCGTTCAGCGCCAGCACATTGGTCTGCTCGGTAATGTCCGAGATCAGGTCGGTGATCTCGCCGATTTCCTGCGAGGATTCGCCCAGGCGCTTGATGCGCTTGGAGGTTTCCTGGATCTGCTCGCGGATCTCGTTCATGCCGAGGATCGCATTCTGCACCGCGAGCGCGCCCTGCTCGGCCGCATCCACCGACTGGCGCGCCACCTCGGCCGATTCGGTCGCCGAGCGCGACACGTCGGCGATCTGGGTGGCCATACGCAGCACCGTGCTCGATGCTTCCTGGATCTCGCGCGACTGGGCTTCGGCGGCGCCCAGCAGCTCGGTCGAAACGGTCTGCGCACCGTTCGATGCGCGCGTGACCTGCTCGGTGGTGCGGATCACGCGCAGCACCAGCTCGCGCAATTCTTCCACCGTGTAGTTGACCGAGTCGGCGATCGCCCCGGTGATGTCTTCCGACACCGTGGCATGCACGGTCAGGTCGCCGTCCGCGACTTCCTGCAATTCGTTCATCAGGCGCAGGATCGCCGCCTGGTTCTGGTCGTTGGTGGCCTTGGCTTCTTCTTCCTTGGCCTGGGCGAGCTGGCGCATGGCTTCGGCTTCGCGCCGGCGTGCCTCGGCACCGCGGGTGCGGTTGCGCGAGTCCTGCAGCATTACGCGGCTGATGCTGCCGCCCATCGCCAGCGTGAAGACCGAGGCCCCCACCAGCAGCCAGAACCAGCTGCTGCGGGTGCCCAGCAGCCGGCGGCATTCCGCCTGCACCCGCTCGAGCGTCGAGCGCAGGCCTTCGTTGTCGCGCGCGATGACCTGCTCCGCCACGCGGGCGGCCTCGAAGTTGTGCAGGTTGGTCGCCAGCGGCGACATGCCCTGCTGCCAGCCGCGGAAAGAGGTGCGCGCGGCAGTCAGCCGCTCGCGCAGGTCGACGTCGGCGACCGGCGCCAGGCCCAGGGCGGGATTGAGGCCGACCATGGCATCCAGCAGCGCGCCCAGTTCGGCGCTGTCGCGCTTGATGGTGTTGGCGGCCTCGCGGTGCGCGGCGCCGGGCGCGGTAAAGGCATGGGCCGATGCCGGCAGGCGTTCCGAAATCGCTACCATGCGCTCGAGTGCGGCGTCCTGGCGGATGCTTGAGCCACGCAGGCGGTCGGCCAGGCTGCGCAGCTCGGGGGCGAGCAGGTCGAGCCCGGCTACGCTGGCGCCGAAACCGACCAGGTGGCGCTTGTTGCCGGCAATGGTGGTGGCGGCGGCATTCGAGGCCGACCAGGCCGCGCGCGCCTTGGCCAGCATGGGCGCAAGCTCGCTCGGTGCCGGCGGGATCGCAGTCGGACCGGCCTTGCCGCCGCGCGCCAGCAGCGCCAGCAGGCGTCCCAGTTCGGCGCGGCTGTTATCGAGCTGGCTGAAGGCGTTGATGTCTCCGCGCAGCGCGTTCGGCGCCGACTTGGCCACCCGCTGCGAATGCATCAGGGCGTCGGCCGCGATCTGGCCCTGGGTCGACACCACGCCGGAGTGGGCGGCGTTCTGCCACATCGCCAGCACGGTCAGCAGGATGCCGGCGGCAAACGCCGCCAGCACCAGGCGCAGCTGGCTGGCCAGCGACAGGTGGCCGATCAGCGGCAGGCGCAGGTCTTCGCCCTCGTCGGCGGCAACGGACAGGGGTTTGCGCGGGCGCGTGTTGCCCAGGCGCCGCGCGGCCGCATCGGCCGAGCCGTACACGGCGCCCTGCCCCTGGGACGGGACGTCGTTCGAGGGCTGCTGCGGCAGCAGGCCAGGTCCGAACTGGGTGTCGGGCGAGACCAGGGCGGTATCGTCGTCCGCGCTGGCTTTCGAAAAGGCGTTCATGCTGAGTTTCGAGGCAAATCCCATACCGGCTCCTGGGTGCAGCTTATTGATGGCCTGGTTGTTGTGCCACGTGCAGGAAGCGTTCTTCCCGCACCAGCGCCGCCAGCGAGAGCGGCGTCCAGAGGATGTTGTCGGCGTCGCGCAGGGCCTCGCCCTCGCGCTGCATGCTGCCGGCCTGGCGCAGGCCGTACATGCGGTCGACCAGCAGGGCGCAGTTGAAACCCAGCGAAGGCGCGAAGGTCACCAGGCGCGCGCCAGGCGCCGCACTGGCCTGCCCTTCGGCGCCAAGGTAGCGCACCAGGTCGATCACGCCCACCAGGGTGCCGCGCACGTTGGCCAGGCCCAGGTACCAGGGCGCGGTCAATGGCACGCGCACCAAAGGCACGGGCGCGACGATTTCGCCTGCTTCGAGCAGGTGGAGCAGATAGCGGGTGGCGCCGATCTGCATCCCCAGCTGCTGGATCGGCGCACCGGTGCCGCTTTTCGCGGCCTGCATGCGCTCGAGGAGCTGTTCCTGGTAGGCGCGCAGGCGGATGCTGCGCGCGTCGTCGGCGTCGGGCCGGGCCTCGCCCGCGGTCATGCCGCGGCGGCGGCCGGGGCTGCGGCCACGGCCACGGCAGCCTGCTCGTCGAGCGCCGCGATACTGGCCAGCAGCAGCGCCGGATTGACCGGCTTGACCAGGTAGTCTTTCGCGCCCTGGCGCATGCCCCAGATACGGTCGGTTTCCTGGTTCTTGCTGCTACAGATGATGACCGGAATCGCGGCCAGCTCCGGGTCGCGCCCGATCGAGCGTGTCACCTGGAAGCCGTTCGCGCCGGGCATGACGACGTCCATCAGGATCAGCTGCGGACGCTCGGCGCGGATCTTGTCGATGGCTTCCTCGCCGTTGACGGCGGTGGTGACGGTATAGCCATGCTTGACCAGGACATCGGTCAGGTAAAAGCGCTCGGTCGGGGAATCGTCGACGATCAGGATCTTGTGTATGGCCACGTGGGGCTCCGGAATTTCGGTAAGGTTCAGGCCCTGGCGGCCGTGTGTTCGCGCACGGCAGCCAGCAGGCTGTCTTTGGAAAAGGGTTTGGTGAGGTAGGCGGAAGCGCCGACCATCGCGCCGCGCGCGCGGTCGAACAGGCCATCCTTGGACGACAGCATCAGCACCGGTGTCGCATGGAAGCGCGCGCTCTTCTTGATCAGGGCGCAGGTCTGGTACCCATCCAGGCGCGGCATCAGGATGTCGCAAAACACCAGCGCGGGATGGTGGTCGTTGATCTTGGCGAGCGCATCGAAACCATCAATCGCCAGCACGACCTCGTAGCCTGCCTGGGTCAGGAAGATCTCGGCGGAGCGGCGGATCGTGCTGCTGTCGTCGATCACCATGATGGTCAGGCCGGTCGGTTGCGGCGATGTCGTCATTTTCGTTTCACTTCAGCATGAAGCGCCACGATAGCACAGGCATTATCCCTTGTGCGTGAAGTGTTGCAGCGTGTCAACTAGGTAAAATGACACGCTGCCGCCGCCTTTAAATAGCGGTCATCTCGAAGTCGTCCTTGCGCGCCCCGCACTCCGGACAGGTCCAGTTCATCGGCACATCGGCCCAGCGGGTGCCCGGCGCAATGCCGTCTTCCGGCGCGCCGGCAGCTTCGTCGTAGACCCAGCCACAGATCAGGCACATCCAGGTCTGGAAAGCGACGGTTGTTTCTGTACTCACGGTGATTCCTTGTATGTAGATAAATTAAATGAAGCCGCAGGAACGTCGAAGAACCGTAGCGAGCGGCAGCAATGGCGGCTAAGAAGCGCAGCTGTACGCTAGTACAGCGAGCATCGCAGGCCGGCAGTGCAACGCGCAGTAGGTTATTCGACGTTCCGTCTAGTAAAATGGGGAAGTGAGCATCTTAATCCAAGCCGTCGTGCAAAGCCAACCGCTACCCCTCATCATGACTTTCGGCGTGTCCGACCCGGTCGGCGCACTCGGTGTCCAGTCCGACCTGGCTGCCTTTGCCGTGCACGGATGCCATGGATTGTCGGTGGTCGCCGGCATCCTGGTCGCCGACAGCGCCAAGGTCGAGAACCTGCATGAAGTCGACAGCGACTGGATGGCCGACCAGGCCCGGGTCCTGCTCGAAGACATGCCGGTCGCGGCCTTCAAGGTCGGCGCCGTCGCCACCGTGCTGCAGCTGGCGGCGATCGCCGAGATCGTCTCGGACTATCCGGACGCGCCCCTGATCCTCGATCCCTTCCTCACCGCCCTGCCCGACTCGGGCCTGGCCGACGAAGAGATGCTGTCGGCGATCCGCTCGATCCTGGCGCCGCAGACCACGGTGCTGATCCTGTCGCAGTCGGAACTGGGCCGCATGGCCGAGACCTGGCGCGACGGCGGTGAAGGCTCGCTGCTCGAAGACGTTGCCGAACTGACCACGGCCGGCTGCCAGTACGTGCTGGTCACCGGTACCCGCGACGAGTGCGGAGCCTGTTCCAATACCCTGTTCGACGCCGACGGCGAAGTCGCGCGCGTGGAATGGAAGCACCTGCCGGGGCCCTTCATCGGCGCCGGCAATACCTATTCGGCCGCGTTCACGGCCCTGATGGCGCGCGGCATGGATGCGAAACAGGCCATGTTCGCCGCCCAGGAATACACGACCGGCACGCTCGAACACGCCCAGCGCTTCGGCATGGGCAAGTTCATCCCCAACAAATACTACCGGGGCCAGCACGGCCTTGCACGCACCAATGACCACTGACCACAACACCTCGAAGAACGACCTTTTGTTCGCCCGCGCCCAGCAAACGACTCCGGGCGGCGTCAACTCGCCGGTGCGCGCCTTCCGCTCGGTGGGCGGCACCCCGCGCTTCATCACCCGCGCCGAAGGCCCGTATTTCTGGGACGCGGACGGCAAGCGCTACATCGACTACATCGGCTCCTGGGGTCCGGCCATCGTCGGCCACGCCCACCCGAAAGTGATCAAGGCGGTGCAGGATGCGGCGGCCAATGGCCTGTCCTTCGGCGCCCCGACCGAAGGCGAGATCGAAATCGCCGAAGAGATCTGCAAGCTGGTGCCGTCGATCGAGCAGGTGCGCCTGGTCTCGTCGGGCACCGAAGCGACCATGAGCGCGCTGCGCCTGGCGCGCGGCGCCACCGGGCGCGACAAGATCGTCAAGTTCGAAGGCTGCTACCACGGCCATGCCGATTCGCTCCTGGTGAAAGCCGGCAGCGGCCTGCTCACCTTCGGCAACCCGACTTCCGCCGGCGTGCCGGAAGACTTCGTCAAGCACACCCTTGTCCTCGACTACAACAACGTGCCGCAGTTAGAGGACGCGTTCGAGTCGATGGGCGACACCATCGCCTGCGTGATCGTCGAGCCGGTCGCCGGCAACATGAACCTGATCCGCGCCACGCCGGAATTTTTGCAGCGCATGCGCGAACTGTGCACCGAACACGGCGCCGTGCTGATCTTCGACGAAGTCATGTGCGGTTTCCGCGTGGGTCTCGGCGGCGCGCAGGAAATGTACGGCATCAACCCGGACCTGACCGCGCTGGGCAAGGTGATCGGCGGCGGCCTGCCGGTGGCGGCCTTTGGCGGCCGCGCGGAACTGATGCAGAAGATGGCGCCCCTTGGCCCCGTCTACCAGGCCGGCACCCTGTCGGGCAACCCGGTGGCAGTCGCCGCCGGCATGACCACCCTGAAACTGGTGCAGGAGCCCGGCTTCTACGATCGCCTCGGTGCAGCGGCCGAGCGCCTGGTAAAAGGGCTGACCGAAGCGGCGAAGGAAGCCGGCATTCCGTTCTGCGGCGATGCGGTGGGTGGCATGTTCGGCTTCTACTTCTCGCACAACGTGCCGTCGACCTATGGCCAGATGATGGCCGGCGACAAGGAGCGCTTCAACCGCTTCTTCCACGGCATGCTCGATGAGGGCGTGTATTTTGCGCCGGCGATGTTCGAGGCGGGCTTCGTCTCGGCGCAGCATGATGATGCGGTGATCGACGAGACGATCGAAGCGGCGCGCCGGGTGTTCAAGCGCATCGGTTAAGTTTGGCGGGGCGGTTACGCCGTCCCATCGACGCAAAACGGGCGATGAAATTAAATTTCATCGCCCGTTTTCTTTTGAAATATTATTTCAATCAGCGCAACCAGCCCCGCCGGCGGAAATACCACAGGGGTGCGACACCGCTAGTAATCATCAACACCACTGCCAGAGGATAGCCGAAGCTCCACTTCAACTCCGGGAGAATCTCGAAGTTCATGCCGTAGACGCTGGCGATCAGGGTCGGCGGCAGGAAGGCCACCGAGGCCACCGAGAACATCTTGATAATCTTGTTCTGGTTAATGTTGATGAAACCGACGGTCGCATCCATCAGGAAGTTCACCTTGTCGAACAGGAAGGACGTGTGGCCGTCCAGCGATTCGATGTCGCGCAAAATCTGGCGCGCTTCCTCGAACTGGTCGGCATTGAGCAATCGGCCGCGCATCAGGAAGCTGACTGCGCGGCGCGTGTCCATCATGTTGCGGCGGATACGGCCGTTCAAGTCTTCCTCGTGCGCGATCGAGTTCAGCGCGGCGGCTGCGTCCTGGTCGGTGAAATCCTTCTGCAGCACGCGGGTCGAGACTTCTTCCAGCGCTTCGTAGATGCCTTCCAGCGCGTCCGCCGAATACTCGGCGTCGGTGGCGTACAGGTCGAGCAGCACATCCATGTAGTCTTCGATCGAGCCGGGACGCGAGCGCGCGCGCAGGCGCACCAGGCGGAACACCGGCAGGTCGTCGTTGTGGACCGAAAACAGGATTTTCCCGGACAGGATGAAGGCGACGGTGACCACGCGCGAGGGGCCGTCTTCTTCTTCCAGCAGGAAGTCGGTGCGCAGGTGCAGGTCGCCGTTCTCGGCTTCGTAGTAGCGGGCCGATGCCTCGATGTCCTGGACTTCGTCCTCGCCCGGCAGCGTCACGCCATAGGTCGCCTTGACCAGGGTGCGCTCTTCCTCGGTCGGATCGGTCAGGTCGACCCAGACCGGGACCACGTTTTCCAGGTCTTCGCGCGTGTCGACGCCTACCTGGTTGAGTCGGCCATTCTGGAGGACAAATACGTTGATCATGCGCTTTTTCTCGGCCGGGATTCGAAATTTCCGCAAGTGTAACCGACAGCCCTGGCCGCGGCCACCCCGTCACGACATTTTCATCCCGAGCCGGCGTATCAAGGCAGATCTGCGAAGCGCATCCGGCGCTGGATCAGCGCGGTGCGGCGCATCAGGTAGGAGGTAGAGCGGTGCTTGTCGTAGTAGCGCGGGTTCGGCAGCATCACCGCCAGCCGCGCGGCCTGGGACGGCGACAGGTTGGCCGCCGAGGTGCGGAAGTAATGGCGCGCCGCAGCTTCGGCGCCGAACACGCCGCGGCCGTACTCCACCACGTTGAGGTAGACCTCGAGGATGCGGCGCTTGCTCATCACGGTCTCCAGCATGAAGGCGATGATCATTTCCTGGCCCTTGCGCAGGTAGCTGCGCGAGCCGGACAGGAAGAGGTTCTTGGCCAGCTGCTGCGTGATGGTGGAACCGCCGCCCACCACCTTGCTGCGGCGGTTATTGCGTTCATAGGCTTTTTCCAGCGCTTCCCAGTCCACGCCGCCGTGCGCGGCGAAGCCCGAATCTTCCGAGGCCACCACGGCCCGTTTCATGTTGGTCGAAATGCGCTCGTAGGGCACCCACTGGTGCTTGAGCTGGGCATCAGGATTCTTCTCGCGCAGTTCCGACAACTGCTGGCGCATGAAGCTGGTCGAACCCGGATCGACATAGGCATACCAGCAGACCATGAGGAAGAAGTAAAGCTGGACCAGGAAGACCAGCAGGAGCGGGCCAAGGAAGATCCACTTGACCCAGCGGCGCGGGGCCGCCATTCGTGGCCCGGCAGACTTACGTGTTTTGCTCATTATTGTTATGGTCGCATCTGGTTCAGGACGTCCGTCGTGTCGGGCCGCACGCCGCGCCACAAGGCGAAGGCTTCGGCCGCCTGCTCGACCAGCATGCCCATGCCGTCGCGGGTGGCGGCGCCAAGGCTTGCCGCGAAGGCCATGTACACGGTCGGTTTATTTCCGTACATCATATCCAAAGCCAGCGTGGATGGGCAAAAAACCGAAGCGGGGATGGGCGGCAGGCTTGAAGACAGGCTGGCAGAGGTGGCGTTGACGGCGATGTCGAAGCTGCCGTCGATGCTCTCGAAGCCGGTGGCGCTGACCGGAATGCCGTAGCCGCCAAAGTCGCGGGCCAGCGCTTCGGCCGTGGCCAGGGTGCGGTTGGCGATGACGATCTCGCGCGGCCCTTCTTGTAGAAACGGCAGCAGCACGCCGCGCGCGGCGCCGCCCGCGCCCAGCAGCAGCACGCGCTTGTCCTTGATCGGCACGCCCGCATTGCGGGTGATGTCGGCGACCAGGCCCGGTCCATCGGTGTTGTCGCCGATGATCTCGCCGTTCTCAAACACCAGGGTATTGACGGCGCCGGCCGCGCGCGCACGCTCTTCCAGGCGGGTGGCCAGGCGTGCGGCTTCGATCTTGAATGGCACCGTGACGTTGGCACCTTTGTAGCCCTCGTCCACCAGGCGCTGCACGGTGGACGCGAAGCCGTCGAGCGGCGCGAGGCAGCGCTCGTAGCGCAGGTCGTGGCCGGTCTGGCGCGCGAAGGCGGCGTGGATGTCGGGTGACTTGCTGTGCGCGATGGGGTGGCCAATGACACAGTATTTGTCGGTCACTGCGCGCCCCCGCGCAATTCGGCCTGCATCTTGTCCTCGCGCGTGAAGCGGAAGCGCGTGATCACTTCCCACAAATCGTCCTTGCCCTGGGTGCGCATATTTGCCGGGAAGCCGCCGAAAGGCGCGGCGCGGCGCACGATCTGCAGCGCCGCCTTGTCCAGCGCCGGGTTGCCCGAGCCCTGCTCGATGCGCGGGCCGCCGTCCCTCATATAGATGGAGCCATCCTGGAAGATCGGGATGTAGACCACTAGCTCGCCGTATAGCTTGCGCCCGCCCTGCTGCGGGAAGTTGAGCGTGCCGATTTCCTCGATCCGCTTCTGCATTTCCTTGTAATAGATGGCGTAGCCGACCTGGCGCGTGCTCGGCGTGATCTGGGTGCGCTTGGGACGCTTGTTCTGGTCTTCGATGCGCTCGATGACTTCGGCCGCCGCGCGCGAGATGGCGCGGCTGGTATCGAAGGCATCGGCCCCGGTACGGGTGGGGTCGGGCTTGTCCTGTTCCGTTTTCGGCGCGGCGGTAAACCGGGTGCGCTGCACGCGGGTCAGGACGTTCCGCTGCTGCAGTTCGAGGTCGGCGATGCGGCGCTGCAGGGCCTTGATGCTTTCGCCGTTCTCGATCTTGCGCAGGTCCGGCAGCGGGGAGCGGGCGCGGCCCGCGTCGGCCGTGCCGCCGCCATCGAGGTTGGCCTGGGCCAGGGCGTCGGCCTTGGCTGGCGCGTTGGCATGCTTGGCGTTGACCAGGATGACTTCCAGGCCCGGATCGGCCGGCTGCTGCCGGAACGCATCCGGCGCGGCAAAACGCACCGCCAGCAGCGCCGCGTGCAGGAGCACGGACACGCCAAGGGCAATCGTCAAGGGTCGGTTGTTCTGCAAATACTTCACGCGCTGCACTCGCCCGGGAGGGCTGTTGGATCAGGGACTGAACATTCTAACCCGCAACGGGTGGCGTGGGGGGAATGTGGAGGGGCGTTGTAGCGCTTGTGACCGCGGAGCGAACTTGGGTTCCCGCCTGCGCGGGAACGACGGTTTTTAGTGTGATGGTGATAACAACACTTGTGGCCAGCCTCTTAACTACGTCGTTCCCGCGAAGGCGGGAACAATGTCACCGGCATTGCTCCCCCGATTTGACCTTACTCGCTCGTTCCCGCGTCAGTGGGAACCTGACTACCATCTTCCGTGGTCACAACCGCGACAATCCCCTCAGCCTCGACCACCTCCTCCACCGCGGCCTCCCCCGTATCGCCCTCTTCCTCTTCCTCCAGGCCGATCGACTCATCCGGCGCCGCAGCCGCCACTTCCAGCAGGCGCGCCTCGAGCACCAGGTCGATCTCATCCCAGCGCACGATGTCGAGTTTCACTTGGGCGCCGCGCGCCACCGAGTTCATGCCGGCCAGGCGCACCACCAGCGGCACGTCTACCAGGCGCACGATCTCGTCCTTCAGCACCACGGCGTCGACGTGCTTTGCGCCGGCCTGGCCCAGCCAGCGCAGGCACCAGTAGCGTTCCATATTCTGCTGGAAGTCGTTGTAGGCCGCATAGGCCGCGTCGAACGCGGAGACGATCGAGAACAGGGTCGCGTCGCGCGGCTTGAACGGCGCCACCAGAGGCGCGGTCACGCCATGTTCGGCGCAGGCGATGATCTGCCACTGGTTCACCAGGTCGGTGTAGCGGCGCAGCGGCGAAGTGCTCCATGCGTACTGGTCCACGCCCAGGCCCTGGTGCGGTGCGGCGTGCGTGACCATGCGCACCTGGATTTTGGCGCCCCAGCCGCCGGCGCCGGGTCCCTGCGAGCGGTAAATGCCCGGCACGCCCGAGTCGTGCAGCAGCTTGCCCCAGGTGCTGTTCGCGAAGATCATCAGCTCGGCGACGATCTTGTCGAGCGGCGCGCCGCGCTTGCGGCGCACGATCGAGACCACGTCGTCTTCCACGTAGAAGTTGAAGTCGACGCGGTTGGCCTGTTCCGGCTTGAGGCCGAAGGCTTCGCGCTTCTTCATGCGGCCCGCTTCCAGCTGCAGCGCCCACTTCCACAGCAGGCCGAGCTCAATCTTGTGCGGGTATTCGCCCTCGCCGCTGGCCAGGGTGTCTTCATTGACCAGCGCGTCCAGGTCGTTGTGGCGCAGGTTGCTCTTGATCGGCACGCGCTCGGCGCGGGTCGTGGTCGAGACCACGCTCCAGTCTTCCGGATCAATCACCGCATACAGCGACAGCGCCGGGCAATCCTTGCCTTCGGCCAGGGTGAAGGCGTCCACCACGTCGTCCGGCAGCATGGTGATTTTGTCGCCGGGCATGTACACGGTCGACATGCGCGCGCGCGCGATCTTGTCGATCGCATCGTCCGGGCGAATCGCCAGGCCAGGGGCGGCGATGTGGATACCCACGCGTACCAATCCATCGTCCAGCTTCACCACCGAGAAGGCATCGTCGATCTCGGTCGTGGTCACGTCGTCGATCGAGAAGGCGGCGACATCGGCCAGCGGCAGCTCAAGCGGCGCCGCCGGCACGTTCACGGGCGCGAAGCCGGCGCCGCGCGGGAAGTGCTCGAACAGGAAGCGCGCCATGTGCAGTTCCTTGGGCGAGGCCAGGCCCTTGGTTGCCAGCATCAGGCGCGGCGCCGTGGTGTGCAGCTCGTTGGCCGCGGCCTCCAGCGCCTTGTATTCGATGGTGTTCTTGTCCGGCTTGAACAGCAGCTGCTGCACGATCGGCTGCATCGAGGCCGGCAGTGTGCCGGCCTTGAGCTCTTCGACATAGCCGGCCTGCACGATGGCCTGCTGCTTCTTCTTTTCGATGCCGGCCAGCGCGGCCTTGAGCGTCTGTTCCGGCGCGGCCTTGTAGCGCCCGCGGCCCTTTTTATGGAAGTACACCGGGGCGGCGTGCAGCGCCAGCACCAGGCCGGCCGCTTCCGCGGGCAGCGGCGCATGGCCGAAGTATTCAAGGCCGAGCTCGGGAATGCCGAATTCTTCCTGGCCCGCCACCTCCCACAGGAAGTCGAGGTCGACTTCGGCGGCGATGCCCTTGGCATTGGCGAGCAGCGTTTCCGGATCGGGTTTCTCGAACTGGATCAGCACGTCCTTGGCCTTGACCTTGGTGCGCTTGCCGCTGGCCAGCTCCACGTGGTAGGCCTCGCCGGCCTGCGACAGTACGGTGCCGACCTTGAAGTCGCCCGATTCTTCAAAAAATAGATTCATTTTATTTCGTGTTCTCTTGTGGTGCGCCTGCCAGGCTTAGTACCGCAGGCAAGAATACCTCGGTGACCAGCAGCAGGCCTTGACGGCGGCGATAGACGCAGCGCCGGGCATAATAAAGCGAGTCATCGGCCCCGCCGAGGGCTTCGCGCACGCGGCTAATTAGCGGATGGCCGGCGCGGATGCGCGCATATTCCAGCTGGCCACGGCGCACCAGCGGATCGTAAAAGAGCGTGGTGCCGAGCGAGCGTTCGCCCAGCGCCGAAAACAGCGGCCAGTCGGCCGCCGTGCAATTCGTGGGCACCACCGTGTGGCCGAACACCACCGGCTTGCCGTCGCATTCCAGGAGCACTTCGCGCTCCCATACCCGTCCCGGGCGCGCCAGGCCGATCGCTTGCGCCTCGTCGGCCAGGCAGGTGGCGGCGCGCTGGTGCAGCCGGCGCACGCGGAAAGAGCTGCTAGCGGCCACCAGGCGCGCGGTCAGCGAGCCTTCGGTGGTGAGCCAGTCGCGCAGCGCGCCAGGGGCACGCACGGCCCTGGCATGGGGCCGCCAGGCCGCCTGTCGCAGCGTCGCTCCCTTCACTGCGCCATGTCCAATGGCGCCGAGCAGAAGGCGAGCACTTCCTCCACATACTGCGGGAATTCGGAAATCGCGTGGTCGCTTCCCCGGATCAGGTGCTGGCGCGCGCCGGGATAGTGGGCCACCATGTCGCGGTAGTCGAGCACTTCGTCACCGGTCGCAGCCAGCAAAAAATAGCGCTCCGGCTGGGTGATCTGGCCGACGCGCAGGTCGGCCAGCTCGCCGATGTACTCAGGGCGGAATTCGAAAGGCTCGCTCGAATGCCAGGCCGTGGTGACGCCGACATGGTGTTCCAGGTTCCGGATAGGATCGACGGAGGGATTGAGCAGCACGGCGCGGCAGCCCAGGCGCTCGGCCAGCCAGGTGGCGTAGAAGCCGCCCAGCGAGGAGCCGATGATCGACAAATTGTGGGGCGCATGACGCTCGGCCAGCAGCAGGCCGAGGGCCATCGCGGCCTTCGGCGAGGCCGGCAGTTGCGGGCAGATCAGCTCATGCGCGCGGCCGGCGTCTTCCAGGGCCTTTTGCACCACCCGCGCCTTGAACGACTTGGGCGACGAGCGGAACCCGTGCAGGTACAACATCATGGAGCCAGCGCGTCCAGCAGTTTCTGGTGCACGCCGCCGAAGCCGCCGTTGCTCATGACCAGGATGTGGTCGCCCGGCTGGGCCGCCTGCACGATGGCCTGCACCATGTAGTCGATCTGGTCGAAGCTGTGGGCAATCGCGCCCAGCGGCTTGAGGGCATCGGCCAGCGACCAGCCCAGCGCCTGCTGGCTGCCGAAGCCGAACACCAGGTCGGCGTCCTTCAGGCTGCCCGGCAGCGCATCCTTCATGGCGCCGAGCTTCATGGTGTTCGAGCGCGGCTCGAGCACCGCCAGGATGCGGCCGGTGGTCCCGAGTTTCTGGCGCAGGCCGCCGACGGTGGTGGCGATCGCGGTCGGATGGTGGGCGAAATCGTCGTACACGGTGATGTTATTGACCGTGCCGCGCACTTCCATGCGGCGCTTCACGTTCTGGAAGCGCGACAGCGCATCGATCGCCTGCGAGGTCGGCACGCCGACGTGGCGCGCGGCGGCAATCGCGGCCAGCGCGTTCGAGCGGTTGTGGTGGCCGGTCAGGTCCCAGTGCACGGTGCCCTGCATGTCGCCATTGAACAGGACGTCGAAGCTGCCGCCGCCCGGATGCTCGACCAGGCCCCAGTTCGTGCCTTCGCTGGATCCGAAGAGTTCCTTGTCGCTCCAGCAGCCGCGCTTGATCACACGGGCGAGCGAGGCTTCGTCGCCATTGACGACCAGGCGGCCCACGCCCGGCACGGTGCGCACCAGGTGGTGGAACTGGGTCTCGATGGCGCCAATGTCCGGGAAGATGTCGGCGTGGTCGTATTCGAGGTTGTTCAGCACCGCGGTCTTGGCGTGGTAGTGCACGAACTTGCTGCGCTTGTCGAAGAAGGCGGTGTCGTATTCGTCGGCCTCGATCACGAAGAAGTCCGATGGTTTATCGCCATGCAGGCGCGCCGAGATGCCGAAGTTCATCGGCACGCCGCCGATCAGGAAGCCCGGCGCATAGCCCGCGTCTTCCAGGATCCAGGCCAGCATCGAGGTGGTCGTGGTCTTGCCGTGCGTACCGGCCACGGCCAGCACCCATTTGTCGCGCAGGATGTGTTCGCCGATCCACTGCGGGCCCGATACATACTTCAGGCCACGGTTCAGGATTTCCTCGATCAGCGGATTACCCCGCGTCATGACATTGCCAATCACATACAGGTCCGGGTTCAGCGACACCTGCTCCGGGCCATAGCCCTGGATCAGCTCGATCCCCTGAGCTTCCAACTGGGTGCTCATCGGGGGATAGACGTTGGCGTCGCAGCCGGTGACGCGGTGGCCGGCTTCCTTGGCCAGGACCGCCAGGCCTCCCATGAAGGTGCCGCAAATGCCGAGTATATGAATGTGCATGATCGTGGGAGAAATAGCAGGGTGAAAAATCGAATACGCGATTCTACCCGACCCGCTGCCATTTGCCGTTCAAGAGTATGATTCGGTCATCATGCCGACACTGAACACAGACGTACTCCAGTTGCGCGCCGAAATCGCTGCAAACGCGGCGCGCATGATCGCCCAGGATGGCGCCGACTACGCCACCGCCCGCCGCAAGGCCGCCCGCCAGGTGCTCGGGGTGGACCAGCCGGCGCCCAACCTGATGCCCGACAACAGCCAGATCGAGGACGAGGTCCGCACATACCTGTCACTGTTCGGCGTGGCCGGCCAGCCCGAGCGCCTGGCCCTGCTGCGCGACACGGCGCTGCAGGTGATGGACGCGTTGGCGGATTTCCATCCTTATCTCACCGGCGCGGTCCTGAACGGCACTGCCGGCGAACATGACGACATCCACCTGCAACTGTTTGCCGACAGCGCCAAGGAAGTGCAGATCTACCTGCTCAACCGCAACGTCAATATAGAGATCTCGGAAACGCCCCATTTCCGCGGCGGGCGGCACGAGCCGGTTGAAACTGTCAGCTTCATGTGGCATAAGGAAACTATTCACGCCGAGTTATATGATTACCATGACTTGCGCGGCGCACTCAAGCCACGCGCCGACGGCCGCCCGCAGCGTATCGACGCGAACGGGCTGCGCGCGCTGATGGCGAATGACGAAGCAATGGAAAAGGATAAATGAACAAGAAACACGTGGCCGCGTATGCGGCCGTTGCCGCCATGTTCGGCATCATGGGCGCGCTGGTCGCGGTCAACAAGAAGGACACTCCTCCCCTTACCACCGTAATTGCCCCGACTGGCGGCAAGCCGCACACAGCCGTGGACAATCTGTTCGGGCAGTCGCTCAACGACCTGGCCGGCGCGCCGCAGTCACTGAGCAAATGGCGCGGCAAGCCGCTGGTGGTCAATTTCTGGGCGACCTGGTGCGGGCCCTGCGTGCAGGAGATGCCGGAGCTGTCGGAACTGGCCGGTCATGACGGCGGCAAGCATTTCAATGTGATCGGCATCGGCATCGATTCGCCCTCGAACATGCGCGAATTCGCGGCCAAGCTGAAGATCGCCTATCCGCTGTACGTGGGCGGCATGGGCGGGACCGAGCTGTCGCGCGACTTCGGCAACAAGGCCGGCGGACTGCCTTATACCGTGCTGATCGGAGCCGATGGACAGGTCAAGAAGACTTATCTGGGCAAATTGAAATTCGACGAATTGCGTGCCGACCTGGCAAAGCTGGAAGGCTAACGAACGGTCGTACTATTCGGAATTCCGGCGAATATGCTCTTATCCACCGACAATTTTACTGCTTGCCAACAGACGAGCTTGGCGGCACAATGCCTTCCTTTCGGGCGTTCAGACACTTCAATATGGCGAAAAAGCTACTGCTGCTTAATGGCCCCAACCTCAATCTATTGGGGACCCGGGAGCCTGCGGTGTACGGCGCGACGACGCTGGCCGACATCGAACAAGCAGCAGCAGCCCAGGCCGGGGCGGCGGGCGCAAGCCTCGCCTGCTTCCAGAGTAACCATGAGGGAGCCCTGATCGACCGTATCCATGCCGCGCGCGGCGAAGGCGTGGACGCGATCGTCATCAATCCTGGCGGCCTGACCCATACCAGCGTGGCATTGCGCGATGCGCTCTCCGCGGTGGCGATTCCGTTCGTGGAAGTGCACATCTCGAACGTGCATGCCCGCGAGCCGTTCCGGCATCACTCCTACCTCTCAAGCATCGCGCAAGGCGTGATCTGCGGACTGGGGCCGGACGGATACCGGTTTGCCATCGACTTTGCGCTTAAATCGCGTTAATCTACGTCAACTTCATGTATCAGCGGCTGCGCGGCGACGGTTACCGCGCTACCAGCTCTCTTAAAAACGAATAATTCCAAGGGGTTTCACATGGATCTCAGAAAACTCAAGACCTTGATCGACCTGGTCGCCGAATCCGACATCGCTGAACTCGAAGTGACCGAAGGCGAAAGCAAGGTCCGTATCGTCAAGTCGTCCGCCATCCCGCAGGGCCAGATGATGATGATGCCGCAGCAGGGCGTGCAGCACTACGCCGCCCCGGCCCAGCACGCACCGGCACCAGCGGCTGCACCGGCTCCGGCCGTCGCCGCCGAGCCGACCGGCCACGTCGTCAAGTCGCCGATGGTCGGCACCTTCTACCGTTCGTCGGCCCCGGGCGCCGCGGCCTTCGTCGAAATCGGTCAGAACATCAAGGAAGGCGACACCCTGTGCATCATCGAAGCGATGAAGCTCCTGAATGAAATCGACGCCGATGCGACTGGCGTTGTTACCAAGATCCTCGTGGAAAACGGCCAACCGGTTGAATTTGGTCAGCCGCTGTTCATCATCGGCTAAGATCGTCTAAAAATTCCCCCATCGCGGCGTTGCATCGTCTTGCCGTACTGGCGTACTGTCTTCGACGATACGCCTTGCCCTGGGGGCCTTGCTAGACGATCCAGGCAGTTAGGCCCGGCGGCGTCCTGCCGCCAGCTCATCCATGTTGTGTCCGGCGCGCTAGTCAGCTTGGCTGCACCGGTCTTCACAGAAACATCGAACCTACCATGTTTGAAAAAATCCTCATCGCCAACCGTGGTGAAATCGCGCTGCGTATCCAGCGCGCCTGCCGCGAGCTGGGCATCAAGACGGTTGTCGTGCACTCCGAAGCGGACAAGGACGCCAAGTACGTGAAGCTGGCCGACGAATCGGTCTGCATCGGCCCGGCCCAGTCGGCACTCAGCTATCTGAACATGCCGGCCATTATCAGCGCCGCAGAAGTGACGGACGCCGAGGCGATCCACCCGGGCTATGGCTTCCTGTCCGAGAACGCCGATTTCGCCGAGCGCGTCGAGAAATCGGGCTTCGTCTTCATCGGCCCGCGTTCCGACTCGATCCGCCTGATGGGCGACAAGGTCTCGGCCAAGCAGGCCATGATCAAGGCCGGCGTGCCTTGCGTGCCGGGCTCGGACGGCGCCCTGAGCGACGACCCGAAAGAGATCATCACGACCGCGCGCAAGGTCGGCTATCCGGTCATCATCAAGGCGGCAGGCGGCGGCGGTGGCCGCGGCATGCGCGTGGTGCATACCGAAGCGGCCCTGCTGGGCGCGGTGCAGATGACCAAGACCGAAGCCGGCAGCGCCTTCGGCAATCCGGAAGTCTACATGGAGAAGTTCCTGGAAAACCCGCGCCACGTGGAAATCCAGATCCTCGCCGACGAACATAAAAACGCCGTCTGGCTGGGCGAACGCGACTGCTCGATGCAGCGCCGCCACCAGAAGGTGATCGAAGAAGCACCGGCGCCGGGCATCCCGCGCAAACTGATCGAGAAGATCGGCGACCGCTGCGCCGAAGCCTGCCGCAAGATCGGCTACCGCGGCGCCGGCACCTTCGAATTCCTGTACGAGAACGGCGAGTTCTATTTCATCGAGATGAACACCCGCGTGCAGGTCGAGCACCCAGTGACCGAAATGATCACCGGGATCGACATCGTGCAGGAACAGATCCGCATCGCCTGCGGCGAGAAGCTGCGCTTCAAGCAGCGCGACATCATGTTGTCGGGCCACGCGATCGAGTGCCGCATCAATGCCGAAGACCCGTTCAAGTTCACGCCTTCGCCGGGCCGCATCACCGGCTGGCACCCGCCGGGCGGCCCTGGCATCCGTGTCGATTCGCACTCGTATGCCGGATACTATGTTCCACCTCATTACGACTCGATGATCGGCAAGGTAATTTCCTACGGTGCGACGCGCGATCAGGCCATTCGCCGCATGCAAATCGCGCTCTCGGAAATGGTGGTTGAAGGTATTCTCACCAATATCCCGCTGCACCGCGAGCTGATGGTGGACGCCCGATTCATCGAAGGCGGCACCAACATCCACTACCTCGAGCACAAGCTGGCCTCGAAGCCAGACCTGCCCAAGGAAGGCGGTATCGGCGCCAAATCGGAAGCCAAGGTAGACGCATGAGCTGGACGGAAGTAGTCATCGAGGTCGCACGCGACCATGCAGAGGCCCTGTCGGACGCCCTGATGGACGCGGGCGCCCTGTCGGTGTCGGTCGAAGACGCCGACGAAGGCACGGACGCTGAACGCCCGCTGTTCGGCGAGCCGGGCATGGAACCGAAAGAAGCCGCCTGGGACCATTCCCGCGTGGTCGCCCTCACCGACGTCGATGCCGACCAGTTCGCGATCGTCCAGGAAGCCGCCAACGCCATCAAGCTGCCCGTCGTGCCGTCCTTCACCACCCGCGCGGTGGCCGATGCCGACTGGGTGCGCCTGACGCAGTCGCAGTTCGAGCCGATCCACATCGGCACCAATATCTGGGTCGTGCCGAGCTGGCACGAAGCCCCGGATCCGAATGGCCTCATTCTGGAACTCGACCCGGGCCTCGCCTTCGGCACCGGCAGCCACCCGACCACCCGACTGTGCATGGAATGGCTCGAAGCCCACCCTGCCCCGGGCAAGTCGGTGCTGGACTACGGCTGCGGCTCGGGCATCCTGGCGATGGTCGCCAAGAAACTCGGCGCTGACGACGTGGCTGGTGTCGACATCGACCCGCAGGCGATCGAATCGGCCCGCGCCAACGCCGGGCGCAATCACTGTGCGATCGACTTCTACGTGCCGGACGACCTGGCCGTGACGCCCAACGAGCGCCACGCCAAGGGCCAGTTCGACATCGTGGTGGCCAACATCCTGTCGAGCCCATTGAAGCTGATGGCGCCGATGCTGGCAGGCCGCGTGGCCGCCGGTGGTTCGCTGGTGCTGTCGGGCGTGCTGGCGCGCCAGGCCGAGGAAGTGGCCAGCGCCTACGCACCTTTCATCAAGCTGGGCGTCTGGGCCGAGCAGGACGGCTGGGTTGCCCTTCACGGCACGCTCGGCCAGGAGAACGCACCGCCGCCGCGCCAAGCTGCCGCCGGCTGACGCATGGCGCTCGCCACCCAATGCCCCCACTGCGGCACCATGTTCCGCGTCGCCGCGGACCAGCTCAAGCTGCGTGGGGGCATCGTTCGTTGCGGCGCCTGCACCCAGGTATTTGACGGCAGCGCCGCCCTGGTCGACCTGGCCGCGGCGCCTGCCGCACCGCCTTCCGTTCGCGCGGCGCCCCCCGCAGTGCCGCCTCCAGAACCGGAGGTCCCCGCGCCTGCCGCGCCCCTCGAGGCGGCCGAAGAGCCGATCTACACCCTCGAATTCGACCATACCTTCTCGCCCTTCGGCATCCTGCCGCAGGCGAGCGACGATGCCGGGACTGTTGCGCCCGAAGCCGAACCGCTGCCGGAGCCGCAACCGGATGCGGCGCCGGAACCGCAGCCTTTGCCTGAACCGCAGCCCGAGCCTGTGTTCGAGCCGCGGCCGGAACCACTGCCCGAACCAGCGCCTGCCCCGATGCTCGAGCTGCCGGTCGACGAAGAACTGGTCGCCGCGCCGGCGCCGGACGATGGCCACGCGCTGGACGTCACCGAATCCGCGCCAGCCGTCATCCTGGCCAGGGAAGAGCGCAAGGCTGCCACCAGGGCCGCCGGCCTGTCCATGCCTTCGCTGCTGCTGCGCGAATCCGGTCCTTCCACCGTCACCATCCAGGCCGCGCCCATCGCCCCGCCGGTCGCGCCGCGCACGCCCCGCACCCGCGCGCTGGACGCGCGCGCCGCGCGCCGCTCCAAGCTCACGCCCACCAAGATCGAAGCGCCCAAGCTGCGCGTGCCCGAATCGGACGAACCGGAGTTCGTGCGCCGCGGCCGCCAGCGCGAGCGTTCTGGCAAGGCGGTGCGCATCGCCCTGGTGCTGGGCAGCCTGCTGCTGCTGCTGGTGCTGGCGGCGCAGGCGGCCACCTCCTTCCGCAACACGCTGGCGGCCCGCTATCCGGGCATGAAGCCGGTGCTGGTCTCAATGTGCGGCCTGCTCGGCTGCCGCGTGGAGCTGCCGGCCCAGATCGAGCAGATGGTAATCGAAACCGGCGAATTGACCACGCTGGGCGGCAACGCCTACAGCTTCACCACGCTGCTGCGCAACCAGGGCGATTCGGTGCAGGCCTGGCCGAGCATCGAATTGACCTTGTCCGATCCGGACGACAAGCCCCTGGTGCGCCGGGTGTTCGGCCCGCGCGACTACCTGCCGGCAGGGCCCCTCCTGGGGGCCGGCTTCGCCGCGCGCGCCGAGCAGCCCATCAAGCTGAACTTCCGCGTGGAAGAACCGGCGCCGTCCGGTTACCATATCGCCGTCTTCTATCCCTAATATCCCTGAAGGTTCATCCATGACCAAGACCGCCCTGATCTGCGGATCGATTGCATTCGACAAGATCATGCAGTACCACGGCCGCTTCGCCGAAACCCTGCTGGCCGACCAGCTGCACCGCGTGAACGTCTCTTTCCTGGTGCCGACCCTGCGCACGGAATATGGCGGCTGCTCGGTCAACATCGCTTACAACCTCAAGCTGCTGGGCGGCGAACCGCTGGTGATGGGCACGATCGGCCAGGACGGCGGCGACTACCTCGAGCGCATGGGCAAGCAAGGCATCGAGACGCGCGCCATCCGCACCATCCCGGACGCCTATACCGCGCAGTGCTTCGTCACCGCCGACCAGGACAACAACCAGATCAACGCCTTCCACCCGGGCGCCATGCAGTACTCGCACGAGAACAACGTGGCCGACCTGGGCGCGCTGCGGGTGGCGATCATCTCGCCGGACGGCCGCGACGGCATGCTCAAGCACGCAGCCGATTGCGCCGAGCACAAGGTGCCGTTCATGTTCGACCCTGGCCAGCAGCTGCCGATGTTCTCGGGCGAAGAGCTGATCCGCTTCATCGACCAGGCCAGCTACCTGGCCTCGAACGACTACGAATTCGAGATGGTGATGGACCGCACTGGCCTGAGCCAGGCCGACATCGCTTCGCGCCTGGATGCCCTGATCATCACGCGCGGCGGAGAAGGATCGGACATCTATGCGGGCGGCGAACACCATCGCATCCCGGCGGTGAAAGCCGAGAACATCGTCGACCCGACCGGCTGCGGCGACGCCTACCGCGCCGGCCTGCTGTACGGGATCACCGAGGGCTACGACTGGCCCACCACCGGCCGCATCGCCAGCCTGCTCGGTTCGATCAAGATCGCCAGCCAGGGCGGCCAGAACCACAGCTTTACGCCGCAGCAGATCGAAGAGAAGTTCGAAGCGGCGTTCGGGTACAAGTTTCGGTAAAGCCGGCGCTAACGCTGCACACAAAAAGATTGGGTCCCCGCAGGCGGGGACCCAATTTTTATTAGCGCACTACAAGCGCGCGCTTACACCCATCACCCGAAAAACACCTGCCTCAGCACGAACTGAATAATCTGAATCAGCACCAGCGCCACCAGCACCGATAAATCCACCCCGCCCACAGGCGGCACCACGCGCCGGATCGGGCGCAGGATCGGCGTATTCATCGCATGCACGAAGGGCGCCAGCGGCGCGCTCGGATTCACCCAGCTGAATACCGCATCGATGATCAGGAGCGCCATGAACCCGTACAGGATCCAGTTCAGGAAGCGGTACAAGGCCCCCAGCAGCACCGTCTCCCAGGGCGCACCCACCAGCAGCAACAGCGAGCTGGCCAGCACCACCACCAGGAAGGCGCCGATCAGGCTTGCCCAGTCATAGCCGCCCATGCCCGGCACCAGGCGCCGCAGCGGCAGCACCAGCCAGTCGGTGAGCGTGAAGGTGAACTGCCCGATCTGCGCAGGCGGACGCACGCGGATCGCCTGCATCCAGAAACGCAGCAGGAGCAGTCCGCCCAACAGGCCGGCGGCGATATCGACAATGAACTGGAGAATAGACAGCACGAAGGCTCCTCATAAAAAAACCGCTGTGTGAACGATCACACAGCGGCATTTTGCCTGATCCAGGCAAGACTTGCTAACGAGCCGCGCTCGCCGGCTGGATTACGGACGGCTGCTGGTCGGGAACGGCCAGGCTGCTGCCGGCGACAGCGTGGTCTTGGCGGCCGGAGCAGTCGTCGACGCTGCCTTGTTATCGGCTTTGTCCGATTTCGATTCGGTTTTCGATTCCGCTTTGGTGTCGGCTTTCGACTCGGTTTTCGCTTCCGGCTTGGCTTCTGCCTTGGCTTCCGGCTTGGCTTCGGCCTTTACTTCCGGCTTGGCTTCCGCTTTTGCGGCAGGCTTTGCAGCAGGCTTGGCGGCGGTTTTGGTAGCAGCCGGTTTGGTAGCGGCGGTTTTAGCTGGAGCGGCAGCTTTTGCTGGCGCAGCGGCTTTTGCCGGAGTAGCGGCTTTAGCTGGAGCAGCGGTTTTTGCCGATGCAGCGGCTTTGGCTGGAGCAGCGGCTTTCTTTGCAGCAGGCTTAGCGGTGGCTTTGGTTGCGGCCGCTTTCTTTGCTGCCGGCTTGGCTGCCGGCTTTGCAGCCGATTTAGCAACCGATTTGGTCGCTGCCGTTTTGGTAGCGGTCGCTTTCTTTGCCGCTGGCTTTGCCGCGGCTTTCTTGGCTACCGGTTTGACGGCGGATTTCTTTGCTGCCGGCTTGGCTGCCGATTTAGCGGCCGACTTGGCTGCGGGTTTAGCAGCGGCCTTTTTTGCAGCTGGTTTGGCCGCGGCTTTCTTGGCTGCCGGCTTGGCTGCCGATTTAGCGGCCGACTTGGCTGCAGGCTTTGCAGTTGCTTTCTTTGCAGCAGGTTTAGCTGCTGGTTTAGCGCCGGCTTTCTTTGCTGCCGGTTTAGCGGCGGCTTTCTTGGCTGCCGGCTTTGCAGCGGCTTTCTTTGCAGCTGGCTTGGCGGCTGGTTTAGCAGCAGCTTTCTTTGCCGCCGGCTTTGCAGCCGACTTGGTTGCCGATTTGGCGGCTGGCTTGGCAGCGGCCTTCTTTGCGGCTGGTTTAGCAGCGGCTTTCTTTGCAGCTGGCTTCGCTGCTGGTTTAGCAGCGGCTTTCTTGGCTGCCGGCTTTGCTGCCGATTTAGCAACAGCTTTCTTTGCTGCTGGCTTGGCTGCTGGCTTGGCGGCGGCTTTCTTTGCGGCCGGCTTGGCCACTGCCTTCGTAGCAGTGGTCTTGGTGGCAGCGGTTTTGCTTGCTGCGGCTTTCTTTGCAGCAGGCTTTGCTGCCGACTTGCTTGCCGACTTCGCTACCGGCTTGGCTGCCGGCTTGGCGGCAGCTTTCTTTGCTGCCGGTTTCTCGGCTGCAGCTTTTGCTGCCGGCTTGGTGGACTTCGTCGCGGACGAAGGGGTGCTCTTTGTTGCTGCTTTTGCTGCTGGTTTTTTAGCGGTTGCCATTGTAGTTCTCCTTCATCTGCGATGAAATAAGCTCAAGGTTAAAACCCGCTCGTCCAACGTGGCGAGCGAATTATTCATCGGACCAAACCTGAAAATGGTGTGGGCCAATGAATCCGGCACCGGCTGAACTGCTGCAATTCCTCACAATTGCAGCACTTCAGCCAAGGTCAACAGGCAACCGAAACAAACCGTATCCACGTCGCTACCGTTGCGGGCGCGAAAAGAAAAAGCCGCCTTGCCTGAACTCAGGTCAGGCAGTGCGGCTTGTTCTTTTCGCTTCGCTTTGCGTGCATACTAAATGAATCGGTGTCCTATTATTCAATCGATTATTGCCCGGATGGACGCGACAATATCACATGTTCACGTTTTGACAAATTCAATCACGTAAAGTACACGAAAACTTTGTGAGTACGCAACCCGAACGGCTCAAACAAAACGTCTTTTCGCACTAAACCATGCGCTCGCGCATTCGTCGGTTAACCAACACACCGCCGGCGTACCAAATCGGATTCCACTCCATCGCCGAAACCGTCTTCCGACAGGCATTGGGGAAACGCGCGAATCCGGCAGAGCGCCTGCAACGGCAAGCGATATGGCAATCGGATTGGTTCGCCTCCAGGCATGGTTTTGGCTGCAAAGATAATGTCTCCAATTCGTAACAGCGACCCTTCCCGTACTACTCGACCACGCGCAGCAGATCCATTTTGCACAGCCATGCCAGGCCGCGCAGCAGTGTCGCGCGGTCGCACGGCCCAAGCGTGTCGATGAGCTCTTCGACTTCGACCGGGCGCGGACCGATTGCCCCGAACATCTGGCCGAAATCTTCGAGCGTCGGCAGCGAGGCTGCGGCGAAACGGTTGATGGCCAGTTCGCGGTATTGATTCACCAGCGCGAGCGAGGCGTCTGGCGTGAGCTCCACCAGCGAGGCGGCCGTCAGCGGCCGGGTCGGATAGCAGGCGAACAGCTTGAACGGATCGGGGCGGTCCGGCGCACGTGCCGGCAGCGCCGGCGCCAGCACCGGGTCGCCGCGGCGGCGCTCCGCCAGCTCGTCCCACAGCGCGCGGTAGCGGCCGAACACCACCTGCCAGTCGAATTCGGACTGCGCGCGCCGGCGCGCCTGGTCTCCCATCGTGCGGCGCAGGTTCGCGTCGCACACCAGCCGGCCGTAGGCCTGCGCCAGCAGCGCGCCGTCGAGCGCCACCGCCTGGCTCGCGTGCCCGCAATACATGTCGAAGCTGTCCACGCCGTCGTCGTAGCGCTGGGCCAGGTCCAGGCCCGCGCCCGGTCCCGCCATCAGGGTCGGGATGCGGTAGCCGTCGACGCCGTCGCGCACCGTGTCGCGGTAGCCGTTCCAGTCCGAGACCACGCAGGGCAGCCCGGCCGCCATGGCTTCGACCGGCGTGAGCCCGAAGGTTTCCTGCACGTTGTCGGCCAGCGAGGTGAAGACGTCGGCCGCCGCCCAGGCATCAAGCTGGTTCGCGGGCAGGCGCCCGTCCAGCTCCACCAGCCGCACCGAAGGACACAGCAGGGCGGCCGCTTCCCGGAAGGCCGCCTCCAAGGCCTCGCCCGCATACCAGCCCGCCATGATCAGGTGCACGCGCCGGCCGCCCTTCTCGGCACGCTCCAGCGCAGTAAACATCTGCTGCGGATGGGACTTGGCATGCACCGACATGCGGCCGAGGTAGAGGAAGGCGACGTCGTTTTCTGCGATGCCGAGCCGGGCGCGCGCTTCGAGGCGGCGCGCGGCGTCCGGCTGCAGGCTCGAACAATGCACCCCGAGCGGAATCAGGGGCAGCTGCGGCAGCTCGAAGCGTTGCGCGCCGAGGCGGGTGCGCAGGTAGTCGGCCTGCGCCTCGAGCAGCACGCGCACGCTGTCGCGCACCACGCACGACGTGCACACGATGGCGTCCCAGCTGCGCACCGGGGCCACCAACAGATTGGTCACCATGCTCATCATCTCGTGCGAAGCGGTGGCATGCGCAATGCCGCACAGGCTGTAGCGGTGTTCGCCTGCCTCGAGCCGGCGCCAGGCCAGCCGCTCGATGCCCGGCCCCGGGTGGTACAGGCAGCCGAAGCGCTCCAGCGCCTGTGGCATCGATTGCGGCACCCAGGCGATGTTGCCGGTGTAGCCGTCTTTGCGCAGCGTGGCCTCGAAGGCGTCCGCGTGGGTGCGGTTGGCTGCGAAGCATCCGACCTGCTCCGCGTCGCAATGGCGTGCGATGGCGCGCAGCAGGCCGACGCCAGCCGATTGGCGGCCCATCAGCTTCTGGCCGGCGACGGAAAAGGATTCGGGAATGTAGTGCAGGGCAAAGCTGTCGCGCATGCGGTCTCCTGCGGTCAGGTGCGTGCCGGCGGAATGCGGCGCGCGTGACCGGTCGAGCCCATGATAGCGAGCGCACGCGAAGGACGGCGCAAGCCTGCCCGGGCGGGCAGGCGCAATAGTCGACGCCTGGTCGAACGACGGCTAGCTGCCGCAGCCGCCTCCCCCGCAGCCGCCGCCATACGAGGCACCGCCGCTGCAGGAGGCGGCGCCATCGCCTCCCCCACTGTCGCCGTCGGCGGTCATATCACCTCCGATGTGGTCGACGAAGCTGTCCTCGCCTTCGAAGCGCAGGGCATGACTGCCCGCCAGGCGCGCGCCTTCTTCGTACTCGGCGGCGCTGATCAGGCCGGCCTGCAACAGGCCATACGGGCTCAGGCCATCTGGGAAGGACGGCTTCTTCTCGACATTCCCGCACGCGTCCAGGGATGAGCAGGCGACCCGGCCGCCGATGATGCGGTAGCCGAAACCGTGCGGCATGCTAAGTCGCGCATCCAGCGAAAACAGCCGTGGCAGGCTTGGACCGGCCACCGGCCGTGACGCGCGGCGGCGCGCCTGCACCAGGCAGGCGCCGAGCGCCTTTTCCATGTCGTCCTGCATCTGCGCGCGCTCGAGGTGGGGGATGACGCGGCCGAAATGCCGGATGCAGAAGGCGTCCAGGCCCGCTGCGTCCATGCGCGTCCATGCGTGCCAGACCGAATCGGCGGCGCGCGACGGCAGGCCGCAGGGCTTGCCGGCTGCGGCCACGCAGTCGAAGAACATCATCAGTCCTTCGGCCGCTTGCGCGTAGAAGGCGGCGTCACGGGGGATACGGGGAAACTCATCGCGCGCGGACGCTGCCCAGTAAGGAAACAGCCTTGCGGGCACGTCGGACAGCACTGCCGCATAGGTCGAGTGGACAAATTCCCGTTCAACCGAGCGGGTGACCGATTCCCAGACTGCCCTGACATTCATCGCCGTCCCCTGTCGTGGATTCTCTGGTTACGTTAGTTTACGAAAACTGAACAGATACTGATAAATATCAAACTTAACTGGCCGCACTTTCGCCTGCTTAAAAAACCGCCATGCGGCCAATACCGGCCGATTGAGAGCCGCTCGCAGCTGGTAGCGTGGGCAGGAAACCTGCCCACGCTACGATTGGTTAGCGAACCTGAATTGACCGGCAATGGCCAAGCTACAGGTTTGTTGTTTACCGATTCAGCTGCGACGCCGTCAAGGACGCCCAGCCTCCTCATACTCGGCCTGGCTGACCAAGCCGGCCAGCAGCAGGCCCTGGGGCGTCAGGGCGGGCGGGAAGGACACGCGCTCTTCCGTGTTGCCGAATTCATCCAGGATGGAGCAGGCGACCAGGCCCTGGATGATCCGGTAGCCGTAGCCCTGCGGCATGCCCAGGCGGCTGTCCAGCGAAAACAGCGGTGGCAGGCAGGCGCCGGCGGCCGGCATCGACGCCCGGCGGCGCGCGGCGACCAGGCAAGTGGCCAGCGTCCTGTCCATGTTGGCCATCGACCGCGCTTGTCCGGGATGGGGGATCGTCCAGCCGACATGGCGCAGGCAGAACCGGTGCAGCCCCGGCTCATCGAGGCAGGTCCACGCGCGCCACACCGAGCCGGCCGCCAGCGAAGGCAACGCACAAGGCTTGCCCGCAAGCGCCACGCAGTCGAAGAACGTCAATAGCCCTTGGAGCGACTGCGCGCAGAACGAGGCATCGCGGGGAATGCCGGGGAAGTCGTGGTGCGCGGTGCCGGCCCAGTAGGGAAACAGCGTTGCCGGCACCTCGGCCAGCATCGCCGCATGATCGGGGGCCGGGAGCTTCCCCGCGCGGTCCGCGTCCATCGGCATATCGATCGCATGCATCGCCACTCCTCCCTCCAGGTCATCCGCTCACCTTAGTGCACGCACAAGCTGCCGGCGATGAGGGAGCGCAAGCGATCGTAACCGGGTCAAGCCGGCGCCACCATGAAAAAACCCGTCTTGCGACGGGTTGATCGGCTGCTTAACGCTGCGGCGCGATGCGCCAGACGACGCCGCCCGCATCGTCGACCACCAGCAGCGCACCGTCCAGCGCCACGGTTACGCCGGCCGGCCGGCCCCAGACCTCGCGGTCGCTCAGCACCATCCCCGACATGAAGTCCTGGTAGCGGCCGGTCGGCACGCCATTCTTCATGAAGGCGCGCACCACCTTGTAGCCGGTGCGCACGCCGCGGTTCCACGAACCGTGCAGCGCCACGAAGACGTCGCCCTCATACTCCTTCGGGAAGGCATGCGCCGCGTTTTTCGGTGCGTGGTAGACCGCCATGCCCAGCGGCGCCGAATGCGACTGGATCAGCACATCGGGCACGATCGTCTTGCCCTTCAGGTCCGGACGCTGGCCCTGCAGGCGCGGATCTTCGTTGTCGCCGATGTAGTACCACGGCCAGCCGTAGAAGCCGCCCTGCTTCACGCGGGTCAGGTAGTCGGGCGGCAGGTTGTCGCCCAGCGCATCGCGCTCGTTCACGGTGCACATCACGTCGCCCGTGGCCGGGTAGACCAGCAGGCCGACGCAGTTGCGCAGGCCGGTGGCATAGGTGCGGCGGTTGCGGCCATCCGGATCGAATGCCATGACGGTGGCGCGGTCTGTTTCGACGCCCCAGCTGGCGCCGACACCGTGCCTGGCCTCCCATTGCGGCAGCGGCTCAGGGGGCTTGGGTCCGATATCGCTTGCCACGTTGGTGGCGGAACCGATCGACAGCAGCATGGTCTTGTCGTCCTTGGAGAACACCAGCGTGCGCGTCGTGTGGCCGCCGCTGGTTTCGGACAGCTGCGGCACGATCGTTTCGGCTTCGGCGCGCGCCTTCAGGTCGCCGTTGCGGTAGGGGATGCGGACGATGGCGTTGACGTTGGCGACATATAAATACTGCGGATTCGCGCCGGAGGGCCAGAAGGCCATGCCGTAGGGGCGCGTCAAGCCGCTGGCGAAGACTTCGGCGGTGTCGGCCGCCTGCCCGTTCTTCGAACGCAACACCTTGATTTCGCCCTTGCCGGTCGCGGCCAGGAAAATGTCGCCGTTCGGCGCGCGCAGCGGCAGGCGCGGCTTGTCGGCGTCACTGGCGAAGACGCCGACCGTGAAGCCTTTCGGGACGACCGGCAGGCTGCCGTTGGGTCGCGCCTCGACCCGCGGGCCGTTGCCGGCGCTGGCGGTGGCGAACGGCGGCGGCAGGTCGGTGACTTTGATGTGGTGGATCTTGCCGGGCTGGTTGTCGTCCCAGGAGCCGTTGCGCTCTACGGGTGCCGCCGCGGTGGCCGGCGCCGGCGTTGCGGCGGTGGCGGTACCCTGCAAGGTGGCGAGGTAGTCGATCAGCGCGGCGCGGACCTGCTTGTCGGGCACGCCAACCGGCATCGTCGTGCCGGGCACGTTTTTCGCCGGGTCGGCCAGGAAGACATCCAGCTCGGCCTGGGTCCAGGTCTTGCCGGCGGCGCCGGCTTTGGTCAGCGCATGCGAATAGTTGAAACCGGGGACGGCTGCGGCCTTGCGTCCGACGACGCGAAACAGGCCCGGGCCGGCGCGCGAGGACAGGGTCGGGTCAACGCTGTGGCAGCTGGCGCAGTTGTTCTGGAAGGTGGTCTGGCCGGCGTTTTGGGGCGCCGCGTGGGCGCTGGTCGCCGCTGCCAGGGTGGCGAGCAGCGCGGCATGCAGCGGCAGGGACTTGGCTTGCAAGGGAGTTCTCCTGTTATTCGGACTGGACAATCGGACATCATAGGGTAACTTGTGTTCGCACGCAGTCGACAGGCCCCACGCTTACACCGACAGCGTGCCGCGAAAGCCCCGCGCGCCATAGTAGGACTCGGCACCGTTGTGATACACGAACACTCTGCCATAGCGGCGATCGCAAAACAGCGCGCCGCCGAGGGTCCGCACGTCGTCCGGCGTCGCGATCCAGCTGGACGTCTTCCTGTCGAATTCGCCCAATTGCTGGAGCGCCCGGTACTGCGCTTCGGTCAGCAGTTCGATGCCCATTCCGGCGGCGATCCCGACCGCACTGGCGCGCGGCTTGTTTTCCTTGCGCGCCTCCAGGGCTGCGCGGTCGTAGCAGATGCTCCTGCGGCCGGCCGGGCTCTCCGGTGCGCAATCGCAGAACGTGATGCGTCCCGTTTCACTATCTTGCCCGATGACGTCGGGCTCGCCGCCAGTGGCCTCCATCGCGAGCAATGCCTTCAGTGCGCCGGCATCCTGCTCCAGCCTGGCCTGCACCGCCGCCCAGGCAAGGCCTTCGTGGCGGCGGATGTTCTTTTCGAAACAGCCGCCAGCCGCGTCACTCACGCCTCGGCTATATTCCGCCGGCTGTATTTGCTGAACAATTAAGCAGGCAGCTTGAAACAAGAGTGTCCGCTATTGACAGTACACCTCACTTTAACAATCTACTCAGTTGGCTTCCCATCAATGTACGAATAATCAGTATACCCCTGTGCATCGCCACCAAAATATTTGGCTGCGTCCCCAAGGTTGAGCGCTGCTCCGGTGCGTAGCCGCCGAGGGAGGTCGGGATTAGCGATGAAGGACCGGCCGAAACCGATCAAGTCAGCCCATCCCCGCCGCAGGGCTTCCTGCGCCCGGTTGCAGTCGTAGTGGCCTGAGTAGATTGTCGCTCCCGAATAAACTTGTCTGAGAGCTTCTTTGAAACCGGCGGGCATAGCCGGTGCATCGTCCCAGTCAGCCTCCGCGATGTGGATGTATGCAACCTTCAACTCGTCCATTAACTTGGCTGCAGCCAAGTAAGTTGCCTGAGGCGTCTCATCGATCGCGCCCTGGGCGGTTGTTAGAGGGGAGAAGCGAACCCCGACACGATCCGGACCGCACATTGCGATAACTGCACGCACTACCTCGCCAAGAAAACACAGTCTGTTGCTGAGAGTCCCGCCATATTTGTCGGTGCGCTGGTTAGTGCCTGAGTCAATGAATTGATTGATCAAGTAGCCGTTCGCCCCGTGTAGCTCGACTCCGTCGAAACCTGCAGCCATAGCATTGGCTGCTGCGACCGCGAACTGATGAACCAGTTCTTCAATCTCTGCCGTATCGAGTGCACGTGGAGCTGAGTGCTGCACTTTTTTGCCCTGTCCCGCTGCAGCGCCCAGTTGGTCTGGATCGATGAAAACTTGCACTCCGTCTGCAACGAGCGCTGATGGGGCAAGGGGAGCAGCGCCGCCAGGCTGTAGCGATACATGCGACAGGCGCCCGACATGCCACAACTGCGCGAAGATACGCCCGCCGGCCCTGTGAACGGCAGCTGTGACCTTCTTCCATCCTTCTACCTGTTGGGAAGTGTGGATGCCAGGTGTCCACGCGTAGCCTTGGCCCTGGGAGCTAATTTGCGTCCCCTCCGTAATGATCAGTCCTGCTGACGCTCGCTGCGCATAATACTTGGCCATCATGTCCGTTGGCACCTGTCCGGCTGCTGCGCGCGCGCGCGTCATGGGCGGCATAACGATCCGATTAGGCAAAAGCAGTCCAGACAGGTCGAAGGGTTCGAAGAGCATTTGGTGGGTCATTTCAAGTCCTTTTGAGCGCTGGGGATCGATCTCGCATTTTTGGTAAGCAAGTTGATGTCGATGGCCTCGGCCATCGTGCGGTATCCCTCGTCTCCGGGATGCAGATGGTCGCCCGAATCGAAGTCCTTGCGTATCCTTTGGGGATTCGCCGGATCCCGCAAAAGTGCGTCGAAGTCGATAGCTGCATCAAATACTCCAGCCGTACGAATCCAGTCGTTGAACCGCTTGCGCAGCTGCTCCTTGTCACGGCTATAGTGACCTGCGAAAGGTGTGCCTTCGAGTGCTCCTTCGAACGGGGGCAGCGTTGCAGCGGTCACGCGCACTCCCCTGACATGTGCAGCAGACACCAGTTGTCGGTAGGCGGCCGTAAGTCTGTCCAGTGTCATCGGTGCTTCGTTAGGTGCGAACGGACTGCCAGGCCACCCGATATCGTTGATACCGAGTAGGACAATGACATCCGATACACCTGGTTGGCTCAGCACATCGTGCTCAAGGCGAGCCAAGGCGTTCTGCCCCATTCCGTCGCTTACCAGACGTGCTCCCGAAATCCCGGCATTAGCCACGCCTACGCCGTAAGGCGCCAGGCGTTTCGCGAGGTAGTCAGGCCATCGACGATTCGCATCCGGAGTCGATCCGTTCCCATCCGTAATCGAGTCGCCAAGAGCGACGACAGTTCGCCGCTTCTCTGCAGCTTCAACCATGACAGCACTTAAGAAGAGACGTCCTTCGACCCGATCGCCGCCTTTTGTGTAAGGGGCTTCGGTCGCCCTTCCTGCTGTTACCTGCATGGTTTGCTGACTCCCCCAGTGGAAACTGTCGACAGTAGTGCGCGACGGTAGATAAGTAGTCACGCTCAAATCAGCAAGCGGTTTAACCGACAGCGGAAGCGGATCACTGGTCACTGTCGCGCCTGGCAATATCGAAATGCTTGGTTGACCAGAGAACGACAAGCGCTGGCACGGCCGACTTTTGCCTGGTATGCCAACCCTGACTTCGCCAATGAGCACGGGCTCTTTTCCATAACGATTTGAGAAAACGAGCCGGATGCGTTGTCCACCAGCGCTAAGACGAACATTCTCACGCAAAGACTGGTTGTTTAGATATGCCGGCACATTCGTAGGTAGCACAAAGGTGGCATCCCAGCTCGACTGGGGCGCCGCGTACCAGGACGTTATCCAGTGCTGGTCTTTGCTTCCTGGGTCAGAAGTCGCTGCCAACGCCTCAGCACCTAACGCCATGGCGAGGCTGAGGGTAGCGATCGAACCAAGTTTGTTCACCATTTTGTTCTCCATCCTTTTCAAAGCTTTCACATTAGGTCATGCGAAAGCGTCATGGAAGATGGTAGGATGGAAGATTACTTATTCCTTTTTCGAATGGCTTAATGGACACTCTTCGATTAATGCGAACTTTCGTTAGAGCCGTTGAGTTAGGCAGTTTGTCCTCGGCAGCTCGGGAAGCAGGAACAACACAGCCGACTGTTAGCAAGATGCTGGCTCAACTCGAGCAACAGCTTGGCGTTCGATTGTTCGAGCGCAGCACGCGCGGCCTGTCTTCAACCGAACAGGGACAGCGTTTTTACGTGGACGCTAAATTGGTACTGGAACAGTTTGACGCTGCAGTAGCGTCGATCCAGGGGACGAATGCCCAAGCGTCTGGTTTTTTACGGATCAATGCACCTGTCGCGCTTGGACAATACCGTATTAATGCGATGGTCCAGCAGTTTCTGGCAGAGCATCCCGCGATCGAGATAGAGCTGATCTTAAACGACCGTTTCGTTGACCTCATCGAAGACGGTGTTGACGTTGCGTTTCGGTTAGGAGGCACGCTACCAGCAGACGCCTTTGGTAGACACCTAGCGACGATTTCCCGCTTCTTGGTAGCCTCGCCGGCGTATCTGAAAAGTCGAGGCAACCCAGCGACTCCAAGTGATTTGTCTTCACATGATTTTGTGCGCTTCGCGTGGACACCAGGCACGACGATCGAGTTGTTTCGAAACGACGAAATGATGCACGTTCCGACAAGTAGCCGCTATCGCGTCAACAATGCACTTGCGATCCGAGAGACATTGTTACTAGCTGGCGGCGTGGCAGTTTGCCCAGACTGGCTTGTACGTGATCTGCTGGACAGCGGCAAGCTAGTACCGGTTTTGAAAGAGTGGTCTGCCCGTCCCCAAGATCTCCATCTCCTATATCCTTCAAGGAAGTATCAGCCATTACGTACTAAACTGTTTATCGAATTTGCTACAAGGTCGCTTTCTTCACTGCCAGGTTTTCATCACCCTTAGCGTCTTTCGTTACGTTTTGTAGTGGTCAAGTACGTGATATCCGAGACGTAAGCCAAGTTGGGCGCTGCCGGATTGAACTGCCGGGCAAGCACATTCGCGCAATCGGCAGTGTATGCTTGCTGTCGGTCGTATGCACGAACTTGCGCTTCCATACTGGTTTCACGCTGGCTCGATGCATCAGACGGCGCACCTTGTAACGCCCGACCTGAAGACCGCTGTTGGCCAGCACCGTGACCAGGCGACGGCTGCCGTAACGTTGGCCGCTGCTCATGAACGCGGCACGCAGATGCACGCTCGTTTTGCAGAAAGCCGGCGTAGCTGCACGGAGCCTGGCTTCGTAAAATCCGGCCCGGCTCACCCCGAGAAGGCGACAGGTTTGTGCGACAGGTACGGCCTTCGTTTGCAGCTCGTCGGCGAGCCGATAGCTCACTTGAGCTCGCGGGCAAAGAAGGCCGATGCCGTTTTTAAGACGTCCACATCACTACGAAGCTGACAATTTTCCTGTTCCAGCTGACGAATGCGTTGCTGCTCAGCCTCGTACTGCTCCATCCAGCGACGGATCGCGGTTACGCCGATGTCCATTGTCTGGCTGACGTGCGAGATGCTGAGGCCTTGTTCCGTGATCATGCGGACGACCTCGAGCTTGAAGCCGGGGTCGAAATTGCGGCGCTGCCTGGTCATGCAAACTCCCTCGAAGGTGAATTATCCACCTATCGAGGTGTCCGGGGGCATTTGACCACTACAAACAGCTGGTTGATCAATCCCAGTTCAACGCACCACCAGTCTGATACTCCGTCACGCGCGTCTCGAAGAAGTTACGCTCCTTCTTCAAGTCGATCATCTCGCTCATCCACGGGAACGGATTTTCTTCGTTCGGGAACAGCGGATCCAGGCCGATCTGCACGGCGCGGCGGTTGGCGATGAAGCGCAGGTAGCCCTTGAACATTGGGGCGTTCAGGCCCAGCACGCCGCGTGGCATGGTGTCTTCGGCGTAGCGATATTCGAGTTCGACCGCTTCCAGGAACAGGGTTTTCAGCTCGTCGCGGAAGGCCGGGGTCCACAGCATCGGGTTTTCCATCTTGATCGTGTTGATCAGGTCGATGCCGAAGTTCACGTGCATCGACTCGTCGCGCAGGATGTACTGG
The DNA here is from genome assembly GCF_059685855.1 of Telluria sp. ZB4P37. Lineage (NCBI taxonomy): Bacteria > Pseudomonadati > Pseudomonadota > Betaproteobacteria > Burkholderiales > Oxalobacteraceae > Telluria > Telluria sp. ZB4P37. Next base: position 383,182 of record NZ_JCASID010000002.1, read on the forward strand.
TACTGCTCGGCGGCGCCGGTCATCTTGTTCTGGCGGCCCAGCGCCAGGATCTGGGTGAAGCCGACGTAGAAGAACAGGCCTTCCATCAAGCAGGCGAAGACGATGATCGACTTGAGCAGCTTCTGGTCGTTTTCCAGCGTGCCGGTCTTGAATTCCGGGTCGGTCAGGACGTTGATGAACGGGATCAGGAACTGGTCCTTGTCGTGGATCGACTCGATCTCGTTGTAGGCGTTGAAGATTTCCTTCTCGTCCAGGCCCAGCGACTCGACGATGTACTGGTAGGCATGGGTGTGGATCGCCTCTTCGAAGGCCTGGCGAAGCAGGTACTGGCGGCACTCCGGCGCGGTGATGTGGCGGTAGGTGCCCAGCACGATGTTGTTCGCGGCCAGCGAGTCGGCGGTCACGAAGAAGCCGAGGTTACGCTTGACCAGGCGGCGCTCGTCTTCCGACAGGCCGTTCGGGCTCTTCCACAGCTCGATGTCGCGCTGCATGTTGACTTCCTGCGGCATCCAGTGGTTCGCGCAACCGGCCAGGTATTTGTCCCATGCCCATTTATACTTGAACGGGACCAGCTGGTTGACGTCGGTCTGGCCGTTGATGATGCGCTTGTCGTCGGCGTTGACGCGCTTGGCGACCAGCGCGGCATCCACGGTGTCGGTTGCATCGGTGGCTTGTGGTGCGCGCGGCGCGGTGCTTGGTTCGTCGTCCCAGGAGAGCATGGTTTCGTTCCTTCTTTCGTGGCTGCGTCCGCGTTGAGCGGACGGCCTAAATATTCGGTAGTAAGTGTCGTTCCGTTTGTAGTGGGAACCGGGGCGTTTGCGGCGTGTTTGCAAACTTGGGTTCCCGCCTGCGCGGGAACGACGAATCTGATGTTAGCGGTGCAAGCCGGCGTTCAGGCTGGCTTGCACCGTCATTTGCCGCTTACTGGCAGGCTTCGCATTCCTCGAAACCGTCGTCGCCAGGACGCAGGTAGCAGGCGGCGCCGTCGACGATTTCCGCGCTGGCGGCCGGTGCTGCGGCTGCAGGAGCCGCGGCCGGGGCGCTAGGCGCAGCGTGGCCACCCGACAGGGCGCCCGAGACCGACACCGCGTTCAGCGCGCCGGTGCGGCTGGTGGATTTCTCCATGTGCGTCGCGGCGATGGTGCGCAGGTAGTAGGTGGTCTTCAGGCCGCGAAGCCAGGCCAGCTTGTAGGTCTCGTCCAGCTTCTTGCCCGATGCGCCGGCCATGTAGATGTTCAGCGACTGGGCCTGGTCGATCCACTTCTGGCGGCGCGACGCCTGCTCGACCAGCCATTTCGGCTCGACTTCGAAGGCCGTGGCGTAGATGTCGCGCAGGTCTTGCGGCACGCGGTCGATCTTGGACAGCGAACCGTCGAAGTACTTCAGGTCGGCGATCATGACTTCGTCCCACAGGTCGCGTGCCTTCAGGTCGCGCACCAGGTAAGCATTGATCTCGGTGAATTCGCCCGACAGGTTCGACTTCACGTACAGGTTCTGGAAGGTCGGCTCGATGCAGGCCGACACGCCGATGATGTTCGAGATCGTCGCAGTCGGGGCGATCGCCACGCAGTTCGAGTTGCGCATGCCGAATTCCTTGATGCGGCTACGCACCAGGGTCCAGTCCATCGACTCGCTCGTGTCCTGCTCGAGGTAGCCGCCGCGCTCTTCCGCCAGCAGCTTGATCGAGTCCTGCGGCAGGATGCCGCGGTCCCACAGCGAACCTTCGTACGAACCGTAGCGGCCGCGCTCTTCGGCCAGCTCGGTCGAAGCCAGGTAGGCGAAGTAACAGACGGCTTCCATCGACTTGTCGGCGAATTCCACCGCTTTATCCGAGGCGAACGGCACGCGCATCATGTGCAGGCAGTCCTGGTGGCCCATCACGCCCATGCCGACCGGACGGTGGCGCATGTTCGAATTGCGCGCCTTTTCCACGGCGTAGTAGTTGATGTCGATGACGTTGTCCAGCATGCGCATGGCGATGCGGATGGTCTTCTGCAGCTTGGCGTGATCCAGGCTGTCGCCCTTCATGTGCTGCGGCAGGTTTACCGAGCCCAGGTTGCAGACGGCGATTTCGTCGGCGCTGGTGTTCAGGGTGATCTCGGTGCACAGGTTCGACGAGTGCACGACGCCGATGTGCTGCTGTGGCGAACGGATGTTGCACGGATCCTTGAAGGTGATCCATGGGTGGCCGGTTTCGAACAGCATCGACAGCATCTTGCGCCACAGGTCGAGCGCTTCGATTTTCTTGTACACGGTCATTTCGCCGCGTTCCGCCTTGGCTTCATAGGCGGTATAGGCTTCTTCGAAGGCCTTGCCGACCTTGTCGTGCAGGTCTGGCGTCTCGCTCGGCGAGAACAGGCTCCAGTAGCCCTTTTCCATCACGCGCTTCATGAACAGGTCGGGAATCCAGTTCGCGGTGTTCATGTCGTGGGTGCGGCGGCGGTCGTCGCCGGTGTTCTTGCGCAGGTCGAGGAATTCCTCGATGTCCATGTGCCAGGTTTCCAGGTAGGCGCAGACCGCGCCCTTGCGCTTGCCGCCCTGGTTCACCGCCACGGCGGTGTCGTTGACCACTTTCAGGAACGGGACCACGCCCTGCGACTTGCCGTTGGTGCCCTTGATGCGCGAGCCCAGGGCACGGACCGGGGTCCAGTCGTTGCCCAGACCGCCGGCGAACTTCGACAGCAGCGCGTTTTCCTTGATCGCGTCGTAGATGCCTTCCAGGTCGTCGCCGACGGTAGTCAGGTAGCACGAGGACAGCTGCGAGCGGCGGGTGCCCGAGTTGAACAGGGTCGGGGTCGAGCTCATGAAATCAAAACTCGACAGCAGGTTGTAGAACTCGATCGCGCGCGCTTCGCGGTCGGCTTCGCGCAGGGCCAGGCCCATCGCGACGCGCATGTAGAAGGCCTGCGGCATCTCGATGCGGGTTTCGCGCACGTGCAGGAAGTAGCGGTCGTACAGGGTCTGCAGGCCGATGTAGGCGAATTGCAGGTCGCGATCGGCGACGATGGCCTTGGCCAGGCGCTCGAGGTCGTACTTGCCCAGTTCTTCATCCAGCAGCTCGTTGGCGATGCCCTTGGCGATGTACTGCGGGAAGTAGGTGATGTACTCAAGAGCGGCGCCGGCTTGCGCTACCTCGTGGCCGAAGACTTCCTTGCGGATGGTGTGCAGCAGGATGCGCGCGGTGACCTGGCTGTAGGCGGGATCTTTTTCCATCAGGGCGCGGGCCGCCAGAATGGCCGACTTGTGCAGTTCTTCGACCGGCACGCCGTCGTACAGGTTCTTCAGGGTCTCGGCAACGATCGCATCGGCATCGACATGCTTCTCCAGGCCGGCGCAGGCAGCGTTGACCAGGCCGTAGACGGCATTCATGTCCAGCGGCATGCGCTGGCCGCCGTCGATCACGTGGATCTGCGGCGCGGCCACGGCGGCGCCCCCTAGAGCTTCCTTGGCGGCCCTGCGCTCTTCCATGCGCTTGGCGCGGTACAGCACGTATTCGCGCGCGACGTCATGCTCGCCCGAGCGCATCAGCGACAGTTCGACCTGGTCCTGCACGTCTTCGATATGGAAGGTGCCGCCGTTCGGCTGGCGGCGCACCAATGCAGCAACGACATTGCCGGTCAGCTCTTCCACCAGATCGCGGATGCGGGCCGATGCAGCACCCTGCCCGCCGGCGATGGCGAGGAAGGCCTTGGTCATGGCGACCGAGATCTTGTGCGGCTCGAAGGCCACCACGGAGCCGTTGCGGCGGATGACGCGGTAGTCGCCGCGCGCCACGATCTCTGCCGGCGTGGCATTGGCCGACGCGCCTGGGGTGACGTGAGGATTGATCGAAATGTCTTGTGCTGTTTGCATTGAGCCTCCAGGGTGGGCAGATGCCTGCCGCCATTTGTTGTTACCAGGACCGAAGTCCTACGGAATTCATAGCAAAGCGATGCCCCGCCAGCCGGAACGCCGTGCTGGCAACCAGATATGCAGGGTAGGAAATCGCTGTGGAATCAGTCGCTTGCAGAGCAAGCCTCAAGTCGGGAGTGAACTTGTTTCCTTCAGCTCACTACCACTACATCTAGTGCCCGACGTTGATATGAGACTAATTGTAGTACCTGACCCAGGTCACGGCAAGTAAAGAACTTCGCAATATTTTGCGTTTTTTTTGGTGCATGGGCTTGACAAGCAAGTAGCGCTAGAACGGCGGGGAGTATTCGGTGAGTGAGCGCTAACCTTGTTCAAGATGGCTGCTCAAAGCGTAATCAGCCTGATGCGACGCGCATCATTCTTGTGCGTTTTGCACTGGCGAAAAGACAACAGGATGAGATCCCTCTACGGGTGCGCTGCCAATACACCGTAGGGTGGGCGGATTCTGCCCACGCGTTCAACGTTCGAGGAAAAAACACGGAGCGTGTTCGTTGACGTGGTTTGAACGCGTGGGCGCAGGTCAGTCCGCTGGACCGACCTGCCCTGCCCACCCTACATATAGAAGACATCAAACGTTATCGTCCGGCGCCGAAATCTCCAGCTTCTGCATCTGATAGCGCAGCTGCCGCACGCTGATCCCGAGCAGCGCCGCAGCCTGCGTCCGGTTGAACTGGGTCTGCTGCAGCGCGCGCCCGATGATGTCGCGCTCAACCTGGATCAGGTATTCCGGCAGGTTGCCGGGCAAGCCGTTGGGGCCGAGCATGGCCGGACCCGCTACGGCTTCCACTGGTGCGGGATCCGGTTCGGGTTCGGGCGCAGCTACCTGGGCCGGAACCGGGACCGGCGCCACTTGTGCCCGCTCGCGCCCCGCCTCGTTTGGGCGCGCCGCCTTCAGCGACAAATCGCCCACTTCGATCACGCCATCGTTGGCAAACGCCAGCGCCCGCTCCAGCACGTTCTCCAGTTCGCGGATATTCCCCGGGAAGGAATAGGCGCGCAGCGCGTCCAGCACGCCCGCCCCCAGCGCGGCCTGTCCCGGCCCGGCCAGCCGCGCCAGCACGGCGTCCACCAAGGGCGGCAAGTCGTCGATCCGTTCGCGCAGCGGCGGCAGCGACAGTTCGATCACGTTCAGGCGGTAGAACAAATCCTGCCTGAACCTGCCCTGCTCCACGCACCGGGCCAGGTCCTGATGGGTGGCGCTGATGATGCGCACGTCCACCGGCTCTTCGCTGGTGGCGCCGATCTTGCGCACGCGCCGTTCCTGGATGGCGCGCAGCAGCTTGACCTGCATCGCCAGCGGCAGGTCGGCCACTTCGTCGAGCATCAGGGTGCCGCCGTTGGCTGCCTGGAAGAAGCCGTCGCGCTCCTCGGCCGCGCCGGTGAAGGCGCCCTTGCGGTAGCCGAAGAACTCCGCTTCCATCAGGGTTTCGGGAATCGCGCCGCAGTTCACGGCGACGAACGGCTTGGCGGCGCGCGAACTCTGGGCGTGGATCTCGCGCGCCGCCAGTTCCTTGCCGCTGCCCGATTCGCCGGTGATCGAGATCGGCGCATTCGAACGCGCCAGGCGGCCGATCTGGGCGCGCAGCGACTGCATCGCGGGTGAGTTGCCGATCATGCGCGAGCCGGGCAGGCTGCCGTCCGGCTGCGCCGGCGCGGCGTCGAGCAGGCGCAGGGCCGAGCGCACCATCAGGCGCAGCGCATCGAGGGCCAAAGGCTTGGAGATGTAGTCGAAGGCGCCCGCCTTGAGCGCCACCACTGCGTTCTCGGCGCTGCCGTAGGCGGTGATGACGGCGATCGGAGTCGCCTTGGGCGAGGCGTGCACTTCGCGCACCAGCTCCAGCCCGAGGCCGTCGGGCAGGCGCATGTCGGTCAGGATCAGGGCGTAGTCGTGCTCCTCGAGCAGAGCGCGCGCCTGGCGCAGGGTCGCCGCGCTGTCCACGTCCAGCCCCATCTTGAGCAGGGTGATCTCGAGCAGTTCACGCAGGTCGGCTTCGTCGTCGACCACGAGGATGCGGGGTGCGGTCATGGTTTTCTCACTCTATCTATATAGCGGCGCGACGTTTGGCGGACCTAGGCCGGCTGGGCGAAGCTGATCACGAAGCGCCCGCTCGCCTTGCGCTCACCAGTCGGCGCGGCGTCGAAGCGGTATTCGTAGTCGAGCTTTGCATCGTTGTTCAGGCACAGCTCGCGCGCCAGGTACAGGCCCAGGCCGGTGCCCTTGCTCGAGGTTGTGTAAAAGGGCTCGAACAGGTGGGCGCGTACTTCCGGGGTGATGCCGGGACCATCGTCCTGCACATGCAGCTCGGTGCGCCCGGCCGCGTCGCGCGCCGGGAAGATGCGGATGCTGGCTGGCTGCTTGCTGGCGTAGCGCACCGCGTTGCCCAGCAGGTTGAGCAGCACCTCATGCAGGTGCAGCGGGTCGAAGCGCACCGCGCTCGCACCCGGATCGCCTATATAAACTATATCACCGGCCAGGCCGTGGGTTTCGCAGAATTCGAGCTTGAGCTCGGCCAGGAAGGCCGCCAGCTGCAGCGGTTCGCCATTAGGCTGCACCTTGCGCGAGAGCTGCAGGATGTCTTCGACCATGCGGTTCACGCGCGTGACGTTGTCGCCGATGATCTTCAGCAGCCGCACTTCGGCCGGGCCGTGCAGGTCTTCGGCCAGCAGCGCGGTGGCATGGCCGATGGCCGACAGCGGGTTGCGCACCTCGTGCGCGATGCTGGCGGTGAGGCGCCCCATCGAGGCCAGCTTGAGTTGCTGCGCCTGGTTTTCGATGGCGCTCACGTCCTGCATGAACACCACGCTGCGCCCGGCAGCCACGCCGGCGGTGTCGACCCGCGCGAAACGCAGCTTCAGGTGGGTCGGCTGGTCGCGCCGGCCGCGCAGCAGGCCCGCGTCTTCACGGTAGGGCTTGACGGTGACGAAGGCCGCGCCTTCCACCGGCGCGCGCAGCCAGGCGGCAAACGCCTGGGCCACCGGCTCGAGGCCAGGCGCCTCGCCGAGCCGGAAGCCCGCCGCCTCGCCTTCGAAGCCGAGCGTGATGCGGGCCGCCGGATTGCCGGTGAAGACCACGCCGTCGTCCCCCACCACCAGGATGCCGTCGCCGACGTCGGCGATGACGATCCCGTTGATCAGCTGCTGGATGCGCAGGTCGGTGCCGCGCTGGGCGGCCAGGTTTTCCTGCTTGATCAGGCGCGCCGCCAGCCGGTTCACCAGCAGCACGCCGGCAAAGAAGGCGCCGCCGTACAGGCCTGCCTGCATCAGCGGCGCCTGGCGGTCCAGCATGACCACCTGCCAGGCGCTTACGGCGATCAGGAACAGGGTCGCGACCGACGCGGCGAACAGCGCCAGCACCAGGGGGGCAAGGATGGCCGCGCCGGCCAGCGGGAACAGGTAGAGGATCGCCAGCCCGCTGCGCATGCCGCCGGCGGCAAGGAACAGGAGCGAGATCACGGCCAGGTCGGTCGCGATCTGGCAGGCCAACTGCACCACGAAGCGGCGCTTCCACCAGGTGCCGAAGCCGGCGAAGGCCAGCGAGGCCACGAAATAGAAGACGCAGGCCTCGGTATTGATGGCATCGGTGCGCAGGCCGTTGTCGGTGATGCTCATGCCCAGGTAGAGCAGGAGCACTAGCGCGATCACGATGCGGCTGATGTTGAAGGTCTGGAGCGTGCGCCACATGGTCGCGCGCGCCTCCGGGGAGAGTCGCTGCGGCGACGAGGCCTGCGCGGACGACTGAAAGGGCATCGGCCGGCTTACTGCGGCGGCAGGCGCACGTGGCCCGGCGAGCAGTAGTCGAGGCCATCGGCGTGCACCGCTTCGGAGGCCGGGAAATGCAGGCCGCAGTGGGCGCATTGGGTCATGGTTTCGATCCGGGCCACCTCTTCCTTCGCTTGCGGACGCGGCGGCGCCTGGTAGCGCACGCTTGACGCCTTGAGCTTGGCGCGTACCGCCATCACGACCAGGATGATCAGGGCGATCCAGAACAGGATGCGCGTCATGCCACGCTCCTGTGCAAGACGACTTCGAGCACGAAGCGGCTGCCGACATAGGCCAGCGCCAGCGTGGCGAAGCCCGCCAGCGTGAAGCGCAGCGCGGTCTTGCCGCGCCAGCCCTGCCAGCGGCGCCCCGCCAGCAGCGCGGCGAACAGCAGCCAGGACAGCAGCGCGAACACGCTCTTGTGGTCGAAGCGCAGTGCGCGGCCGAACAGCTGCTCGGAAAACACCACGCCCGACAACACCGTGAGGCTGAGCAGGACGAAGCCGATCCAGATCACGCGGAACAGCAGCTTTTCCATGGTCAGCAATGCCGGCAGCTGGTCGAGCGCGGCGGCGAACCAGCCGCCGTTGCTGCCGCGGGTGTGCAGCCGCGCTTCCTGCAGCGCCATCAGCACCGCATGGAAGGCGGCGATGGTCAGGGTGCTGTAGGCCAGCACCGCCACCGTGACGTGCCAGCCGAAGGCGGGCGACTGGTCGTGGATTTCCAGCACGCTGCCGGGGAAGACCAGCGGCAGCAGGCTCGCCACGAAGGCGAAGGGCATCACCAGGCGGCGCATGCCGTCCAGCGCAAAATTGCGGTTTTCCAGCCAGTAGGCGGCCACCGAGACCCACAGCGCGCTTGATAACATGATGGCGAAGCCGACCCGCAATTGACCTGGCGAGACGACGTCGAGCGCGAGCGCGGCGCCATGCACCGCCCAGGCGGCGGCAGTGACGCCGGAGATGACGGCGCCCCGGCGCGACGGCAGCAGGGCGCACACCGCGTACAGCAGGGCCGCGGCGAGGAAGAGGAAGTTCTGCATAGTGGAAGGATACACCATCGATTGATGGTGGGGGCGGGAGGGGGCTGCTCTGCGGTTACTGGATATTCAAGGGCTAGAGGTTGCTCGAAAAAATCAGGTTTCGCCTGCGCGCGAATGACGGTCTTCAGGACAGTGGTTACATTATTTTTACCACTGCTCTAAAAACCGTCATCCGGGCGAAGGCGGGAGCAATGCCACCGTCATCCCGCCAAGTCCGTACCGCAGCCACCTGCTAATCCACCGCCGCCATCCTCAACTCATCCGTATGATGGCGCTGCTGCTCTTCCATCACCACCATGCCCAGTTCGCGCTTGAGCGCGTTGAACTCGGGCGCCGCCGGGTCACGCATGCGCGGGAGCTCCACCAGCAGGTCGCGCTTGACGGTGCCGGGCCGGTAGGTCATCACCACGATGCGGTCGGCCAGGTAGATCGCCTCCTCGATGCTGTGGGTGACGAACAGGATAGTCTTCTTCAGCTCGGACCAGATACGCAGCAGCTCGTCCTGCAGATTGCGCCGGGTCAGGGCATCGAGGGCGCCGAAGGGCTCGTCCATCAGCATGATCGGCGAATCGAGCGCCAGCACCCGGGCGATCGCCACGCGCTGGCGCATGCCGCCGGACAGGTCCTTGGGAAAGCGCTGGCGGAAGTCGCTCAAGGAAAGCATCTCCAGCAAATCGCCCACGCGCTTGCGGATGGTCGTCTTCGTCATGCCCTTGATGTGCAGGCCGAAGGAGATGTTGTCCTCGACCGTCATCCAGGGGAAGAGCGCGTATTCCTGGAACACCATGCCGCGGTCCGGCCCCGGCGCCGTCACGGGGACGCTGTCCACGAGGATCGTACCGCTGCTCGGATGCGAAAAGCCGGCCACCGCATTGAGCAGCGTCGACTTGCCGCAGCCGGAGGGCCCGAGCAGGCAGGTGAACTGCCCGCGCGGGATCTCGAGCGCGATGTCCTTCAGCGCCACCACCTGGCGGCCGTGGCTGGCGAAGATCTTGTTGACGCCTTCGACGCGGATATGCGGCGCCTGCAGCGGCGGCGAGTAAGGTGCATTCATGTCACTGCTCCAGGCCGCGGTGCCAGCGCAGCAAATAGTTGTTGAGGCGGTTCATGGCCAGGTCGATGGCCAGGCCGAGCATGCCGATGGTGATCATCCCGGCGATGATCTTGTCCGACCAGAAGTACTCGCGCGCTTCCAGGATGCGGAAGCCCAGGCCGTTGTTCACGGCGATCATCTCGGAGACGATCACCACGATGAAGGCGGTGCCGATCCCAATCCGCACGCCCGACAGGATGTAGGGCACGGCGGCCGGCAGGATCACGCGCAGGAACATGGTGATGCGTCCGGCGCCGAGGTTGCGCGCGGCGCGCAGGTAGATGCCGTCCACGTGGCGCACCCCGGCGATGGTGTTCATCAGGACCGGGAAGAACGCGCCCAGCGCGATCAGGAACACCGCCGGCGGGTTGCCCAGCCCGAACCACAGGATCGCCAGCGGGATGTAGGCGATCGGAGGGATTGGGCGCAGGATCTGCACGAAAGGGTTCATCCAGGCATACACGACGCGGCTCGCGCCCATCGCCAGGCCCAGGGGCAAAGCCAACCCCGCGCCGATCGAGAAGCCCACCACCACCCGGACCATGCTGGTATAGATGTCGATCGGCAGCTCGCCCGAGAATGCCCAGGACCACCAGCCGCCCCCGGTGTAATGTTCAAAAGGCGCCAGCGGCAGCAGGTAGGCCACCCACTTGCGCCAGACGTCGAGCGGCGCCGGCAGCACCATCGGATCGACCCAGCCGTTCATCGCCACCCACTGCCAGAGCAGGATGGCCACGACCGGCACCACCATGCCGACCGCGCGCTCGTACCAGGGAGTGCTCCAGAAGGCGCGCAAGGCGCGGGGCCAGTTGCGCGTGATTGTTTGCGTCGTCATGCGGGCTCCTTCAGCGCGGTTTCAGGTCGGCCATGGCGGCATCGAGCAGGTCGGTGCGCACCCAGTCCCGGGCCAGCGGCGGGCGCGCCATGCGCCCTACCCCGGTTTTGACCATGGTGTCGGTGGTGACCTGGATGTGCTCGGGCGTGAGCGCGTACGAATACGGCGAATTGCGGATCGCATCATGGAAGTCGTCGCTGCTGATCTGGTTCTTGAAGATCACCTCGCGCACGTATTTCTCGGCCACCGCCGGATGGTCGATGAAGGTGCGGGTGGCCTGCACAAAACAGCGCATGAATTTCTCGGCCACCGGGCGGCGCTCGCGGTAGAACTTCTCGGTCATGACCATGGTGCGCACCGGCTCGCCGATCGGAGTGTCATAGGGCTTGAGCACCTCCATGCCGAAGCCCTTGTTGATCGCCTGCGAAGACTGCGGCTCGGACTGCATCATGGCGTCGATCTGCCGGCCCAGCAGCGCGCCGTTCAAGTCGGCATAAGGCAGGTAGACCAGCTGCACGTCCTTGCCCGGCGCCGCGTCGCCCCTCAATCCGTGCTTGGCCAGTTCCGCCATGAGCAGCACTTCCTGGATCGCGCCACGCGTCACGCCGACTTTTTTGCCCTTGAGCTGGGCCACGCTACGGATGTTCAGTTCGGGCCGCGCCACCAGCCGCGCGCCGCCGCGCGCGAACCCGGCCACCGCCACGATCGGGGCGCCGCCGGCGCGGCCCGAGATCGCCGCCTCCGATGCGGTCGCGCCGACATCGAGTTCGCCGGCGATGATCGCCTGCATCACGTCCAACCCTTTCGGGAACACCTTTTCCTCGACCCGGATGCCGCACGTGGGTGCGATCTCCTTGATGTACGAGACCGCGCCGAAGTGCGCGAACTTGAGGTTGCCGAGCCGGACGACCTCATTGGCCCCGGCCGTCCCGGCGGCGCCTGCTGCCAGCAGGCTGGCCGCAATGACGATGCTGTTGAATAGTTTGGTCATGCCTGTCTCCCTTGAGTTCCGCACGACAAAACGGCGCGGCACAGGGGACGATGCTGACGGGAAACGGCCCGACGGCACGTGAGGTGTGTCAAATTAAGCAAGCCCGCGGCGTGATCGGCGACATGACGGCTGCTCAAAAAAAATGCGGCATATCCTCTGCTTGGCTGAACCGGGGAGCTTGCACAAGGTAAAATAGTGGATTATCGAATGCCGTCGTCTCATATATATAGTCAGGTAGAACATGCTAGATAACCTTACCCAACGCCTTGCCAAGGTCGTCAAGACCATGCGCGGCGAGGCGCGCCTTACCGAGGCGAACACCGCCGAGATGCTGCGCGAAGTGCGCATGGCCCTGCTCGAGGCCGACGTGGCGCTGCCGGCGGTGCGCGAATTCATCGCCAAAGTGAAGGAAAAAGCGCTCGGCGAAGAAGTCATCGGCTCGCTTAGCCCGGGCCAGGCCCTGGTCGGCGTGGTGCAGCGCGAGCTCGCGGCCCTGATGGGCGCCGACCTCGGCCCCGAAGCCACCCAGCTCTCCTTCGCCCAGCAACCGCCGGCGATCATCCTGATGGCCGGCCTGCAGGGTGTGGGTAAAACCACCACCGTCGGCAAGCTCGCCAAGTACCTGAAAGAGCAGAAGAAAAAGAAGGTCCTGACCGTCTCGGCCGACGTCTACCGCCCTGCGGCAATCGCGCAGCTGGAGTCGGTGACCAAGCAGGTCGGCGCCGACTTCTTCCCGAGTACCTCGGCGGACAAGCCGGTCGACATCGCGCGCAACGCGCTGGACTGGGCCAAGAAGCACTACCACGACGTCCTGATCATCGACACCGCCGGCCGCCTCGGCATCGACGAAGCGATGATGCAGGAGATCGCCGCGGTGCACGCGGCCGTCAATCCGGTCGAGACCCTGTTCGTGGTCGACGCCATGCTCGGCCAGGATGCGATCAATACCGCCAAGGCCTTCAACGACACGCTGCCGCTGACCGGCATCGTGCTGACCAAGCTCGATGGCGACTCGCGCGGCGGCGCCGCCCTGTCGGTGCGCCATGTGACCGGCAAGCCGATCAAGTTCGCCGGCGTGTCCGAAAAACTCGACGGCCTCGAAGCCTTCGACCCGGCGCGCATGGCCAACCGCGTGCTGGGCATGGGCGACATCCTGGCGCTGGTCGAAGAAGCGCGCAAGGGCGTGGACGCCGAAGCGGCCACCGAACTGGCGAACAAGATCAAGGGCGGCGGCAAGTTCGACATGAACGACTTCAAGGCGCAGCTGACGCAGATGAAGAAAATGGGCGGCATGTCGGGCCTGCTCGACAAACTGCCGGCGCAATTCCAGCAGGCCGCGGCAGGCGCCAACATGGACCAGGCCGAGAAGCAGGTACGCCGCATGGTCGGCATCATCGACTCGATGACACCGGGCGAGCGCGCCAAGCCGGAATTGATCAAGGCCAACCGCAAGCGCCGCATCGCAGCCGGCGCCGGCGTGCAGGTGCAGGAAGTCAACCGTATGCTGACCCAATACGACCAGATGCAGTCGATGATGAAAAAGCTCAAAGGCGGTGGCCTGATGAAGATGATGCGCGGGATGAAAGGCATGATGCCTGGCATGCGCTGACCCTTACACCGGCTCGCTGGAAACGGCAAGGAACCGCGCGGGCACTGGCCTTGCGCGGTTTTTCACATCTACGGACCCCGATTTTTCATTTGCGGCGCACCGAGTGTGCGATAGCTCGCATTTCGGGGCTTGTAAGAATGAAAAAATTTTGAAAAAGACTTGCACGAACAGTAAAAGGCCACCAATATAAGCCCGTGCGTCAATAACGCAACTTTCCCCGTGATCGTTTTAGGAGGCTCGAAGATGGCAACAGCCAAAAAATCCACCGCAGCACCAGCCACGAAAGCAGCTGCCAAGCCTGCTGCCGCGGCCAAGCCTGCAGCAAAAAAAGCAGCTCCAGCAAAAGCAGCCGCAAAACCAGCCGCCAAGCCTGCAGCAGCACGCAAGCCGAACGCCGCTTTCATGAAAGCGATGACGCCGTCGGGCGAATTGGCCGCAGTCGTCGGCAATGCGCCGCTGCCACGCACTGAAGTCACCAAGAAGGTCTGGGACTACATCAAGAAAGAAAACCTGCAAGATCCAGCGAACCGTCGCATGATCAACGCCGACGCCAAGCTGAAAGCTGTCTTCGGCGGCAAGGCGCAGGTCTCGATGTTCGAAATGACCAAGCTCATTTCGGATCATCTGAAGTAAGCGCTGCGGCTGTCCAAGGCCTTGACTGCAGAAAGCCCCGGATTCCGGGGCTTTTTGTTTTTGGAGGGGCTCTTTCGTACTCGCAGCAACCTGCTGATGCTTTCCCTCTCCCTCAAGACCGTCGTAAGCGCCACTGGCGCTTACGACCTCCCGCGAAGGCGGGAGCCCAAGTTTGTACCCGAAGTCCGCAACCGGAAAGGTACTGCGGGAGAACTTGGATTCCCGGCTGCGCGGGAATGACGTTAATAAAGGATGGCGATTGATCTGATATGGCGACCTTGGCCCGATGTCGCGCGCGACGTCAGGCATCCCGCCTCAACTCACAATCCCGCCGCCGCCTTCATCAAGTGGAACACCTTGGTATTTTCAATCGTCCCCTTGAACGGCGCCGAGCCCGCGCCCAGCGCGTACAGCTTGACGTCGCCGCCGCCGTGCGATTCGTAGACCGTGCGTACGCCTGCCTCCTGTTGGTAGCGCTTGCCCAGCGCGGTGGCGCTGTCCACGTCGGCGCGCACGTCCGGGCGCACCTTGCCGTTGCCGAAGACGAGGGCCGTGAAGGTCTTGCCGTCCGCGTCCTTCTTCGGCTCGCCGGTGGCGTAGTCGTGGACGATGTCCAGCACCTTGCTGCCGCGCTTCGGATAACCATTGAGCACCATGGTGTGGTCGTGGTCCGCCGTGATGACGATCAGCGTATTTTCCAGGCCCGGGTCGATCGTGCGCATGCGGTCGATCGCGGCCTGGATCGCCTCGTCGAAAGCCACCGTGTCGGCCAGCGCGTTCTGGGCGTTGTTGTCATGGAGCGCGTGGTCGATCTTGCCGCCTTCGACCATCAGGAAGAAGCCGTCCGGGTCTTTCGAGAGCAGCTCGATTGCTTTCAGCGCCATCTCGCTCAAGGTGGGCTGCTCGGGACGGCGCTCCAGCGCAAAGTCCAGGTGGTCGTCGGCGCTGTAGATGCCGACGAACTTGCGGCCGGGTTTTGCAGACATCATGCCTGCGCGGGTGCCGGCCACGTAATAACCCTGCCCCGCCAGTTCCGCCATCAGGTCGCGCCCGTCGGCGCGGCCCTTCGGGTTGCCCGCCTTGTCATACGGCGTGAAGTGGTGCCGTCCGCCGCCCATCAGGACGTCCACGCCATCGCCCAGCGCGGTGTTGTAGCCGGCGCCGCCAGGCACCAGCTGGCGCGCGATGCTGTAGGCCGCGTCGCGGTGGCAGGCGTGCGAGAAGGTCGATGCCGGCGTTGCATGCGTCAGTTCGGTGGTCGTCACGGCGCCCACCGCCTTGCCACGCGCCTTGGCCAGCTCCAGGATGGTCGGCACGATGCTGCCGTTGTTCTCGCCGCACTTGTCAACCGTGCGGTTGCCGTGGGCGTCCTTGTCCGGCTCGATCGCGCGCGCATCCTTCATCGAGATGCCGTCCTGGTTGATCTTTACGCCGGTCATGTAGGCGCCCATCGAGGGCGCGCTGTCGGTGGTCTGGAAGTCATTCGAATACGTCTTGATGCGCGCGGTGCGCTCGAGCTTTTCGAAGTTCAGCAGGCCGTCTTCACCGTGCTTGTAGATACGCGCAGCGGTGATCGTGGTCGGCCCCATGCCGTCGCCGAGGAAGAAGATGATGTTTTTCGCTTGCGGCGCGGCGATGGCGCTGGCGCTGAACAGGCTGGCGGCCAGCAGCAGTGGAAGTCGTTGTTTCATGATGGTGTCCAGTTCAGGTCTCACAGGCCGGCAGCGGTCTTGATCAGGCTGAAGACGCGGGTGTTGTCGATGGTTCCGCGGAACAGTTCGGCCCCGGCGCCGGCGGCGCCCAGGTAGACGTCCGAGCCGCCATGCGTTTCGGCGCCCGGGCGCGTGCGCACCACGGCTTCCTGGTGATAGTCGTCGCGCGTCACGATCTCGTCGGTCAAGGCAGGCATGGTGTTACGGTTGCCGTTGGTGCGGTTTTCGCCGGTGCCGAAGCCGATGATCGTGAACGGACGGCCTTCCTTGTCCAGCTTCGGGCTGCCGTCGAGGTTGCGCACCAGGCCCAGCACGCCCGGGTTGCCTGGCGTGGTCTTGCCGGTGCGGACCGTGTAGCCGTTCAGGAGCAGCGTGTGGTCATGGTCGGCGGTGGCGACCACCAGGGTGTTCTTCAGGCCCGGGTCGAGCGCTTCCATCTTGTCGAGCGCCGCCTGCATGGCCGCGTTGTACGACACCGTCTCTTGCAGCGCGCGTTTGCCGAGCGTGGCATGCAGCGCGTGGTCGATCAGGCCGCCCTCGACGACCAGGAAGAAACCGCCCCCCTGGCTGCCTGCGTGCGGCGCCAGCAGGTCGATGGCCTTGCGCGTCATCTCGCTCAGGCTCGGCTGCCTGCTTGGGTCGCGCACGGCGTCGTAGTCCATGTGGTTATCGGCGAACAGGCCGATGGCCCGCTGCCCTGTGGCTGGCGCCAGCGCCTGGAAGCCCGCACTATCCGACACCACGCGCACGCCCTGCGCGCTCATCTCGGCCAGCAGGTCGCGGCCGTCGGCGCGCTTGCCGCCGCGCGTGAAGGGCGTGAAGAACTGCGCCCCGCCGCCGAACATCACGTCCAGGCCACGTGGGCCCAGCGCGCCGTTGTAGCCGGCGCCGCCCGGCACAAGCGCGGCTGCGAAATCGGTTTCCAGCTTGCGGTGGCAACCGTGGCCGTAGCTTGAGGCCGGGGTCGCATCGGTGACGCTGGTGTTGGTGACGACGCCCAGCGCCATGCCGCGGCGCCTGGCCAGCTCCAGCAGCGTCGCCGCAGGCGCGCCGCCTTCAGGGCTCTCCTTGCAGCGGCTCACCAGGGCGTTGCCGTTGACGTCCTTGCCAGGGGCGATCGAGCGGGTGCCGGCCGACATCGAGATCACGCCGTTGTTTTGCTTCACCCCGGTCATGTAGGCCGCCATTCCGGCGGCGCTGTCGGTCACCATCGCATCGTTCGAGAAGGTCTTCACGAAGGCCGATTCGGGCAGTCGGTCGATGGTGAGCTCGCCCTCCTCGCCCACATGGAAGATGCGCGCGGCGGTGAGCGTGTTGACGCCCATGCCGTCGCCGAGGAAGAAGATCACGTTCTTCGCGCGCTGCTCGAGCGGGGTTTGCGTGGCAAGGGATGCGGGCGGAACGGACGCGCAGCCGGCCAGCATGGCAAGGCAGGCAGCGCCGGCGAGGGTGGACAATCGCATGGGAACCTCTACGTCGGGAAAGCGTGAAGTTTACACCTTCGCCATGCAGGAATGGCGGATTGATATGTTGCGGGATTGTTGGCAGGTGCGCTGCCGCGAACCGTAGGGCGGACAGGTTTCCTGCCCACCCTACAACTGCATAGAAGACGCGAGCATGAACGGTCAAACGCCCGGCTTGAACTCCCACTTCTTCCACGCCGACAGCACCGCGTTCGGATACTTCGGCTTGCCGCGGCTGCCGTTGTAGCGGCCTAGCGCCAGGTAGAGGTTGCCCTTTTCCATGTCGATGTACATGCGCAGGATCGAGCAGCCGTAGCGCAGGTTGGTCTGCATGTGGAACAGCTTGCGACGGTCGGCGTCGCCGATCACCTTGGTCCAGAAGGGCATCACCTGCATGTAGCCGCGCGCGCCGGCGATCGAGATCGCGTACTTGCGGTAGGCCGACTCCACCTGGATCAGTCCCAGCACCAGCCCCGGATCGAGGCCGGCGCGGGTGGCTTCGTACCAGGCCACTTCGAGGAATTCGGTGCGCGACTGCGCGTCGGGAAGCCGCTTGGCCAGGCGCTGCGACATCTCGTTGAACCAGGCCTGGTAGCGCGCCCGCGCCGCCTCGTCGCGCAGCACCGGCTTGGGCGGCCGGCTGTCGCGGATGGCATTGGCCATGGCCAGGCGCACCGAGTCGGCCATGGCTTCTTCCTTCTGGTTTCCGGCGTGCGCAGGCGCGCCGAGCAGCAGCCCGGCGGCCAGCAGCACACTGCCTGCCCAGGAAACCAGCGTCAACACACTCACTTGCCTAGCTTGCCCTTGATGAAGGCGACCATGCCGTCGACCGGCACGCTGGTGGCGGCGTCGTCGCGGCGGCCCTGGTATTCCAGGTTGCCTTCCTTCAGGCCACGCTCGCCGATCACGACGCGGTGCGGCACGCCGATCAGTTCCCAGTCGGCGAACATCGCGCCCGGGCGCAGGCCGCGGTCGTCGACGATGACGTCGATACCGGCCGCCTGCAGGTCGGCATAGAGCTTTTCGACATGTTCCTTGACCATCTCGCTGCGGTCCATGCCCATCGGGCACAGCACCAGCTCGAAGGGCGCGATGGCGTCCGGCCAGACGATGCCCTTGGCGTCGAAGTTCTGCTCGATCGCCGCGCCCAAGATGCGGGTCACGCCGATGCCGTAGCAGCCCATCTGCAGCGGGGCCGGCTTGCCGTTTTCGTCGAGGAAGGTAGCGTTCATCGCTTCCGAATAGGCGGTGCCGAGCTGGAACACGTGGCCCACTTCGATGCCGCGTTCGATCGCCAGCACGCCCTTGCCGTCCGGCGAAGCATCGCCTTCGACCACGTTGCGCAGGTCGGCAACCAGGGGTTCGGCCGCGTCGCGGCCCCAGTTGGCGCCCGTGTAGTGGAAGTCAGCTTCGTTGGCGCCGCAGATAAAGTCGCTCATGTTGGCCACGGTGCGGTCGGCCACCACGGTGACCGGCAGCTTGGTATTGATCGGGCCGAGGTAGCCCGGCACGGTGCCGTAGACTTCCTGGATTTCCGCTTCGGTCGAGAAGCGGAAGTCCATCAGCCCTGCCACTTTCGAGACCTTGATCTCGTTGAGCTCGTGGTCGGCGCGCAGCAGCAGCAGGAAGTAAGTCTTCTTGCCTTCGTGTTCGGCCGTGAGGGCGATGCTCTTGACGTGCTGCTGGAGCGGGACGTTCAGCAGTTCAGCCACGGCTTCGCACTTGGTCTTGCCCGGGGTCGATGTTTTAGTGAGCGGCTGAGTGGCGGCGCCGCGTTCGCCGATGGCCAGCGCTTCGGCCGCTTCCATGTTGGCGGCGAAATCCGAGTCCGGGCAGTAGACCAGCGCGTCTTCGCCGGTGCTGGCGATCACGTGGAACTCATGCGAGCCGGTGCCGCCAATGGCGCCGTTGTCGGCCGCCACCGCGCGGAACTTCAGGCCGAAGCGGTTGAAGATCTTGGTGTAGGCGTCGAACATGACCTGGTAGGACGCCTGCATGCCGGCCACATCGCGATCGAAGGAGTAGGCATCTTTCATCGTGAACTCGCGCCCGCGCATCAGGCCGAAGCGCGGGCGGCGCTCGTCGCGGAACTTGGTCTGGATGTGATAGAAGTTGACCGGCAGCTGGCGGTAGGACTTCAGCTCGCTGCGCACGACGTCGGTGATGACTTCTTCCGAGGTCGGCTGGATCGCGAATTCACGGCCGTGGCGGTCTTTGACGCGCATCAATTCCGGGCCCATCTTGTCCCAGCGGCCGGTTTCCTGCCACAGTTCGGCCGGCTGCACGAGCGGCATCAGGAGTTCGATTGCGCCTGCACGGTTCATTTCTTCGCGAATGATGCCCTCGACCTTGCGGATGACGCGCAGGCCCGTCGGCATATAGGTGTAGATGCCCGAACCCAGCCGCTTGATCATCCCTGCACGCATCATCAGCTGGTGGCTGACGATTTCGGCGTCGGAAGGCGCTTCTTTAAGAGTTGAAATAAAAAATCGTGAGGCGCGCATATCGATGAATTCTTTTTAAAAAGAGAGAGTTATAATCGACCTAATTTTAAAGGATTAGCTGGCTGATGCGTCCAATCTTTCTACAAATGGGTCCGGAACACGCAGTACCTGCCTCGCCGGCAACTTGCCGGCAAGCTAGGCACGGCAATTTGTGGGTAAAAATATAAGGATCGTACGGCTGGCAGAAAGTTTCGAGGTGCACTTATGCTCGATCGTGAAGGGTTTCGCCCCAACGTCGGCATCATCCTGCTGAACGCCAATAACGAGGTGTGGTGGGGCAAGCGGGTGCGTGAGCACTCGTGGCAATTTCCGCAAGGAGGAATCAAATACGGCGAGACGCCGGAACAGGCAATGTACCGCGAGCTCGAGGAAGAAATCGGCTTGCGCCAGGAGCACGTCAAGATCGTGGGCCGCACCCGCGACTGGCTGCGCTATGAGGTGCCAGATCACTTCATCAAGCGCGAGATCCGCGGCCACTACCGTGGCCAGAAGCAGATCTGGTTCCTGTTACGGATGGTGGCGCGCGATAACGACGTCAACCTTCGCCTCACCGACCATCCCGAGTTTGACGCCTGGCGCTGGCACGACTATTGGGTGCCGCTGGACGTGGTCATCGAGTTCAAGCGCGATGTCTACCAGCGGGCGCTGCAGGAATTGTCGCGTTTCATCACCTGGCCGGCCAAGAGCGGCGGCCCGCATGGCGAACGCCGCCACAGCGCGCGCTACCTGCGCCAGCCGCATGGCCGTGTGCAGGGCGGCGGCAAGCCGGTCCAGCAGGCAACGTTGACGGCGTCGCCGGCGGCCGTTGCCCCGGTGGTTGCAGAACCGCTGGTGCTGGTGCCGAACAAGTAAGATCCCCATGGAGACCGGTTCCAGCCGGTTTCCATCCCCTTTGCTGTGCGCTCGTTCTGCGGAGCAAGCCTGTTCATGCGCCACGCATGAACACCTTGTGATTCATCCAGCAACACCAAGGCGCTAGCCGGCGGCTGCCGCACGGGCCAAACCGCATCGCGCTACAATGCCGGCTTCCGTCCTTTTTGCCCTCCCCCGATATGTTCACACCGTCTTCGCACGACGTGCGCCGCTTTTTCTGCGAAGCCCTGCGCAAGCAGCGCAATGGCGAGATCCTGACGCCGATGGACGCCATCGCGGCCGACTGGATCGCCCAGCATCCCGAATACCACGAGCAGTTGGGCGACGTCGACGCGGCGATCGCGCGCGACTACTCGGTCGAAGGCGGCGAGGCGAACCCCTTCCTGCACCTGTCGATGCACCTGTCGATTGCCGAGCAGGTCTCGGTCGACCAGCCGCGCGGGATCAAGGCCGCGCACGACCTCTTGGTGTCCCGGCGCGGCGAGCACGATGCGCACCACGAAATCATGGAATGCCTGGGCGAGATGATCTGGACGTCCCAGCGCAACGGCGTGCCGCCGGATACCGAGGCCTATATCGACTGCGTGCGCCGGCGCGCATCGCGCTGATCTTCGTAGAGTGGACGGTCTTTCCGCCCGCACGGTGATTTTGGTAGGGTGGTCGGGTCTTCCGCCCACCATCGCGGCGTACAGGCCGGTGAGGGGCGAGACCTTGGCGACCAGGGCGAAGGCGATCGCTTAAGGAACCAGCGCCTGGGCCACGATGAGGCCGCTGAGCAGGTTGGATTTGATGTGGGCTGGAGGCACGAAGGGTTCCAGTTGTGACGGGGTGTACTGCGGTAATTGGTGGACGCGAAAGGCGGTGGTTATGTACGAACTTGGATCCCGGCGCAGGCCGGAACCCAAGTTCGTCGCGCCCCCGCGGCACCCGCATTCACCACCACGCGCATCACCAAAAACAAAATCCCCCTGCCGGCTGCCCGGTCGGGGGGATCGCAGTTTACCAGCCGCAGGCTGGAAAAGCTTATTTACTGAAGCTTACTTGCTGACGACGAGCTGCGACGGCAGTTTCGCTAGGTAGGCGCCGATATCGGCCATGTCCTGGTTCGACAGCGGCTGCACCTGGGCCGACATGATCGGGTTGGTGCGGCCGTTCGGGCCGGCGCCGCGCTTGTAGGCGTGCAGCGTGTGCGTCAGGTATTCGGCGTGCTGGCCGGCCAGCTTCGGATAGCTCGGGTCGATCGGCTTGTTGAAGTCGGCGCCGTGGCAGGACGCGCAGTTGTACTTCTTGACCAGGGCTTCGCCCTTCGAGACGTCGGCGGCCGAAGCGTTGAGGCAGAAAGCGCCGAACACCAGCGCGGAAACGAGTTTCTTCATGGCTGTCCTTAGCGCTTGGCGGTGGCAGGGGTCTGCTGCGAGTAGTACGCAGCCACGTCGGCGATGTCCTGGTCGCTCAGGCTGGCCGCGATACCGCGCATCGACGGGTGCTTGCGGTCGCCCTTCTTGTAGGCGTGCAGCGCCGATTCGATGTACTTGGCGGACTGCCCGCCGATCATCGGTACCCGGTAAACCTCGGGGAAGGACGCCTTGTAGCCCGGGATGCCATGGCAGCCGATGCACATTTCGACCTTGCTTGCCGCTGCCTTCGGGTTGCCGACGACCTCGGCGGCGGTTGCGGTGCCGGCAAACGCCGCCAGTACCAGTAGAGCTAAAGATGTTTTCATGGGTGTGGCTCGTTAGTTGTAATTCGAATACCGCAAACGCACAAAAAGTTAGCAAATGATCCACCAACCTGTCGATTCTATCTGAAGAGTTGTCCACAGTCTACAAACGCACGTACGGGTGGGACGTCCTCGGTGAGCGCCATTCTGGCATATACTCGGCCTCATTTCACACTTACTTTCGACCGCACATGCACGCTTCCCAACGCTTCGAAGGCAGCGACAACTATGTCGCCACCGATGACCTGAAACTGGCCGTCAACGCCGCGCTGACGCTCGGCCGCCCGCTGCTGATCAAGGGCGAGCCCGGCACCGGCAAGACCATGCTGGCCGAAGAAGTGGCGGCAGCACTCGACATGCCCCTCATGCAGTGGCACGTGAAATCGACCACCAAGGCCCAGCAGGGCCTGTACGAATACGATGCAGTGTCGCGCCTGCGCGACTCGCAACTGGGCGACGAGCGCGTGCGCGACATCCACAACTACATCGTCAAGGGCGTGCTGTGGCAGGCCTTCACCGCGCCCGAGCCGGTGGTGCTGCTGATCGACGAGATCGACAAGGCCGACATCGAATTCCCGAACGACCTGCTGCGCGAGCTGGACCGCATGGAGTTCTATGTCTATGAAACCCGCGAGATGGTGGTGGCAAAACATCGCCCGATGGTGATCATCACCTCGAACAACGAAAAGGAGTTGCCGGACGCTTTCCTGCGCCGCTGCTTCTTCCATTACATCAAATTCCCGGACCGCGAGACCATGACCGACATCGTCAAGGTCCACTTCCCGGCGCTCAAGCAGGACCTGCTTGCCGCAGCCCTGCAGAGCTTCTACGAGCTGCGCGAGGTTGCCGGCATCAAGAAGAAGCCCTCGACTTCGGAATTCCTCGACTGGCTCAAGCTGCTGCTGGCCGAGGACATCCCGGCCGAAGCATTGCGCAGCCAGGACCGCAAGGCGATCGTCCCGCCGCTGCACGGCGCGCTGCTGAAGAACGAGCAGGACGTTCACCTGTTCGAGCGCCTGATCCAGATGTCGAGGACCAACCGATGATCCGGGTCGCGCCTGTCACGCTCGAGTTTAACGGCCTGCGCCTGGAGCCGCTGGCGCCGTACCACGAGGAAGGCCTGCGCGCGGCCGCCGGCGACGGCGAGCTGTGGAATTTACGGGTGACCAGCGTGCCGGAGCCGCACAACGCGGGCCAATACATCGGCACCGCGCTCGAGATGCCCGACCGGGTGGCCTTTGCCGTGATCGACGCGCGCGAGGGAAAAAGCGGCGGCACCCTGCTCGGCACCACCAGCTACCACGACATCGTCCCGGGCGCGGACCGCGTCGAGATCGGCTACACCTGGTATGCGAAACGCGCCCAGCGCACCCACGTGAACACCAGCTGCAAGCTGCTCCTGCTGTCGCACGCCTTCGATACGCTGGGCTGCGCCGTGGTCGGCCTGCGCACCGACGGCGAGAACTTCGCTTCGCAGGCCGCCATCGAGCGGCTCGGCGCGCAGAAGGACGGCGTCATCCGCCACCATGCCGTGCGGCGCGACGGCACTCCGCGCGACACCGTCATGTACAGCATCCTGCGCAGCGAATGGCCGGCGATCAAGAGCGCCCTGCACGAGCGCCTGGGACAGCACGCGCGGGGTTGAGCCGATGCTGATCGATTTCTTCTACACGCTGCGCGACGCCAAGGTCCCGGTCACGATCAAGGAATTCCTCACGCTGTTAGAGGCCCTGCAGCGCGGCGTCATCGCGCCCTCGCTGGACGAGTTCTACTACCTCGCGCGCCTGACGCTGGTGAAGGACGAAGCCCATTTCGACAAGTTCGACCGCGCCTTCGGCGCCTTTTTCAAGGGAGTGGCCGCGGTGTTCGACACCAAGGCCGAGATCCCCCTCGACTGGCTGCTCAAGCGCTTCGAGCGCGAGCTCACGCCCGAGCAGAAAGCGGCGCTGGAAAAGCTCGGCTACGACAAGCTGCAGCAGCGCCTGGAGGAACTGCTGAAGGAACAGCACGGGCGCCACGAAGGCGGCAGCAAGTGGATCGGCACCGGCGGCACCTCGCCTTTCGGCAATGGCGGCACCAACCCGGAAGGCATCCGCATCGGCGGGCAAAGCCGCAACCGCACGGCGGTGAAGGTGTGGGAGCAGCGCAGCTACCGCGACTACGACGACGAACGCGAACTCGGCACCCGCAACCTCAAGGTGGCGCTGCGCCGCCTGCGCCGCTTCGCCCGGCTAGGGGCCGCCGACGAGCTGGCGCTGGACGACACCATCCGGGCAACGGCCAGCAATGCCGGCTGGCTCGACATCCGCATGCAGCCCGAGCGCAAGAACCGCATCAAGGTGGTGATGCTGCTCGACGTCGGCGGTTCGATGGACGACCACATCGAACGCGCCGAAGAGCTGTTCTCGGCGGCGAAGAGCGAATTCAAGAACATGGAGTTCTACTACTTCCACAACTGCGTCTACGACTACCTGTGGAAGAACAACCAGCGCCGCCACAGCGAACGCTTCCCGACCTGGGACGTGCTGCGCAAATACCCGAAGGATACCCGCATCATTTTCGTCGGCGACGCCACCATGAGCCCCTATGAAGTGCTGGCGCCGGGCGGCTCGGTCGAGTACAACAACGAGGAAGCCGGCGCGGCCTGGCTGGCGCGCTTCACCAATGCGTTCCCCAAATTCGCCTGGCTCAATCCGGAGCCGGAAAACCTGTGGCAGTACCGGCAGTCGATTTCGGTCATCCGGCAAATCATGAACAATCGGATGTTCCCGATCACGCTCGAAGGGCTGGAGCGGGCGATGCGGTTGCTGAGCAAATAGGTCTTCTTGTACGGCGTGTCCACGTCAATCGTGCGCGCTTGCCCGTCTTGTAGAATTGCCAACAACCCGTAGGGTGGGCAGGGTAATTTCGGGCAATGCCGGGAATTACGCCCACGCGGTGATCGTTGCGGACTCGGATCTCGTGCGCAACGATCTTGCGCTGACTATCACCGCGCGGGCAAGGGACTGGCCCACCCTACGATGTTCGGTCACTCCATCCGTTGATTAAAAGGCGATCAATGCCCGACCTGCCGCCCATCCTGACCAGCCTCGCATGGCCCATCGCCATGGCCATCGCCTGGCTGGCCGGCGAATTCGGCCAGCGCTGGACCGGCCTGCCCCGCATCAGCTTCTACGGCCTGGTCGGCTTCGCGCTGGCAGGCCCGCAAATCGGTATCCTGCCGCCGCCCGATAGCGGCCCGGTCGCGCTGCTCGCCGACATCGCCTTCGGCCTGATCCTGTTCGAACTCGGCTACCGCATCAACCTGCGCTGGCTGCACACCAACCCCTGGCTGGGCGTGGCCGGCCTCACCGAATCCCTGCTCACCTTCGCCGTGGTCTACCTGGTCGCCATCGCCTTCGGCAGCCCGCAACTGATCGCGCTGATGATGGCGGCCCTGTCGATGGGCACCTCGCCCGCCACCGTGATGCGCGTCATCAACGAGCAGCGCAGCTCGGGCCAGGTGACCGAACGCGTACTGCACCTGACGGCGCTGAACTGCGTGCTGGCGGTGTTCGCCTTCAACGTGATCATCGGCTTCTGGATCTTCCGCACCTTCGACGCCGTCGGCGACGCGCTTTGGCAGAGCCTCGTGATGCTGGCCGGCTCGGTGTTGCTGGGCGCCGTGTTCGGGGTGGTGGTGCCGGCCCTGCTGCGCGCGATCCATAACCCGCGCCAGGATGCGACCGTGGCTTTCGCGATTGCCGTGCTGCTCCTGGTGGCGATCTGCGATGCGGGCGCACTCTCGCCCTATATCGCGGCACTGGCTTTTGGGCTAACGGCGCGCCACCGGCGCGTCGCGTTCAGCGCGGCGCAGCGCAATTTCGGGGCGCTGGGCGAGATGCTGACGGTGCTGCTGTTCGTGTTCGCCGCCTCCACGCTGGACTGGCGCCAGATCGCTGCCGGCAGCGCGCTGGCCGTAGTCGTGGTGTTTGCGCGCTTGGTAACCAAGACCGCCGGGGTGACGGCCTTTGCCCACCTGTCCGGCATCTCCTGGCGCAAAGGCGCGCTTACCGGCCTGGGCCTGGTGCCGCTGTCGGTGTTCGTAATCTTGCTGATCGAGCATGCGCGCCATGCGGGCGTGCACGTGGTCGAGGAATTGCGCGCGATGGCGGCCGTGACCATGCTGCTGGAAGTGTTCGGCCCCCTGATCATCCAGCGCGCCCTGGTATGGGCGCATGAAGCCCCGGAGCATCCCGATGCCGCTTGAAGCCTTTACGCCATCCCGGCCACTGACCTTCGGGGTCGAGCTCGAACTGCAGCTGGTCAGCCTGTCGGACTTCGACCTGACGGCGGCCAGCCCCGACCTGCTGCACCTCTTGAAGCGCAAGCCCTTCCCCGGCAACGTGACGCCCGAAATCACCGAGAGCATGATCGAGATTAATTCGAGCGTGCACACGGCCTACGCGCCGCTCCTGGCCGAACTGCGCGAGATCCGTGACACGCTGGTCGCCGCCAGCGACGTGCTCAATATCGGCATCGCGGGCGGCGGCACCCATCCTTTCCAGCACTGGTCGGAACAGAAAATTTCAGCCAGGCCGCGCTACGAATACCTGTCGCAGCTGTACGGCTACCTGGCCAAGCAGTTCACGGTGTTCGGCCAGCACGTGCACATCGGCTGCGCCAACGGCGACGATGCGCTCTACCTGCTGCACGCGCTGAACCGCTACCTGCCGCATTTCATCGCGTTATCAAGCTCCTCGCCCTTCGTGCAGGGCCATGACAGCGGTTTCGATTCGGCGCGCCTGAATTCCGTCTTCGCCTTCCCGATGAGCGGGCGCGCGCCGTTCGTGCAGACCTGGCAGGAGTTCACCGAGGTCTATTTCGCCAAGATGGAACGCACCAACATCATCAAGAGCATGAAAGACTTCTACTGGGACCTGCGGCCCAAACCCGAATTCGGCACCATCGAGCTGCGCGTGTGCGACACGCCGCTGACGGTGGAGCGCGCCGCGGCCATTGCCGGCTACCTGCAGGCGTTGTGCCGCTACCTGCTCACGCGACCCGAAGAAGCGCCCAGCGAAGACGATTACCTGGTCTATAACTACAACCGCTTCCAGGCCTGCCGCTTCGGCATGGAGGGTTCGCTCACCCACCCCAAGACCTACGAGGCGGTACCGATGCGCGAGGACATCCTGGCCACGCTGGAGAAGATGATGCCGCACGCCGAGGCGCTGGGCAGCGTCGAGGCCCTGCAGCACCTGGCCGCGGCCGCGCACGGCGGCAGCGACGCAGCGCAGCTGCGCCAGGTGTTCGCGCTGGAGGGCAGCGTCGAGGGCATGGTGCAGGCGGCGATCCAGCGCTTCCGCGGCGACCGGCGCATGCGCTGGCAGCGGGGGTGATGGCCTGCGACCCTGGAGTCGTCGCACCGGCGAAGGCCGGTGCCCAAGTCTTTCGCAAGGTGTCGCGCTGCGAACAAAAACTCCTGCTCGGGAACCGTCGCACCGGCGGCGGCCTATAGGACAACGACTAAACAAATGTGGTGATCTGCAAGCGCTCAATGGCGTCTAGGTCGCTACCACCTTCCGGCTCCGCGCCCCTTTCATGAAGCGCGCCAGCAGCGGCTGCCTGGCTGGCTGCGGCCGCGGCAACTGCTCGTCCACCAGGCCCGCCCAGCGTTCTGCCAGCTGCTCGCAGGTAGCGCGCAGCACCGGGTCGATCTCAGGCAGGCGAGTCAGCGCGCACAGGTGGCGCTCGATCACCGAGGCCAGCTTCACGCAGGGCTGCTCGCCATCGCCGCGCGCGGTGTAATGCGACATCAGGTGCAGCAGCGACGCCACTAGCAGCACGTCCTGGCTGCGCGATGCCTGCGAGGTGATTGCCGGGTCTGCAAAACGACTGTTCATGCACGCCTCTCTTTCACGGATATTCGACCAATAGATGAGAATGATTCTCATTTATTATTGACCGCTCAACCGATGAAAGCAAGCGTTTTCGGCACGGCTTGGCTCAAGTTGGAGAACTTCCGGGCAGCACGGGGACGGGTGCAGCCCGGCCTTGCAGCTGGCGTCTACAGTCTGGTCTCGCGCGCCGCCCGCAGGAATTCGTCCAGCACCGGCGTGCAGTCGAGCAGCTCGGTGCCGCCGGCGCGGTGGAATTCCGGATGCCATTGCAGGCCCATCACGAAATCGGCGCGTTCGTAGCGGATCGCCTCGACGATGCCGTCCGGATCGGAATAGGCTTCCACCTGGATGTCGCGCCCCAGTTCCTTGACGGCCTGGTGGTGGATCGAATTGACGATCGGCCGTTGCACGCCACTGAACATGCGGCCGAGTGACGAGCCTGGCGGAAAGCGCACCGCATGGCGGTGAGCGTCGTACAGATCGTGCACGTGGGCCAGCGCCTCGGGGACATTGGTGGCGACGTCCTGGTAGAGGGTGCCGCCGAAGGCAACATTGATCAGCTGGCAACCGCGGCACACGCCCAGCACCGGCTTGCCGGCATCGACGAATTCGTGCAGCAGCTCGAGCTCGTAGACGTCGCGCGCGCGGTCGCCGCTCCATTCGGGCCGGGTCGGCAGTTCGGAATAGGTCTGCGGCGCGACATCGGCCCCGCCCTGCAGCACCAGCCCGTCGAGGTGGCGCGCGTAATGGCGCAGGGTGATGTTGCTGGGGTGCAGCAGCCCGTTGGTATTCACCGTCGGGATCATGAACACCAGCACGTCGCGCGACATCACCCATTGGGCGATCGATTCTTCGAGATACTGGAGATTCTTGCTGAGCAGGCCTTTCGCGCCTGCTTCAGGGTGGAAAATGCGCGCCGACACCCCGATATGGAGGGTGCGGTGCATGAAGTCGCGGCTGAAGCGCTCCCGAAAGCTGCGCCAGCGCGAGCTCAGCACCCTTCCCGCCAGCGCAAAGGGCGTATCGCCGTCGCGCTGATAACGGGCGGCGCCGGGCTCGACGGGGCCGCGCGTGGCGCGCCGGTCCGGCACGCGGATCGGGCTCTCCGGACGCTTGTCGAGGGGAGAGCCCGGTATTTCCTCGAGGGATTTTGGTTCGTCTTCCGCCATAACCGTCAATATAACGTCGCCATGGCCGCGCACGATTTGAACGTGTTACGAAATCGTAATACGCGCGGCCAGGGGTGCCGCCGGCGCGTTGAATCACGCCGCTGCCGACACACAACGGCGGCTTGCGCGATTTCGGTTTTCGGTTAATACTGTATGCAATTACAGTAGTTTTCAGGTTGGCAGCGCCAGCAGTTTCTGGAAGGTCGCCACGAGGTGGCGGTCGGCTACCGGTTTGTCGAGCAGGCCGCGCACGCCTGCATCGCGGGCGCGGTTGCTGTCGTACTTGAAAGATTGCCCAACCAGGAGAAGCACCGCGGTGCGGCTTGCCCCGTCCTGCGCCTTGA
Organism: Telluria sp. ZB4P37; assembly: GCF_059685855.1. Classification (NCBI taxonomy): domain Bacteria; kingdom Pseudomonadati; phylum Pseudomonadota; class Betaproteobacteria; order Burkholderiales; family Oxalobacteraceae; genus Telluria; species Telluria sp. ZB4P37. The sequence continues at coordinate 412,723 of NZ_JCASID010000002.1, forward strand.
TCTTGCTGCACAAATCGTAGGGCTCGATGCCGGGCGCGGCGGTATTGATCATCACCAGCGACACCGGCGTCTCGTCGCACAGGCGCACGGCGGCGCGGCCGCTATCGGTCCATTCGACGGGGCGCCCCTGGGTGCCGACGACCTGAGCCACGTGGTCGCGGAAAGCGCCGCCCTTGTCGATGATGAGCACGGCGCCATCCTGCGGTCCGTGGCGCATGCTGGCGTAGTAGGCCGGGGCCTCGGTATCCGGCCCCAGCCTCGGCCTTCGTCGCCGCTCCGGCAGGCGGCGTTCGCCGCGTGCCATCGAGGCCGCTATTGCCTGCACGCGTGCGTCGAGCAGATCGCCCAGGGCGTCGTAGAGGTGGACGGGATCGACCGGGCGCGCCAGGGTACGGTGGCAGCTGGCGCCATGACTGCCGATCACGAGCGTCGGCTGCAGCGCGCCGGGCGGCAGGCAGCGCAGCCGTGCCAGTGCCTCTGGGCTGTCGCCGGCGGCGATGTACAGGTCGGGATCCTGCAAACTGTCGTCGTGCAGGCAAAAATAGGACGGCCCCGTGCGCGGGGCTTGCGCCAGCAGGTTTTCCAGCTGTGCGCATTCCGCAGGCGCGAACCCGATCAGTCGAACGGTAAAGGGATATCTGGGTGCGTGCATCGCTTTTCCAGCCTTTCCTGGGGCGCTTCCGGGTTTGTCGTCTTAATCTAGCACAAAGGTACGAACGAACAAGCACGTTTGATATCTATAAAAGCCTAATTTTTTCCCGGTTGACACGATAGAATGCGCAAGCATTAATTTACGAAAATAAGCATGGCTTCCAAGAAACCCGCATCCGACTACAGCGAATCATCCATCCGCGTCCTCAAGGGACTCGAGCCCGTCAAGCAGCGTCCGGGCATGTATACCCGCACCGAAAACCCGCTGCACATCATCCAGGAAGTGATCGACAACGCCTCCGACGAGGCACTGGGCGGACACTGCAACAACATCGCCGTGACGCTCAACACGGACGGCTCGGTCACGGTCGAAGACGACGGCCGCGGCATCCCGGTTGGACTGCATCCCGAAGAAAACGTGCCGACCGTCGAGATCGTGTTCACCCGCCTGCACGCGGGCGGCAAGTTCGACAAGGGCTCGGGCGGCGCTTATGCGTTCTCGGGCGGCCTGCACGGTGTCGGCGTGTCCGTCACCAATGCGCTGTCGACACGCCTCGAGATCACGGTCTGGCGTAAAGAGGAAAACGGCAACGGCGTGCACGAGCTGGCCTTCTCCGCCGGTGACGTGATCGAGCCACTCACCTCGCGCCCGGCCGAACGTGGCGGCAAGAAGAACGGCACCCGCGTCACCGCCTGGCCCGACCCGAAATATTTCGATTCGCCGAACATTCCGCTGGCCGAGATGCAGCGCCTGCTGCGCTCGAAAGCCGTGCTGCTGCCGGGCGTGACCGTCACGCTCACCAACCAGAAGACCGGCGACGTCCAGACCTGGCGCTACGACGAAGGGCTGCGCGGCTACCTGACCGAGGCGCTGGCCCAGAGTTCCAGCGGCCAGACCGTGATCCCGCTGTTCGAGGGCGCGCAGTACGCCCCGGCGGGCGACGAAGGCTTTGCCGAAGGCGAAGGCGCTGCCTGGGTCGTGGCCTGGACCGAAGAAGGTTCGGTGGTGCGCGAATCCTATGTCAACCTGATCCCGACCGTCAGCGGCGGCACCCACGAATCGGGCCTGCGCGACGGCCTGTTCGGCGCCGTGAAGAGTTTCGTCGAGATGCATTCGCTGCTGCCCAAAGGCGTCAAGCTGCTGCCGGAAGACGTGTTCGCACGCGTCTCCTTCGTGCTGTCCGCAAAAGTGCTGGACCCGCAATTCCAGGGCCAGACCAAGGAGCGCCTGAACTCGCGCGACGCGGTCAAGCTGGTGTCCTTCTTCACCCGTCCGCCGCTCGAATTGTGGCTGAACCAGCACGTCGAATATGGCAAGAAGCTGGCCGAACTGGTCATCAAGCAGGCCCAGTCGCGCCTGCGTTCACTGCAGAAGGTCGAGAAGAGGAAGTCTTCCGGCGTAGCCGTCCTGCCGGGCAAGCTGACCGACTGCGAATCGACCGACATCACCCGCAACGAACTGTTCCTGGTCGAGGGCGACTCGGCGGGCGGTTCGGCCAAGATGGGCCGCGACAAGGAATTCCAGGCGATTTTGCCGCTGCGCGGCAAGGTACTCAACTCCTGGGAAACCGACCGCGACCGCCTGTTCGCGAACAACGAAATCCACGACATCGCGGTGGCGATCGGCGTCGACCCGCATGGTGCGGACGACAGTCCCGACCTGAGCGGCTTGCGCTACGGGAAGATCTGCATCCTGTCCGATGCAGACGTCGACGGCTCGCACATCCAGGTACTGCTCTTGACGCTCTTCTTCAAGCACTTCCCTGCCCTGTTCCGCAGCGGCCACATCTGCGTCGCGCGCCCGCCACTGTATCGCGTGGACGTGCCGGCGCGCGGCAAGAAGCCGCTGCAAAAGGTGTACGCGCTCGACGACGGCGAACTGCTGGCGATCGAGGACAAGCTCAAGAAAGAAGGCATGAAGGAAGGCGCGTGGAGCATCTCGCGCTTCAAGGGCCTGGGCGAGATGAACGCCGAACAGCTGTGGGAAACCACCATGAACCCCGACACCCGCCGCCTGCTGCCGGTCGCCTTCGGCCAGTACAACCTGGCCGAATCGGCTTCGCGCTTCAATATGCTGATGGGCAAAGGCGAAGCCGCGGCGCGCCGGGCGTGGCTGGAGGAACATGGGAATGAAACTGAGGCGGATATTTAAGTGACGCAGGCGTGACGCACGCCAAATTGGATCCCCGCCTGTGCGGGGGATGACGTTGATTGATTGTGTTGGCTTATCTACGTCGTTCCCGCGAAGGCGGAAATAATGCCACTGGCATTATCCCCCCCAATTTTGTACCGCAGCTACTAGCCCCGCCCAAACACCGAACACCCAATCATGACGACGCAAGCAAACCTCTTCGAACAACAAAACGAGCCGAACGACGACGTCGAAACGCTCACCCTTTCCACCTTCGCCGAGCGCGCCTACCTCGACTACGCCGTCTCGGTGGTCAAGGGCCGCGCGCTGCCGGACGTCTCGGACGGCCAGAAGCCGGTCCAGCGCCGCATCATGTACTCGATGCACGAGCTGGGCCTGGGCCATACCGCCAAGCCGCGCAAGTCGGCCACCGTGGTCGGCGACGTGCTGGGTAAGCTCCACCCGCACGGCGACCAGTCGGTGTACGACGCGCTGGTGCGCATGGCGCAGGACTTCTCGCTGCGCTATCCGCTGATCGATGGCCAGGGCAATTTCGGCTCGCGCGACGGCGACGGCGCCGCGGCGATGCGCTATACCGAAGCGCGCCTGACGCCGGTATCGCGTCTGCTGCTCGACGAGCTCGACATGGGCACGGTCGACTTCCAGCCGAACTACGACGGCTCCTTCACCGAACCGCGCCAGCTGCCGGCCCGCCTGCCGATGGTGCTGCTCAACGGCGCCTCGGGCATCGCGGTCGGCATGGCCACCGAGATCCCCTCGCACAACCTGCGCGAAGTGGCGACGGCGGCGGTCGCCCTGATCCGCAACCCGAAGATGTCGCACGCCGAGCTGATGACCCTGATCCCGGGCCCGGACTTCCCGGGCGGCGGCCAGATCATCACCCCGGCCTCGACCGTGGCCGACATGTACGCCACCGGCCGCGGCTCGATGAAGGTGCGCGCGCGCTGGAAGATCGAAGAACTGGCGCGCGGCCAGTGGCAGGCAGTGGTCACCGAACTGCCGCCCGGGACCTCGAGCCAGCGCGTGCTGGAAGAGATCGAGGAACTGACCAACCCGAAGATCAAGATGGGCAAGAAGACGCTGCTGCCCGAGCAGCTGGCGCTCAAGCAGAACATCCTCGGCGCGCTCGACACCGTGCGCGACGAATCGGGCCGCGAAGCGGCGGTGCGCCTCGTGTTCGAGCCGAAGTCGAAGAACCAGGACCAGAACGAGTTCATGCTGATGCTGCTCGCGCACACCTCGCTGGAGACCTCGAGCCCGATGAACCTGGTGATGATCGGCGGCGATGGCCGCCCGCGCCAGAAGGGCCTGACCGACATCCTGCAGGAATGGATCGACTTCCGCTTCGTTACCGTGCGCCGCCGGACCGAATTCAAGCTGGGCAAGGTCAAGGACCGCATCCACATCCTGGAAGGCCGCGAGATCGTCCTGCTCAACATCGACAAGGTCATCGCGATCATCCGCAATTCGGATGAGCCAAAGGCGGCGCTGATGGAGGAGTTCCGCTTGTCCGACCGCCAGGCCGAAGACATCCTCGAGATCCGCCTGCGCCAGCTGGCGCGCCTGGAAGCGATCAAGATCCAGCAGGAGCTGGCCGAACTCCGTTCGGAACAGGAAAAGCTGGAAGATATCCTCGAGAACCCGTCGACCATGAAACGGTTGATCATCCGCGAGATCGAGGCTGACGCGAAACAGTACGGCGACGACCGCCGCACCGTCATCGAAGAAGCCGAACGCGCAGTGGCCGAGCAGAAGATCGTCGACGAGCCGGTGACCGTGATCGTGTCGGAAAAAGGCTGGGTGCGCGCGCGTACCGGCATCGGCCACGATCCGGCGCAGTTCACCTTCAAGGCCGGCGACTCGCTGTTCAAGGCCTTCGAGTGCCGCACCGTCGACTCCCTGCTGGGGATCGGCAGCAACGGCAAGGCGTATTCGGTGCCGGTCGCGGCATTGCCGGGCGCGCGCGGCGACGGCGTGCCGATCACGACCCTGGTCGACTTGTCGGGCGGCGTGCGCATCCTGCATTATTTCGCCGGCACCCCCGACACGCGCCTGCTGCTGGCCTCGTCCAACGGCTTCGGCTTCATTGCCAAGGCCGGCGACATGGTCAGCCGCCTGAAGGGCGGCAAGTCCTTCATCACGCTCGACGAAGGCGCCGTCCCGCTTCCACCGCGAGTTGTGCCCGATGCCACCGGCGCGATCGCCTGCCTGTCCGAAAAGGGCCGCGTGCTGGTGTTCGGCATCGACGAGATGAAGGTGCTGACCAATGGCGGCCGCGGCGTGATCCTGATGGAGCTCGATCCGAAGGAAACCCTGCTGGCGGCGCAGCCGATCAACCAGAAAGGCGTGAACGTCATCGGCACCTGGGCCGGCTCGAAGCCGCGCACGGTGGAGCTGTTCGCATCGGGCCTGGAGCCGCACTTCGGCAAGCGCGCACGCAAGGGCAAGCCGCTGTCGGCGAAGCTCAAGGCGCAGGATCTGGCGATGCGGGTGACGGAAGGCGAAGCGGCGAAAGCCGTGTAACCGAGAGCGCCGGCTGGATGCCGGCGTTTTTTTTCGTGTGCCGATTTAGCGGTGCAAGCAATCGGTTGGGGTGCGCGACGAACTTGGGTCCCGGCCTTCGCCGGGACGACGGTTTCAGGGCTAACGGCAGAAACGTTTTAAGCGTTAACTCACGCACGTTATTCCCGCGCAGGCGGGAATCCAAGTTCGCAGCAAACCACTAGCACCAGAAAATAAAAACGCCGGCTCGCAAGCCGGCGTTCTCATTGACACAGCAGTGCTTAGTGCTTCGCAGCCGCCTTGTGCACGTCGGCGGTCGCTTCAGCGCGCACCTGTTCGGTCTTGGCTGCAGCAATTGCCTTGTCGGCCGCTGCCTCGACCTGGGTCTTGAGCAGCTTTTCGTCGGCCTTGATCATCTTCTTGCTGGCCTTCAGGTTGGCATCGGCCATCTTCTCCTGGCCCTTGGCGACGGCCTTGGCGCGGTCTTCCGGATCGGCTTCGGCGATCTTTTCAGCCACGTCGGCCTGCTTCTCGACTGCGTCGGCGTGTGCCTTGGCCTTCTTCTCGTTCGCCTTGGCAGCTGCCTTGTTCACTTTTTCGTCGGCCTTGCTGGCGACCTTCATTTCCTTCGACTCCGCCTTGGCGATGTCCTTCTCGGCGCCGGCTTCGGCTTTGACGACTGCCTTGGTGGCAGGGACGGTGGTGGTGACCTGGGCGGTGGCTGCGGTAGCGAACAGGCCGGCGATGAGGGTGGCGATCAGTTTGTTCATGGTGGATCCTTTCAGTGGTTCTGTAAGCAGATCAGTTCGTCTGCGGAATCGTTTTTCTGTGCTGATGAGTTCAGAATACCCATCCGCCACATCCGGGTCTGTTGCCCAGCCCACTTAGGCCTATCCAAGTTGTAAGCAAACTTTACTGCCGAGCTGCGCCCGCATACAGGTCGATGATGTCGGCAATCCCCTCCTGGCACACCGGGCAGAAGCTTTCGCTGCGGTCGAACATCAGGCATTGCATGGCCGGGCGAAAGTAACCAGTCGCTTCGTAGTTCGCTCCTTCGAAGGCCCCGACAGCATGGCGGTGCGGCTTGCCCGCGAACAGGGCCTGGGTCGCGCGCAGGTCTTCCCGGAACAGCGCGTTCATCTCGGACTCGGGGCGGTTGGCCGCACGCAGCGCGGCGCGCTTCTTCTGGTAGGCGCGCGAGGCTTGCTCGTACTCCGCTTTCGGCCAGCTTGTTGGCAGCGGCGTGCCGGCTTTCACATGGTGTTTCCACTTGATGCCGGCAGGGTCGCGCAGCGCGGTGACGTTCGGCTCCCATGGCTCCATGCGCGTGCTGGCGGCGGCGTAGGCGACCGGCGAGGTGTAGTACTCGTCGGCCAGGCCCGCGAAATGGTGGCCGAATTCGTGCACGAACAGGTAGTTCGCCCATTCGTTGCCGGCGGCCGCGGTGCTGAACTGGCCGAAGATGCCCCCGCCACCGTAGGTCTCGTTGTTCACCAGGATCTCGATGAACTCGTAGGGCGCATGCTGAGCGATGTCGCGCAGCGCGCGGTTATCCAGGGTGAGCACATAGCGCTCGCTGCCGAAGATGTCGTAGCGCGTGCCCAGCGGGGACGCGTGGTGGACGCCGGTGGAGGGACGGCTGATGCCCGATTCGCCGGTGGGCACCGCCAGCGCCCAGACGTTGAAGCTGCCCGCGCGTTCGCGGAAGGGCGAGACCGAGAACAGGTGCCTGGTGAGGCGCCGCGCGTCGAGCTCGAACTTCTTGATGTCGGCAGCGGTGTAGCCGTCGCCCATGATCAGGAGGTCGACCTTGTCGGCCGACGGGCCGCTCGTGTGGATCGCGATGGGTTTCGCGGGCGCCGCAGGCTGCTTCTTCACGACCTCCTGAGCGTTGGTGTCCACCTCGACGCTCCACGCGACCGAGAACTGGTTGCGCTCGTCGCGCTTGAGGATGCGCACGCGCACCGGGCGGTCGGGCTTCGGAAAACGCACCGACTCCTGGAAGCTGCGGCTGATCTTGTTCGCTTCGTCCGTCGTGCGCCATTCGCCGAAGATGGTCGAGAAGCCGCGCGAGTACAGCAGGTCGCCCGTTTTCGCGTCGACCACTTCGACGCGGTTCTGGCCGCGATTGGTCTCGTCGAGATTGCGCGCGGTACTGCCCGGCCAGGGCAGCGGCTCGATCACGATGCGCTCGAGCGCGTAGCCATCCTGCAGCGCATTGCCGCTGTGGGCGTAGTCGACGCGGACGGTGGCCGGCTGGGCGGCGCAGGCTGCTCCTGCGGCCAGCGCCAGTGCGGCCAAGAAGAAGTGGGAAGCGAAACGGATCATGGATACCCTCGTACAGGAAGATCATCCATTGTACTGCCGGCCTGCGGCGAATTTTACGAAACCACGGATAATGCGACGATGCGCGATCACTACGCCCATACGGCGTCGGACCAGGAGGAATATGACAGTCGAGAATCCACAAGTCGTCGATTTCATCAGCATCGATGAGGGCTCAGGCGACATCGTCCTGACGATCACCGACGACTTGTCATGGGACGGCGACCACGGACACCTGATGGCGCTGCAGGAAAAACTGAACGGCTACCTGGGGTTCATCGAAAGCGGCGAGCTGCTGGCCTCGCGGCCGGAAGCGGCCGGCAGGCAGGTGCGCATCACCCTCGTGCACCGCGAGCCGCTGACCGGCATCGCGGCCCGCTTCCTCGGAAGCGCCCGGGCGACTATCGTCGATGCAGGCTTCGGCTTCACCTGGCGGCATCTGCCCGGCTAGCGCTGGAGCCCGATGCCGCCACGGTATCGGCCTGGTGGTAGCGGTAGAGCGGGCGCTGCACCACGATCGGCCGGATGTCCAGGCGCAGATGGTAGACCGAATACTGCTCGGTGAGCGAGGACATGTAGCCGACGCTGTCCTTGGTGCGGGTGAGCTTGAATTCGAAACCGAGGTCGGGCCCGATGCCCTGCGCGCCGTCGAAGGACAGCCCGATGGCGTCAAGCTGGTCGCTGTCGATCAGCCTGGCCATCAGGTCCACCACCGTGCTGTTGCCGAGGATGTCGGCCGAGAACAGGGGTTCACGGTAATAGGGCTTGGCCGGGTCGATCCGGTTATCCATCTTGTCCGGTGAGGGCGTGAACGACCGGGTGGCGAGGCTGAAGCGGTCGCCGTTGTCCAGGTAGCTCAGGCGCACGTTGCTGACGTGGAGCGGGCCGTGTTGCGCCACCGCCTTCGACAAATCGACCAGCAGCGCGCCGCGGTAGCCGATGACTTCGACTTCGCGGTTGGGCCCCACCACCATCGCGGTGTTCTCGTCGACGCCCAGGCCGAGCTTGTAGCCCTTCTTGAGCATGGCGGGCACCATGCGTGCGAAGCGGCCGCGCACCAGGAGGTGCTGGTCGATGAAGACGTCTTCGCCGATGAAGCCCAGGCCCGGCGTGATTTCCTTGCCGTCGTCCAGGCCCAGCTTGAGCGTAGCGAGCACCGTCTTGGGATGGCCGAACATGGTGCTGCTCATGATGGCGGCGCCGGCGCTGGTGCCGGCGATCACGCCGCCGCGCCGGTACATGTCCCACAGCGCGTCGAGCACGCGGCTATTGCTGCCGTCCGTGCGCCGCAGCGCATGCGTGATGCGGCCCTGGTCGCCGCCGGCAAAGAAGGCGCCGCCGGCAGCGCGCACGGCCGCGGCCAAGGTGGGATCGTCGGCGGCGGCCTGGTAGTTGGTGCCGGCCAGGCGCACGGCGACCGGCACGAAGAAGGCGTTGGCGCCATAGTGATGGAAACGCTCGACCAGGGCCTTGCCGGCCTTGTCGGGATTGGCGGAGGCGGAGGCGAAGACGGCGATGCGGGCACCCTTGCCGCCCGCGAGCTGGACCATGCGTTCCCACACGGCCGCGTTATCGCTGCGCAGCGCTCCGCCGATGATGACCAGCGAGCCCTTGGGCTGCGGCGCCTCTGTGGCCCCGAGAGACTGGCTCGTGAGTAAGACGACGGCGAGCAGTGTGCGGACGACAATATTGACGGCGGCCTGGAACATACAGCTTCCTTCTCGATTGAGACTATCGTAAGCCTGATTCGAGAAGGGGGTCGCCGTGTTGCGACCGCTCAGGACAAATAAATGTTCGGGAAGTAACGTTCCATCAGGGTCTCGGGCTGCTTGGGCGCGGTGAAACCGAAGCGCTCGTACAGGCCGTGCGCGTCGCTGGTGGCGAGCGTGAACCGGCGCAGTTTCTGCAGGCTGGGATGACGCAGCACAACACCGACCAGCTGCTTGCCATAGCCGTGGCCGCGGTATTCCGGCAGCACGAACAGGTCGACCAGGTTGGCGAAGGTGGCGAAATCGGTGATGACCCGGGCGAAACCGATCTGGCGGCCGTCGAGGTAGGCGCCGAAGCACAGCGAATTCTCGATGGCGCGCTCGACGACCGGGCGCGAAATGCCGATGGCCCAGGTTGCCTGTTCGCTCAGGAAGCGGTAGATCATCGGAATGTCGAGCCGCGTCTGGTCGGTAATGACCTGGAAGCTTGAATCGTTGGTAATCATGGGGACCGTAGCTCTGGCGAAAAAACCAATTCTAGCGCTGTTTGCATGATGTATAACATTCAATTGGACGCCCCGGGCGAAGCCGCAGGGCGCGCCCATCGCACAGCGGGCATGGCGGGTGCTGTGGGTGCCGCGCTTGCCGCAGGCATGGCGGATGCGGCGGGTGCGGCCGGCGCCGCCTGTTGCGCCATTGCCGGCACGCAGGCCACCATCGTCAACGCTGCCGCCAGGCCGAGCTGGACCAATCGATGCATGTCTCCCCTGTATTGTTGTCTTTTGTTGAATACATGACCACATCATCATGCATTCCCCGGCGCTTGTCACCCGCGGCGGATGGGGCCTTGGTGGGCCAGTTATAATCGTGGGATACCACACTGGGATCCCACCATGAACGAACAATTCTCCAAGAAAGCCGAAGCCTGGTCGGCGCGTTTCTCCGAACCGGTCTCCGACCTCGTCAAGCGCTATACGGCGTCCGTTTTCTTCGACAAGCGCCTGGCACAGTTCGACATCCAGGGGTCGCTCGCGCATGCCGAAATGCTGGCCGCGCAAGGCATCATCAGCCAGGAGGACCGGGCCGAGATCGAACGCGGCATGGCGCAGATCAAGGGCGAGATCGAGGCCGGCAGCTTCGAGTGGCTGCTGGACCTGGAAGACGTCCATTTGAACATCGAAAAGCGCCTGACCGAACTGGTGGGTGACGCCGGCAAACGCCTGCATACCGGCCGCTCGCGCAACGACCAGGTGGCCACCGACATCCGCCTGTACGTGCGTGCGGCGATCGACGACATCCTGGTGCTGCTGGGCAGCCTGCGCGGCGCCCTGACGGACTTGGCCGAACGCCATGTTGATACCATCATGCCGGGCTTTACCCACCTGCAGGTGGCCCAGCCGATTACCTTCGGCCACCACATGCTGGCCTATGTCGAAATGTTCGGCCGCGATGCCGAGCGCATGCAGGATGCGCGCCGCCGCGTGAACCGCCTGCCGCTGGGCGCCGCCGCCCTGGCCGGCACCACCTTCCCGATCGACCGCCTGCGCGTGGCAAAAACGCTCGGTTTCGACGACGTCTGCCACAACTCGCTGGACGGAGTGTCGGACCGCGATTTCGCGATCGAGTTCACCGCCGCCGCCTCTCTCATCATGATGCACGTCTCGCGCTTCTCGGAAGAGCTGGTCATGTGGATGAGCCCGCGTATCGGCTTCATCGACATCGCCGACCGCTTCTGCACCGGCTCGTCGATCATGCCGCAAAAGAAAAACCCGGACGTGCCGGAACTGGCACGCGGCAAGACCGGCCGCGTCTACGGCCACCTGAACGGCCTGCTGGTCCTGATGAAAGGCCAGCCGCTGGCCTACAACAAGGACAACCAGGAAGACAAGGAACCGCTGTTCGACACCGTCGACACCGTGACGGACACGCTGCGCATCTTCGCCGACATGGCGGGCGGCATCACAGTCAAGGCCGAGAACATGCGCGCCGCCGCGCTGCAGGGTTACGCGACGGCGACCGACCTGGCCGACTACCTGGTCAAGAAGGGCCTGCCCTTCCGCGATGCGCACGAAGCCGTGGCGCATGCGGTGCGCGCCTGCGATACCGCCAAATGCGACCTGTCGGAGATGTCGCTGGAAACGCTGCGCGAGTTCTCGCCGCTGATCGAACAGGATGTGTTTGCAGTGCTCACGCTGGAAGGCTCGGTGGCGGCGCGCGATCATGTGGGCGGGACGGCGCCGAACCAGGTGCGCAAGGCGATCGAGCGGGTGCGCAAGCAGCTCGCGGAGTGATGCTGTAGGGTCGGCGGGTCCTCCCGCCCGCGCGTTCAACCAGCAGATGCATGGCCGCGTGGGCAGAATTGATGTGATGTGAACGCGCGGGGTGATCTGGTCCAGTGGACCAGATCACAAGCCGCCCACCCTACGGATACCCTGGAACACCCATGACCCCGACCAACCCCTCCATCCTCCCCGCCCGCGACTACGCCGCCTTCCTGTTCGACATGGACGGCACCATCCTCACCTCGATCAAGTCCGCCGAGCGGGTCTGGAGCGCGTGGGCGCTCAGCCATGGGCTGGACCCGGTCACCTTCGTGCCGACCATACACGGCAAGCGCACCGAAGACACCATCCGCAATCTCGGCCTGCCCGGCGTCGACCCGGTGGCCCAGGCCATGTACATCGCACTGGCCGAAATCGAGGACGTGGGCGATATCGAAGAAATTCGCGGCGTGGGCGCCTTCCTGGCCAGCCTGCCGCTTGAACGCTGGGCGATCGTCACTTCGGCCTCGCGGGCGCTGGCCACGGCGCGCATCGCCGCCGCCGGCCTGCCCCTGCCGCCCCTGCTGATCGCGGCCGAGGACGTCCGGCACGGCAAGCCGGCGCCCGATCCTTTCCTGCTGGGGGCGAAGCTGCTGGGCGTGAACCCGCAGGATTGCCTGGTATTCGAGGACACGCCGATCGGCCTGCAGGCGGCAGAGTCGGCCGGCATGGACAGTATCGTGGTCACCGCTACCCACACGCATCCGGTCGAGACGCGTTCGGCAGGCGTGGCCGACTATACGCACCTGGAGGCGGTGGTGGCGGAGAGCGGGATGCTGCGGGTGCAGCGCAAGGTCTTGTGAACGCACTGCCCTGATGCAGGCGCGCCGCCTACCTTGTGCGGGCGCAGGCCGAACCCCATATACATGGTTCAGCAGCAATCAATGGAGGCGCGACATGCATCGCTACAGGAACCAGAGCGGGGAATCCGGCGTGACGGCGTATGAGCTTGGCGACGATTCGATCACCATCCAGTTCACCGGCGGGGACCGCTATCTCTATACCGGGCGCAGCGCCGGTCCGGAGAATATTGCAAAGATGCAGGAACTGGCGCGCGAGGGCCGCGGCTTGTCGACCTTCGTCAGCCAGCACATCCGGAAACGCTATGCGCGCAAGCTGAACTGACGCGCATCGCTTGATGATTCAGCAGCTCAGCCGCGCGGCGGATACGGCGTGCCATCCTTGTGCGAGTACGAATCGGTGGCGCCGTCGTAGCGCAAATCCACGTCGGGATAGGTTGCCACGTCTTCCTTCACCCGTGTTCCCGCCACCAGGAACACGCCCGCACCCCAGCTGCGGTTGAGCAGGTGATGGCCGTTCGGCCGTCCCGCCGGGAAGGCCGCGCAGTCGCCGGCTCGCATCAGGGTTTCGCCTTCGTCCGTCACCAGCACCAGCTCCCCCGACACCACCATCACGAATTCTTCCTCGTGCGTATGCCAATGGCGCTGCGAGGATGCCGCGCCGGGCTGCAGCTCGACCAGGTTCACGCCGAGCTGGGTCAGGCCGCCGGCCTCGCCCAGCGCCTGCCTGGTGCGTCCGTCCACCAGTTCGGCGAAGGGCGCGGGATAGCCGGTGCCGCTCACCACGGGAATGCTGCTCAGGTCCAGTCTCGACATGCAAGGGTCTCCTTGGTTGGCGCGGGGGGCGGACGCCGCCCGCGGCACGCAGCCTGGTTAACTTATCAGCCGCGTTTTTGTACCAGCGTCAGGATATCGTAACTCGCCACCAGTTCGTCGTGTTGATTCGTTACCTGCACGTCCCAGGCCACCACGCCCTGGCCGCGGCCCTGCTCGTCCGTGCGGTTGCGGTCGACCTTGCGCTTGCAGGTCAGGCGCGCGCGGATGGTGTCCCCGATCGCCACCGGCGCCACGAAGCGCAGGTTGTCCAGGCCGTAGTTGGCCAGCACCGGGCCCGGCGCCGGCGACACGAACAGGCCGGCCGCCGCCGAGAGCACGAAATAGCCGTGCGCGATGCGCTTGCCGAACTGGGTGTCCTTGGCCGCGATGTCGTCGAAGTGCATGTAGAAGTAGTCGCCCGACACGCCGCCGAAGTTGACGATGTCGGCTTCGCTCACGGTGCGGCGGTGGGTCAGCAGCGAGTGGCCGATTTCCAGGTCTTCGAAATGGCGGCGGAAGGGATGCAGGTCGCTTTCTTTCACCGCACCGCCGCGCACGTATTCGCCGGTCACGGCGGTCAGCATGGTCGGCGAGCCCTGGACCGCGGCGCGCTGCAGGAAGTGCTTGACGGCGCGGATGCCGCCCAGCTCTTCGCCGCCGCCGGCGCGGCCCGGGCCGCCGTGCTTGAGCTGCGGCAGCGGCGAGCCGTGGCCGGTGGAGTCCACCGCCGATTCGCGATCGAGGATGTGCACGCGGCCGTGCGAAGCGGCCGCCATCGGCACCGCATAGGCTGCGATCGCCGGATCTTTCGTGACTAGCGTGGACACCAGGCTGCCCTTGCCGCGTGCCGCCAGCTCCAGGCCTTCGTCGATGTCGCGGTAAGTCATCAGGGTCGACACCGGGCCGAAGGCTTCGACGTCGTGCACGGCATCGTTGACCAGCGCGTTACGGCACAGGATCAAGGTCGGCGAGAAGAAGGCACCATTCGCACAGCCCTCGCCCACCGGGTTGAAACCGTCGCGGGCGCTGAACAGGACCTCGTTGCCGCGCGCGAGCACCTCGACGCGTTCGCTCACGTCGCGGTGCTGGTCCATCGAGGCCAGCGCACCCATGCGCACGCCTTCCATCTTCGGGTTGCCGACCGTGATCTTGGCCAGGCGCTCGCGCAGACGCTCGCCCACGGCGTCCACGTGTTGCTCGGGCACGATCACGCGGCGGATCGCCGTACATTTCTGGCCGGCCTTGCCGGTCATCTCGCGCGCGACTTCTTTCACGAACAGGTCGAACTCCGCGTCATCGGGCGTGACATCCGGCGCCAGGATGGCGCAGTTGAGCGAGTCGGCTTCGGCGGTAAAGGGCACCGAATTGCGGATCAGGTTCGGATTGGCACGCAGCTTGGCGGCGGTGTCCGCCGAGCCGGTGAAGGTGACGGCGTCGAAGCCGCCCATGCGGTCCAGCAGGTCGCCGGTCGAGCCGATGACCAGCTGCAGGGCGCCCTCCGGCAGCAAGCCGGATTCCATCATCATCTTGACGGTGGCATGGGTCAGGTAGCTGGTCGCGGTGGCCGGCTTGACGATGCAGGGCATCGCCGCCAGGAAGCTCGGCGCGAATTTCTCCAGCATGCCCCAGATCGGGAAGTTGAAGGCATTGATGTGCACCGCCACGCCGCCGCGCGGCACCAGGATGTGGGTGCCGGCAAAGCCGCCGCGCTTGCCCAGGGCGATGGCCGGGCCTTCGTGCAGCACGTTCGAGGACGGCAGCTCGCGCCCGCCCATGCTGGCGTAGGCGAACAGGGTGCCGATGCCGCCTTCGACATCGACCCAGCTGTCCGGGCGGGTGGCGCCGGTCAGGTGCGAGATCTCGTACAGCTCTTCCTTACGCTCCATCATGTACAGCGCCAGGGCTTTCAGGCACTGGGCGCGCTTCTGGAAGTCCAGGCCCATCATCCCCTTCACGCCGGTCTTGCGGGCATAGCTCAAGGCTTCGTCGAAGTCGATCTTCTCGGCGTGCGTGTGGAAGATCAGTTCGTTGTCCAGTGCGCTGTGCAGCGGGGTCAGTGCCTCGGAGCCGTGCCAGCGGCCGGCGATCAGGCTTTGCAGGGTTGCGATGTTGCCCATGTTGTGAGTCTCCAGTCAGTTGTCTTTTCAGGTTGCCGGCGTTTCAGGTTTTGCCAGCTTTTCAGGTCTCGCCGACCTACGAATCTCGTCACCCTATACCAACGTCATTCCGGCGAAGGCCGGGATCCAATTTTGCATGCGTAGTGCTAACGCATCTGGTGGCAGCGGCACGAACTTGGTATTAGCCTTCGCCGGTACGACGATCTTGAGGATGGTGGTGAAAGTAAAATCAGCCTTTCGGCTTATGCACCGCGTCCATCGCAAACTCGATCCCGCGCCGGTTCGGCTCCACCTCGATGAAGGCCTCCACCTCGCGCATCGTCTGCAGCGAGCGCACTGCCAGCTCGTGGTACTGCTGCGTGCCGAAACTCTTCCACTTCACATCCTCGTCGGTAAGCTCGCGCATGATCTTGGCGGGCGTGCCCATTACCATGCTGCGCGGCGGGATGATCATCCCCGCCTTTACAAAACTCATCGCCGCGACGATCGATTCTTCGCCCACGACCGCCTTATCCATCACCACCGCATTCATGCCCACCATGGCGTTGCGCTTGACGCGGCAGCCGTGCAGCACGGCGGCGTGGCCGATGTGGCCATCGACTTCGACCACGGTTTCTTCGCCGGCGAAGCCGTGCATCACGCAGGAATCCTGCAGGTTGGCGCCCTCTTCCAGCACCAGCCGGCCGAAGTCGCCGCGCATCGAGGCCAGCGGACCGATGTAGCAGCGCGGGCCGACGATCACATCGCCGATCAGCACCGCGGTCGGGTGCACGAAGGCGGTGGGATGCACCACCGGGCGAACGCCGTTGATCTCATAGACCTTGACCACGCTTACACCCGCTCGACGATGATGGCGATGCCCTGCCCCACGCCGATGCACATGGTGCACAGCGCGTAGCGGCCACCCGTGCGGTGCAGCTGGTTGACGGCAGTCGTCACCAGGCGCGCGCCGGAAGCGCCCAGCGGGTGGCCGAGCGCAATGGCGCCGCCGTTCGGGTTCACGTGAGCGGCATCGTCCGGCAGGCCGAGGTCGCGCGTCACGGCCAGGCCCTGGGCGGCGAAGGCTTCGTTCAGTTCGATCACGTCCATCTGCTCCAACTGAAGGCCGGTCTGGGCCAGCAGTTTTTTCACGGCGGGCGACGGGCCGAAGCCCATGATGCGCGGCGCCAGGCCGGCGGTGGCCATGCCGACCACGCGCGCGCGCGGCGTCAAACCATAGCGGGCGGCGGCGTCGCTTGACGCCAGCAACAGCGCGCAGGCGCCGTCGTTCAGGCTCGACGCATTGCCGGCGCTGACCGAACCGTCAGGCGAAACGACGCCTTTCAGTTTCGCCAGCGCTTCCAGGCTGGTTTCACGGGGCTGCTCGTCGGTGTCGAACACGCGCGATTCACCTTTCTTACCGTGGATCGTCACGGAAACGATCTCATCCTTGAAGAAGCCGGCGGCATGGGCCTGGGCCCAGCGCTGCTGACTGCGCAGCGCGAACGCGTCCTGGTCCGCGCGGCTGATATTGAATTCGCGCGCCACGTTCTCGGCGGTTTCCGGCATCGAGTCGATGCCGTATTTTGCTTTCATCAATGGATTGACGAAACGCCAGCCGAGGGTCGTGTCCTCGATCTTGGCCGCGCGCGAGAAGGCGCTGTCGGCCTTGGCCATCACGAAGGGGGCACGGGTCATGCTCTCGACGCCGCCCGCGATGATCAGGTTCGCCTCGCCGGCACGGATCGCGCGCGCGGCGGTGCCGACGGCATCCATGCCCGAGCCGCACAGGCGGTTGATGGTATTGCCCGGCACCTCTTGGGGCAGCCCGCCCAGCAGCGCGGCCATGCGGCCGACGTTGCGGTTGTCCTCGCCGGCCTGGTTGGCGCAGCCGTAGAACAGGTCGTCGATGGCGGCCCAGTCCACGTCCTTGTTGCGGGTGATGAGGGCGGCGATCGGCAGTGCGCCCAGGTCGTCGGCGCGAACCGTGGACAGCGCGCCGCCGTAGCGGCCGAAGGGGGTGCGGATGGCGTCGCAGATGAAGGCGTCGTTCATGGAATCTCCTGGTTATTCAGTGTTTGGGGCGCTTGTCGACCACGCGCCGGGCCTTGCCGGTCAGCGTGCGCTCGATGCCTTGCGGCGGCACCAGGGTGACGCGCGTGGTCACGCCCACATAGGTCTTGATGCTGTGCTGGAGTTCGCGGCACAAGGCGTCCACGTCGCCCGGCGACAGCGAAGCGTCGCGCAGTTCGCCCAGCACTTCGAGCGTATCGAGGTGGCCGTCGCGCGCCACCACCAGCTGGTATTGCGGCGCCAGCGCCGGAATTTTCAAAATGATCTCTTCGATCTGGCTCGGGAATACGTTCACGCCGCGGATGATCAGCATGTCGTCCGAGCGGCCCGTGATGCGCGCCATGCGGCGCATCGAGCGCGAGGTCGGGGGCAGCAAGCGGGTCAGGTCGCGGGTGCGGTAGCGGATGATCGGCAGCGCTTCCTTGGACAGCGAAGTAAATACCAGCTCGCCTTCGCCGCCATCCGGCAGCACTTCCCCGGTGTCGGGGTCGATGATCTCCGGATAGAAATGGTCTTCCCAGATCACCGGGCCGTCCTTGCTTTCGATGCATTCGCTGGCAACGCCCGGGCCCATGACTTCGGACAGGCCGTAGATGTCCACTGCGTCGATGCCCGCGCGGGCTTCGATTTCGCTGCGCATCGCATCGGTCCAGGGCTCGGCCCCGAAGATGCCGACCTTGAGCGAGGACTGCACCGGATCGATCCCCTGGCGCGTGAATTCCTCGATAATGTTCAGCATGTACGAGGGCGTGACCATGATGATCGAGGGCTTGAAGTCCTGGATCAGCTGCACCTGCTTCTCGGTCTGCCCGCCCGACATCGGGATCACCGTGCAGCCGAGTTTTTCGGCGCCGTAGTGCGCGCCCAGGCCGCCGGTGAACAGCCCGTAGCCATAGGAGATATGCACCATGTCGCCCGGGCGCCCGCCCGCGGCGCGGATCGAGCGCGCCACCACGCCGGCCCAGGTGTCGATGTCGCGCTGGGTGTAGCCGACCACCGTGGCCTTGCCGGTGGTGCCGCTCGATGCGTGAATGCGCACCACCTGCTCGCGCGGCACGGCAAAGAGGCCGAACGGGTAGTTGTCACGCAGGGTCTTCTTGTCGGTGAAGGGGAATTTCGCCAGGTCGGCGAGGGACTTGAGGTCGCCAGGGTGCACGCCGGCCGCATCGAAGGCCGCGCGGTAATGCGGCACGTTCTCGTAGGCGTGATGCAGCGACCATTTCAGCCGCTCGAGCTGCAAGGCCTGCAGTTCGTCGCGGCTGGCGCGTTCGATCGGCTCCAGCTCGCCGGCCGCGGGAATACGTTGGACCATCTCGACCTCCTGGTTGTCCTGCGAAATTACGTGCCGACCTCTGCCACCATGCCGCCGACGCGGTGCGACTTCCCCCGGAACAGCGCGACCTTGCGCCCGTCCTGGTTGGTCACGCTGATGTCGTAGACGCCGGTTTTACCGGCAAGCGCCTGCTCGACCGCCTCGGCCACCAGTACGTCGCCTTCGCGCCCCGGGGACAGGTAATCGATCGTGCAGCCGGCGCCCACGGTATTGAAATTGTGCGAGTTGCAGGCGAAGGCAAAGGCGCTGTCGGCCAGCATGAAGATATAGCCGCCATGGCAGGTCGCATGCCCGTTGAGCATGTCGGCGCGCACCGGCATTGACATGCGCGCGTAACCCGGACGGATCTCGTCCAGCGTCATGCCCAGCGCCTGGGATGCCTGGTCGCGCTCGTACATGGACTTGCCGGCCAGTTCGGCCAGCGCCTGGGCGTCGTTATGCATGGAAGCGTGCCCCGGTTGGATTCGCGGCCAGCTTGCGGCGCAGCAGCGGCGAGACGCGGTAGCGGTCTTCGCCATACGTCGATGCCAGGTTGGCCAGCACGGTGACGACCTGCTGCAGCCCGATGCTGTCGGCCCAGGCCAACGGCCCGCGCGGGTAGTTGACGCCCTTCTGCATGGCGATGTCCACGGCGGCTGCGCTGCACACGCCCTGGTTGACGGCATCGGCCGCTTCGTTGGCCAGCATGGCGACGGTGCGCATCACCAGCATGCCTGGCACGTCGTCGAAACGAGTCACGGCGAAACCGGCGGCCTGGAACATGCCGACGACGGCGTTGTAGGCTGCGTCGCTGCACTGGTCGGCACGGGCCAGCGCGATGCGGGTGGCTTTGGAGCCGTCGAGCAGCAGGTCATAGGTGACGGTATCCGGGTGCCAGGTCGCGGCCGCGCGCCCGGTAGCGCTGCGGCCATCGGCCAGGTATACGGCTGCGCCCTGGCACAGGAAGCCTGGGGTGCCTTCGAACGACTCCTGGCGCGACAGGTTGATGCCCGCACTGGCAATGCGCGCCGCCAGCGGTTCGAGCGCGCTGTCTTCGCCGCCGATGAGCGATACCGATTCCGGTCTGTCTTGCGGTGCCTCCGTCTGCACGGCAGGCTTGTCGACGCCTTCACCGTAGCGGTAGAAGCCGCGGCCGGTCTTGCGGCCCAGGAAGCCGGCGTTCACCAACTCCTGCTGCAGGATCGACGGCGTGAAGCGCGGGTCGCCGAAATAGGCGGCGTATACCGAGTTCGTCACCGAGAAGTTGACGTCGTGGCCGATCAGGTCCATCAGCTCGAAGGGCCCCATGCGGAAGCCCCCGCAGTCGCGCATCACGGCGTCGAGCGTGGCGTGGTCCGACGCCCCTTCCAGCAGCAGGCGCAGCGCCTCGGCATAGTAAGGACGGGCGACGCGGTTGACGATGAAGCCGGGCGTGGATTTGGCATGCACCGGGCTCTTGCCCCAGGCTTCGGAGGTGGCGTAGACGGTATCCGCAACGGCCTTGTCGGTGGCGATGCCGCTGATGACTTCGACCAGCGCCATCAGGGGCACCGGGTTAAAGAAGTGCATGCCGACCAGCCGCTCCGGGCGGCGCAGCGGTGCGGCGATGGCGGTGACGGAGATCGACGAGGTGTTCGTCGCCAGGATGCACTCGTCGCCCACCAGGCTTTCCAGCTCGGTGAACAGCGCGCGCTTGGCCTCGAGGTTCTCGACGATGGCTTCGACCACCAGTGCGGCTTCGTGGGCTTCCCGCAGCGTGGCGATGCGCTTGAGGCGCGCGTGCGCAGCCTCTGCATCCTCTGCGCTCATGCGGCCCTTTTCCACCAGCTTGGCATAAGTCTTGCCGATCTCCGCCACGGCCTTGTCGGCCGCCTCGATGCGGGTGTCGAACAGCAGCACCTGGTGGCCGGCGCTGGCAGCTACCTGCGCGATGCCGGAGCCCATGGCCCCGCTGCCCACCACGGCGACAATGCTTCCTTTCGGGAGTGCCTGCATATTGTTACTCTCCCTTGAAGTGCGCCGGGCGCTTGGCGATGAAGGCGGCGACGCCTTCTCGGTAGTCGTGGGTATAGCCCAGTTCGCGCATCATCTCGCCTTCCAGCTTGAGCTGTTCCGGCAGGGTATTGGCGTAGCTGGCGTTCAGCGCCTTCTTGGTGAACGCCAGGCCGCGGGTTGGCGCCGCGGCGAAGTGCTCGGCCATGGCCATGGCCTGTTCCATCAGCGCTTCGTCCGGGACGCAGGCCCAGATCAGGCCCCATTGCTCGGCCTTCTCGGCGCTGAGTTTCTCGCCCAGCATGGCCAGGCCCGTGGCGCGTGCGTGGCCGATCAGACGCGGCAAATGCCAGGTGCCGCCGGTATCCGGGATCAGGCCCAGCTTGCAGAAGGCTTCGATGAAGCTGGCCGATTTCGCCGCCAGCACGATGTCACAGGCCAGCGCCAGGTTGGCGCCCGCGCCGGCGGCCACGCCATTGACAGCGCAGATGACCGGCATGGGAAGGGATTTGAGCGTCAGGACCAGCGGGGCGTAGAACTTCTCGACGGATTCGCCGAGGTCGACGCCTTGTGCGCCGGGTTCGACGGCGCGATCCGACAGGTCCTGGCCCGCGCAGAAACCGCGCCCGGCGCCGGTCAGGACCAGCACGCGGACGGATTTGTCGGCCTGGAGTTTTTCCAGGGCGTCGCGCACTTCGAGGTGCATGGCCTGGGTGAAGCTGTTCAGGCGATCGGGGCGGTTCAGGGTCAGCAGGGCAATGCCGGCGTTGATGCTGAACTGGATGGATTCGTAGGTCATGGGTGTCTCCAGAATCTTATTGTTAGCCCTTGATCCGTCATCCCGGCGAAGGCGCGAACAATGCCACTGGCATTGTTCGCTCCAAGTTCGTTGCTGTGCCACGAACGTCAGTGGGGTCCGGCCTTCGCCGGGACGACAGTCTCTCGGTTAATGGTGAGAACAAGCGTTATCGTTACTCAGCAATATCGAAATCGACAACAACCTTGTCCGTAATCGGAAAACTCTGGCAGCTCAGCACAAACCCGCGCGCGACTTCGTAGTCTTCCAGTGCGTAGTTCACATCCATCTCCACCTGACCGTCGAGCACCTTGCAGCGGCAGGTCGAGCACACGCCGCCCTTGCACGAATAGCGCATGTCGATGCCGGCGCGCAGGCCTGCGTCGAGGATGGATTCCTTGTCCTTGTCCATCGTGAAGCTGGCGGCGCTGCCGTCCATGATCACGGTGACTTCGGTCAGATGCTGCACGCCGGCCTCGATCTTGCGCGGCTTGTGCTCGTGCTTCGGAATGCTGGCGGCGAACAGCTCGATGCGGATTTTTTCCTTGGCCAGCCCGGCCTCCTGCAGCGAGCGCGAGACGCCGTGCATCATGTCTTCGGGGCCGCAGATGAAGGCGACGTCGATGTCGCGGATGTCGATCCAGTGGCGCAGGAAGTGACCGCATTTCTCTTCGGTGATGCGGCCGTTGAACAGTTCAATGTCCTGCTGCTCGCGGCTCATCACATACACCAGCTTGAGCCGGTCCATGTAGCTGTCCTTGAGGTCGGTCAGCTCGTCGCGGAAGATCACGCTCGACGAGGCGCGGTTGCCGTAGACGATGGTGAAGCGGCTCTTCGGCTCGGCCAGCAAGGTGGTCTTCACGATCGACAGGATCGGCGTGATGCCGCTGCCGGCGGCAAAGGCCAGGTAATGGCGCTCGCTCTCGGGCTCGAGCGGCACGTTGAAGTGGCCCATCGGCGGCATCACTTCCAGCGTGGCGCCCGGCTGCAGGCTTTCATTGGCCCAGCTCGAGAACAGGCCGCCGGTGGTGCGCTTGATCGCCACGCGCAGGGTATCGTCCTGCACCGCGGAGCAGATCGAATAGGAACGGCGCACGTCTTCGCCGCCGATCATGGCGCGCAGGGTCAGGTGCTGGCCCTGCTGGTAGGCGAATTGGGCTTTCAGCTCGGGCGGCACGTCGAAGGTGACAGCGATGGCGTCGCGCGTTTCGTGCTTCACCTTGGCCACGGTGAGTGGATAGAATTTGCTCATGATTCCTTCGGTGCTCTCAGTGGCACTTGAAATAATCGAAAGGCTCGCGGCAGTCGAGGCACTTGTACAGCGCCTTGCATGGCGTCGAGCCGAATTCGCTCGTCAATTGGGTGTGCGGCGATCCGCAATTCGGGCAGGAGACCTCGGGCGCGGCGCGGCGGCGGATGCCGGCATGCAGGCCGCTGATGTCGATCGCCTGCTGTACTGGCGGCGCGATGCCATAGCCCTTGAGAGCGGCCTTGCCGGCTTCGCTCATCCAGTCGGTGGTCCAGGCAGGCGCCAGGCGGCTGACGATGCGCACGTTTTCCAAACCATGCGCCTGCAAGGCTTCCTTCACCGAATCGGAAATCACCTGCATCGCAGGGCAGCCCGAATAGGTCGGCGTGATCGTCACGGTGCAGGCGTCACCATCAAGAGCGACGTCGCGCACGATACCGAGGTCCACCACCGAGATGACCGGGATCTCCGGATCGGCGACTGCGCCGAGCCAGGTCCAGACATCGTCAAGCGTGACGCCCAATGCAGTCATTACCACTGCGCTCCCGGATAGGCGCGCTGAAGGAATTGCATCTCGGCCAGGATGAAACCGAGGCGCTCGGTGTGGCGGCCCTGCTTGCCGCCGCGCTGCATGTAAGCTTCTAGCGAGGGCATGACCAGGGTGGCCTCGCTCAGCACGTCGGCCAGGTGGTCGAGGAACTGGCGGCGCAATGCGTCGGCAGCCGGGGCCACGCCCTGCTCCACCATCGCGTTATCGACTTCGTCGTAGAGGAACATCTCGCCGCTGTACATCCACAGATCGTCGAGTGCCGCCTGCATCCTGGCGCGGCTGACATCGGTGCCGTCGCCCAGGCGCACCACCAGGTCGCCGGAGCGGCGCAGGTGGTAAGTCACTTCCTTGATCGACTTGTGGGCGATTTCCGCGATGCGGGCATCGCTCGAGCGAGTCAATCCATCCATCAGGAAGTAGTGCCAGGTATCGAACAGGAACTGGCGCATCATGACTTCGGCATAGCTGCCGTTGGGCTGCTCGACCAGCTGGCAATTGCGGTAATCGTGCGCGTCGCGGTGGAAGGCCAGGTGGTCTTCGTCGCGGCCCTTGCCCTCCAATTCGCCGGCATAGGTCAGCCACATGCGGGTCTGGCCCAGCAGGTCGAGCGCGACGTTGGACAGCGCCATGTCTTCTTCGAGGGCCGGGCCCTTGCCGCACAGCTGGCACAGCTGCTGGGACAGGATCAAGGCGTTGTCGCCCTGGCGCAGCAGGTAGTCGATTTTTGCAGTCGTTGACTCCACGATGTTCGTCTCCACCAACGCACTCACAGGTTCTTGACTTCTTCCGGCATCGGGAAGAAGGTCGGGTGGCGGTACACCTTGCTGTTGGCCGGCTCGAACAGCGCCTCTTTGTCGTTCGGGCTGCTGGCGACGATGTCGATGGCGCGCACGACCCAGATCGAGACGCCTTCGTTGCGGCGGGTGTAGACGTCGCGCGCGTTATTCACCGCCATTTCGGCGTCGGGTGCGTGCAGGCTGCCCACGTGCTTGTGGGCCAGGCCGTGCTGGCTGCGGATGAAGACTTCCCACAGGGGCCATTCTTTGCTCATCTTGTCTCTCCGTGTACTTTTTATGCGGCGGCTTTAGCAGCGGCTTTTTTCTCGGCGTGGGCAACCAGGGCGTCGCGGAACCATTCGCCGTCTTCGTAGGCCTTGACGCGGGTGCGCAGGCGCTCGCGGTTGCAGGGGCCGTTGCCCTTCAGGACGTTCTGGAATTCGCTCCAGTCGATGGCGCCGAAGTCGTAGGAGCCGCGCGCCTCGTTCCATTTCAGGTCGGGGTCGGGAACCGTCAGGCCCAGGTATTCGATCTGGGGCACGGTCTGGTCGACCATGCGCTGGCGCAGTTCGTCGTTCGAGAACAACTTGATGCGCCAGGCAGCCGATTGCGCGCTGTTCACCGATTCGGCGTCCGATGGGCCGAACATCATCAGCGAAGGCCACCACCAGCGGTTGAGCGCATCCTGCGCCATCGCCTTTTGTTCGGGCGTGCCTTTGGCAAGGCTCATCATGATGTCGTAGCCCTGGCGCGCGTGGAAGGACTCTTCCTTGCAGACGCGGATCATGGCGCGCGCGTAGGGACCGTACGAGCAGCGGCACAGCGGGATCTGGTTGATGATGGCCGAGCCGTCCACCAGCCAGCCGATGGCGCCCATGTCGGCCCAGCTCAGGGTCGGGTAATTGAAGATGCTCGAATACTTGGCCTTGCCCGAATGGAGGGCGGCGAGCAGTTCGTCTCGCGAGACGCCCAGGGTCTCGGCGGCGCTGTACAGGTAGAGGCCATGGCCGGCTTCGTCCTGGATCTTGGCCAGCAGGACCGACTTGCGCTTGAGCGTCGGTGCGCGCGTGACCCAGTTGCCCTCGGGAAGCTGGCCGACGATCTCGCTGTGCGCGTGCTGCGAGATCTGGCGGATCAGGGTCTTGCGGTAGGCCTCGGGCATCCAGTCCTTGGCCTCGATCTTGATGCCGGCATCGATGCGCGCTTGGAACGCCTGTTCTTCGGCGCTCATGTCCTCTTCGGTACGGACTTTCTTGAGTCCGGTCTCCACCATCTGTGCATACATGTTGGTTCTCCGTTTGCAAACCTATCGAATCCATAATACGATACAAAAAATCAGATGTACACCGAAATATTGAATCATATTGCGAACAACCCTATGCAACCAGGCTCCAGCGGCGAATGGATCGCCCACCTCCTCGCGAGCGACCCGCCGCGCCATAAATCGCTGGTGATGACGCTCTGCGGCGACGCCATCGCCCCGCATGGCGGCGCCTTCTGGCTGGGCAGCATGATCGAGCTGCTGGGCCCCCTGGGCGTGTCCGACCGGCTGGTGCGCACCAGCGTGTTCCGCCTGGTGCAGGAAGGCTGGCTGACCGCCAGCCGCGAGGGCCGTCGCAGCCGCTACGCATTGGAGCCAAGAGCCCTGCCGCGCTTCGAGCGCGCCAACCGCCGCATCTATTCGCCGCCCGGGCTGCACTGGGATGGCCGCTGGAGCTTCGTGCTGGCCCCGAACGGCAGCATCGACGGCGACCTGCGCAGCCTGCTGCGCAAGGAACTGGAATGGGAAGGCTTTGCCATGCTGGCCACCGGCGTGATGGCGCACCCGGCGCCCGACCGCGACACCCTGCGCGAGATCCTGGCGCGCACCGGGGCCACCGGCAAGGTATTCGTGTTCGAGGCGGCCGAGCTGCCCGGCGCCGGTTCGCGGCCGCTGCCAGAACTGGTAGGCGACGGCTGGGACCTGTCCGGCGTGATCGCCAGCTACCGGCAATTCATCGACAGCTTCACGCCGGTGCTGGCGCGGCTGGGTGGCGACGCCGGCATTAACCCGCAGGACGCCTTCGCCATCCGCAGCCTGCTGGTCCACGCCTATCGCCGGGTGCAGCTGCACGACCCGATGCTGCCGGTCGAGCTGCTGCCCGGCCCATGGCCCGGCTCGGATGCCTACGAGCTGGCCGGGCAGATCTACCGGCTGACTTACAAACAGGCGGAGCAACACATCATGACGATGCTGCTGAAAGAAGATGACGGCACGCCGCAGGCCGGCAGCGACTTTCATGACCGCTTCGGGGGCCTGGACTAGGCCTTGCGGTATCATCACCATCTTCCGACATCACCCAACAACAGGACATACCATGTCTATCAAGATCAGCAGCCAGTTCGACGCCGGCGCCATCGAGATCGTGAACGCCACGAGCGCCAACGCCATCGACCTGAACATCCGCAAGGACTCGCACGCCGAGATCATCCAGTGGTTCTACTTCCGCCTGCAGGGCGCCCAAGGCGAAGCGTGCACGATCCGCTTCCTGAACGCCGGCCAGGCCGCCTATCCGGCCGGCTGGGAAGGCTACCAGGCCATGGCCAGCTATGACCGCGTGAACTGGTTCCGTGTGCCGACCAGCTTCGATGGCGAGGTGATGACCATCGAGCACACCCCGGGCATGGACAGCGTCTACTACGCCTATTTCGAGCCCTATTCGTGGGAACGCCACCTGGAGCTGCTAGATCGCGCCCAGATGTCCGAGAACGTGCGCATGCTGGACCTCGGCTCCACCGTCGACGGCCGCGATTTGAACATGCTGGTCATCGGCGAGCCGTCGCCAGAGAAGAAGAAGGTCTGGGTCATCGCGCGCCAGCACCCGGGCGAGACGATGGCCGAGTGGTTCGTCGAAGGCATGCTGGACGCCCTGCTCGACCCGGCCCACCCGTTCGGCCGCCAGCTGCTGAACGAGTCGGTGTTCTACGTGGTGCCGAACATGAACCCGGACGGCTCGGTGCGCGGCAACCTGCGCACCAACGCGGCCGGCGCGAACCTGAACCGCGAGTGGAAGAACCCGACCATGGAGCGCAGTCCGGAAGTATTCCTGGTGCGCCAGAAGATGCACGAGGTGGGCGTGGACATGTGCCTGGACGTGCACGGCGACGAAGGCCTGCCCTACGTGTTCGTGGCCGGCAGCGAATCCCTGCCGACCTTCAGCGCGGAGCAAGCCGCGGCGCAGCGGCGCTTCATCGACGATTTCAAGATCGCCAGCCCGGACTTCCAGGACGTGCACGGCTACGGCCAGACCCCGTACACCGAAGAAACGCTCACCATGGGTTCGCCGCACATCACCCACGCCTTCGGCTGCCTTTCCTTGACGCTCGAACTGCCGTTCAAGGACAACGCCAACGATCCGGACCCGCTGGTCGGCTGGGACGGCGCCCGCAGCGCGCGCCTGGGCGCATCGGTGCTGCAGCCGGTGCTCAATACCGTGCGCGCACTGCGCAACAAGTAAGGACGAGGCCACCATGACCGTATTCGCCGCATCCGTGTTCGACGCGACCGTCGTGTTCGAGGGCCAGGAATTGTTCAAGGGCCAGGGCTCGGCCCGGGCCTGGGCCGAGAAGGTTGCCAAGGAACTCGAGACCGAGGTTACTGTAGAAAAGGTCGGCACCGGCTGGGTCCTGAAGGCCACGGTCGAGGGCGAGCCGCGCACCTGGGGGATTTTCGGGCAGCGGCTGAGCAGGATCGAAGAGGCAGGCTGACGATCTGCATCCCTGCAAGATCTGTCAAACGCCCCGGTTTTCGGGGCGTTTGCACATTCGCAGTAGTGCTATGCCTCCGGCATGGTTACAGGTTTTGTTATATAGATTTCTAGACAAGAATTGTCGATTCGAGGACAGTTGCGGCTCAATGGCGAAGGCACCGACACCCTGGACGGCGTCGAACGCCTGCTCTTTGGCGACGGCGTCGGCATGGCCCTCGACATCGACATCGACATCGACGGCGTGGCCGGCCAGGCCTTCCGCATCTACCGCGCCGCGTTTGATCGCGCGCCGGACCTGGGCGGCATGGGCTTCTGGCTGTCGGTGATGGACAAGGGCGCCACCGTGCACGACCTGGCCGTGGGCTTCGTCGCGTCGAAAGTGTTCGCCGACCTGTATGGCGCCACGCCGACCAACGCGGAACTGGTCACGCGCCTGTACACCAACATCCTGCACCGCGCGCCGGAAGCGGCGGGTTACGCTTGCTGGCTGGATATTTTGGACAGCAAGAAGGCCGACCTGGTGGGCGTGCTGTCGATGATCAGCGAGAGCGGCGAGAACGTGGACGGCGTGGCCGAACTGATCGCGAACGGCATCCCGTTCATGCCTTACAGCTAATCAGCTGGGGTAGCGTGCGCGCGTGACGGCCACCGACGCCGCTACCATCCGTTCCAGCACGCCGGCATCGACGTCCATCAGGCGGCGCACATACAGGCAGGCCTTGCCCATCTTGTGCCGCCCGAGTGTGCCGCGGAAGGCCTGCAGCGCCGGCGCGTCGCAATCGAGGTAGATGCTGATGTCGCCCTTGCGCGAGGCAAAGCCTGCCAGCGGGGCATCGCCCTCGCGGCCGCTCTCGTAGACGTAGTGGTAGCTGCCGAAGCCGACGATGCCAGGCCCCCACATCACGGGCGGCGCCCCGGTCACCTGCTGCATCATGGCCGCGATCGCCTCGCAGTCGCGGCGGCGGGCCTCGTCGGGAATAGCGTCCAGATAGGCGCGCACTCCGGCATCGTTCGCCACCGTCTTGTTGCCCGCCATGGCGCGTCGGCTTAGAGCTTGACGTCGAGGTGGGTCGCGACCCAGGCGTGGGCATCTTCGACGCTGTCGAAATGCACGGTGGCCAGGGTGGTCTTGTCGCCGGACAGCAGGTTGGCGTACATGCGCTTCTCGTCGTTGTTCGAGCTGAGCAGGTCGGACTGCGGCGCCAGCTCGACGGTGGCGACCAGGTCGAGGTTGAGCAGGACCGCTTTCTTCGGGATGTTGTCCTTATCGATGCGAATGAATTTGCTCATGGCCTGCTCCTGTCAGCTGCCGGCAATGACCATCTTCTCGATCAGGATCGAGCCGGTGGACTTGTTGCCGCGGGTGAGGACATCGTTGCCGATGGCCACGATTTGCTGGAACATCTCTCGCATATTGCCGGCGATGGTGATTTCTTCGACCGGGTATTGGATGACGCCGTTTTCGACCCAGTAGCCGGAGGCGCCGCGCGAATAGTCGCCGGTGACGTAATTCACGCCCTGCCCCATCAGCTCGGTGACCAGGAGGCCGGTGCCCATCTTGCGCAGCATGCCTTCGAAATTGTCGGCCAGCTTGGTCTGGGTGGACACCATGTCGAGGTTGTGCGAGCCGCCGGCATTGCCGGTGGTCTGCATGCCCAGCTTGCGTGCCGAATAAGACGACAGGAAATAACCCTGCAGCACGCCGTTGTCCACGACCTTGCGGCGCACGGTTTTCACGCCTTCTTCATCGAAAGGCGCCGAGCCGACCGCGCCGATCAGGTGCGGGTCTTCCACCACATTGATGTGGTCCGGGAAGACCGGCTTGCCGAGGGTGTCGAGCAGGAAAGTGGATTTGCGGTAGAGCGCGCCGCCCGAGACGGCTTGCACGAAGGCGCCGAGCAGGCCGGCGGCCAGCGGCGCCTCGAACAGCACCGGGCAGGTGCGGGTATCGAGCTTGCGCGCGTTCAGGCGGGCCAGCGCGCGTTCGGCTGCGTAGCGGCCCACTGCTTCGGGCTTGCCCAGTTTTTTCGGGTCGCGCGCCGAGGTGTACCAGTCGTCTCGCTGCATCTTGTTGCCCTTGCCCGCGATCGGCGCCACCGAAATGGTGTGGCGCGAGAACGGGTAGCCGCCGATGAAGCCACGGCTGTTGGCGCCGACGAAATGCGACTGCTGCACGTAGACGCTGGCGCCTTCGCTATTGGTCACGCGCGGATCGACCTCGAAGGCCGCATTTTCGCAGCGCTGGGCCAGTTCGACCGCTTCTTCGGTGGAGATCTGCCATGGGTAGAACAGGCGCAGGTCGCGCGGTTCCATTTCCAGCAGGTCGGCGTCCGGCAGGCCGGAGCAGTCGTCTTCGGCGGTGAAGCGGGCGATATTCCAGGCTGCTTCGACGGTGGCCTTGAGCGAGCCGGTGGAGAAATCGGAGGTATTGGCGTTGCCGCGGCACTGGCCGACATAGACGGTGACGCCGATGCCCTTGTCGCGGTTTTGCTCGATGGTCTCGATTTTTCCTTTACGTACAGAAACTGATAATCCGCTTCCCTCGCTGATTTCCACCGAGGCGTCGGTCGCGCCCTGCTCTTTTGCGTACGCCAAAACGTCGCGGGCGAGCTGTTTCAACTGGTCCTGGGTGTGGGTGAAAGCGGAGTCGTTCATATAGTGTTTTTCGTAGCGAGCCCTAAAACAGTTATCATAGCAGCCGTTTACAGTTTTCACTGATCGGCCCAGTGCCAATCGGATCAATCCAAATCATGCCTAATCCAAATCGCGGCTCCGTGGGCTTCCAGTCCAACGAATTCGAGCAAGAATACGAACGCCCATCGAAGTCCGAGGCCAAGCGCCACTCGAACGAGTTGCAAAAGCTTGGCGAACAGCTTGTCGACGCCGCGCGCGACCGGGTCAAGCGCATCGAGATGCCCGAGGACGTCAGGGAAGCCATCCTCACCTGCCAATCCATCACCAACCACGAAGGCCGCCGCCGCGCCCTGCAGTTCGTGGGCAAGAAGATGCGCACCCTCGATGAAGAGGAAGTGGCCATCATCCAGCGCACCATCGACAGCTGGAAAGGCGCCTCCAAGGCCGAAACCGCCTCGCTGCACGCGCTCGAGCGCCGCCGCGAGAAGCTGCTCACCGATGACACGGCCCTGACCAAGCTGCTGGAAGAAGCCCCGGAACTGGACGTGCAGCACCTGCGCACCCTGATCCGCAACGCGCGCAAGGAGCAGGCGGAGAACAAGCCGCCGAAAGCCTACCGCGAGATCTTCCAGATCCTGAAGGACCTGAACAAGAAGTCGAAGCAGGCCGAATCGGAAGCCGGCGACGAGGAAGCGGTCGATGACGAGTCCGACGACGAGTAATCCGGCGATGGCCGACCACGAGCTGGTGATTGGCCTGGTGTCGGTGTCGGACCGCGCCAGCGGCGGGGTCTACGAGGACAAGGGCATTCCCGCACTAAGCGACTGGCTTGCCGCTGCGATCACCACGCCCTACCGGCTGGAGACCCGCTTGATCCCCGACGAACGCGCGGAGATCGAGCGCACCCTGGTGGACCTGGTCGACCAGGTTGGCTGCCACCTGGTGCTCACCACCGGCGGCACCGGCCCGGCGCGGCGCGACCTCACGCCCGAGGCCACGCTGGCCGTGGCGACCAAGGAAATGCCGGGCTTCGGCGAGCAGATGCGCCAGATCAGCCTGCGCTTCGTGCCGACCGC
This sequence comes from Telluria sp. ZB4P37, assembly GCF_059685855.1. NCBI lineage: Bacteria > Pseudomonadati > Pseudomonadota > Betaproteobacteria > Burkholderiales > Oxalobacteraceae > Telluria > Telluria sp. ZB4P37. The sequence goes on from NZ_JCASID010000002.1 coordinate 444,302, forward strand.
GATCCTGTCGCGCCAGACCGCGGTGATCCGCGAGACGGCTGACCATGCGGCGCTGATCATGAACCTGCCGGGCCAGCCGAAGTCGATCAAGGAAACGCTCGAAGGGCTCAAGGACGATGCCGGCAACACGCTCGTCGGCGGCATTTTTGCCGCGGTCCCCTATTGCATCGACCTGATCGGCGGACCCTACATGGAAACCAATCCGGCTGTGAGCAAGACCTTCCGCCCGAAGTCGGCGTTGCGCGCTCCTGCTGCGCCTTCCGCCGCATAACAAGGACAACAATGAACCAGCTGCTGGAAAACATCGAGATCGAAACCGCACCGAACCCGGAAATCGCCGTCATCTGGCTGCACGGCCTGGGCGCCGACGGCAACGACTTCGTGCCGATGGTGCAGGAGCTCGACCTGGCCGGCCTGCCTGGCATCCGCTTCGTGTTCCCGCATGCGAAGACCATGCCGGTGACGATCAACGGCGGCTACGTGATGCGCTCGTGGTACGACATCGTCGCCACCGACCTGACCCGCCGCGAAGACGAAGGCGGCCTGCGCGCTTCGCAGCTGGACGTGGAAGCGCTGATCGCGCGCGAAAAGGCGCGCGGCATTCCCGCTTCGCGCATCATCCTGGCCGGCTTTTCGCAGGGCTGCGCCATGACGCTGCAGACCGGCATGCGCCATCCGGAAAAGCTGGCGGGCATGCTCTGCCTGTCGGGTTACCTGCCGCTGGCCGGGGTCGCCGGCGCCGAACGCACCGAGGAAAGCCTGGCCACGCCGATCTTCATGGCCCACGGCCGCCAGGACCACGTGGTGCCGTTTGCCCGCGCGCAGGAATCGATGGAGGTGCTCAAGAAACTGGGCTACCAGGTGGAGTGGCACGAGTACATGATGCAGCACTCGCTGTGCCTGGAAGAGGTGCGGGATATTTCGACGTGGTTCAGGAAGGTCTTGTCGTAAGCAGACACGCGACCTGGTTTCTATCGTTATCTTTAAAACCGTCATGGGCGCCACTGGCGCCCATGACTTCCCGCGAAGGCGGGAACGACGGTCTTTAGGGCGGTGGCTAAAGTGCCCTCACCCCTTCAACGCCGCCTCCACCGCATCCGCCAGCCGCGACACGATCTCCGACAAATCCGCCGCCGTCGCAATGAAGGGCGGCGCCAGCAGCACGTGGTCGCCATGCAGCCCGTCGATCGTCCCGCCCATCGGGTAGACCATCAGCCCGCACTCCATCGCCTTGGCCTTGATCGCCGCGTGCAGCTTGCGCTCCGGTGCGAATGGCGCCTTGGTCGCGCGGTCCTGCACGAATTCCAGCGCCAGGAACAGGCCGCGGCCGCGGATGTCGCCCACGTGCTCGTGGGTGCCGAAGACGTCGCCCAGCATGCGCCGCAAGGTCGCGCCGCGGCTGCGCACGCGCCCCAATAAATCGTCGCGCTCGATCACTTTCTGCACCTCCAGCGCCGCCGCTGCCGCCACCGGGTGGCCGATATAGGTGTGCCCGTGCTGGAAGATGCCGCTGCCGTTGCGCAGGCAGTCGACGATGGTCTGGTGCGCCAGCACGGCGCCGATCGGCTGGTAGCCCGCGCCCAGGCCCTTGGCGATCGCAATGATGTCGGGCGCCACGCCGTCCTGCTCGATCGCATACATGCTGCCGGTGCGGCCCATTCCGCACATCACTTCGTCGGCGATGAACAGGATGCGGTAGCGGTCGCAGATGTCACGCACGCCCTGGAAGTAGCCGGGCGTCGGCGGGATCGCGCCGCCGGTCGCGCCCACCACCGGCTCGGCGACAAAAGCGATGATGTTTTCCGGGCCGGCCTCGAGGATGCGGGTTTCGAGGTCGTCCAGCAGGCCGGCGGTGTAGTCGTCGACGCTCTGGTGGGCGGCGCGGCCGCGGTATTCGTAGCAGGCGCCCACTCGCACGGTATCCATCAGCAGGGGCGCGAAGGCCTTGCGACGCCATTCGTTGCCGCCCACGGCCAGCGCGCCCAGCGTGTTGCCGTGGTAGCTCTGGCGGCGCGCGACGAACAGCGTGCGCTGCGGCTCGCCCGCCTCGACCCAGTACTGGCGCGCCAGCTTGAGCGCGGTTTCCACCGCTTCCGAGCCGCCCGAGACCAGGTAGACGCCTTTGAATTCCTGCGGCGCGCCGGCTACCAGGCGGTCGGCCAGTTCCTCGGCCACGTCGGTGGTGAAGAAGGAGGTGTGGGCGTAGGCGCAGCGGTCGATCTGGCGGTGCATGGCGGCGATCACGTCCGGGTGGCCGTGGCCCAGCGAGGAGACGGCCGCGCCGCCGCTGGCATCGATATAGCTGCGGCCGACGCTGTCGTGCATGCGGATGCCGCTGGCTGCCACCGCGAGCGGCGGTACCTGGCGCAGGTTGCGGTGGAGGATATGGCTCATTGCGACTCCCATCGTAAGAAGAACGACTTTGACAATAAGCGTGCGGTGCGCCGGTTCTTTTGATTTTTACCGGACGCTATGCAATTATTTTCCAATTACAACATTTGCCCTATCCCATGACCGACCGACTCGGACCGATCGCCCCCGCCGACATGACGCCGGCCCAGCGCGCTGCCGCGCAAGCCATCATCGACGGCCCGCGCGGCGCGGTCTACGGCCCCTTCGTGCCGCTGCTGCGCAGCCCCGAGCTGATGGAGTATGCGCAGCGCATGGGCGAATACCTGCGCTACCGCAGCGCGATCGGGGTGCGGCTGTCGGAGCTGGCGATCCTGGTCACGGCGCGCCAGTGGAACCAGCAGGTGGAATGGGCGATCCATGCGCCGATCGCGGCGCATGTGGGCATCCCGGACTCGGTGATCGCGGCGATCGCCGAGCGGCGCCGGCCCGACGACATGCTGGTGGACGAAGCGGTGGTGCACGACTTCTGCGTCGAGCTGCACGAGGGGAAATCGGTGTCGGACCGGGTGTATGCGGATGCGCTGGCGCTGTTCGGCGAGCAGGGGGTGGTCGACCTGATGGGGGTGAACGGGTATTACACCTTCCTGGCCATGATCATGAATACGGCCAGGACGGCGGTGCCGGCGTCAAGCGTGCGGGCGATGCCGGACTAGCGTGGTGAGGTTGGTGGCTGCGGTACGAAATTGGGTTCCGCCTTCGCGGGAATGACGGTTCTAGGGCAGTCGTGCAAACAGCGTTACCGGTAGCTCAACCAAACACTAAACCAGCGTCATCCCCGCGCAGGCGGGGACCCAATTTTTAGCGGCGCACCACCAACGCGCGCTTACTTCGGAAACGCCACCACTTCCTGCTGCTGCTCCCCAATCCCCGCAATCCCCAGGCGCAGCCGGTCGCCCTTCTTCAAGAAGCGTTGCGGCGTGCGGCCCATGCCCACGCCTGGCGGGGTGCCGGTGGTGATGATGTCGCCGGGTTCCAGGGTCATGAAGCGCGACACGTAGCTGACGATCTGCGCCACCGTGAACACCATGGTCGAGGTATTCCCGGTCTGCATGCGCTTGCCGTTCAGTTCCAGGTAGAGGTCGAGGTCCTGCACGTCGAAGACTTCGTCGCGCGTGACCAGGAAGGGGCCGACCGGCCCGAAGGTGTCGCAGCCCTTGCCCTTGTCCCACTGCGAGCCCATCTCGAACTGGAAGGCGCGCTCGGAGACGTCGTTGACCACGCAGTAGCCGGCCACGCACTTCAATGCGTCTTCTTCGTTCACGTACTGCGCGCGGGTGCCGATCACCACGCCCAGCTCGACTTCCCAGTCGGTCTTCTTCGAGCCTTTCGGCAGCTGGATCGGGTCGTCCGGGCCGCTCAAGCTGCTGATGGCCTTGGTGAAGAACACCGGCTCGCTCGGTACCACGGTGCCGGTTTCAAGCGCGTGGTCGGCATAATTCATGCCGATGCCGATGAACTTGCCGACGCCCTTCACCGGCACGCCCAGGCGCGGGTTGCCGCGTACCAGTGGCAGCGTCTTCCAGTCGAGCTTTGCCAGCTTGCGCAGGGCTTTGTCGGATAGTACCGAACCGTCGATATCGTCGATTACCCTGGACAGGTCGCGCAGGCGGCCCTCTTCGTCGAACAGGCCCGGCTTTTCCTTGCCTGGGCGGCCATAGCGCACCAATCTCATTCTTGTCTTCCCGTGAGTAGTCAGGCCCATGCCGGGCCGAGGCGCCGATGATACCAAGGATCGCCAGGGCGTACCGGCTTAGCGGCTGAGGAGGTAGGCGCTCATGTCGCGCGCATCGCGGTCGGTCACGCCCATGTCGGGCATGGCGGTGTGCGGGTCGATCGCCTGCGGGGCGCGGATCCAGCGCACCAGGTTGGCCTGGCTGGTTTCCAGTGTACCGACCAGCACCTTGCGCTTGGCCAGGTCCGACAGCGGCCGGCCGACATAGACCTTCGGGCCGGGCACGCCCGGAATCATGTGGCAGGACTGGCAGGCATACTGGGTCAGCGCAATCTTGCCGCGCACCGGGTCGCCCTGCACGCCAGGGAGCACTGGCGGCGCGCAGCCGGCCAGCACGCCAAGTGCCAGCAGCATCGTGGCGATGCGCAGCGCCTTCATGGCGTGCCCACTTTCGCGGTGGCGGCGCGGTAGTCGTCGGCGCTCATCGCCGGCAGGGTGCGCACGAACGCCACCACGGCCCAGATGTCCTCGTCGGCCAGGTGGTACTCCCAGGCCGGCATGCCGCTCATCTTGATGCCGTGCTTGGTGACCCAGTAGAGCTCGCGCGGTTCCCAGCGCTGGGTGGCATCGACCAGCGGCCCTGGAATCGGCTGCATGCTCATGCCGATGGTCGACTGCGCGACCCCGGGCCCGCCGTGGCATTGCACGCACTTGTCGCGGTAGACCTGGGCGCCGCGCCGCAGCTGCCGTGCGCCGCCGAAGGCCGGCACTTTCACCTCCTGCGCGTGGTTCTGCACCGACTGCTTCATACCCTCTTCCAGCACCGTGTACACGAAGGGGAAGTGCTGGGCCGTGGCGCCGATGTTGTACCAGCCGCCGTACAGCATGGCCAGGCCGGCTGCGCCCGCGGTGACGCCGGCCGCGAGCAGCGTCAATACGGCGGTCTTGATGATCAGCCGGTGGCGGTTGGAGAGCATGCGAGAGCGGCGTCCGATTGGAGTAGTTAAAAAAATTGCATCATTCTTTGTGTATTATAAAAGCCACTCCACAATTGTGATTTCCAAGCGTGCGCACCATCTCTTTCCACGAATTCGTCCCCCAAACCATACGCGCCGGCACGCTGCTGGCATGCATGGCGGCGCTGGCTGGCTGCGGCGAGAAGTCCGGCGGCGTGACTGTCCCCGGTGGCGACGTGCAGCAGGGACTGCGCCTGGTGACCCAGTACCAGTGCGGCGCCTGCCACACCATCCCAGGCGTGCAGGGCGCTGCCGGCGAACAGGCGCCGGCGCTCGACACCATCGGCCGCCTGAGCTATATCGCGGGCGGCATCCCCAACCAGCCTGCCAACATGGTGCAGTGGCTGCGCGTGCCGCACGCCGTCAAACCCGGCACCGAGATGCCGCCGATGGGCCTCACCGAACAGGAAGCGCGCCACATGGCGGCCTTCCTGTACACGCTGCGTTAAGGCCGGGATGAACGACAACCTGCAATCGGTACTGCACCCGGCCGGGTGGGACGCCACCATCATCAGCCATTTCGCCTGGGTGCTGTTCGGCGCCGCCGCCCTGATCTTCGTGGCCGTGATGCTGTTGCTGGCCCTGAGCCTGCGGCCCCAGGGGCGTCCTGCCCGCGCGCTGCTGTGGATCGGGGGCGGGGGCATCGCCTTTCCCATCGTGGTGCTCAGCGCGCTGCTCGGGTGGAGCACCTGGCGCAGCACCCAGCTGGCGCCGCAATCCTCGCGCGATGCCTTGACCATCTCGGTGACGGCCAAGATGTGGTGGTGGGAAGTGCGCTACCACGACCCGGTATCCGGGCGCGAGATCGTCAGCGCCAACGAAATCCATATTCCGACCGGACGCGCGGTCTACCTCGGCCTGAATTCGGCCGACGTGATCCACAGCCTGTGGATTCCGGCGCTGGCCGGCAAGCGCGACATGGTGCCGGGACGCGTCACCGGCCTCACCCTGCGCACCGACAAGCCCGGCATCTATCGCGGCCAGTGCGCCGAATACTGCGGCGCCCAGCACGCGAAGATGGCGCTGCACGTGATCGCCTCCACGCCCGACGAATTCAATGCCTGGCTGGCGCGCCAGGCCCTGCCCGCGGCGCCGGCCAGCAGCCAGGTGCTGGAACGCGGCCGCACGGCCTTCCTGGAACAGCGCTGCCAGGCCTGCCACGCCATCCGCGGCGTGGCCGAAGGCACGCGCCTGGGGCCGGACCTGACCCACGTCGGCAGCCGCCTGCACATCGGCGCCGGCACCCTGCGCACCCACCGCGACACCCTGGGGGGCTGGATCGCCGACCCGCAAGCGGCCAAGCCGGGCGTCTTCATGCCCGGTTCGCAAGACCTCGACCGCGACACCTTAAGCGCGCTGGCCACTTACCTCGAGCACCTGAAATGACCGACGCTGTCCGCGCACCACTGCCCTCTTCCCTGCCGCGTCCCGAGGGAGAATTTGACCGTTTGGTAAAAACCTGGCGCACGCCGACCGGCCTGCGTTTCATGACCTCGGTGAACAACACCAGCATCGGCCTGCTCTACATTGGCACGGCGCTGCTGTTTTTCGTGTTGGCCGGGATCCTGGGGCTCATGATGCGGGCGCAGCTGGCCGTGCCCGACAACACCCTGCTCAGCCCCGGCACCTACAACCAGGTCTTCACCATGCACGGCACGGTGATGATGTTCCTGTTCGCGATCCCCATCGTCGAAGCGATCGCGGTCTACCTGCTGCCCAATATGCTGGGCGCGCGCGACCTGCCCTTCCCGCGCCTGTCCGCCTATGCCTACTGGGCTTATGCTTTCGGGGGCCTGGCCTTCTTCTGCACCCTGTTCTTCAGCTTGGCCCCGGACGGCGGCTGGTTCATGTACCCGCCGCTCACCGGCGAAAAATACTCGCCCGGGCTGAACGCCGATTTTTGGCTGCTGGGGATCGGCTTCATCGAGATTTCGGCCATCGCCGGCGCGGTCGAGCTGATCGTCGGCATCCTGTTTACCCGCGCTCCGGGCATGACGCTGCGCCGCATGCCCGTGTACGCATGGGCGATGCTGGTGGTGGCGGTGATGATCGTATTCGCTTTCCCGGCGGTGATCGCGGGCACCGCGCTGCTGGAGCTGGAGCGCGCTTTTGATTGGCCTTTCTTCATCTCCGACCGTGGCGGCGACCCGATCCTTTGGCAGCACCTGTTCTGGTTCTTCGGCCATCCCGAGGTCTACATCATCTTCCTGCCTGCCGCCGGCATGGTGTCGACGATGATCCCGACCATCGCCGGCACGCCCCTGGTCGGCCAGCGCGCGGTGGTGGTGGCGCTGGTGGGCGTGGGCTTCTTCTCCTTCGGGCTGTGGGCCCACCACATGTTCACCGCCGGCCTGGGCGTGCTGGAGATGAGCTTCATCTCGGCGGCCAGCATGGCGGTGGCCATCCCCACCGGCATCCAGGTCTTCGCATGGATCGCCACACTATGGAACGGCCGCGTGAAGATGAGCCCACCGACCATGTTCCTGCTCGGCTTCATGTTCATCTTCGTGCTGGGCGGCCTGACCGGCGTGATGGTGGCCGTGATCCCGTTCGACTGGCAGGTGCACGACACCTATTTCATCGTGGCCCACCTGCACTACGTCCTGATTGGCGGGATGGTGTTCCCGGTATTTGCGGCGATGTATTACTGGACCCCGCTCATCAACGGCAACCAGCTGTCGGCAACGCTGGCGCGCTGGGTGTTCTGGCTGATGTTCGGCGGCTTCAACCTGGCCTTCTTCCCGATGCACATCACCGGCCTGCAAGGCATGCCGCGCCGGGTCTACACCTATGATGCGAACCTCGGCTGGAACCTGCTGAACATGCTCTCCACGATCGGCGCCTTCGTGCTTGCCGCGGGCGTGGTGCTGTTCTTCGTCGACCTGGTGCGCACCCTGCGCCGGCCCGACAAGGAAGTCGGCAACCCCTGGAATGCGCCCACGCTCGAATGGCTCACCTCCGAATCCTACGGCAACCGCAGCATCCCGCGCATCACATCAGGCAACCCCTTGTGGGAGCAGCCAACCCTGTCCGAAGAAGTCGACCGCGGCCAGCACTACCTGCCCAATACCGCCACCGGACTGCGCGAGACCATCGCCACCAGCCCTGTTGAAGCAGAGCCGCGCTACCTGATGGTGCTGCCGGGCGACAGCTGGCTGCCGGTGATCGCGGCGCTCGGCACCGCGGGCTTCTTCCTGCTGCTGACGGTGAAGATGATCCTGCTGGCCTGGATCTTCGGCTTCATGGCGGTGGCCGGCACCCTGGGCTGGCTGTGGCAGTCCGACCGCAAGCCTTCGATCGATGAAGCGCGCGTGTCCGACGACCTGGTCTTGCCGGTGAACGCCAGGGGCACGGCCTCGCAGTCGTGGTGGGGCACGATGATCATGCTGGTCGTCGACGCCAGCATCTTCGCGTCCTTCGGCTTTACCTATATCCACGTGTCGATGCGGCTGCGGGTCTGCCCGCCGCCCGGCGCCGCCCTGCCCGCGCTGCCGTGGCAGTTCGCGTCCGGCGGCCTGCTGCTGGCCAGTTCCATCCTGATGCTGCTGGCGGTGCGCGCCCTCGGCAAGCGCCGCCTGCCCTGGCTGGTGCTGGCGGCGCTGGGCTGCGCAGTGTCTTCCTTCGTGCTTGACCTGAGCGGCCACCAGTTCGCAGGCCTGGAGCCGACCGCCAGTGCCTGGGGCGCGGCGATTGCCACGCTGCTGGGCTACCAGGGCCTGCACATCGTGCTACTGGCGATCGCCGGGCCCTACCTGTGCCTGCGCGCCTGGCGCGGCATGCTCGGTGAGCGCAATCGCGCCACGCTCGACAACGTCGCCCTGATCTGGCACTACACGACGCTGCAGGGCATTGCCGGCATGGTGCTGGTGCATGTCCTGCCGCTGCTGATGGAGTAAAGCATGCACGATCATTTCTGGCGCCGGCTCGCGCGCGGCACCCTTCCCCTGCTGGTATGGGCGGCGCATTTCGCCTTCTGCTATTTGCTGGCGGCGGCGCAGTGCACGCCGGCGGCGATGCGGGCGGGTGGGCCGGACCGGGTGCTGCTGGGGGGTGTGACGGTGGTGGCGCTGGCGGTGTGCGGGTGGCTGGTGTGGCGCGAGCGGGGGATGTTGCGGGCGGGTTCCGAAGCGGGCTTGCTGGACTGGGCGGCGGCGCTGACGGCGGTGATGGCCTTCGTGGCGATTGCGTGGACCGGGTTGCCCGTGCTGCTGGTCGAAGGCTGCGCCTGACGATCTGCCTGGAACCGTAGGGTGAGCAGGTTTTCCTGCCCACGCGTTCAAGCAGCGGATGAGCAGCCGCGCCGATTGTTCAAACGTGATTTGAACGCGTGGGCAAGGAACTTGTCCACGCTACGATTTGGTGGTCTGCGGGCGTTCCGGGTTACATCGATTATCGGCTACTCGGCGTGACGCGCCAAATGACGTTGCCCACATCATCCGCCACCAGGATCGCCCCCGGCTTATCCACCGCCACCCCCACCGGCCGTCCCAGCGCATCGCCGTTCTTGTCCACGAAGCCCGCCAGCACCTCGACCGGTTTCCCGCTCGGCATGCCCTCCTTGAACGCCACGAACACCACGTTATAGCCCGACAGTGGCTTGCGGTTCCAGGAGCCGTGCTGGCCGATCAGGGCGCCGCCCGCGAACTGCGGCAGCAGCGCGCCGGTGTAGAAGGCCATCCCGAGCGGGGCCACGTGGGAGCCGAGCGCGTAGTCCGGCACCAGCGCCTTGTCCACCAGATCGGGGCGCGGCGGCTTGACGCGCTCGTCGACGTGCTTGCCGTAGTAGCTGTACGGCCAGCCATAGAAGCCGCCCTCTTTCACGGAAGTCAGGTAATCCGGCACCAGGTCGCTTCCCAGCTCGTCGCGCTCGTTGACGACGGTCCAGAGCGCGCCGGTCTGCGGGTGCCAGGCCATGCCGTTCGGGTTGCGCAGGCCGGAGGCGAATAAACGTGTCTTGCCGGTGGCGATGTCCACTTCCAGGATGGCGGCGCGGTCGACTTCCTTGTCGATGCCGTTCTCGGCGACGTTGCTGTTCGAGCCCGAGGTGGCGTACAGCTTGCGGCCATCCGGACTGGCGATGATGTTCTTGGTCCAGTGGTGGTTCAGCGGGCCGCCCGGCAGCGCAGCCACCGGCTGCGCGCTTGCCGTGATCTCGAGGTCGCCCGTGCGGTAGGGGAAGCGTACGATGCCGTCGGTGTTGGCCACGTACAGCATGTCGCCGACCAGGGCCATGCCGAAGGGCGAGTTCAGGCCCTTGAGGAAGACCTTCTTCGTTTCCGCCACGCCGTCGCCATCAAGGTCGCGCAGCAGGGTGATGCGGTTCGCGCTCGGCACGGCGGCGCCGGCCCTGGCCATCACCTTGCCCATGATGTAGCCCTTGATGCCCTTCTTGTCTTCCGGGCGCTCCGGGGCATTGGTTTCCGCCACCAGCACGTCGCCGTTGGGCAGCACGTGCAGCCAGCGCGGATGATCGAGGCCGGACGCGAACACCTTGACCGCCAGGCCGGGGGCGGCGCCGGGCGCGGCGCCTTGCGGCCAGCCCTTGGCGGGCGCGATGTCGACGGTCGGGATCATGCGCTTGACCGGCGCCCGGATGGTCGGCTGCGGGCCGACATCGGCGCCGACCGGGAGGGTCGACTTGTCGCCGCAGGCGGCGAGCAGCAGGAGCATGGCGCCCGCCGACAGGCAAGGCAAGGTGTGATCGCGCATGGTTTCCCTCAGAGGTAACGGACGGCATCGATTGTGCTCCGATGCTAGCTAATTTGGCAATAGTACGCCGTCCGTTACCGCAGGGAAAACCCGACTGTCACGAGGGGGCGGCCAGACCTTCGTCCTCGTTCGCCGCGGTTGCTGCGGCGGCCGATTCGCGCCGCCGGCGCCGCACGAAGCCGACCAGTCCGGGCAACTGCGCCAGCAGCAGCACCGCAAACGCCGCCTGGTAGGCCAGCGCCGGCGCGTGGCCGGCGGCGCCCGGCGTCCACAGTCCGACCATCAGGCCGAAGCCGGCCTGCACCACGAAGGCGCCGATGAAGATCAGGAGGTTCAGGCAGGTCGCCGCGCGCCCGGTCAGCTCCTTCGGCATCGACTGCGCAATGATCGCGTATTCGATCCCGGTAATCGTCCCGACCAGCGTGAACATCACCGACAGCAGCTGGAAGCTCGGCTTGTAGCTGACCACGAAGGCCAGCTGCACCAGCAGGAACACGCCGATGCCGGCGGCGGCCACGTCGAGCGGGGCGATGCCGCGCCGCCCGGCCCATTCGGTGATCATGCCGACCGCAATCGCCCCGAAGATCACCGCCGCCATGCCCATGTAGAGCAGGTAGGCGACCGCATCTTCCGGGAACAGCGCGACGTCGCTCAGCCAGCGCCCGATCCACAGGCCCTGGATGCCAAAGAAGACCGCGTGCGGGATCAAGACCAGCGAGGCCGTGCTGCGGAACACCGGGGCGCAGAAGACATCGCGCAGCGCCAGTCCCAGCGGGCAGCGCTTGGAAGAGGTTGAAAAGGCGGCGCCCGTAGTGCGGGGGCAGAGAAGCCAGATCAGAACGCCGCAGCAGGCGGTCAGCGCCGCCAGCATGACGAACAGGCCGCGCCAGTCTGTGTACTGGAGCAGCTGGCGCACCGGCATGGTGGCGGTTGCCGCGCCCAGGCCGCCGACGGCGATCAGGTAGCCATGCACCGACGGCAGCCGGCTCGGCGTGATCCAGGTGGAGACGGCTTTTACCGCCGCCATGAAGCAGCCGCCCAGGCCGAAGCCCATGATGGCGCGCGCCACCACCAGCTGGGCGAAGCCATGGCCGCGCGAGAACAGCAGCGCCCCGAGCGCGCCGACCAGCATCATCGCCAATTGCACCTTGCGCGGCCCGTAGCGGTCGAGGGCGATCCCGACCGGCAGCTGGACCAGGGCGAAGGCGAAGAAGAAGGCGCTGGTCAGCAGCCCCAGCTCGCCCGGCGTGAGCGCAAGCGCCCCCACCAGGTGCGAGGCCAGCACCGCGTTCACGTTGCGCAGCAGGGAAGACAGGTAGTGTCCCAGCGCGAAGGGCAGGAACACGTAGAAGAATACCGCCATGCCGGACAGGCGTGGCGTGGTGGCCTGGTCCGGCATGGTGCAGGTCTCCGGGAGGTCAGGCGGCGTCGGGCTCGGTTCCGCCGTGCAGGGCCGGACTGCAGCCGGTGTCGCCGGCGCGTTGCCCTGCCGGCACCAGCGGGATCACCCGTCCCCGTGCGCCTTGATGCGCGGTGCCGCCCTCCTCGAAGAAGAACTTGTCGCGCCCGAAGGCCGGTTTGAGGTGGTCGAGCCAGGTGGCCTCGGGATCGTATTTCGCAAAGAAAGGGCGGCGCACCCATTCCGGATTGCGGGCCTGCAGGAACTGCAGCGCGAACAGCTTCTCGTCGTTGATCGTGACGACGCCGTCGATCGCCACCTTGCCGGGGAAGGCGCTCATCGACGGGCCGCGCACCGTGCGCGACAGGCCCGACACCATCGAATACGCCTCCTGGAAGATCTGGTGCGCGCGCGCCAGCGGCAGCGAGAAGTAGTCGCGCGGGCCGGTGTCGCGCTCTACGAACATATAGTAGGGAATCGCACCCAGGCGCACGCCGGTGGTCCAGAGTTCGGCCCAGCTCTTCGGGTCTTCGTTGATGTGGCGGATGAGGGGGCCCTGCATGCGCAGCGTGGCGCCGGTGCCGACGATGCGCTTGACGGCCTGCCGGGCTACGGGCGCGCGCAGTTCGACGGCATGGTTGTAGTGCCCCATGATGGCCAGGTTCTTGCCGGACCTGACCACCTTCTCGAACAGGCGCAGCAAGTCGTCGCTGTCCTTGTCGGACACGAAGCGCTGCGGCCAGTAAGCCACCGATTTGGTGCCGATGCGGATGTTCTGGATGTGGGCCAGCTCCGGCGCCAGCAAGGGTTCCAGGAATTCGGCGAGCGAACGGGTATTCATGATCATCGGGTCACCGCCGGTGATCAGGACGTCGGTGACGTCCGGGTGGGTCTTCAGGTAGGCCACCAGCTCGCTGCACTCGCGCGCATCGAACTTCATGTCATCCATGCCGACGAACTGCGGCCAGCGGAAGCAGAAGGTGCAGTAGGCGTGGCAGGTCTGGCCCGAGCTCGGAAAGAACAGGACCGTTTCCTTGTACTTGTGCTGCAGGCCCTTGAGCGGCGCATCGTTCACGCGCGGGACGTTATGGGTCATCTGGCCGGCCGGGTGCGGGTTCATGCGCATGCGGATGCCGTGCACCAGGCGTGCAATGGCGGCATCGTCCTTCTTGTACAGCACCAGGTCGCGCAGCTGCTCGTATTCAAGGGCGGGCAGCATGTCGCGGTGCGGGAAAGTCAGGCGGTAGATCGGGTCGTCCGGCACCTTGTCCCAGTCGATCAGCTCTTCCAGCACATAAGCGTTGACGCGAAATGGCAGCACATGCGACACCACCTGCACCGCTTCCTGCAGGTCCGGCGACATCCATTGCCACTGGCGCGCCAGGTGGATCGTTTGCCGGGTGTAGGGCTTGAATTTGGATGGCGTCGAGTCGGTCATGATCACGGAAGTTCTCCAGGAAACGTTGGACGAAAGACCGGCAGAGGAAAAAGCGTTGCCGGGAAGAATTCATCTTACGTTGCGGAAATTATGAAGAATTGCCGTCAATCAATCAGATTGGTCCTACGGGTGGGGTTAAAACAAGAAGGAATGCAAGCGGGACAACCGTGGACGCCCATGTCAAGCCAGCCAGGCCCTGACACCAATGCGCAACGCTGCAGGGCGGTCCTGCCCTGCGATTGCGCTACCGCAATCCAGCTCCTTCCGACCCCGGTACATTTGGCAATGCACTTTAGAAATGTTGGCCCTAGAACATCCACCAAAGGAGTTACACCATGAAGTTGTTCGCTACTGCCGCCGCCCTGTCCCTGGCCCTCGTCGCCGCCCCTGTGCTGGCCAATTCCCCGACCGAGAAAGACGCCGTCGCCATGGTCGAACGCGGCGTCGCCCTCGTGAAAGCCAAGGGCAAGGACGAGATGATGAAAAAAATCAACGCGAAGGATGGCGAGTATGTCCAGGGCGAGCTGTACATCGACATGCGCGACCTCAAGACCGGCATCGTGCTGGCCCACCCTTACAACCCGTCGATCGTCGGCAAGGACCTGACCGACGTGCCGGATGCGAACGGCAAGAAATACCGCCGCGAGATCATCGACGTCGCTGCCGCCAAGGGCAAGGGCTGGGTCGACTACCAGTACAAGAACCCGACCAGCGGCAAGATCGAGCCGAAGACCACTTATATCCAGCGGGTCGACGACGTGGTGCTGGAAGCCGGCATCTACAAGAAATAAGCCGACCTCACCGTCCTGCCCTCCCCGGAGTCAAGCATGCTGAATAAATTGCGGATCGGTCCCAAACTCCTGCTGGCCCCGGGGCTCGTGCTGGTGCTGCTGACCATGCTGTCGGCAGCCGCCTATTACGGCATGGTGCGCCAGAACGCCTCGCTCGAGCACATGGTGCAGGTGCGCGCCGCGCGCCTGCAGTCGGTAGCCGACGTGGCGGGCGACGCGCGCTTTGCGCACGCGAATATCTACCAGCTGCTGGCCTGGGTGAACGGCAGCTTCGCGCAGAACCGCCTCACGGCCCTGATCGCGGACATTCACAAGAAGCATGCCGACGTCAAGACCAAGCTGGGCGAGCTGGCCAAGCTGGCCGAGCCATCCGAGCGTACCGCGCTGGAAGGCTCGCTGGCTGCGCTGGCCAGCTACCGCAAGCTGGTATCGGAGACGATCGAGCTGGCCGCTGTGGACCAGTCGATCGCCACCAATTCGATGCAGAAGGCGGAAAAGCAGTTCGTCGCGCTCGACACCGAGCTGCAGCGCCTGGCCGCGCTGGAGAAAAAACTCAGCGTGGAAGCGCACGCCGCCGCCAAGGCCGAGTTCCGCCTGCTCGGCATGAGCATGGCCGGCCTGGTGGTGCTGTCGATCGCGCTGTCGCTGATCGTGACGATGCTGGTGCGGCGCGCCATGCTGTCCGACATCCGCTCGATCGCCACGGTGGTGAACGACCTGGCCGACGGCCGCCTGCAGCCTTCCGGCACGCCCGGCGCCGGCCGTGACGAAATCGCCGACACCTCGCGCGCGCTGGATCATTCCATCGGCCGCCTGAACGGCGCCCTGCAAAGCATCATGCGCTCAGTGCGCTCGATCGACACGGCCTCGAAAGAAATCGCCAGCGGCAACCTCGACCTGTCGACCCGCACCGAGATGCAGGCCGGCTCGCTCGAGCAGACCGCCAGCACCATGGAAGAACTGACCACGGCGGTGAAGGAAAACGCCAACAATGCCCGTCTCGCCTCGGACCTGGCGGCAGAAGCGGCGCAGCTGGCCTCCACCGGCGGCCAGTCTGTGGGCCGCGCGGTGGCCACCATGGAATCGATCCAGGCCAGCTCGCGCAAGATCGTCGAGATCACCGGCGTCATCGACGGCATCTCGTTCCAGACCAATTTGCTGGCGCTGAACGCGGCGGTGGAAGCAGCGCGCGCCGGCGAGCAGGGACGCGGCTTTGCCGTCGTCGCGGCCGAAGTGCGCACCCTGGCCCAGCGCTCGGCAGCAGCTGCGCGCGAGATCAAGGCCCTGATCGCCGACTCGGTGAAGATCATCGAGGACGGCAGCGCCTCGGTCAGCCAGGCCGGCGCCAGCATGGGCGACATCGTCGCCTCGGTGCGCCAGGTGAACGACATCATCGGCCGCATCAGCATCGCCAGCACCGAGCAGGCCGACGGCATCGCCGAAGTGAACAGGGCGGTCGGGCAGATGGACGGCATGACCCAGCAAAATGCGGCGCTGGTCGAAGAAGCCGCGGCGGCGGCCGAAAGCCTGCACGAGCAGACCGTCAACCTGGCCAAGGCGGTCTCGATCTTCAAGTTCACCGATAGCGAAGGCCGCCCGGCCAGGGACGCCGCAGACATCGCGTCCATTGACGCCGACGAAGACGATTCAGGCTTCCACGGCCTGGAAGAACGGCGCGGGCCGGGCAGCGCGATGCGCGGGCGTCCAATCCGTGCCTTGAGCGCGGCCGCGCCGCAGCGCCAGCGCCGTAGCTGAATTCAGCGGAACGGCCGGCTGACGAAACGCGAGCCGGCCAGCCCGAACCGCCACGGCACGTCTATCGCCTTCGAAATGCCGATGCGCGGTCCCACCACGATCTCCAGGTCGCGCGCGCCGGGCAGCAGTTCGAACGGCGGCTGCGACAAGGCCCTGCCGTTGTGGGCGCGCGTCACGCCCAGTGCCTGGCACAGCTTGCCGGGACCGGAGCACAGCAGCAGGTCCTTGGCGCTGCTTCCCGTATCGCGCCGCACGCGCATCTGCTCGAGTCCCGCCACGGGTTCGAGCGCGCGGATCAGGACCCCGGCACCATGGCCTTCCTCCCGGCAGACGAAATTGAGGCACCAGTGGATGCCGTAGGAGCGGTAGACATAGGCGTGGGCGGGCGGGCCGAACATCGCGGCATTGCGCTCGGTCGGGCCGGAAAAGGCGTGCGAAGCCGGGTCTTCGCGGTCGTAGGCTTCGGTCTCGACGATCCGTCCGCCGACGCCGTCCACCAGCACCGTCATGCCGATCAGCTGGCGCGCCACCATCTCTGCCGGCGCCGTGAAATCGATTCCCGCTATTGTCGAAAGTACCATGGACCAATTTTATCGCGGGCTCAGGCAGGGTGTCGTTTTGGTGAAATCACCACAGTTTACAATGGGTTAGAGTATTGCCTCTGCGCAAGATAACCGCGCCTGGGGTATAGTTACGGCTGACCTCGCTGCCCCCGAAGCGCACGCTTCCCTGCCCTTACCCATGAATACCCTCGCCGATCCCATACCGCAGCTCGCGCAGCTCGACCAGGTCGATGCCCTGATCAAGTCGATCCGCATCCCGCCGCGTCCCAGCCTGCTCGCCGACATGCAGCGCGAGCTTGCATCGGAAGATCCGTCGCCGGAAGCGATCGGCAAGATCGTGGCGAGCGACGTGGGCATGTCGGGCGCGCTGCTCAAGCTGGCCAATTCATCGATCTACGGCGGCCGCCGCAAGGCCAAGTCGATCGAGCAGGCCATCCTCTTCCTCGGTATTAACCAGGTGGCGGCCCTGATGACCGGCCTGCTGGCGCGCCAGGCGATTCCCGTCAACAGCGCCAGCCTGGCCAGTTTCTGGGACATCTCGACCCGCCGCGCCCAGGCGATGGTGTTCCTGTCGCGCCGCCTGCGCATTGGCGAAGCCGACGTGGCGCATACCTTCGGCCTGTTCTGCGACACCGGCGTCCCGCTGCTGATCGACCGCTTCGCCGACTATGCCGACACCTATGCCGCCGCCTCGCTCGATGTTGAGCGCCCGTTCACGGCGCTGGAAGACGAGCGCCACGCTACCTCCCACGCCTCGGTCGGCTGCCTGCTGGCGCGTAACTGGGGCCTGTCGGCCGACGTCGGCTGGGCCATCCTGCTCCACCACGATTTCACGGTGTTAGAAGACGCCTCGACCTCCGGCGCGGTGCGCTCGCTGGTCGCCCTGTCGCTGCTGGCCGAAGCTGCGATCAGCCGCTACCAGGGCCATGGCGATTCGCTCGAATGGGCCAAGGGCGGCAGCGCCGCCTGCGCCTACCTGGGCCTGTCCGACGAAGAAACGGCCGAACTGCTGGACGAACTGGTCGAAGCCTTCCACGAGGACTGAACAAGCTTTGACAAGCCTCCGGCACAGGCAGATACTCGGTCTGTAAGTACGCCCTTGGAGGGAGTCATGAAACGCGTTGCGGTCCTGCTGTCATTATCATTGTCGCTATCGCTGCTGGCCGGATGCACCAGCATGCAGCCGCCTGCGGCCCCTCCCCTGTTTGCCGATGCGCGCTTCGCGCCCCCTCGCGAAAAAGTCGGGGCCGACGACCTGTTCACCCTCAGTCCGGCAATGCGGGCTTACCTCGGCAGCCAGTCCTTCACCATCGCGCTGCGCCAGCAAGGCCAGCGCCACGGCCTGGTCGCTGCGCTCTACAGCAAGACCGACCTGAAGCTTGAATACGAATCCTCGAAAACCCGCACCGCCTCCGAAACCTACGCCGACCGCTCGGGCAACTGCCTGTCGCTGGTGATCATGACCGCGGCCTTTGCCAAGGAACTGGGCATGCCGGTGCGCTACCGCAGCGTCGACGTGGACGACACCTGGAGCCGCACTGCAGGCCTCTACCTGGCCAGCGCGCACGTGAACATCAGCCTGGGCAACCGCCATGAGAGCGGCGTGCGCAGTAGCGACCAGGACACCATGCTGCTGGTCGACTTCATTCCACAGAACGAAGCGGCGCGCCTGCGTGCGCGCGAGCTGGACGAAGAAGACATCGTCGCGCTCTACCTGAACAACCGCGCCGCCGAGATGCTGGTGCAGGACCGCATCGACGACGCCTACTGGTGGGCGCGTGCGGCGGTGGAGAAGCGCCCGGGCATGATCCGCGCCCTGAACACGCTGGGCGTGATCTACGAAAAGCACGGCGACATGCAACTGGCCGAGCAAACCTACCGCGCCGCGTTAGAGCGCGAGCCGGAAAACATGGCGGTCATGCGCAACCTGCAGCCGGTGCTGGCGACCCTGGGCAAGCAGGGCGAAGCCGCGGCCCTGGCCAAGCGCATTGCCAGCGTCGAGCCATTTCCGCCCTACCACCACTTCGACAAGGGCATGATCGCGCTGCGCGCCGGGAATTACGGAGCGGCCAGGGAGCTGTTCGAACGCGAGGTCAAACGCGCGCCCTACAACGACGAGTTCCGCTTCTGGCTCGGCGTGTCGCACCTGCAGCTGGGCGACCTGACCCACGCGCGAGAGCAGATCGCCAAGGCGGTCGACACCAGCACGCGCCAGGAAATGCGGCAGGTGTATTCGGCCAAGCTGGCGCATTTGCGCAGAGCAAGTGCGCTGGGGACGCATATTCGCTGAGTGCTGTCCCCGCGGTCTAGAACAGCGTGGATTGCGCCTTTGAAGCCGGCAGCCGGGTTGCCGTAGGTTCAAGCTGTTGGCGCCAGACGATAAGCTTCTGCTCGAACGTCATCGACTGATGCGCCGGTGAACTCGACGGCAGCACGACGGCACGGTAGCCGGCGGCTTCGAACTGCGGCGCGAACTTGCCCGACGCCTGGCCATTTAAGCCGACCGTTTCCAGTTCCGGACACAAGGCGCGCAGGCGCTCGAAATCGTTCGCAGCGGGCTTGCGGATGGCGGAATCGAGGCTGCCTTCGCGTTCGCAGCCCGCAAGCACGTCCCACAAGCCGACACGGTGCGCCAACAGGCGCGGAAGCCGCTCGTGATAAGGCAGCGCCGCGAGGTCTTCCTGGACGACGGCGGAGATCAGGGGCCAGAACTGGTTGCGCGGATGGGCGTAATACTGCTGCGCGGCGAGCGAGGCGGCGCCGGGAAAGCTGCCCAGCACCAGCACGCGGATGCCAGGTGCGATCACCGGGGCGAGCCCGGTCAGCGCCTCGGAAGTCGGAATGTCGATGGAATACGGCATGGGGACATTGTAGTCCCCACGCCCGCGATCAGTTATGGATGTATTTGCTGAAGGTGTCGCTGAAATCGCGCCGGGTATGCGTCTCGAGCATGGCGGTGTTCACGGCGGCCAGCAGGTCGCCGAACTGGCTCGCCACGCTGCCGCCCGCCGGCACCGCATTGAGCTTGTGCATCGAGGCCGTGGCGTCGAGCGCGCGCAGGGCGTTGTCGCGGCCGACCGCATCGCGGTGCTGCTGCTTGCCGATCGAGATCAAGGCCTTGTAGATATCCTTGAGCTGTTCGATATGGGATTTCTTGATGTCGATGTTGAAGGGCGTTTCGCCCACGCTGAACTTGAGCTCGACGTCCATGTCCAGGGTGCCGGCGGTCTCGATGCTGACGTTGGCGATGCGGGACGACGCGTACTCGTAGCGCTTGATCGAACGCTTCGATGACACGGCGGAATCGCCGTCGACATGAATCAGGGCCAGGTTGGTGAAGCAGTATTCGTCCTTCTTGCTCTTGATGAGGAAGAAGATCTGTTCGCCGTCTTCCGAGAACAGGTAGTCGTCGGCGTCGACCTTGTCGTAATCCGAAGGCGCGACGATCACGCCGATATCGCTGATGCCGAGGGCTTCTGCTGCCAGTCGCTTGAACATGTCCAGGTCTCCATCGCTGTGAAAGATCCGTATTTATACATGCAAGCGAGCCTGCTTTGCTAGCGGAAAGCCAATGGACAGCGCAAAAAAAAACGGCGGGCACTCGCGTACCCGCCGCAAAGGGCAGAACTCCTGGGAAACAGGCTTACTTCAGTGCAACCGTGTTGGCGATCGCCGGATCGGCATCCCAGCCCCCGCCGAGCGCGCGAATCAGGGCCACCGTCGTCACCGCGCGGTTGCCGCGCAGCTGGACGGCCGTGCGCTCGACATTGGCCAGGTTGCGCTGCGCGTCGAGCAGTTCGATATAGCTGGAACGTCCCGCGTCATGCAGCTTTCGCGCCAGGTCCGCCGAGCGGCGCGCCGAGACCTGGGCCGCGTCGATCTGCTCCGCCTGTCCACTCAGGATGCGCAGGCCGGCCAGGTTGTCCTCGACTTCCGCAAAGGCCGTGAGCACGCTCTGGCGGTAGACGCCCACCGATTCTTCCAGCACCGCTTCGCTGCGCTCGACATTGGCGCGGTTGCGGCCACCGTCGATGATCGGCAGCGAGGTAAGCAAGCCCAGCACCCAGGAGCGGCTGCTCCAGCGGAACACGTCCGACAGGGCGCCGCCGATGCCGCCGCCGGCCGCGCTGATGGTCAAGGAAGGAAACATCGCGCCGCGCGCCACGCCGATGCGGGCATTCGACGCTTCCATCGCGCGCTGGGCCGCATTGATGTCTGGACGGCGTTCCAGCAGCGAGGACGGCAGGCCGGCGGGAATTGCCGGCAAGGTGGCGGCGTCCAGCAGCGGGTTGGCTCCGGCGACGTAATTCGCCGCCGGCTTGCCCAGCAAAACCGCCAGCGCATGCTCGGTGTTGGCGCGGTCGCGCTGCAGGCCGATGGCCTCGGCGCGCGCGGTCGACAGTTCGGTGCGGGCACGCGACAGGTCGAATTCGCCGATGTCGCCCAGGTCGAAGCGGCGCTGGGTCAGCTTCACGCTCTCGTTGCGCAGGTTGACCGTCTGCGCCACCGTATCGAGCTCGGCATCCAGCGCGCGCAGGCGGAAATACGTTTGCGCCACGTCCGCCTGCAAGGCCAGCAACACCGAGCGGTAGTTCGCCTCGCTGGTGGCCGCGTCGCCCTTCGCGGCCGACACGCCGGCTGCGACGCGGCCGAACAGATCGACCTCGTAGCTGGCGGTGAGGTTAGCCGTGTAGCTCGTCTGCGGCTGGGTTGGCGTACCCTGCGGCAGGCCCGCTTCCAGTGCCGACGGGCGGGCGCGCTGGGCGCCGAGCCCGAAGCCGACCTGCGGCATGCGGTCGGCGTCAGCGATGCCGGCGATCGCCCTCGCCTGCTTGACGCGGCTTGCGGCCACCGCCAGGTTGGCGTTGTTGGCGGTCGCTTCCTCGACCAGCGCGGTGAGCGCCGGATCCCTGAAGGCGAGCCACCACTGGCCGCGCGGCTGCTGCTCGGCCGGCTCTGCCTTCTTCCAGCGAGCGCCGTCGACGCCCTCGACGATTGCAGGAGTCTGCGACTCGCGGAATGCCGTCGGCGTCTCGATGGCCGGCTGCTTGAACTCGGGGGTGGCGCAGGCCGTCAACAGCAGGGCTGCCAGCAGCGGAGCCACGCCTTTTGCGATCATGGTATTCATTTCAATGCACTCCTTCCAGGTCCAGGGCCGGGGCTTTCGCGGCCGGGACTTTTTTCTCGAAACGCTTCGCGAACGTGCGCAGCAAGACATAGAACAGCGGCGTCAGGAACAAGCCGAAGAAGGTCACGCCCAGCATCCCAAAGAACACCGCCACACCCATCGCATGACGCATCTCGGCGCCGGCGCCGGTCGAGAACACCAGCGGCACCACGCCCATGATGAAAGCGATCGAGGTCATCAGGATCGGACGCAGGCGCAGGCGGCTTGCTTCCAAAGCTGCTTCAACGACGCTGCGGCCATGGTCTTCCAGTTCCCTCGCGAATTCCACGATCAGGATCGCGTTCTTCGAGGCCAGCCCCACCAGCACGAACAGCGCGATCTGGGTGAAGATGTTGTTGTCGCCGCCGGTCAGCTTCACGCCGATCAGGGCGCACAGGATCGACATCGGCACGATCAGGATCACCGCCAGCGGCAAGGTCCAGCTTTCGTACTGCGCCGCCAGCACCAGGAACACCAGCAGCACGCACAGCGGGAACACATACACCATGGTGTTACCGGACAAAATCTCCTGGTAGGTCAGGTCGGTCCATTCGTAGGCGATCCCTTTCGGCAGCGTCTCCTTGGCCAGCTGCTCCATGATGGCCTGCGCCTGGCCGGACGAGACACCCGGGGCCGCGCCGCCATTCAGGTCGGCGGCCACGTAGTTGTTGTAGCGCTGGACGCGGTCCGGGCCATAGCTGTCCTTCACCTGCATCAGCGACGACAGCGGGATCATTTCGCCCTTGTCGTTACGCACCTTGAGCTGGGAGATCTGCTCTGGCTGCGAGCGGAACTGCGCGTCCGCCTGCACCCGCACCTGGTAGGTGCGGCCGAACTGATTGAAGTCGTTCACGTAGAGCGAGCCGAGGTTCACCTGCAAGGTCTGGTAGATGGTCGCCAGCGGCACGCCCAGCTGCTTGGCCTTGACCCGGTCGACGTCCGCGAACAGCTGCGGCACGTTGATCTGGTAGCTTGAGAACACGCCCGCCAGTTGCGGCGTGCCCCAGGCCTTGGCCTGCAGCGCCTGCGTGGCCTGGTAGAGCGCGTCGTAACCGAGGTTGCCGCGGTCTTCCAACATCAGCTTGAAGCCGCCAGTCGTGCCCAGGCCATTCACCGGGGGTGGTGGCAGCACCATGACGAAGGCATCTTCCACGGCGCCCATGCGTTTGTTGATCTCGGCCGCGATGGCTTCGGCCGACTGCGCCTTGCCCTTGCGCTCGCTGGTGGGTTTCAGCGAGGTGAACACGATGCCTGCGTTCGGCGCATTGGTGAAGCCGTTGATCGACAGGCCCGGGAAGGCGATCGACGATTCGACGCCCGGGATATCCTTGGCGATGGCCGACATGCGGCGGATCACGGCGTCGGTGCGGTCCAGCGAAGCGGCATCGGGCAGCTGGGCGAAACCGATCAGGTAACCCTTGTCCTGGGCCGGCACGAAGCCGGGCGGAACCACCTTGAACATGAAGACCGCAGCCACACCTAGCGCCAGGTAGACGCCCAGGGTCGCGGTCTTGCGGCGCAGGACGGTTTTGACGCCGCCTTCGTAGCTGTGCGAGGCACGGCCGAAGAAGCGGTTGAAGGCGGCGAAGAAGCGGCCGAACACGGTGTCCATGATGCGGGTCAGGCGGTCTTTCGGCGCGTCGTGGGCTTTCAGCAGTGCGGCCGAGAGTGCCGGCGCCAGCGTCAGGGAAGCAAACGCCGAGATCACGGTGGAGATTGCGATGGTCAGGGCGAACTGGCGGTAAAACTGACCGGTCAGGCCCGCCACGAACGCGATCGGCACGAACACGGCGCACAGCACCAGCGCGATGGCGATGATCGGGCCGCTCACTTCGCGCATCGCCTGGATGGTGGCGTCGCGCGGGTTCAAGCCGTTGCTGATGTTGCGCTCGACGTTTTCCACCACCACGATCGCGTCATCGACCACGATGCCGATCGCCAGCACCAGGCCAAACAGCGACAGGGTATTGATCGAGAAGCCGAACATCAGCATCACGGCAAAGGTGCCGACCACCGATACGGGCACCGCCAGCAGCGGGATGATCGAGGCGCGCCAGGTCTGCAGGAAGACGATCACCACCAGCGCCACCAGCACCACCGCTTCGAGCAGCGTGGTGACGACGGAGTCGATCGATTCGCGCACGAACTGGGTCGGATCGTAGACGATGCTGTACTCGACGCCTTCCGGGAAGTCTTTCGACAGTTCGTCCATCTTGGCACGCACGTCGCTCGACAGCTGCAGCGCGTTGGCGTTCGGCGCCTCGAAGATCGGGATCGCGACGGCCGATTTGTTGTTCAGCAGGGAGCGCAGCGCGTAGGAGCTGGAACCCATCTCCAGGCGCGCCACGTCCTTCAGGCGCGTGACGGCGCCGTCCTCACCGGCCTTGACCACGATCGCGCCGAATTCCTCGACGCTTGTCAACCGGCCCTGGGTGTTCACGGTGAGCTGGAACTGGGCATCCTTCGTTGGGCCCTGGCCGACCACGCCGGCCGCAACCTGCACGTTCTGCTCCCGGATCGAGGACACCACGTCGCCTGCGGTCAGGCCGCGTGCCGCCACCTTTTGCGGGTCGAGCCAGACGCGCATGGCGTAGTCGCCCGAGCCGAACAGCTGCACTTCGCCCATGCCGTTCAGGCGCGCCAGCTGGTCCTTGATGTTCAGCACCGCGTAATTACGCAGGTACAGGTCGTCATAGCGGCCATCGGGCGAATTGAGGTGGACCACCATCGTCAGGTTCGGCGAACTCTTGACGGTGGTGACGCCGATCTGGCGCACCTCTTCCGGCAGGCGTGGCAGCGCGCGCTGCACGCGGTTCTGCACCTGGCTTTCGGCACGGTCGATGTCGGTGCCGATGGCGAAGGTCAGGGTCAGGGCCAGCGCACCGTCCGAGGTGTTCTGCGAGGTCATGTAGAGCATGTCCTCGATACCGTTGATCTGCTCTTCCAGCGGCGCGGCCACGGTTTCGGCGATCACTTTCGGGTTGGCGCCCGGGTACTGGGCGCGCACTACCACGGAAGGCGGCACCACGTCCGGGTATTCGGAGATCGGCAGCTGGAAGATCGAGATCAGGCCGCCCACAAAAATGATCACCGACAGCACGACCGCGAAGATCGGCTTGTCGACGAAAAATCGGGAAAAGTTCATGTTCTTACTCCTTGCCGGCCGTGTTCAGGGCGACCTTGGTGCCGCCCTTGGCTGCGGCTGCCGTCGGGTCGGCATCCATCGCCACCATTTGCGCGGCGACGGGAGCGCCGGGACGCACGCGCTGCAAGCCATTGACGACGATCTTTTCGCCGGCCTTCAGGCCGCTGCGCACCACGCGCAGGCCGTCCACCACGGGTCCGAGCGTGACGGGGCGGTACTCGGCCTTGCTGTCGGCGCCGACCACCACGACGTATTTGCGGCTCTGGTCAGTGCCGACGGCGCGCTCGTTGATCACCACCGCCTGGCCGGCGACGCCGCTGCCCACCTGGACGCGAGCGAACAGGCCGGGCGCCAGCAGGCGGTCCGGATTGGCCAGGGTGGCGCGCATGCGCACGCTGCCGGTATTGGCGTCGAGCTGGTTGTCGACGAATTCGAGCTTGCCCTCGTGCGGGAAGCCTTCTTCGTTGGTCAGGCCGACCTTGACCACGGCAGGGGCGCCGCGCTGGGCACGGCTACCGACGCGCAGATAAGTCTGCTCGTCGCCGTCGAAGCTGGCATAGATGCGGTCCAGCGAGACGACCGAGGTCAGGACCGCGGTGGCGTCGACCAGGTTGCCGAGGGTGATCTCGGCTTTCGACACGCGGCCGTCGATCGGCGCGGTCACGCGGGTATAGGCCAGGTTCAGGCGCGCCGATTCATGCTGGGCCTGGGCGGCTCTAGCGCTGGCGTCGAGTTCCTTCTGGGCGGCGGATTTCTCGTCGAATTCGCGCTGGGCGATGGCCTTGTCCGCGAGCAGGCGTTCGGCGCGCTGCAGTTCCAGGCGGGCCAGGTCGGCCCGGGCACGCGCGGCGCTCGCGGCGGCGCCGGCGCGGTCGGCTTCGGCCTGGTAAGGACGCTGGTCGATCACGAACAGCACGTCGCCCTTCTTCACTTCGGCGCCCGGCTTGAAATTGACGGCGGTGATATAGCCGCTGACACGCGGACGGATCTCGACCACCTCGATGGCTTCCAGGCGGCCCGAGAATTCCTGGGTCTCGGCGACCGGCTTTTCGAACACGACCGCGGCGGAGACCGGCGGCGCGCTTGGAGCGGCAGCCGCGTCGGCCTTGCTGTTGGCATCGGCGCAGCCGGTGAGCATGGCGCCCGCGAGGCCCGCGGCTGCGAGCGCAGCCACCAGGATTCTTGCGCTGCCCATGCGTGCTTGTAGGTTATTCATGATGAACCTTTCTTATGTGGTGAGACGAAAACTTCGCCGACGCCGGGGGCGCGAGCAGAAAACGGGAAAACAGGGGTCCCTCCACGCTTGCAAGCGTGGATGCCGGATTCGTTACTGGTAGTGGACCGGCCCTTGCGGGTCAGGTCAGGATGCGGGCGCTAGTCCCGACATCGGCCGCGCATGGCGCCGAGGTGGCCGGCGTCGATGCCGCGGGGTGCAGATGCCTTGTTCATGCTCACCTCTTTCTTGATGAGGTCCCTCACGCCGCTTGCGCGGCGAATTTTGGGAAAAACGGGGCTTCCCCGCGCCTGGATGGCATGGTGCTCGGGAAGCGTTAGTGGTTAAAGCGGATGCCGGCGCGTCAGCGGTCCAGTCCTGCAAGGAAGGTGGCCATCTCCGCGAGCGCGTGCACCTTGCATGCACATTCGTTACGCCCGTTCGGGTCTTGCAGGGGGGCCGGCGGCATGCGACGCACCGTCGTGCGCACGCCGGCGTTGATCAGTTTGGCGCCGTATTGTTCGGCCTCGTCGCACAATGGATCGTCTTCGGCCGACAGGATCAGGGCCGGCGGCAGGTTCTTCAGCCGGGTCGAGCGCAGCGGCGAGGCATAAGGGTGGGCGCGGTCGGCCGCATGCGGCAGGTAGCCGCGGTAGGCGGCGGCGCAATCGGTGCTGAGCTTTTCGCGGCCGGGGCAGCCGTTGAGCTGGCGCATCGAGCCGGTGGACAGGCCCGGGTCGAGCATCGGCATGATTAAAATCTGGCCGGCCAGCTTGGGCGCGGCGCGGTCGCGCGCCATCAGGGCGCAGACGGCGGCCAGGTTGGCGCCAGCCTCGATGCCGGCCACCACCAGCTTCTTGCCGGACCAGCCGAGCTTCGCCTTGTTCTTCGTGGCCCACAGCAGCACGGCGTGGGCGTCTTCGACCGCGGCCGGGAAGGGGCTGACGGTGGCCAAGGTGTAGTTCGAGGTCAGCACGGCGCGCTCTTCATTGCTTTCGGCCAGGTGGCGCAGGAATTCGTCGGCTTCCTGCAGGTCGCCGTCGACGAAGCCGCCGCCATGGAAGAACACGATCAGCGTGTCGCGCTTGACCGGCGTGCCGGCCAGGTAGAGGCGCGCTGCCAGTGGTCCCTGGGCGCCGGCGACTTCGAGCTCGCGCACGGCCAGCGCGCTGATTTGTTGTTTTTCCAGCACCGCGCTCATCGCTGGCCTCCAGGCGCCAGGGCCAGGCCGTCGGCATCCGGGCAGGCGCTGCAGGTTTCCATCTGCATCGAGAGCGCCTGCAAGCCGCGCGCTTCAGCGCCGGCGGCCTGCGAATAGGCGTCGGTTCCCAGCAGGCCCGCCAATGCTACTGCACCGAGTGCCAGCGCGACCGTGTTGAAAATTGAGTTCCGAATGCTCATGAGCTGCTCCCTGGGTTTACTTTTTGCTGCGATGCACACAATATAGTCTTCATCTGCAATCGGATAAAGATGGCAATATCGAATTGATTGTTCATATTTCCGAACAATCGACATAAAACAGGACAAAGGGAGTCCGACATGAACAAACTCCAGGCCATGGAAGTCTTTATCCAGGTCGTCGACTGCGGCAGCTTTACCAAGGCGGCGGAGATGCTGAACCTGCCGAAGGCCACCGTTTCGACCCTGGTGCAGACGCTCGAATCCACGCTCTCGGTCAAGCTGCTGCACCGCACGACCCGGCAGGTCATGATCACCTCGGATGGCGCGGCCTATTACGAGCGCTGCATCCAGATTCTGTCGGACGTGCGCGACGCCGAGGAATCGCTGTCGCGGCATCGCCTGAGCCCAAGCGGGCGCCTGCGCGTGGATTCGCCCACCGGGCTGTCGTCGGAAATCCTGATTCCAGCCCTGCCGGCCTTCTTCGAGCGCTACCCGGACATCACGATGGAATTGGGCAGCACCGACCGCGTGATCGACCTGGTCGAGGAAGGCGTCGACTGCGCCGTGCGCGGCGGCGAGCTGCTCGACCCGAACCTGATCGCGCGCCGCATCGGCGTGATCAACTTCGTCACCTGTGCTTCGCCCGCCTATATCGAACGCTTCGGTCTGCCGGAGCACCCGCGCGACCTCGAGCGCCACCGCTGCGTCAACTATTTCTCGGCCAAGACCGGCAAGATCCTGAACTGGGATTTCACCCGCGACGGCGAACGCATCGAGGTCGCCCTGCCCGGCGCGATCGCCCTCAACGATTCGAACGCCTACGTGCAGGCGGGCCTGGCCGGGCTGGGCGTGATCATGATGACCGACTACCTGCTGGTCCAGCACATCTCGGCCGGCCGCATGGTGCAAGTCCTGGCCGACTGGAGCATCGACGCGCTGCCGGTGCACATCGTCTATCCGCAGAACCGCCACCTGTCGGCCAAGGTGCGGGTGTTCGTCGAATGGGTCTCGGAGCTGTTTGCCGGGCATCCGAATTTGCGGCTGCAGGCGCCGAGAACGGTGATGGCCAGCAGCGCCACCGAGGCGGAGACGGTGTAGAATCGGGCGAAAAGGGCCGGCTCGAAGCGGGTCCAGAACAAAGTTGGAGACACCCATGGACCACAGCTCGCAACCCCGCAATATCGACATCCTGCTGGCGCGCTACGGCGACAGCCACCAGGACCACACCAACGAGATCATCCACTTCGTGTGCATCCCGCTGATCGTCTTCAGCCTGCTGGGCATCCTGTGGGCGATCCATCCGGTGGCGGCCATCGCGGTCACGCTTGGCTCGCTCTATTACTACCTCAAGCTCTCGCGCGGCTTCGCGGCGGGCATGGGCGTGATGAGCGCGGCGATGCTGGGTGTGTTGGCGCTGATGCCGGCGATGACGGTGCTGCCGGTGTCGATCGCGGTCTTCGTGGTGGCCTGGATCGGGCAGTTCATCGGACACAAGATCGAGGGGAAGAAGCCGTCGTTTTTTGACGACCTGCGGTTTTTGCTGATCGGGCCGCTGTTCGTGCTGTCGTTCTTGTATCGGCGTTTGAATTTGGCTTACTAGCAGGGTGGACGGCTTGTGATCTGGTCCACCGGACCAGATCACCCCGCGCGTTCAACGAACGCGGTGGAGCCACGGTGCGTCCATGTCCACGTGATTTGAACGCGCGGGCGGGGGACCCGCCTACCCTACATCGACCCGTGCGGGAAACCGGCTAAGCACGTATACTCCCGCGATGCCCTCTTCCGTCCTCTTTACCGTCGCCTCGCTGATCTGGGGCTCGACCTTCTTTGCCATCACCCTGCAGCTGGGCGAAGCCCCGCCGGCGGTGTCGGTGGCCTACCGCTTCTTCCTGGCCGCGGCCACGCTCTTCATCATCTGCATCGTGCGGCGCGACCGCCTGGCGCTGCCGCTGCGCACCCACCGCTGGATCGCGCTGCAGGGCATCCTGACCTTCTGCATCTCCTATCTGTGCACCTACGAATCCGAACAATACGTGGTATCGGGACTGGTGGCCGTGGTGTTTGCGCTGATGGTGTTCTGGACGCCGCTCCTGAGCCGCCTGTTCTTCGGCACCGGCATCAACCCGCGCACCATTTTATGCGGCGTGGCGGCCATTGCCGGCGTCGCCCTGCTGTTCTGGCATTCGATCGGCACCGCCTGGCACGATTACCAGGCGGGGGGCAGCGCCAAATTCATCGCCGGGGTCGTGCTGGCGCTGGTGGCCACACTCGCGAGTTCGGCCGGCAGCATCGTGGTCAACCGGGTGCAGAAGGAGTGCGCGAACCTGCCGCTGAGCATGGCCTGGTCGATGCTGTGGGGCGCTGCGCTGGTCACCGTGTGGTCGCTTCTCAACGGCGACCAATTCGTGCTGCCTGCCAGCGCCACTTATTGGGCCGGGCTGGTCTACCTGTCGATCTTCGGCTCGGTGATCGCCTTCTTCGCCTACTTCACGCTGATTAACCGTATCGGCGCGCAGAAAACCGTGTATATCGGCGTCGTCACGCCGGTGCTGTCGGTGCTGCTGTCGATCCAGCTGGAGGGCTACCGTCCTGGCCCGATCGAATTCGCCGGCATGTTCCTGTGCCTGGCCAGCGTGGCCTGGGCCCTGCGCGCACCCGCAGCCAAACCTGTGCAATCCGCAAACCTGAACAACGCCATCGAAACCCCATGACCCAATTTTCCATCCGCCCTGCCAAGCCATCCGACGTCGCGCACATCCAGGCCATGATCCTGGAGCTGGCCGTGTTCGAAAAACTCGAACACCTGGTGGCGTCCACCGAAGTCCTGCTGCACGAGGGCCTGTTCGGCGTGCGTCCGTCGTGCGAAGCCATCATCGGCGAAGAGGACGGCAAGGTCGTCTGCTTCGCCCTGTTCTTCCATAACTTCTCGACCTTCCTTACGAAGAAGGGCCTGTACCTCGAAGACCTCTATGTGCTGCAGTCGCACCGCGGCAAGGGCTATGGCACGAAGATGCTGGCGCGCCTGGCGCAGATCGCCGTCGAGCGCGAATGCGGCCGCTTCGAGTGGTCGGTGCTGGACTGGAACGCGCCGGCCATCCAGTTCTACAAGTCGATGGGCGCGGACGTGATGCCCGACTGGCGCATCTGCCGCCTGACCGGCGATACCCTCACCGCGATGGCAGAACGCCAAAGCTGAAGCACAAAGAAAAACCCACGGGCCTGGAGGGCACCGTGGGCGAACCCATTTTTACAAATGGGGAGGGGAGATGGTGAAACACGCTTCGAACTATAAATATGCTTTCTTAATCCGGGGTTAATTATTACCAGTAGTTACTGTTGTTACGACCGTTTAAGTAATAATTCCCGAGCTGGAAACTGGCGATTTGACGCCAATCAAGAAAAGCAAGGTCAGCCGCAGATTAATGGGGCATGCGTGACGGAGAAGGGGTGTCCCGTCTCCGCCGCGCCTCACACGGGCGTGATATGCCCCGCCCGCAGTACGCCGCCGTTCACCACCGCGCGGCAGGGATTGAAACCCATCGCATAGGCCAGGTCGGCCGGGCGCGCGATGTCCCACAGCGCCAGGTCGGCCGCCTTTCCCACTTCCAGCGTTCCAATTTCGCCCTGCAGGCCGAGCGCCCGCGCGGCGTGGCTGGTCGCACCAAGCAGCGCTTCCTGCGGCGTCAGGCGCCACAGCGTGCAGGCCATGTTCATCGCCAGCAGCAGGGAGGTCATGGGCGAGGTGCCGGGATTGCAGTCGGTGGCCACGGCCATCGGCACGCCCGCCGCGCGCAACGCGGCGATCGGCGGCGGCATAGTCTCGCGCAGGAAGTAGTAGGCACCGGGCAGCAGCACGGCCACGGTGCCGGCGCCCGCCATGGCTTTGACACCGGCTGGGGTCAGGTGTTCGAGGTGGTCGGCCGACAGGCCGCCGAAACGCGCCACCAGTTCGGCGCCGCCCTGGTCGGATAACTGTTCGGCATGCAGCTT
This sequence comes from Telluria sp. ZB4P37, assembly GCF_059685855.1. Lineage (NCBI taxonomy): Bacteria > Pseudomonadati > Pseudomonadota > Betaproteobacteria > Burkholderiales > Oxalobacteraceae > Telluria > Telluria sp. ZB4P37. The sequence goes on from NZ_JCASID010000002.1 coordinate 475,973, forward strand.
GACCGGCAGCCCGAGCTTGCGGGCCGCGGCGAACACGCGCTCGGTCTGGGCGTTGGTGAAGCCGATGCGCTCGCAGAAGGCGTCCACCGCGTCGACCAGCCCCTGTTCCGCCAGCTGCGGCAGCATCCGTTCGCACAATTCGTCGACATAGGCCTCGGGCCGGCCGGCGAATTCGGGCGGCAGCGCATGGGCGCCCAGGAAGGTGGTGGCCACGCGCACCGGCAGCTGCTTTGCCACCTGGCGCGCGGCGCGCAGCATGCATTCTTCCGCCGCCAGGGCCAGGCCATAGCCCGACTTGATCTCGATGGTGGTGACGCCCTCGCACAAGAGCTGGGCCACGCGCGGCAGGCTTTGCGCCAGCAGCGCCTCGACGTCGGCCTGGCGCGTCGCGCGCACCGTGGACATGATGCCGCCGCCCTGGCGGGCGATGTCTTCGTAGGTGGCGCCGTTCAGGCGCGCTTCCCATTCATTGCTGCGGTTGCCGGCATGGACGATGTGGGTGTGGCAGTCGACCAGGCCCGGCGTCATCCACATGCCGCCGCAATCGTGTTCCGCGCTGGCGTCCGGCGCATCGCCGCGCGCGCCCAGCCAGCCAATGCGGCCATCCTTGACGGCGAGCGCGGCGTCCTGCAGCTCGCCGTAGCCGTCCACCATCGTGGCCAGGCGCACGTTGGTGAACAGCAGGTCGGCCACCTCACTCATACGACTCTTCATCCTCTTCGCTGTGGTAGTAGATGTCGACGATGTAGATCATGGCCTGCCCTGCTTCGAGCTTCCACACCGAGCCTGCTTCGAGCACCACGGCATCGAAGCGCACCAGGCCGATGCGCTCCTTTTCGTTGCGCAACTCCAGCGCTTCGCCTTCGGCCAGGAACAGCACCGTGATGTCGGCGCGCGCAACAAACGTGGAGATGCCGGTGAGCCGGCGCCGCCCGAAGGTGTGGTAGCAGCGGTCGCTGCGCGTCATCGCATTGAAGTCGGTGCTGCCACCGCGGCTGAGCTTTGCGATGACGTCCGAGCTGCCGTCAAAGGCGACCACCGGATCGCCGTCGGTAATCAAGACCGGATCGCCGTCGATGTCGAGAGTCATGCCATGGCCTTCCACCAGCGCCAGCGTGCGATCCACGCCCGGGAACTGCGAGAATGCGCCGTCTTTCTCGATGGTGGCCAGGCTGACGCGCCAGTCGAAATCCTCGAAGCCGGAATCCGGCGGGCCGATGGCGATTTCGGTCGTGCTGCCACCGCCGTTTTTCCACGGTACCGGCGACAGGCTTGCGAATGGGATCAGTACGGTCATTGGCTCACCTCGCGTAATTCATTGACGGCTTGTCGGTAGCGCTGCGCGATCGCGTCCTGCGCCATGTGGCGGCCTGCCTGCACCACCCAGCGCCCGCCGCACAGCACGTCGCGCACCAGGTTGTCGTTACCGCAGAACAGGAAGCGGCCGAGGACGTCCTCGTCCGCCACGCCATCCAGGTTCGGATGCGTCCCGTCCAGCACCAGCAGGTCGGCGCGGCGGCCTTCCTCGAGCGCGCCGACCTTGCGGCCGGTCGCCTGGGCGCCGCCACGCAACGCAGCTTGCCACAAGTATTGGCTGACGTCGCGCTGTTCGCGTGTGAAGGCGATATTGCGGCGCTGGTGCACCAGGCGCTGGCCGTATTCCAGCCAGCGCAATTCCTCGACCGGGCTTTGCGACACATGGCTGTCGCTGCCGATCCCGAAACGCCCGCCGGCTTCAATGAAGGGCTGCAGCGGGAACAGGCCGTCGCCCAGGTTGGCTTCGGTGGTCGGGCACAGGCCGGCCACCGCGCCGCTACCGGCCAGCACGCGTACTTCTTCATCGTTCAGGTGGGTGGCATGCACCAGGCACCAGCGTTCGTCTACAAGAACCTGCTCCATCAGGTATTCGACCGGACGGCGCCCGGTCGCAGCGATGCTCTGCTCGACCTCGGCCTGCTGCTCGGCGATATGGATGTGCAGCGGGCGTCCCGGCGGCAGGCCGGCTGCCAGCTCGCGCACCTGCTCGATGGTGGCCGCGCGCAGCGAGTGCGGCGCCGCACCCACTTCCAGTTGGGGCCCGCGCAGCGCGCCGAGCGCATCGACGATGCCGAGGATGTCGTCGACGCCGGTGCGGAAGCGCTGCTGCTCGGTACGCAGAGGCTGTTCGCCGAAACCGGCATGGCTGTACAGCACCGGCAGCAGCGTGACGCCCATGCCGGTTGCATGGCCCGCGGCCACGATCCGCTCGGCGGTTTCGGCCGGCCGTGCGTAGGACTCGCCGCTTGGGGTCCGTTGCAGGTAGTGGAATTCGCACAGCGAAGTATAGCCATGGCGCAGGCATTCGGCGAACAGCTGGGCGGCGATGGCCTCGATCTGCTCGGGCGTGATGCGCGCGGCGAAGCGGTACATCAGGTCGCGCCAGGTCCAGAAGCTGTCCGGGCCCTCCCCTGCGCGCTCGGTGAGGCCACCCAACGCGCGCTGGAAGGCGTGCGAATGCAGGTTGACCATGCCCGGCACCACGTAGTCGGCGCGCGCCACGCCCAGCGGCGGCGCGGCCTGTGGCACTACGCGGGTCAGGTCGCCGTGCACGTCCCATTCGAGCAGCACGTCGCGCTGCCAGCCCGGGTGTGTCGTTCCCTGCAGGAGCGCGTGGCGGGCAAACAAGGCCCTCATGTGCGCACCCATTCGGCGGCGGAGCCGATCATGGCGCGCAGCAGCGGCTGCACTTGCGCTGCTACATCTGGTCGGTAATCGAAGGGCGGCGTCTCGTTCATGTACAGGCACTGGCACATCTCGAGCTGGATCGCGTGCACATTGTCTGGCGGCTGGCCGTATTTGCGGGTGATATGGCCGCCCTTGAAGCGGCCGTTGACGGCGATGCTGAAGCGGTCCTGGGCCCGCGCCACGCCGACGACAGCTTGTTCGAGCCCCGGCGCGCAGGAGGCGCCGTCGGCGGTGCCGAAGTTCAGGTCGGGCAGGCGGCCCTCGAAAAAGCGCGGCACGGTGGAAGCAATCGAATGCGCGTCCCACAGCACCACGCGGCCGAATTGCGCCTTCAGGCGGTCGAGTTCCGCGCGCAGCTGGGCGTGGTAGGGCATCCAGTACTGCTGCAGGCGGCGCTGCATCTCGGCCTCATCCGGCACTTTACCCGGCAAGTAGAGGGGCTCGCGCCCGAAGGTGTCGACCGGGCACAGGCCGGTGGTATCCATGCCCGGGTAGAGGTTGGTGTCCTCGGGCGGGCGGTTCAGGTCGATCAGGTAGCGCGACCACCGCGCCGAGATGGTGGAGACGCCCATTTCTTCCAGGAAGCCATACAGCTCGGGCAGGTGCCAGTCGGTGTCCGCGCGCGCGCCGGCGCAGGGCGACATCAATCCTGCTACCTCGTCCGGGATGTCGGTGCCCGCATGGGGCATCGACACGAGCACCGGAAGCCTGCCTGCCTTGAACCGAAAGTCCATTGCCTCTCCTGGGTCAGATTGTTAAGGGTGCAGCGCTACAAACAATTCCTTGATTGATGCCGACAACTCGCCGTTCACCACCATCTTGCGTGCGGCCTCGATGTCCGGCGCGAAGAAGCGGTCGGCGTCATACGGCGCTACCCGTTCACGCAGCTGGGCGTGCACGTGCTCCAGGTGCTGCGAGGTGGTCAAGGGACGGTGGAATTCGATGCCCTGGGCCGCCGCCAGCAGCTCGATTCCCACGATCACCGACGTATTGTGCGCCATCTGGTCCAGACGGCGCGCCGCGAAGGTGGCCATGCTGACATGGTCTTCCTGGTTGGCCGAGGTCGGCAGGCTGTCGACGCTGGCCGGATGGGCCAGCGACTTGTTTTCGGAAGCCAGCGCGGCCGCGGTGACGTGGGCGATCATGAAGCCCGAGTTCAGGCCCGGCTCGCGCACCAGGAAGGCCGGCAGGCCGGACAGGTTGGCGTCGATCAGCAGAGCGATGCGGCGCTCGCTCAGCGCCCCGATCTCGGCGATGGCCAGCGCCAGCGTGTCGGCGGCAAAGGCCACCGGCTCGGCGTGGAAGTTACCGCCCGAGATGATGGCCCCGTCGTCAGGAAACAGCAGCGGGTTGTCGGTCACGGCATTGGCTTCGATCAACAGGGTGCGGCCGGCGTTGGCAATGATGTCCATCGCCGCGCCCATGACTTGCGGCTGGCAGCGCAGGCTGTACGGGTCCTGCACGCGTTCGTCGCCCACCAGGTGCGAGGCGCGGATCGCGCTGCCTGCCACCAGCTCGCGGTAGATGCCGGCGGCCGTGATCTGGCCCGGCTGGCCGCGCACCGCGTGGATGCGCGCGTCGAACGGCGCATCGCTGCCGCGGGCGGCGTCGAGCGACAGCGCGCCGGCGACCATGCCCGCCTCCAGCACGCGCTCGGCCATGAACAGGCCGTGCAGCGCCAGCGCGGTCGAGACCTGGGTGCCGTTGATCAGGGCCAGGCCTTCCTTGGCGACCAGGGTCACCGGTTCGATGCCGGCCGCTTTCAGTGCGTCCGTCGCTTCGACGATTTCGCTTTTGTAGCGCACCGGCCCCACGCCCAGCATGGCGAGGGTCATGTGGGCCAGCGGCGCCAGGTCGCCCGAGGCGCCGACCGAACCCTGGCAGGGAATCGCCGGCATGATGCCCGCGTTGTACAGGGCAATCAGGGTTTCGATGATCACCGGGCGCACGCCCGAATAGCCGCGCGCCAGGCTGCCGATCTTGGTCAGCACGATCAGGCGCACGATGTTGTCGTCGATGAGCGGACCGGTGCCGACCGCGTGCGACAGGATCAGGTTGCGCTGGAGCGTGGCCAGCTGGTCGTTCGGGATGTGGGCCTTGGCCAGGATGCCGAAACCGGTGTTGATGCCGTAGGCCGGGTCGCCCTTGGCGACGATGGCATCGACCAGCGCGAGGGAGGCTTCGATCGCCGGCCATGCGCTTTGCGCGAGCGCGAGCGGCGCGTGGCCGGCCCAGACCGCGCGCAGGTCGGAAAGGGTGAGCTGGCCAGGTTGCAGGGTGATGCCGTGGTTCGATTTGTTCATGCTGTGACTCTTATTTGATCATCGGGAGGTTCAGGCCATTGCGCTTGGCCGTGTCGATCGCACTCTGGTAGCCGGCGTCGGCATGGCGCATCACGCCCGAGCCGCTGTCGTTGACCAGCACGCGCGCCAGGCGCTCGGCGGCGGCGTCGGTGCCGTCGGCCACGATTACCACGCCCGAGTGCTGCGAATAGCCCATGCCCACGCCGCCGCCATGGTGCAGCGAGACCCAGGTGGCGCCGCCGGCGGTATTGAGCAAGGCGTTGAGCAGCGGCCAGTCGGACACCGCGTCGGTGCCGTCGCGCATGGCTTCGGTCTCGCGGTTCGGGCTGGCGACCGAGCCGGTGTCGAGGTGGTCGCGGCCGATCACGATCGGCGCCTTCAGCTCGCCGGTGCGCACCATTTCGTTGAAGGCCAGGCCGGCGATGTGGCGCTCGCCCAGTCCCAGCCAGCAGATGCGCGCCGGCAGGCCCTGGAAGGCGATGCGCTCGCGCGCCATGTCGAGCCAGCGGTGCACCTGCGCGTGGTGCGGGAACAGCTCCTTGATCTTGGCATCGGTTTTATAGATATCTTCCGGGTCGCCCGACAGCGCCACCCAGCGGAACGGGCCGCGGCCCTCGCAGAACTGGGGACGGATATAGGCCGGCACGAAGCCCGGGAAATCGAAGGCGTTCTCGACGCCCTCGTCCTTGGCCACCTGGCGGATGTTGTTGCCGTAGTCGACGGCGTAGGAGCCCATCGCCTTGAAGTCGAGGATGGCGCGCACGTGGACCGCGCAGGATGCGGCGGCCGCCGCTTTCAGGCGCGCATGCTGCGAAGGGTCCTGCTGGGCGGCCTTCCATTCCTCCACCGTCCAGCCGCTCGGCAGGTAGCCGTTGATCAGGTCATGCGCGGAGGTCTGGTCGGTGACCAGATCGGGCTTGATGCCGCCGGCCTTGGCGCGGCGCACCAGCTCGGGCAGCACGTCGGCGGCATTGCCGAGCAGGCCGATGGAGACCGCTTCGCGGCGTTCGGTTGCGTCCTTGATCATCGCCAGGGCCTCGTCGATGTCCTTCGCCTGCTTGTCGAGGTAGCGGGTGCGCAGGCGGAAGTCGATGCTGGTCTGCTGGCATTCGATGTTGAGCGAAACCGCGCCCGCGAAGCTCGCGGCCAGCGGCTGGGCGCCGCCCATGCCGCCCAGGCCGGCGGTCAGGATCCAGCGGCCACTCATGGTCCCACTGAGGTCGCCGCCGAAGTGCTGGCGGCCGGCTTCGGCGAAGGTTTCATAAGTGCCCTGCACGATGCCCTGGGTGCCGATGTAGATCCAGCTGCCGGCGGTCATCTGGCCGTACATGAACAGGCCCTTGCGGTCCAGCTCATTGAAGTGTTCCCAGTTGGCCCATTTCGGCACCAGGTTGGAGTTCGCCAGCAGCACGCGCGGCGCGTCCGGGTGGGTGCGGAACACGCCGACCGGCTTGCCGGACTGGATCAGCAGGGTTTCGTTGTCTTCGAGTTCGCGCAGCGAGGCCAGGATCTGGTCGTAGCATTCCCAGTTGCGCGCGGCGCGGCCGATGCCGCCGTAGACCACCAGCGCCTGCGGGTTCTCCGCGACCTCGGCGTCGAGGTTATTCTGGATCATGCGGTAGGCGGCTTCGGTGAGCCAGCTCTTGCAGCTCAGTTCGGTGCCGCGCGGGGCGCGGATGGAGCGCGTCGGGTCGAAGCGCGGGTCGGTGGAAGTTGGCTGGGTCATGGCGGCTCCTGGGTTGGAAGTGCAGCGATGAAGTCTAGGTTGTCTATACAACCAAGTCAACCCGATTTTTGCAGGGTGGCCGGCTTGGCCGACCACCCTGCGGGTTACGTCGATTCATGCGTTATTTCTTGAACACCTGCTTGCCGCCCACCCAGGTCTCCAGCACGCCGGTCTTGTGGATGTCATACGTCGGCATCCGGAACAGATCGCGGTCGATCACGATGAAGTCGGCGTGCTTGCCCGGCTCCAGCGAACCGAGGCTGGTCTCCTGGTGGCCGGCATAGGCGGCGTCCAGCGTGAAGCAGCGGAAGGCTTCCTTCAGCGACATCGCCTGGTTCGGGTACCAGCCGGCGACCGGCTGGCCGCCGGCGTCCATGCGCGTCACCGCCGCGTGGATGCCGAAGAAGGGATTCGGCGACTCCACCGGGAAGTCGGAACCGCAGGCGATGCGCGAGCCCTGGTGCAGGAAGCTGCGCCAGGCATAGGCGCCCTTGATGCGTTCCGCGCCGACGCGGGTTTCGGCCATGTTCTTGTCCGAAGTCGCGTGGGTCGGCTGCATCGACGGGATGATGCCCAGCGACTGGAAGCGCGGGATGTCCTGCAAGGCCACGACTTGCGCGTGCTCGATGCGATGGCGCTGCGCGCCGCTTTTTGTGGCGGCGACTTCCTTTTTATAGATGTCGAGGATCTGCTTGTTGCCGGCGTCGCCGATCGCGTGCACGTTGACCTGGTAGCCCTTGCGCATGGCCTTGGTCATCATGGCATCCATCTGCGCGGTCTTGAAGAACAGCAGGCCGTGCGAATGCGGCTCGTCGCTGTACGGCTTGATGAGCGCCGCGCCGCGGCTGCCCAGTGCCCCGTCGGAATACAGCTTCACTGCGCGCAGTGCGTACATGCCGTCGGCGTAATCGCGCAGCGGGCCATTTTTTGCCAACTGGTCAAAATCCTTGTCGGTGCCGCCGATCATGGCGTAGACGCGCGCAGTGAGCTTCTTGTTGTCGGCGTAGCCGCGGTACAGGCGGTCCTCCGCCACGCCGATGCCGGCGTCGTGCACGGCGGTGAGGCCCACGCGCGCGAGTTCCTGCAGCGAACGGTCCAGCACCGTTCTGGCCTCGGCTTCCGTCTGCGCCGGCATGACCTTGGTCACCAGCTCCTGCGCGGCGTCGACCAGCACGCCGGTGGCTTCGCCGTTCGCGTCGCGCTGAATCTTGCCGCCGGCCGGATCGGGCGTGGACTTGGTGATGCCGGCCAGCGCCAGCGTGCGGCTGTTGGCCCAGCCGGCGTGGCCGTCGACGCGCTCCAGCCATACCGGGCGGCTTGATTCGACCGGGTCGAGGTCAGCGGCGGTCGGGAAGCGGCCCAGCTTCCAGTTTTCCTGGTTCCAGCCGCGGCCGCGAATCCAGGCCAGGCCCGAGTTCGAGCGTGCATAAGTGGCGATGGCGCGCGTGGCGTCCGCCAGCGAGGTGGTGCCGGAGAGGTCGAGCTGGGTCAGCTGCTGGCCCAGGCCGAACACGTGGCCGTGGGCGTCGATCAGGCCCGGCAGCACGGTGCGCCCGCCCATGTCGACCTGGCGCGCGCCCTTTGCTTTCGCCGCGACCTCGGCGGCCGTGCCGACCGCCGTGATGCGGCCCTTGTCGTCGTAGGCCAGCGCGCTGAACTGCACCAGCTCGCCCTTGCTGTTGAGGGTGTAGCCGTTGGCATTCGTGATGACCGTGTCGGCATGCGCCGATGACAGGACGCCGAGGCCGGCAAGGACAATCAGGGAAGACAGGGGGATCCGGCGCGCGCGCATAGGCTTTTCTTTTCTCCGTGTTGGATGGATTCGACGCCTTGTGGGCGTGGCACGGAGCAGTGTATAGGAATGCAGGCAGCGGGAAAAGCGCCTCAGCCGGCGTCGTGAAACACCACCGCATCGCCGATCATTGACCCGCCTCGCGTTCGAGCAGCGTGCGCTTGCGCTCGACGCCCCAGCGGTAGCCGGACAGCGCGCCGTCAAGCCGCACCACGCGGTGGCAGGGAATCGCCACGGCCACCGGGTTCGCCGCGCAGGCCCCGGCCACAGCGCGTGCGCCAGTCGCCAGGCCGATGCGCTCGGCCAGCTCGGCATAGCTGACGGTGGAGCCGGCCGGCACCGCGCGCAGCGCTTCCCACACGCGGCGCTGGAAGGCGGTGCCGCGCACGTCCAGCGGCAAGTCCAGGCCCAGGCCGGGCGCCTCCACAAAACCGACCACCTGCGCCACAGTGCGTTCGAATTCCGGTTCCGCCCCTGCCAGTTCGGCCTGCGGGAAGCGCTCCTGCAAATCGCGCAGCAGCGGTTCGGGTTCGTCGCCGATCAGGATCGCGCAGATCCCGCGCTCGGTCGCGGCCACCAGGATGGCGCCGAGGGAGCAGGCACCCACCGCAAAGCGGATGGTCTCGCCCTTCCCGCCCGCGCGGTAGCGGCCAGGCGTCATGCCGAGTTCGCCGGTGCTGGCTTCGTAGAAGCGCCCGCTCGAATTAAAACCGGCGTCATACAGCGCATCGGTGACGCTCGGCGCGCTTGCCAGTCCCTGCTGCAGGCGCGCCGAGCGGCGTGCGCTGACATAGGCTTTCGGCGTAATCCCGGTCTGCGCCTTGAAGATGCGGTGGAAGTGGAAGCGGCTCATGCCGACGGCCTGCGCCAGGGTATCGAGGTCGGGCGCCTCTTCGGCTTCGTCGATCAGGCGGCAGGCGCGCGCCACGGCCTGCGCCTGGCGTTCTGCCAAGGGCGGCAGCGCCGGGTGGCAGCGCTGGCAGGCGCGGAAGCCCGCAGCTTCGGCGGCGGCGCAACTGGCGTGGAAAGCGACATTCGTCCGCAACGCGCCGCGCGACGGACACGAAGGCCGGCAATAGACGCCGGTCGTGCGCACAGAATAATAAAACTGGCCGTCGGCATCGGGGTCGCGCCGCTGCACGGCGACCCAGCGTGCGTCATCGGTGTCGTAAAGGCTGGTCATGGCGTTCATGGTGGCGTCCAGGTAAGGTGCGATGGAGACAGCCTAAGCTGCTTCCCCGCCCCAGGCACTCCGGGTCTTGCTTTCGAATTGCAATGCTAGAATCGATGCTCATGGCATACCTGGCGTCATCGCCTTCCCGGAGAGTAGTTTGGAAGACCCCATCGCGCAAGACAGCACCCCCATTTTCCAGCGTATCAAGGATTACCTGGTCGGCGAGATCGCGTCCGCACGCTGGAAGGAAGGCGAACTGGTGCCCTCCGAGCAGGCGCTGGTGCGCCAGTTCGGGGTCTCGCGCATGACGGTCAACCGCGCGGTGCGCGAGCTTACCGCCGAGGGCGTGCTCACGCGCCGCCAGGGTTCGGGCACCTATGTGGCGCCGCAGAAGTACCAGGCCACCCTGGTCGAAATCCGCAACATCGCCGACGAGATCCGTGCGCGCGGGCGCGCCCACCGCAGCGACCTGCGCCTGCTGCGCGAGGAAACGGCCGGCATCGAGCTGGCCGCCGAATTCGAGCTGGCGCCCGGCGGGCGGCTCTATCATTCGACCATCGTCCACTTCGAGAACGACGTGCCGATCCAGGTCGAAGACCGCTGGGTCAATCCGGCCTGCGCGCCACACTACCTGGAACAGGACTTCAGCACGATCACGCCGAACGAGCACCTGATGGTGGCCGCGCCGCTGCAGGGCGCCACCTACGGCATCGAAGCCCAGCCGGCGCCTGGCGAGATTGCCGCCATGCTGGCGATCGAGGCCGGCCTGCCCTGCCTGGTGCTGCACCGCCGCACCACCTCGGGCGGGCGGGTGGCCTCGGTGGCGACGATGTGGCATCCGGGCCACCTGGCGCGCTTCACCGGCAGCGTCTGACGCATCGTCCAACCTGGCTCGCCTGACTATTGAGCAACACTCACGCAACACTAGTTGTTCAATATTTCCACGAGAGTGGAAAACTTCGCCATAATGGCCCCGGTCCAACCGCAGCCATTTTTTTTCCGTCCAATGAACCCACCGACTTCGTCCACGCCGCACGCCGCGCCCCAGCGCGTACTGCTGCTCGACGACGACCGGTTCATGCTGGCGCTCCTGCGCGACATGCTGGAGGGCTTCGGCCCCTTCGACGTGCACGCCGAATCCGACGCGCGTAGTGCGCTGGCCGAGCTGCCGCGCCACCTGCCCGACCTCGTGATCTGCGACCTCGCCATGCCCGAGATGGACGGCATCGAATTCCTGCAGGCCGCGGCCAGCCAGGGATTCAGCGGGCGGGTGATCGTGGTGTCGGCGCTGGACGACAGCCTGCGCAACGCCGCCACCGAGCTGGCGCGCGCCCTCGGGCTGCAGGTGGCAGGGGCCTTCCGCAAGCCGGTCGCGGCCGAGCAGCTGCGCCTTGCGGTGCAATGTTAAGATTTTGTACAAACCTGCCCACACTTTTTAAAAAAATGGGGTATTATTCCGCACATCCCCGCCTGACACCCCCTTGCCGTCCTTCCATATTGAATTGTGCACACAGTGCCTCCACCATTGTGTAGCGGTTAGTCATTCAGTGGCAATGCGCGATAAGCGATGCACGGAAGCCGGCCGGGACGACGCAGGATCGGCATTGGCCGCCAGGCGTTAATTGATCCTTACCTCTTTTGAGGAACCTATGAGCGAAAACATTAAACACATCAGCGATGCAAACTTCGATACCGAAGTGCTCAAATCCGAGCTTCCGGTTTTGGTAGACTTCTGGGCCGAGTGGTGCGGTCCGTGCAAGATGATTGCACCTATCCTCGAAGAAGTCGCAAAAGAATACGAAGGCAAGCTGCTCATCGCTAAAGTGGATGTCGACGCGAACCAGGCCGTACCGGCCAAGTTCGGCATCCGCGGCATCCCGACCCTGATCCTGTTCAAGAACGGTGAAGCGGCGGCGCAAAAAGTTGGCGCAATGGCCAAGGGTCAACTGACCCAGTTTATCGACAGCAACATCTGATACCATAGCGACGGCAGCGCGCCCGCGTTGCCGTCATTATCGGGAAGCCTCGCTCCGGCGCTTCCCAACTGACGCAGTTAAACGAACCCACGTCGTTCCCTCCCCTACCTTTACTTTCCCGTCACGGGACACCCACACAAACATGCATTTATCTGAACTGAAGGCAATGCACGTCTCCGCGCTGCTGGAGATGGCTATCGGCCTCGACATCGACAACGCAGCACGCCTGCGCAAACAGGAACTGATGTTCGCGATCCTGAAGAAGCGCGCCAAAGGCGGCGAGCAGATCTTCGGCGACGGCGCCCTTGAGGTGCTGCCGGACGGCTTCGGCTTCCTGCGCTCGCCGGACGCCAGCTACATGGCCTCGACCGACGACATCTACATCTCGCCGTCGCAGATCCGCCGGTTCAACTTGCATACGGGTGACTCGATCGAAGGGGAAGTGCGTACGCCGAAAGACGGCGAGCGCTACTTCGCCCTGGTCAAGGTGGACAAGGTCAACGGCGAATCGCCGGAAGCCTCGAAGCACCGCATCCTGTTCGAAAACCTGACCCCGCTGCACCCGAACGAGCCGCTGCGCCTCGAGCGCGACATGAACGGCCAGGAGAACATCACCGGCCGCATCATCGACCTGATCTCGCCGATCGGCAAGGGCCAGCGCGGCCTGCTGGTGGCCTCGCCGAAGTCGGGCAAGTCGGTCATCCTGCAGCATATCGCCCACGCGATTACCGCCAACCATCCCGACTGCACCCTGATCGTGCTGCTGATCGACGAGCGCCCGGAAGAAGTGACCGAGATGCAGCGTTCGGTGCGCGGCGAAGTCGTCGCCTCGACCTTCGACGAACCGGCCACCCGCCACGTGCAGGTCGCCGAGATGGTGCTGGAAAAAGCCAAGCGCCTGGTCGAGATGAAGAAAGACGTGATCATCCTGCTCGACTCGATCACCCGCCTGGCGCGCGCCTACAACACCGTGATCCCGGCTTCGGGCAAGGTGCTGACCGGTGGTGTCGACGCCAACGCGCTGCAGCGTCCGAAGCGCTTCTTCGGCGCAGCCCGTAACGTCGAAGAAGGCGGCTCGCTGACCATCATCGCCACCGCGCTGATCGAAACCGGCTCGCGCATGGACGACGTGATCTACGAAGAATTCAAGGGCACCGGCAACATGGAAGTGCACCTCGAGCGCCGCCTGGCCGAGAAGCGCGTCTACCCGGCGATCAACCTGAACAAATCGGGTACCCGCCGCGAAGAACTCCTGATCAAGCCGGACCAGCTGCAAAAGATCTGGATCCTGCGCAAGCTCCTGTACTCGATGGACGAGATCGAAGCGATGGAGTTCATCCTCGACAAGATGCGCGCGACCAAGAACAATGTCGAATTCTTTGACATGATGCGCCGCGGCGGCTGATAGTCGACGCAGCGACGCGCGAGAGGCGGCCTTCGGGCCGCTTTTTTTGTTTGGGGAGTTCGTACGGTGTGCTGCACATCGCTACCGCAATTTGCTTCGCTAACTTAAAAGCCGTCATTCCCTCCAGGTTCGTGGCCTGCCAGTTACATCAAACGTAAGCAATTTGTACGCAAAAATTGGGTTCCCGCCTACGGGGGAACGACGGGCTAACAAAGAAACAGCGTTGTGTGAACGCGCCCGGCGCAGGGATAGCGTTGCCTCCGCGCCTAAACCAATTTATAATCTTCGGTTCAGTCCACCCTGGCAAGTGATCGGCAATCGGGTCAAGAAGCAGGACGACCGACGAAGTGCTGTTTGGCTACCAACTCTTAGAAAGCAATACCATGAAGAACGATATCCACCCAAATTACCGTGAAGTTGTGTTCCACGACCTGTCGTGCGACTTCAAGTTCATCACCCGTTCGACCATCAACACCCGCGAAACGATCCAGCACGAAGGCAAAGAATACCCGCTGATCAAGATCGAAGTCTCGGCTGAATCGCACCCGTTCTTCACCGGCAAGCACAAGATCGTCGACACCGCTGGCCGCGTCGAGAAGTTCCGCCAGAAGTTCGGTGCAGTCGGTTCGAAGACCGCCGTCGCCAACGGCTAATTCGCCACAGCACGACATGCACACCCGGGCCCTTGCGCCCGGCGTTGCCAGAGAAGAAGCCGGTTCACCGGCTTCTTTTTTTTCGCGGCTATACTACGCGACTATTCTCATCTTGCAACAGACTACCCCGATGAAACCCGTCCGCCTCCCTGCCGCCGCTACCCTGGCGCTGCCCCGCTGGGCCCTGCTCGCGCTGGGCATGCTGTACATCCTGCCGGGCCTGATCGGCCGCGACCCGTGGAAGGAAGACGCCGGTCCCTTCGGCATCATGTGGACCATGGCGCATGGAGGCCTGCACGACTGGCTGTACCCGAACATCGCCGGCCTGGCGGCAAGCCATGAGGGCCCGCTGGCGTTCTGGCTCGGCGCCCTGTGCATCAAGCTGTTTGGCTGGATACTGGGCGACGTGCTGGCCGCGCGCGTCTCGACCATCGGCATTTTTGTTACGGGCGCCATGTCGCTCTGGTACACCGCCTTTCACCTCGGCCGCCGCGCCGAGGCCCAGCCGCTGCGCCTGGCCTTCGGCGGCCAGCCCGAACCCGACGACTATGGCCGCACCCTGGGCGACACCGCCGTCCTGATCTACCTCGGCTGCCTCGGCCTGCTGGTGCAGAGCCACCTGACGCTGTCGGCCACGCTGCAGGGCGCCCTGCTCGCCTATTTCCTGTACCGCGCGGTGCGCTATGTCGAGAGCGCCACCACCCGCAATGCCGTGCTGGTCGGCCTGTCGCTGGGGCTGCTGACGCTCACGCGCGGCATCATGCCGCCAGTGGTGCTGGTGCTGGCCCTGTTCGCCTGCACGCGCTACCTCAAGCTGCAGACCGCGGCCAGCTTGCGCCATCTGGGCATTGCCGCAGGTGTCGGATTTCTTATCACCCTGGCCTGGATCGTCCCGGCCGCACTGGTCCAGCCCTTCGGGCTGTCGCCGGTGGGCGAGTGGCTGAGCTGGAACGCGGCCCAGGTCGCGCTGCCCGGCGCGGCTTCGCTCAAGGGCTTCTTCCGCATCGGCGTGTGGTTCTTCTGGCCGGCCTGGCCGTTCGCGCTGTGGGCGACCTGGGCCTGGCGCCGCCAGCAGCACCTGCTGCATATCGTGATGCCGGTGATGTTCTTCCTGGCCCTGATGCTGCTGATGCTGTGCGATCCGGAACCGGAAAACGCCGACTTCCTCAAGATGCTCGCGCCCCTGGCGCTGATGGCCGCTTTTGGTTTGCCGACCATGAAGCGCGGCACCATCAATGCGATCGACTGGTTCTCGGTGATGGTGCTGACCATCCTGGGCGCGCTGATCTGGCTGTTCTGGATCGCCAAGCTCACCGGCTGGCCGGCCCAGCTGGCTAAGAATGCGCTCAAGCTGGTGCCCGGCTTCAAGCCAGAAGTGGGCATCATCGCCTTCCTGGTGGCGGCCGCCGCCAGCATCGGCTGGATCATGCTGGTCCACTGGCGCCTGTCGCGCCAGCCCTCGGTGCTGTGGCGCGCGGTGGTGCTCTCGTCGAGCGGCCTGATCCTGGTGTGGGTGCTCCTGATGACCCTGTTCCTGCCGGACCTGAACTACAGCAAGAGCTACGCCGGCGTAGCCCAGCAGATCGCGGCGCGCCTGCCAGCCGACGCCGGCTGCATCGACACCAATGTCGGCCCGGCCCAGCGCGCCTCGTTCGCCTATTTCGGGCGCCTGCCCTTCGCCAGCCTGGCGGGCGGGGAATGCAATTACGTGCTGCTCCAGGACAGCATCAGGAACCGCGATGACAACATCCTGGCGCGCCGCTACGGGGTGCGCGGCGCGGCTGTGCTGTGGGAGGGCCGGCGCGCCTCCGACCGCGACGAACGCTTTCGCTTATTCCGCCGCAGCCGCTGAGTTTTATGGCTGCTTGAAAGCCGCCCGCGTCATCGCCGGCGGCTTTTTTCATTTCTGGCACGATTCGTGCATGGTTTATCCACCAGTGCGCGCCACGCCAGCCTGATATGAGAACCTACGCCTTGATGGCAGTGCGTTTGAGCGGAGTCAACTTCTCCGTCTGGTTGGTGGTCAGAATAATACGGTCGCTTTGTCGTGCGGTCCCACTGGTCAAGCAGCGCTGCGAGGAGATAGTCATGAAAAGCGTTACGTTTTCGGAAATTGTTCGGGTCCACGAACGGCCCTTTTTTCTCGGCCGGCGCGGAACCTGGCGTCAGCTGCTACCCTGGGTGCTGACCCTGGCGCTGGGCCTGCCCCTGTTGATGCTGGTGCTGCACTTTATCGACCCGGCCACGCCCTTGCCCTTCATCATCCTGCCGGCGCTTGCGGGCGGGCTCATGCCCGTTGCCATGATGGGCCCGGGCCGCTTCGAGATGAACACCCGTGTCGACGCCCGCCACATGATCAGCACGCTCGACGACGCCCTGACCTCGCTGGGCTACCGCCGCACCGCCTCCGAAACCGATCACATCAGCTATTTCCGCCCACGGCCCTGGCTGCGCGGCCGCGAAGGCGCGATCGAGGTCGCCGTCACGCCCACTGCCTTGCAGGTCATCGGCCCAGTCGGCAGCCTGCGCCTGCTCCAGCAGCGCATTGCCTGCTGAGCCGATTCCGGGGCCATGAAGGCATATCCATCCGGGAGCGCGACGGTACTGGTCAGCGAGGCAAGGGGTGTGCTAAGATTCGCGCCTGCTGTTGGGCCTCTGTGGCGGAATTGGTAGACGCACTTGACTCAAAATCAAGCGCCGTAAGGCGTGCCGGTTCGATTCCGGCCGGAGGCACCACCCCAACAACCAGCACCACCCGTCATCGGCAGTTCCCCGTCCTTCCCCGATTCACCACGGTCCAACGCGGCTGTAAAATTTCCCGACAACATCCTGCATGCGGCCTCACCTGCATATAGCCGGGTAAGGCATATTTATCCATTGCATTTATTTACGCGTTCCGTGATTCAGGTGACATGGATATTTGCTCTCCGACCGGCGCTGCTATCCGTTTTCACGATCTGTTTTATCATTTACCTGTCTGCCTATTGTTTCGTCGATAAATTTTACAGATGAAGTAAAAACAAGACTTTCCCATCCTTAAGCATCGGATATTGTAGAGAAAAATGTTGATAGAACGTTAATTGCTTAACAATTAGCTCCACCACTCTTGCAACTATCTTTCATGCTCAAGAAAATCCTCGTTCTGGCAAGCAAGCGCATTCCTGTATCCCGCGCATCGTCCCGACCCAGAACGTGCCCGAACCGGGCAGCCTGGCACTGCTGGCGCCGGCGCCGTGGCGGTGTTGCGCTTTGGCAGGAGCAAGCGGCCTGCTTGAGCCACTCAGTCTCCTGAAGAAACAAGAAAGGGTGACGCGCTCTCGCTACATCACCCTTTTTCGTTCAGCGCCGCCTGGCCGGCATCCAGCGTTCATACAGGCGCTCGATGCGCCGCCCCGTGCCATCTTGTGCGATCTGGTCGAAGGCCGTGTTCAGCCGCGCGATCACGTCATTCGGCACGGCCCGGTTGCAGGCCAGATAGACGCCAATTTCATTGAAGACGAGCAGCGGCACGATCGTCTTGTCGTAGCCATAGCGCGCCAGCACGGTGCTGCCGCTGCGCAGGCTCGCCGCCCATAAATCGATGCGCCCCAGCATCAGCTTCTGCGGATTGGACAAATCGTTCGACGTCGGGTCGGTGGTAAAGCCGCGTTCGCGCAAATACGCGTCGCGCGCATCGCCGTTGTAGGTGCCGATGCGCAGGCCCCGCGCATCCTCGAGCGTGCGCAGCTGCAGCTTGCGGTCGGCGCGCCCGACCAGCACCCACTGGGCAATATCGGTCGGGCCGACCCATTTGAACAGCGGCTCGCGGTCGGGCGTGCGGGTGGTGGAATACACGCAGGCATCCGGCCGTTGCAGCGCCGCATTGTAGGCGCGCTTCCAGGGCAGCATCTCGATCGTGTAGGCGACGCCGGCGCGGTCCATGGCTTCGCGCACCTTGTCGGTGGCAATGCCCACCACCCGCCCCCCATCGAGCATGCTCGACGGCGCGGACGGTTCGGTCGCGATGAAGAGGCGCGGCTGTGCCGACGGCGCTGGCGCAGGCGCCGGCGCAGCACAAGCCAGACCGCCGAGGCCGGTCATGACCACGGCGAAAAATCGATTGAACAACATGCTCGCACCCCACGGACGACGCCTGCGCGCCGATAAATACAGCATATCAGGATGGCGTAAATTTCCACACTGCATGTGACAAGAGGTGGTGTCTATACGACACAAAGCCTCCAAACCCACATGATTCCTGCATTCAACAAGACTTTCCCCTATGGAAATGAGATACTGCCAAGAAACTTTCGGGCGCCTCTCATGCCCAAATTACGCAAAAAAAGCCGACCATGATGCAATTATTTTCGGTGCCGGATGATCCGTCGCTGCTGACTTTTGGCGCGCACGACCCGCGCTTCGTGCTGCTGTCGGTCCTGATCGCCATCTTCTCGTCATGGATGGGCCTGCAGATTGCCGGCCAGGCCGCGGCCAGCCGCACCCACCGCGCGATTGTCCTCGGCAGCGGCAGCCTGGCCCTGGGCGCCGGCGTCTGGGCCATGCACTTCATTGGCATGCTGGCTTTTAACCTGTGCACGCCGATCACCTACGATCCGCTCACTACCATCCTGTCGGCCCTGCCGAGCATCGGCGCCTCGGCCGTGGCCCTGTCGCTGATCTCGCGCCAGCGCCTGGGCCCGGTAGGCCTCCTGATCGGCGGCGTCGTGGTCGGCGCCGGCATCGGCGCGATGCACTATTCCGGCATGGCCGGCATGCGCATGAGCCTGCAATTGCGCTACGACCCGGCCATGTTCGCGCTGTCGATCGTGGTCGCCGTCGTGCTGGCCACGGTGGCGCTGGGCGTGCGCTTCGGCCTGTCGCGCTTCAAGTCGCTGGGCAAATCGCGCCGCCTGCTGCTGGCGGCCATCGTGATGGGCTGCGCCATCGCCGGCATGCACTATACCGGCATGGCCGCCGCGCGCTTCGTCGGCCAGGTGGCGCCGGGCGGTGGCGGCTCCTCGAACAGCTCCTTCCTGGCGCTGGCGATCTCGCTCACCACCGTGATCTTCACCGGCCTGGTCCTGGCCGCCAACGGCCTGCTGCGCTACCGCCAGATGTTCCTCGAACTGCAGCGCAGCGAAGCCTGGATGCGTGCCCTGCTCACCACGACCATCGACGGCGTCATCACGATCGGGCGCGACGGCATCGTCACCGAATTCAACGCCTCGGCCGAACGCATCTTTGGCTGGCAGCGCGACGAGATCGTCGGCCGCAGCGTAAGCATCTTGATCGCCGACGAAGACACTACGGCGCACGACGGCCTGCTCGGCTTCCTGCGCGACGGCCATTCGGCCGCCCTGTCGAAAGGCAGCGAAGTGCTGGGCCGGCGCAAGGACGGCAGCCTGGTGCCGGTGCGCCGCGCGATCGGCCACGCGCGCGTGGACCAGCAGGACCTGTACGTCTGCTTCATCACCGACATCAGCGAACGCCGCGCCATCATGCAGGCGCTGCACGCCAGCGAGCAGCAGTTCCGTTCCCTGATCGGCAACATCCCCGGCATCTCCTTCCGCAGCGCGCTCGACGGCGACTGGCCGATGGTCTTCATCAGCGACGCGGTCGAACGCGTCACCGGCTACCCGGCCGCCGATTTCCTGGGCACGCCGCCGCGCCGCACCTTCGGCACCTTGATCCATGCAACCGACCGCGTGCGCGTGGCCGCCGAAGTGGGCCTCGCGCTGCGCGAAGAGCGTCCCTATCTGGTCGAATACCGCCTGCTGCACGCCGGCGGCGGCGTGCGCTGGCTGTGGGAAAACGGCAGCGGCGTGCGCAACGACCAGGGCGAGCTGTCCTGGCTGGATGGCGTCATCCTCGACATCACCGAGCGCCGCGAGATGGAAGAAGCGCTGCGCAAAGCCAAGGAAAAGGCCGAGCAGGCCGCCGCCGCGCGCGCCTCCTTCGTGGCCAACATGAGCCACGAGATCCGCACCCCGATGAACTCGATCCTGGGCTTCACCGACGTGCTGCTCGACGGGGAACTGGACAAGGACCAGCGCCGCCACCTCGACACCATCCGCAGCGCCGGCCGCGCCCTGCTGCGCCTGCTCAACGAAATCCTCGATACCGCCAAGCTGGACAAAGGCGCGGTGGAGCTCGAGCAGAACGACTATAACCTGCTGTCGCTGATCGACGAACTCTCGTCGACGCTGGCCGCGAACGCGCGCGCCAAGGGCCTGCACCTCGACATCCACTACGACCCGGCGCTGCCGACCGGCCTGCGCGGCGATGAACTGCGCGTGCGCCAGGTGCTGACCAACCTGATCGACAACGCGATCAAGTTCACGCCGCAGGGGACCGTCACGCTGCGCGTCGGGGCGGAAGGCGACCAGCTGTGCATCGCCGTGGCCGACACGGGTATCGGCATCGCGCCGGACCGCCTGCAGGCGATCTTCGACCCCTTCACCCAGGCCGACGCCTCGATGACGCGCCGCTTCGGCGGCACGGGCCTGGGCACCACGATCTGCAAGCAGCTCGTCGAGCTGATGGGCGGCCGGATCTGGGCCGAGAGCGAGCCAGGCAAGGGCACCACCTTCCACGTGCGCCTGCCGCTGGTGCTGGCGCGCTTTGCCCAACAGGCGCCGCGCGTGCGCAGCGCCGCCGTGCTGCCGCCGCTGCGCGTGCTGGCTGCCGACGACGTGCCGCAGAACCTGGAACTGATGCAGCTCCTGCTGTCGCGCCGCGGCCATACGCTCACGGCCGTGTCGGACGGCGCCGCCGTGGTCGAACAGGCCGCCTCCGGCGAATTCGACCTGATCCTGATGGATTTCCAGATGCCGGTGCTCGACGGCCTCTCCGCCACCAGCGCGATCCGCGCCCACGAAGCCACGACTGGCCGCACGCGCGTGCCGGTGATCGCGATGACCGCCAGCGTGCTGGCCGAGCACCGTCGTGCCAGCGCCGACGTGGGCATGGACGGTTTCGCCAGCAAGCCGGTCGACTGGTTCACCCTGTCGCATGAGATCGCGCGCGTGCTGGGCCTGTCGCAGGGCGGCGCCGACAAGGACACCGACGGCATCCCGGGCCCGGCGCGCGAGGTGCTGAACCGCCGCGTCGGCCTGCGCCGCTGGGCCGACAAGGAAGACGTCTACCTCGAGGCGCTCGAGCATTTCGGCCGCCAGTACGCCGATCTCGCCACGACGCTGAAACTGCATGCGGCCGGCGGCGCCCACCAGGAACTGCGCATGCTGGCGCACAAGGTACGCGGCGTGGCCGCCAACGTGGGCCTGGAACAGCTGTCCGATGCGCTTTCCAAGCTCGAACAAGCGACCAACACCGTGCCGACCGACGAGCGCGAAGCTGCCGGCGCACTGGAGAGCTCGACCGCCGCCCTGGACCAGGCACTGGCTGCGATCCGCGAAGGCAGCGCCCAGCCGGCGGCGTCGGAAGCGGCTGCCGGCGTCGACTTGGCGCGCGCCCACCGCGCCGGCAACCTGCTGCTGCAGGCCCTGCGCCGCGGGGCGCTGGACGATGCCGCGCTGGCCGGGCTGGCCACGGCGCTGGCCGGCCACCCGGCCGCGCCGCGCGTCGCCCAAGTGCAGGGCGCAATCGGCGATTTCGAATTCGACCTCGCCCTGGAACAGCTCGAGGCCGTGATGGCCACGCTGGGCGAATAAGACCAACATCAGGACGTACTCGCATGACCCAACCGAACAACCGGCCGCTGATCCTCGCGGTCGATGACGAGGCCAGCAACCTCCAGTTGCTGCGCCAGATCCTGCAGGACCACTACCGCCTGCTGTTCGCCAAGGACGGCGCGCGCGCGCTCGAACTGGTGCGCCAGGAACATCCCGACCTGATCCTGCTGGACGTGATGATGCCGGGGATGTCCGGCTACGAAGTCTGCGCCGCGCTCAAGGCCCATCCGGCGACGGCCTCGATCCCGGTGATCTTCGTGACCGCCCTGACCGACACCGCCGACGAGCTGGAAGGCTTCAACGCCGGCGCGGTCGACTACATCACCAAGCCGGTCAGCCCGCCGATCGTGCGCGCGCGGGTGCGCACCCACCTGTCGCTCGTGCGCATGGACGAACTGCGCGCCACGCGCCTGGAGATCGTCCAGCGCCTTGGCCTTGCGGCCGAGTACAAGGACAACGAGACCGGCATGCACGTGATCCGCATGAGCCACTTCTCGCGCATCATCGGCATCGCCGCCGGCATGTCCGAAGCGGAAGCCGACGACCTGCTGCACGCCGCGCCGATGCACGACGTCGGCAAGATCGGCATCCCCGACCGCATCCTGCAAAAACCCGGGCCATTGGATGCGGACGAGTGGAAGATCATGCAGAGCCACGTGACGATCGGCGCCGAGATCATCGGCGAGCACGATGGCGGCATGCTGGCGCTGGCGAGCCAGATCGCCCTGACCCATCACGAGAAATACGACGGCAGCGGCTACCCGCGCGGGCTGCGCGGCGACGAGATCCCACTGGCCGGCCGCATCGTGGCGATCGCCGACGTGTTCGATGCGCTCACCTCCAAGCGGCCGTACAAGAAGGCGTGGACCGAAGAAGAAGCGCTGGTCTTCCTGCGCGAGCAGCGCGGGCGCCATTTCGATCCGGCGCTGGTGGATTTGTTCCTCGGACAAATGGATGCGGTGCGCACGGTCCAGCAGCGCTGGGCAGAGGCGTAATCGATCACGCGGACCGTCGGTCCGCGTGATCGCATGCGTTCATTTTCGTTGAAACACCGGCGCGGACCGCCGGCCATCGATTACCGCGTCGGCGGCAAACCCGCCAACCCGACGCCGGTCCCCGCACTGGCCGGCGCCTTGCGCGCCACCAGCTCCTGGTACAGGGCCGTGTAATTCGCCGCCATCTGCTCCGACGTGAACAGCTCGTGGTAGCGTGCCTCGGCCTGCGCGCCCATGCGGCGCGTGAGCTCGGGGCTTTCCCACAGCGTGTGCAAGGCACCGCGCAGGGCCTGCGGGTCGGACGGGGGCAAGGCCAGGCCGGTCTCCCCGCCGATGTTGATATAGGTGGTGCCGGTGCCGATCTCGCAGGAGATCATGGCCTTGCCGTACATCGCGCCCTCCAACAGCGAGATGCCGAAGGCTTCCGAACGCAGGTGCGAGGGGAAAGCGAGCGCGTAGCACAGCGTGAGCAGCGCCGCCTTGTCGGCTTCGTCCAGTGCGCCGGTGAACACCACGTTGCTCAAGCCCAGGCGCGCGGCCTGTTCCTTCAGCGCCTGCTCTTCCGGGCCGGTGCCGACGATCACGATCGGGTAGTTGAGCCCCTTGGCTGCCTCGAGCAGGATGTGCAGGCCCTTGTAATAGCGCAGCACGCCCACGAACAGGAAGAACTTCGGCCCCACGCGCGCGCGCCAGTGCGCGAGGCGGCAGGGGTCGGTGCTCGGATAGGTGGTCTTGTCCAGGCCGTAGGTGATCACGCGCGTCTTGTCGCGGTAGCGCGCCAGCACCGGCGATGAGGCCAGGTAGTTCGGCGAAGCCGCGACGATGCTGTCGACGCTGCGCAGGAAGCGGTGCTTGAGCGGCTGGTACAGGCGCAACAGGTGCTTCTGGCGCACGATGTCGGAGTGGTAGCTGACCACGGTCGGCTTCTTCACGCGTGACGCGAAGTGCGCCAGGTCCATGAAGGGCCAGGGGAAGTGGTAGTGCACGACGTCGGCCTCATTGGCCATGCGCGCCAGCGCGCCCAGCGCCTGCAGCGAGCAGGCATTCGAGGCGATTTCGAAATTCAGCGGCACGCGATGCACGGTGTGGCCGTCGAACTGGATCGGCGCCAGGTCTTTCTGGCGCGAGAGCGACAGCACGGTATTGGTCACGCCCAGGCGAGTCGTGCCGACGCACAGCTGGCGGATCACCTGTTCGATGCCGCCCACCGAGTCCGGATAGTACGTCTTGTAGAAATGAAGGACACGCATGTTGGAAGCTTACTGCGAAAGGACGGTTCGGTACACCGCGGCGGTTTGCCGTGCGGTGGCGTGCCAGGTGAGTTGTTCGGCGCGGGCGCGGCCGGCCACGATGCAGCGCGCGCGCTCGGTGCCGTCAAGGGCCAGGGTCTGCAGGGCGGCGGCCAGTTCGCCCACGTCGAGCGGGTCGACCTCGAGCGCGGCGCCTTGCGTCACTTCAGGCAGCGAGCTGGCGTTCGAGGCGACCACCGGCACGCGCGAGGCAAAGGCTTCCACCACCGGGATGCCGAAGCCTTCGTATAGCGACGGAAAGGCGAACACGCCGGCGCCCAGGAACAGGTGGCGCAGCTGGACCGGGTCGGTGAGCTTGTCGAGCCAGACGATGTTCTCGCCGTCGGCGCGCGCTTGTTCGAGGCGGGCCACCAGCTCTTCGCAGCGCCAGCCGCGCGCGCCCACCACCACCAGCGCGCGCTCCTCGCGCAGCGCCTTGGGCAGCGTGACCCAGGCGTCGAGCAGGCGGCCGACATTCTTGCGCGGCTGCAGGGTGCCGACGGTGAGGAAGTAGCCGGGCGTGAGCTTATACGCGGCCAGGGTCGCGGCCACGGCAGCGTCGTCGACTGGCTCGAGCCATTCGTCATCGACACCGCAATACACCACCGACACCCGGTTCGGGTTCACACCGAAGCACTCCACCAGCTCGTCGATGGCGAAATGCGAGAGCGCGATCACGTGGTCGGCCTTGGCGGTGGCCTTGCGCTGCAGCCAGTTTTTGACGCTGCGCAGACGCGGGTTGCACCACTCGGGATACTTGATCGGCAGCGCGTCGTGCAGGGTCGCCACCACCGGGCAGTCCATGCGCACGATGCGGTAGTCGGTGACGTGGAACAGGTCGGCCGGCATGTGCACGCGGTGGGCGCCGGGCGTGGCCAGGTCGATCAGGGAAGCGGCTTCGAAGGATTGCGGCAGCGGCTGGCCGATGCTGATGCCGGCACCGCCGCCACGCGGGCGCGGCCAGGAATACGGCAGCACGGTTGCCCCTAGAGGCGGGAGGTAGCGCATCAGGGCGCGGGTGTAGACCCCGATGCCGTCGAGACGGCCGCCGGTCAGGCCCGGTTCGATCATGGTCGTCCCGAGTCCGACGGTGAGACCGCCCTCACTCACGCCAGGTACATCCAGCGCAGCGTCTCGGACAGCGGCGTCGGTTCGAGCTGGCCGATGACGGCGGTCAGCTTGCTGTTGCTGCCGGCCAGCGTGAGCACGTCGTTGGCGCGGACAAAGGCGGGATTGACGTGCACGTCGATGTGGTAGCCGGCGATCTCGCTCATCATGTCGATCAGGTTGGCCAGCGAGTGCGATGACCCGGAGCAGACGTTGAAGGCTTCGCCGCTCGGCGCCACGGCGAGCAGGCGGCGGTAGGCGCGCGAGACCATGCGCACGTCGGAGAAGTCGCGTGCGATCGCCAGGTTGCCCAGCTCGATGCGGCGCTCGGCGCGGCGGAAGTGCGAGACGATCTTCGGGAGCAGGAAGTTCTCGGCCTGGCCCCTGCCTGTGTAGTTGAACGGGCGCGCGATGGTGATCGGCAGCTTGTCCATCCACAGGCGCGCCATGTATTCCATGGCCAGCTTGCTGACGGCGTAGTCGTTGGCCGGCGCCGGGGCCACGTTCTCGTCGATGAGGGGAACGTTGGCGTTGCCGTAGATATTCGCCGACGAAGCCAGCAGCACGCTGGTGGGCCGGTGCTGGCCGGCGGCGAGCGCCTCGAGCAGGTTGCGCGTGCCGACCACGTTGACGCGGTAGATCAGTTCGGAATTGGTATGCGCCACGAAGGCGATGCCGGCCAGGTGGGCGACGACGTCGGGCTGGACTTCGTCAACGACTCTGGCGACGGCTTCGCGGTCGCACAGGTCGAGCGGATAGACGTCGGGGCCGAGCTCTTCGCCCGGCATGACGGTGCCATATACACGGTAGCCGGCGGCGGTGAGCTCGCGCGCCAGGTAATGGCCGGTGAAGCCGCGCAGGCCCGTGATGAGCGCGCGGCGCCCCTCGCCTTCCCTCCCGCCGATGAATGCCGGGATGTCATCCGTGGCCATGCGCTCCATATCAGAACGAAAAGCCGATTTCGTTGCGACGCAGGTCGGCGTCGACCATCATCTGGCACAGTTCTTCCAGCGTGGTCTTCGGCTCCCAGCCGAGCACCTTTTTCGCCTTGGCAGGGTCGCCGATGAGCAGCTCGACTTCGGCCGGGCGGTAGAACTTGGGCGACACGCGCACCAGCGCCTTGCCGGTACGGGCGCAGTGGCCGGTTTCGTTTTCGCCGGAACCGGTGAATTCGAGCTCGATATTGGCGCTCTTGAAGGCCATGGTGACGAAATCGCGCACGGTCTCGGTGCGGTTGGTGGCCAGCACGAAGGTGTCCGGCTGGTCGGCCTGCAGGATGCGCCACATGCCTTCGACGTATTCCTTGGCATAGCCCCAGTCGCGCTTGGCGTCGAGGTTGCCCAGCTCGAGCACGTCGAGCTTGTTCAGGACGATCTTGGCGACCGAATCGGTGATCTTGCGGGTGACGAACTCGCGGCCGCGCAGCGGCGATTCGTGGTTGAACAGGATGCCCGAGGAACCGAAGATGTCGTAGGACTCGCGGTAATTGATCGTCATCCAGTGCGCGTACAGCTTGGCCACGCCGTAAGGGCTGCGCGGATAGAACGGGGTGTCTTCGACTTGCGGGACGGCCTGCACCTTGCCGAACATTTCGGAGGTGGATGCCTGGTAGAAGCGAATCTTCGGGTTGACGATGCGGATGGCCTCCAACAGGTTCACCGCGCCGATGCCGGTGATCGAGGCGGTGGCCACCGGCTGCTCGAAGGACACGCCCACAAAACTCTGCGCCGCCAGGTTGTAGACCTCGTGCGGCTGCGCCTTGTCGACCAGGCGGATGCTCGAGGACAGGTCGGTCAGGTCGTATTCGACCAGGGACAAATTCGGGTGCTTCTCGATACCAAGTTCTTCGATACGCCAGAAGTTCACGGAGCTGGAGCGGCGATAGGTGCCGGTCACGTGGTAACCCTTTTCCAGGAGGATCTGCGCCAGGTAGGCGCCATCCTGGCCGGTGATGCCAGTAATCAGGGCTCTTTTTGTTGTTTGCATGTTCTTGGATTCTAGAAGATGGTCTCGCAGGCCGCCAGACAAATGACGAGCCGGGATTGTAACAGAGAGGGAAAACTCAAACCCTTGCACGTTAGAAATCGTGCAAGAAAAGCAACGGATATTCAGCCATTATGCCTTGAAATGGCTGGGGCTCGTCGCCCGCTTACGGTTTGTTACCGTTGTATTTGTGCGAAGACAAATGGTGAAGTTTTCCGACATTCGCGCCTGGCGCAGCCAAAAACGGCCGCGCCAGGGCGTGGCACCGGGACCACGCCCGGTGCCGTTCCAGCTTGAGGCTAGCTGCCTAGCGCTGCGACACCGCGTCGACCACGCACAGCGCGGTCATGTTGACGATGCGGCGCACCGTCGCCGACGGGGTCAGGATGTGCACCGGGCGCGCGCAGCCCAGCAGCACCGGACCGACGGCGATGCCGTTGCCGGCCGCGGTCTTGAGCAGGTTATAGGAGATGTTGGCGGCGTCGATGTTCGGCATCACCAGCATGTTGGCGTCGCCCTTGAGCGTCGACTGCGGCATGATCTTGGCGCGCATCGCCGAATCGAGCGCGGCATCGCCGTGCATCTCGCCGTCGATTTCCAGGCCAGGGGCCCTTTGCTGCACCAGCGCCAGCGCCGCGCGCATCTTCACCGCCGACTCGCCGTTCGAGGTGCCGAAGTTGGAGTGCGACAGCAGCGCTACGCGCGGCGTGATGCCGAAACGCTCCAGCTCCTCGGCCGCCATGATCGTCATCTCGGCGATTTCCTCGGCGTTCGGGTTCTCGTTGACGTGGGTGTCGAGGATCGCCAGCTGGCGCTCGGGCGTGATGATGATGTTCATCGCCGCATACACGTTGGCGCCCGCGCGCCGGCCCAGTACCTTGTCGATGAATTCCAGGTGGGTCCAGGTGGTGCCATAGGTGCCGCAGATCATGCCGTCGGCGTCGCCCTTGTGGATCATCATCGCGCCGATCAGGGTATGGCGGCGGCGCATCGCCAGCTTGGCCATGTCCGCGGTCACGCCCTTGCGCATTACCATCTGGTGGTAAGTCTGCCAGTAGTCGCGGTAACGCTCGTCGAAGTCCGGGTTGATGACGTCGAAATGCTCGCCCTGCTTCAGGCGCAGGCCGAATTTCTCGATGCGCTTTTCCAGCACCGCCGGGCGGCCGACCAGGATCGGGCGCGCCAGCTTCTCGTCGACCACGACCTGCACCGCGCGCAGCACGCGTTCTTCCTCGCCCTCGGCGTAGACGATGCGCTTGATCTCGGCCTGGGCCGCCTTGGCCACCGAGAACAGCGGCTTCATGAAGGTGCCGCTGCGGTAGACGAACTGCTGCAGGGTCTCGGCATAGGCTTCCATGTCGGCGATCGGGCGCGTCGCCACGCCGCCTTCCTGCGCGGCCCTGGCCACCGCCGGGGCGATATGGGTCAGCAGGCGCGGGTCGAACGGCATCGGGATCAGGTATTCCGGGCCGAAGGACAGGTTGGTGATGCCATAGGCCGAGGCCACGATGTCCGACTGCTCGGCGTGGGCCAGGTCGGCGATCGCATGCACCACCGCGATTTCCATTTCTCGCGTGATGGTCGTGGCGCCGCAATCGAGGGCGCCGCGGAACATGTACGGGAAGCAGAGCACGTTGTTGACCTGGTTCGGGTAGTCCGAACGGCCGGTGGCAATGATCGCATCGCTGCGCACGGCCTTCACGTCTTCCGGCAGGATTTCCGGATTCGGGTTGGCCAGCGCCAGGATCAGCGGGTTCGGCGCCATCGCGGCGACCATGTCCTGCTTCAGCACGCCGCCGGCGGACAGGCCGAGGAAGATGTCGGCGCCGGGAATCACGTCAAGCAGCGAACGATGCGGCGTGTCTTGCGCGAAGCGCTCCTTGTCCGGGTCCATCAGCTCCGCGCGGCCCTTGTAGACCACGCCGGCCAGGTCGGTAACAAAAATGTTCTCGATCGGGAAGCCGAGGTCGACGATCAGGTCGAGGCAGGCTAGAGCCGCCGCGCCGGCGCCGGACACCACCAGCTTGCAATTCTTCAGGCCTTTGTTCACGACCTTCAGGCCGTTCAGGATGGCCGCGCCGACGATGATCGCGGTGCCGTGCTGGTCATCATGGAAGACCGGGATCTTCATGCGCTCGCGCAGCTGGCGCTCGATGTAGAAGCATTCGGGCGCCTTGATGTCTTCGAGGTTGATGCCGCCAAAGGTCGGTTCGAGCGAGGCGATGATGTCGACCAGCTTGTCCGGGTCGTTCTCGTTGATCTCGATGTCGAAGACGTCGATGCCCGCAAACTTCTTGAACAGCACGCCCTTGCCTTCCATGACCGGCTTCGAAGCCAGCGGGCCGATATTGCCCAGGCCGAGGACGGCGGTGCCGTTGGTGATCACGGCGACCAGATTGCCGCGCGCGGTGTACTTGAACGAATTGGCCGGGTCCTTGACGATTTCCTCGCACGGCGCGGCGACGCCCGGCGAATAAGCCAGCGCCAGGTCGCGCTGGTTCAACAGGCCCTTGGTCGGGGTGACGCTGATCTTGCCGGGGCGGGGAATCTGGTGGTACTCGAGCGCTGCAGCACGCAGTTGTTGACGCAATTCTTCTTTTTTGTCCGATGACGAATCCATGCTGGGCAGCCTTCCTGATACTAGAGGGGAACCTCCAATTTTATCAGACGAGCACTTGTCAAAGGCTACGTATTTTCAACAAGAGGCCGGCCGATTCAGAAGCTGAGCAAATATATCGAGCCGATTTAGTTGCCGGGCTAATAGTACGATCACTATTGCGCCGCCAGTCATGCCGATATCGTTATCGTAGTACCAAGCCGATGTGGGCAGTACAATCCATCCATGCTTTCCGAATTCGACCTCATCAAGCAGTTTTTCAAACGCGACCGTCCCGGCCGGGCCGAACTCGGCATCGGCGACGACTGCGCCCTGCTCACGCCCGCCCCGGGGCGCCAGCTCGCGATTTCCTCCGACATGCTGGTCGAGGACCGGCATTTCTTCGCCGGCGCCGATCCCACCATGCTCGGGCATAAAAGCCTGGCCGTGAATCTGTCGGACCTGGCGGCGATGGGCGCGCGCCCCGTCGCCTTCACGCTGGCCCTGAGCCTGCCGGCGGCCGACCCAGGCTGGCTGGAAGGCTTCTCGCGCGGGCTGTTCGAGCTCGCCGATGCGCATGGCTGCGAACTGGTGGGGGGCGACACCACCAAGGGGCCGCTGAACATCTGCATCACCGTGTTCGGCGAGCTCGCGCCCGGGCATGCGCTGCGGCGCGACGCGGCGCGGGTGGGCGACGATATCTGGATCTCCGGGACGCTGGGCGATGCACGCCTGGCGCTGGCCGCGGACTGGAAGGAAGTGGCGCTGGATGCTGGCGATCTCACGCAGGCCGCGCAGCGCATGCACCTGCCTTCGCCGCGGGTGGCGCTCGGGCTGGCGCTGGCCGCGCAGCCGGTTGCGCATGCCGCGCTCGACATCTCGGATGGGCTGGTGGGGGACCTGGGGCATATCCTCGCGGCCTCGCGGGTGGGTGCGACGCTCGATGTCGATGCGCTGCCGGCAGGGCCTGTGCTGGCGCGGCAGGAGCTGGCCCTGCGTCGGCGGTTTACGCTGGCGGGTGGGGATGATTATGAGTTGTGCTTTACGGCGCCGGTGGCCAATCGTGAGGCGGTGCTGGAGGCGGGGCGATCAAGTGGGACGACGGTGACGCGCGTGGGTCGGATCGAGGCCGAGGCTGGATTACGCCTGGTGGATGCGAAGGGCGCGCCGCTCGACTTGAAACTGAGCGGGTGGGATCACTTCAGTTGACCGCGCACCTTCTTAACTTGCGTGAATACCCTACCCCACCTTTCCCTCATCCTCCCGCGGCTCCCTGCGATCATCATACGGCCCATACGTCATCCAGTAATGCCGGAACGCCAGCCGGATATTTTCCCGCAGCTGCAGGTCATGCCAGGGCTTCGTATAGAAGCGGTAGATCGCCCCCCGGTTGATCGAATCGAGCACCGTTTCCACGCCCGTATAGCCCGACAGGATGATGCGGATCGTCTCCGGGTACATCTCCTTGACCTTGCTGAGGAATTCGGTGCCGCTCATGACCGGCATGCGCTGGTCGCACAGGATCACCTGCACGCGGTACAGCGCCAGCAGGTCGAAGCCCTCGGCCGGTGACGATGCCGTCAGCACGCGGTAGTTGTCGCGCCTGAACAGGCGGTGCAGGGAGGTGAGCACGTTGACGTCGTCGTCGACGATGAGCAGGGTCTGCACCTTGTCGTCGTGCGAAGGCGGGGTGTCGGGCTGGGCGCGGTTGTCCTGCACCAGGCGCGCCGCTTCCACGCTTGGTAACGCGCGCGCGAAGTGGAAGCCCTGGATCTCGTCGCAGCGGTGGCGCCGCAAATACGCCATCTGGGCCCGCGTCTCCACCCCTTCGGCGATCACCTGCATGTGCAGGCTGTGGGCCATGCTGATGATGGCCAGCGCGATGGCCGCGTCGTCCGGGTTGGTCACGATGTCGCGGACAAAGGCGATGTCGATCTTGAGCTTGTCGATCGGGAAGCGCTTGAGGTAGGCCAGGCTAGAGTAACCGGTGCCGAAATCGTCGATTGCGATGCGGATGCCCAGCTCGCGCAGGCGCCCCAGCACTTCGATGGTGTGCTCGGCGTTGGACATCAGCGCGCTCTCGGTCAGCTCCAGTTCGAGCAAGGCCGGCTCCACGCCATGCCGTTCGAGCGCCGCACGGATCACGCCTTCGAGGTCGCCCTCGACGAACTGGCGGCTCGACACGTTCACCGCCACCCGCACGTCGCGCACGCCTTC
The DNA here is from genome assembly GCF_059685855.1 of Telluria sp. ZB4P37. Lineage (NCBI taxonomy): Bacteria > Pseudomonadati > Pseudomonadota > Betaproteobacteria > Burkholderiales > Oxalobacteraceae > Telluria > Telluria sp. ZB4P37. The sequence goes on from NZ_JCASID010000002.1 coordinate 507,583, forward strand.
CTTGTTCCAGGCGGCGATCTGGCGGCAGGCCTCGTCGACGATCCAGTCGCCGACCCGCACCACCAGCCCGGTCTCTTCCATGATCGGCACGAATTCGGCCGGGTACACCAGGCCGTAGCCCGGCCGGTTCCAGCGCAGCAGCGCCTCCATGCCCGACACGCGCCCGGTGTTGAGCTCGAGCTTGGGCTGGTAGTACAGCACGAACTGCCCGCCCTCGAGCGCGCCGCGCAGCGCCAGCTCGAGGTCCAGGCGCGCCAGCACCTGCACGTTCATCCCGGCGGTGAAGAAGCGGTAGCCGTCGCGCCCCGCTTCCTTGGCGCGCACCATGGCCGCGTCGGCGTATTTCACCAGGGTGCCCGGATCGAGCGCATCTTCCGGATACATGGCGATTCCGATGCTGGCCGTGAGGCCCGCCTGCTGGACGCCCAGGTCGAAGGGCGCGCGCAGCGCATCGCGCACTTCGTTGGCCATGTTCACGGCCTCCTGCTGGTCGCGCGTCATGGTCAGGAACAGCGCGAACTCGTCCCCGCCCAGCCGCCCCGCCGATTCGCGCAGGCGCACGACGCGCACCAGGCGGTTGCTGAACTGGCCCAGCAACTCGTCGCCCAGTTCGGTGCCGAGCGAATCATTGATGATCTTGAAGCGGTCAAGCGTGATGCACAGCACCGCCACGCGCCAGTTCTTGTCGCGCGCCATTTCGATCGCATCGTTCAGGTTCTCGAAGAACAGGGTGCGGTTCGGCAGGCCGGTGAGCGCGTCGTAATGCGACATGTGGCGCATGCGCTGCTGCGCATGCAGGCGCTCGCTGATGTCGCGCGCCACCGCGATCAGCATGCGGCTCTTTCCCAGGTCTTGCAGTTTCCAGCTGATCTCCACCGGCACCGCGCCCTGCCCGCCGGCGCGCAGCAGTTCGGTCTCGACGATATCGCCCGGCATGGCGTCGAAACGCGGCGCCGGCTCCTGGTCGTCTCCATTGCCGCCGGCAAATGCCTTGCTGGCCGGCGCGTCCGCCGCCAGGTGGCGCTCGAGCAGCGCGCGCGTACCCAGGCCCAGCGCCACCGGGTCGATCCGCAGCAGCGCCTCGCGCGAGAAACCCAACATGCGGCAAGCGCCGTCGGAGACGTCCACCATCGCCATGCTGGCGGTGTCGATCAGGAAGATCGCATCGGGCGTGGCGTCCATCGCGCCGCGAAAGCGCGCCAGTTCGGCGGTGCGTTCGCGCACTTCGCGTTCCAGCCCCACGCCGTAGTCCTGCGATTCGCGGTGCAGCAGCCGCACTTCCAGCAGGTTGCGGATGCGCGTCATGACCTCGACCGTATCGAAGGGCTTGCCGATGAAGTCGCGCGCGCCGGCCTCCAGCGCGGCGAGCTTCTTGTCCGGCTCGGCCGTCACCACCAGCACCGGCAGCCAAGAATCGCTCTCCAAGGGCTTGAGTGCCTCCATCACGTCGAAGCCGTCCATGCCGGGCATGTGCAGGTCGAGGATGATCAGGTCGAAGCGGTGCTTCAGGTGCAGGGACACTACCTGGCGCGGGTCGTTCGTGCTCAGGACGTTTTCATAGCCGGTGGTCTTGAGGAGGTATTCCAGCAGCTGGACGTTGACGGGTTCGTCGTCCACCACGAGGATGCGCGCGCGGCGGATGTCGGACAATGAAATCATTCGGCCTTCCTTTCGGCAGGTAGCGCCCCCACGGGATGGAGCACTGCCAGCGTACTGTTGATCGCTTCGGTGAATTTATCGATGTCGATCGGTTTGGTCAGGTAACGGTTGAAGCCCGCCGCCTGGCCGCGTTCGATATCGCGCGGCATGGCATTGGCGGTCAGGGCGATCACGGGAATGGCGGCAGTGGCCGGATCGGAACGCAGCTGCTTGAGCACGTCGATGCCGCTCATGCCGGGCAGGTTCAGGTCCATCAGGATGATCTCGGGCAGGTGGGCGCGCGCCAGCGCCAGGCCGACGTGGCCGTCGGGCGCCGACAACAGGCGCAGGTCGTCGCGGAAGCGCACGATTTCTTCCACCAGGCGCAGGTTGGCCGGGTTGTCCTCGACGTACAGAATCACATGCGGTCCGCCGTCGCGCGGCAGGGTCGGCAGCGCCGGCAGCGCCTGCGCGCCCTCGTGCTCCGGGGCTGCCAAGGGTGCGGTGGTGGCCAGTTCGATCCAGAACACGCTGCCCACCGCAGGGCTGCTGGTCACGCCGATATCGCCGCCCATCAGCTCGACCAGGCGCTTGGTGACCACCAGGCCGATGCCGGTGCCCTCCTGGTTGCCGCCTTCCTGGCCGAGCCGGTTAAACGGCTGGAACAGGCTCGCCACCTGCGAAGCGTCCAGGCCCAGGCCGGTGTCCTGCACCGCCATGCGCAGCCGGTTTGGGGCCACCTGCTCGCAGGTCAGGACCACGGCGCCGTCCTCGCGGTTGTATTTCACCGCATTCGACAGCAAATTGAGCAGCACCTGCTTCAGGCGGGTGCGGTCGGCCAGCACCACCGCGCCGGGCGCTTCCGGGAACAGCACGCGCACCCCGCGCGCGGCCGCGATCGGCGCCACCATGGCGCGGCATTCGAGCAGCGTGTCGGCGAGGGCCACCGGTTCCATCGACAGCGTCATCGTGCCCGACTCCACCTTGGCCAGGTCGAGGATTTCGTTGATGAGCGTGAGCAGGTGGCGGCCGGATTTCAGGATGTGGTTGGCGAACTCCTTTTTCTGCGCGAGCGTCGAGGGCAGCGTATCCGATGTCAGAATCTGGGCAAAGCCCAGGATCGCGTTGAGCGGCGTGCGCAGCTCGTGGCTCATCGACGACAGGAAGGCCGACTTGGCCTGGTTCGCGCTCCTCGCTTCTTCGATGGCATTGGCCAGTTCGGCATTGGCCAGAGCCAGCTGCAGGGTGCGCTCGTCCACGCGGTGCTCGAGCTGCTCGTTCAGGCGCATCACTTCCTGCTGGGCGCGCGAGCGTTCCTGCACCTCGTGCGCGATCTCGGCGCTGGAGGTTTCGAGCTCGCGCGTGCGGCCTTCGATCTCGGTCAGCATCGCATTGAAGGAATCGACCAGCTCACCGGCTTCGTCGTTGCTGATGCGCGGCGCGCGGCGCGAATAATCGCGGGTGGCGACGACGTCGCGCGCGATCTCGGTAATGGCCACGATCGGCGCCGTCACCACATGCCCCATGCGCCGCACCAGCAGGTAGGCCACGCCCATCGCCAGCAGTGTCACGCCGGCGGCGATGCTCAGGTAGCTCAGGGTGCGTTCCATCAGCTGGTTCCGGGCGCGCAGGTAGACCGTGCCCAGGGTGTCGCCGTTCTCGGCGATGCGGTGGTGGATCACGAGGTCGTTGCCCTCGGTGCCGGGTGCGCCCGCCAGCCGGCGCGGCAAGGCACGCGTTTCGGCGGCGGCCTGGTAGGACGCGAACAGTTCGCCGCCGGCGTCGTAGATCGCGGCGGCGCGCACCTGCGGGCGGGTGCGCAGCAGCGCCAGGTTCTCGTTGGCCAGGCGCGGGTCGTCGAAGGTCAGCGCGGCCGAGGTCATGTGCCCGACCAGCTCGGCCTGGGTGGCCATGTCGTTGGTGAGGGTGCGGTGATAGCTGCGCAGGTCGTAGCCGATGATGATCGCGACCGACACCAGCAGCGCCGCCAGGGTCGTCGCCATCACCGCCGCCACCAGCTTGGTGCGGATCGAGTGCAGCGGGGTCATGCGGCCTCCGGCGCGGGCCAGGCATGAGGGACCGTGCCGCGCGAATGCGCCGGCCCCATCCGGTCACGCGCAATTCGTTCGAGCGGCATCGAGGGTCCTACGAAAACAGTAAAAGTGGCCCCGGCCGGGTCGAACGGCAGGGCGTGACCAGCATAGCCTACCGCTGTGTGACATGTCGCACGGAACCTTTCACGTTTCACATTGTCGCGGTTGCTCCGTGCGTCCATGCGCGACGGGTAGTATTTTGTCGATCCATCCTGTGCCAGGACGGCGCGGAGCGCGCTAGAATGAGCTTGCGCGCACTCGGGTGCGCCAGACCTGCAGCGACCCCGACCAGCACTCAAAGGAGCCTCACGTGACGAACGATATTCTCGATCTAGCTAGCAAAGTTGGCCGCGCACTCGAGGCCAAGCGCCTGGTCCTGGCCACCGCCGAGTCCTGCACCGGCGGCGGCGTCTCCCATGCCATCACCGAAATCGCGGGCTCCACCGGCTGGTTCGACTGCGGCTTCGTCACCTATTCGAATGCCTCCAAGAGCGAGCTGCTCGACATCCCGGCCGCGCTGATCGCGCAATTCGGCTCGGTCAGCGAAGAAGTCGCGGGCAAGATGGCCGAAGGCGCGCTGGCAAGCAGCACGGCCGACGTGGCGCTGTCCACCACCGGCATCGCCGGCCCCACCGGCGCGGTGCCGGGCAAACCGGTGGGCACGGTGTGCTTCGGCTGGTCGCGCGGCGACACCACCTTTACCGAGCGCCTGGTGTTCCAGGGCGACCGCCAGTCCGTGCGCGAGCAGACCGTGGCGCATGCGCTGCGCGGCCTGCTGCGCTTCATCGAATAGAGCCGGGCCGATGTCCCGGCTGGCCTGCCGCGTGCTGGGCGGCCTGGCGCTGCTCGCCGGCGCCGCGCCGGCCTTCGCCTATGCGAGCGCGTACACGGTCTACGCGGCCGGCGACATCGCGCGCTGCCAGCACCCCGACCCGCGCTGGTCGGGCGCGGCCGCCACCGCTACCCTGGTAGAAGGCTTGCTGCGCGCCGATCCGCAATCGGCGGTGCTGAGCCTGGGCGACCATACCTATCCGCGCGGGACGAAAGCCGAATTCAGAGACTGCTACGCCCCGACCTGGGGGCGCTTCCGCGAGCGCACCTGGCCCACGCCGGGCAATCACGAATACGCGACGCTTGGGGCCAAGCCGTATTTCGACTATTTCGGCAAGCGCGCCGGGCGCGGATACTATAGCCTGCGGCTGGGCAGCTGGCTGGTGATTTCGCTCGACAGCAACCTCAAGGGCGTCGCGCATGCGGCCCAGATCGACTGGCTGCGTGCCGAACTGAAGCAACAGCCGGCCGCCTGCACCCTCGCATTCTGGCACCATCCCCTGTACAGTTCGGGCGGGCATCCGCCGCCGGGCCGGATGCGCGACGCGTTTGCGCTGCTGCACGCGGCCGGCGCCGAGCTGGTGCTGTCGGGCCACGACCACGACTACGAGCGCTTCGCGCCGCAGGATGCCGACGGCCGGCTGGTGCCCGCGCGCGGCCTGCGCCAGTTCGTGGTCGGCACCGGCGGGGCCTACGCCACGCCCTTCATATTCTTCGCCCCGAACAGCGAAGTGCGCGAAGCCAGTTATGATGGCGTGCTCGCGCTGCGCCTGCTGGACGGCGCCTACGAGTGGCGCTTCCTGCCGGCCGACCCGGGCAAGGTGCCGGCCGGCGCGCGGCTCGACCAAGGCCGCAGTGCCTGCCACTGAGCTGCCACCGACCGGAGTCCGGCATGCCTTCCCTACTATTTTTTGCTCGTTTCATCCTGCCTATCATCCTCATGACCGCAATTCCCCAGGCCCAGCCTGCCGCCACGCCGCTGCCCACTATCGCTTTCGAAAAAACCGTCCTGCCCAATGGGCTGCAGCTGATCCTGGTCGAAGACAATCGGCTGCCCATCGTGGCAGTCAACATCTGGTACCACGTCGGCCCCGCCAACGAGACCCCGGGTCTGGCCGGCTTCGCCCACCTGTTCGAGCACATGATGTTCAACGCCACCCGCCACGTCCCGCGCGGCATGGCCGACCGCCTGCTTGAAGGCGCCGGCGCCACCGACAGCAATGGCGGCACCGGCTACGACAGCACCAGCTATTACGATACCGTGCCGGCGAACCAGCTCGAGCTGGCGCTGTGGGTGCACGCCGACCGCATGGGCTACCTGCTCGACGTGCTGGACCAGAAGGCGCTCACCAACCAGCAGGACGTGGTGCGCAACGAGCGCCGCCAGACGGTCGAGGACGAACCATACGGCGTGGTCGAGGAAGCGCTGGCGCATGCCCTGTTCCCGAAGAACCATCCCTACCACGCCTCGATCATCGGCTCGCACGCCGATATCCAGAATGCGCGCCTGGCCGACGTGCGCCAGTTCTTCGAGCGCTACTACGGCCCGAACAACGCCAGCCTCGTGATCGCCGGCGACATCGACAAGGCGAAGACGCGCGCGCTGGTCGAAAAATATTTCGGCAGCCTGCGACGCAGCGCGCCGGTGGCGCGCCCGTCAATCCCTACGCCGCCGATCACCAGCGAACGGCGCGTGGTGGTGCGCGACCGGGTCGAGCTGCCGCGCGTATTCATGGGCTGGCTCACGCCGCCCGCCTACCATGCCGGCGACGCCGAGCTGGCGCTGGCCGCCGAGATCCTCGGCGGCGGCAAGGCCAGCCGCCTGTACAAGAAGCTGGTGTACGAACGCCAGATCGCGCAGGAAGTCGGCGCCTCGCAAAATTCGTATGGCTTGAGCTCGACCTTCGTCATCGACGTCACCGCGCGCAGCGGGGTGGAGGCGCGTGAGCTCGAAGCGGCGGTCGATGCCGAACTCGCCCTGCTGCGCGAGAAAGGGCCTACCGCGCGCGAAGTGGAACGCGCCCGCAACAGCCTCGAGACAGCCCTGTTGAGCTCCATCGAAAAGCTGGGCGGCGACGGACTGGCCGACCAGCTCAACCACTACAACCAATACACCGGCGACCCGGGCTACCTGGCGAAAGACCTGGAGCGCCTGCGCCGCGTGACCCCGGCGGACGTGCAGCGTGCCGTGCGCAGTTTCCTGGCCCAGCAGGCGCGCGCCGTCGTCACCGGCCTGCCCGGCAAGCAGGTGGTCAACGATCCGCGCGCGTCCAAGCCGCCCAGGGCAGGCAGTAGCGACAGCGCCGGCATCAATGCGCCCGAGCCGTGGCGCGCGCAGGCGCCGAAAGCCGGCCCGGCGCCGCATTTCACGCTGCCCCAGGGCGAGTCGTTCAAGCTGGCCAATGGCCTCACCGTGATCCACCACCACAACCCGGCGCTGCCACTGGTATCGACCCAGCTGGTGGTGCGCAGCGGCAGTGCCGCCAACCCGCCCGCGCTGCCTGGCCTGGCGGGCTTCACCGCCCAGATGCTGGAAGAAGGCACGGCCACGCGCAGCGCGCCGCAGATCGCCGACGAGATCGCGCAGCTCGGCGCTTTTCTTGACACCGGCACGGGCGCGGACGCCTCCATCGTCTCGCTGCTGTCGCTGCGCTCGACCTTCGCCCCGGCGCTGGACGTGCTGGCCGATATCGTGCAGCGCCCGGCCTTCCCCACTGCCGAAGTCGAGCGCCAGCGCGCCGACCGCATCGGTGAACTGATCCAGCAGCGCGACGATCCCGAAAGCGTGGCTTCGGTGGCGGCCGCCGGCGCGCTCTACGGCAGCAAGCACGCCAAGGGCTACGGCCAGCTCGGCACCGAGCCGGCCATCCGCAGCGCCACCCGCGACGACGTGGCCGGCTTCTGGCGCCGTCACTATGTGCCGGAGAATGCGGCGCTGGTGGTGACGGGCGATATCACGCGCGCGGAACTCAAGGTGCTGGCCGAAGCGCGCTTCGGCGCCTGGGCCGGCGCGGATGCGCCCGGCGGCAGCCCGGGCGCCCCGAGCGGCACCAGCGCGCGCCTGGTCGTGGTGGACCACCCCGACGCCGGTCAGACCGCATTGCGCGTGACCGCCATTGGCGTCGCCCGCGACACCCCGGACTATCCGGCGCTGCAGGTAATGAACGGCGCGCTGGGCGGCATGTTCTCCAGTCGCCTGAACAACAACCTGCGCGAGACCCGTGGCTACAGCTACGGCGTGTCTTCGGAGTTCCGCTACGACCGCACGCCGGGGCCTTTCGTGATTGCCGGCAGCGTCAAGCAAAGCGCCACCGGCGCCTCGGTGCGCGAGATCTTCCGCGAAGTCGCCGCCATGCGCGAGGCCGCGCTGCCGCCGGCGGAACTCGCCGCCGCGCGCGACGCGCAGCTGTTGTCGCTGCCCGGCCAGTTCGAGACCAATGCCGACATCGGGGCCAGCCTGGCCGAAAGTTTCTTATACGGGCTGCCACTCGACTACTACAGCCGCCTGCCGGCCCAGCTGGCAGCGGTGACGGCCCCGCAGGTGCAGGAGGCCGCGCGCAAGCACCTGGACCCGGCGCGGATGATCGTGGTGGCCGTGGGCGACCGCAAGCGCATCCTGCCGCAGCTGCAGCCGCTGGGGCTGGGCACGGCCGAGCTGCGCGACAGCGACGGGCAGCTGCCAGGGACCCGCTGACCAGCCATGGGGGACGGCGCGGCACTTGCCGCGTCCGCCAATTTAGCCTAACATGTGAACAGCTATTCACATGTTGAACAAATCTCACCTATGATCCACCACACGGATTTCGAACTCGCGGCCGGCGCCGTCGAGGAGCTGGCGGACCTGTTCCACCTGCTCGGCGACGCCACCCGCCTGCGTATCGTGCTGGCCTGCCTGGCCCAGCCGACCGCGGTGGGCGAGATCGCCGCTTCGCTCGAGCTGTCCAGTTCGCTGGTCAGCCACCACCTGCGCCTGCTGCGCGCGGCCCGCATCGTCAAGGCCGAGCGCCAAGGCAAGCAGGTCTTCTACTCGGCCGCCGATGCCCACATCAGCAGCCTGCTCGCCAACATGTTCGAGCATATCGCCGAACCAGCCACCGGATTGGACGCATGAGCGACCACAAACACGACCACCACGATCATGATCACGATCACCACGACCACGGCCACGCGCACGGCTTCGGACACCATCATCACCACATGCCCGACCCGGCCGGCAACGGGCGCGCCTTTGCGCTGGCGATCGGCGTCAATGCGCTGTTCGTCGTCATCGAATTCGTCTACGGCTTCATCGCCCACTCCACCGCCCTGATGGCGGACGCCGGCCACAACCTGTCGGACGTGCTGGGCCTGGTGCTGGCCTGGGGCGCGGCGGTGCTGGCGAAAAGCGCGCCGCATGGCCGCTATACCTACGGCCTGCGCGGCTCGTCGATCCTGGCGGCGCTGGGCAATGGCCTGCTGCTGATGGTGGCCTGCGGCGCCATCGCCTGGGAAGCCGTGCAGCGCTTCGCCAACCCGGCGCCGGTCGAGGGCATGACAGTCACCGTGGTCGCGGCGATCGGAGTCCTCATCAACGGCTTCTCGGCCTGGCTGTTCCTGGCCGGCAGCAAGGGCGACCTGAACCTGCGCGGGGCCTACCTGCACATGGCGGCCGACGCGGCGCTGTCGCTGGGCGTGGTGATCTCGGGCCTGGTGATCCTCGCTACCAACTGGACCTGGATCGACCCGGCGGTGAGCCTGGTGATCGTGGTGGTGATCGTGCTGGGCACCTGGTCGCTGCTGCGCGAATCGGTGCAGCTGTCGATGGCCGCCGTGCCGCCCGGCGTGGACGCGGGCGCGGTGCGCGGCTACCTGGCCACCCAGCCGGGCGTGAAGGAAGTGCACGACCTGCACATCTGGGCCATGAGCACCACCGAGAATGCGTTGACCGCGCACGTGGTGATGCCGGGCGGGTATCCGGGCGACCGGGTGCTCGACGAGATGGTGGCCAGCTTAAGGCAGGACTTCGGCATCCATCACTGCACGCTGCAAGTGGAGGAAGGCACGACGCATCATGATTGCGCGCTGGAGGGGCATGAGCATCATCGTCATGATGATGAACCTGCGCATGCGCACTGACTGCGGTTTTCGCTAACGCGGTGCGACGGAATTGGATCCCGGCCTTCGCCGGGATGACGGTCTTTAGGTTAGCGAGAGAAGATAATTATGCTCTTGGCCCGCACCTCCAGCACGTCGCCCCGGCGAAGGCCGGGGCCGAAGTTCGTCGCGTTAAACTAAGGCGCGCAATCACCCCGCCAGATTCGCATACAGCGCCGTACTCAAATACCGCTCCCCAAACGACGGAATGATCGTCACGATCAGCTTGCCCGCGTTCTCGGGCCGGCGCGCCACCTGGATCGCCGCCCACAGGGCTGCGCCCGATGAAATCCCCACCAGCAGGCCTTCCTCGCGCGCGGCGGCACGCGCCGTCTCGAAGGCATCCTCGTTCTTCACGGTGATGACTTCATCGTAGGCGTGGGTATTGAGCACCTGCGGCACGAAGCCGGCGCCGATGCCCTGGATCGGGTGCGGGCCCTTGCTGCCCTTCGAGAGCATGGGCGAGGCCTCCGGCTCGACGGCGATCGCCTGGAAGCCGGGTTTGCGTGACTTGATGATCTCGCTCACGCCGGTGATGGTGCCGCCGGTGCCCACGCCGGCCACGAGGATATCGACCTTGCCGTCGGTATCACGCCAGATTTCCTCGGCGGTGGTCTTGCGGTGGATTTCCGGGTTGGCCGGATTGTTGAACTGCTGCGGCATGAAATAAGTGGGATGGGACGCCACCAGCTCTTCCGCGCGGCGGATCGCGCCCAGCATGCCTTCGCTGCCCGGCGTGAGCACCAGCTCGGCGCCATAGGCGCGCAGCAGCATGCGCCGCTCGCTGCTCATGGTCTCGGGCATCACCAGCTTGCAGCGGTAGCCGCGCGCGGCGCACACCATCGCGAGCGCGATGCCGGTGTTGCCGCTGGTGGGTTCGACGATGACGGTGTCGGGCTTGATCAGCCCGGCCTGTTCGGCGGCCTCGATCATGGCCAGGCCGATGCGGTCTTTCACGCTGTGGGCGGGATTATGGTATTCGAGCTTGCCAAGGATGTCCGCGCCGGCGCCCTGCGCCAGCCTGCGGATCCGGACCAAGGGAGTGTTGCCGATCAGCTCAGTGACATCGTTCGCGATTCGCATGCCATTCTCCCGTTTGATGTGATTAGACTTACTTAACGTTGAGCAGTTCCACGTCGAAGATCAGGTCGGCGTCGGGCGGGATCTCGCCGCCGCCGGCGCCGCGCTTGCCGTAGGCCAGTGCGCTCGGGATGATCAGGGTGCGCTTGCCGCCCACCTTCATGCCCGCCACGCCCTGCTCCCAGCCCTTGATGACACGGCCCGCGCCCAGTTGGAACTCGAGCGGCTCGCGGCCGGCGTCGAGCGAGGAATCGAACTTGCGGCCGCGCTGCTTCGGCGCCAGCGGCTTGTGGAACCAGCCGGTGTAGTTGACGACGACATTGCTGCCCAGCGTGGCTTCCTTGCCCTTGCCGACGACGCGGTCGATGATCTCGACCTGCGGGGTCGGCAGCGGCGGCAGGGTCGGTGCGGCCTGTGGGGTCGCCTGCGGCTGGCTCGCCTGCGGCACGGTTTGCTGCTCGGGCGCAGGCTGGGTGGTCGGCTTGGAGGCGTCCTGGGCGGTGGTGTCCTGGGCGCTGGCGACGGTGGCGACCAGCATCAGGGCGGACAAGAGGGTGCGACGAATCATGGTGGCTCTTCCAATCAAAAGATCATTAACTGATCCTATGATAGCAAGGCCTCTTCCGCTTGCACAGTTTCCGGTTGGGCGCCCTCAAGCGGCTCGGCATTGGCCGCGTCGGCCAGCTTGCGCAACAAGTGCCCGGCAGCCACCATCCCGAAGGTCGCCGTGACCACCATGCTCGAGCCGAAGCCGGCGCAGTTCAGGCCGGTGACGCCGTTGGGGTCGACCGCGCAGGCGTCGCCGCTGTCCGGATAACGCAGCGGCTCCATCGAGAACACCGCGTCGATGTGGTACTTGTTCTTCTCGCCGCGGGCGAAACCGTACTGTGAACGCAGCAGCTTGCGCACCTTTTTCAGCAGCGGCTCCTGCTCGGTGCGTCCCAGGTCGCGCACTTCGATTTTCGTCGGATCGATCTGGCCGCCGGCGCCGCCGATGACAATCAGCGGCATCCGGTTGGCGCTGCACCAGGCGATCAGGGCCGCCTTGGACTTGACGCCGTCGATGGCATCGACCACGTAGTCGAAACCTTTGCCCGCCACCATCGCCTCGATATTCGCCGGGTCGATGAAATCCTCGACCAGCGTGACCTTGCAGAACGGGTTGATCTGCGCGATACGTTCCTTGAGCGCTTCGATCTTCGCCATGCCGATGGTCGACGTAAGGGCCTGCAGCTGGCGGTTGATGTTCGATTCGGCCACGTTATCGAGGTCGATCAGCGTGAGGTGGCCGACCGCGCTGCGCGCCAATGCCTCGACGATCCAGGAGCCGACGCCGCCGACGCCGATCACGCAAACGTGCGCCGCACGGAAGCGTTCGAGTGCACGCTCGCCGTAGAGGCGCGCAATCCCGCCGAAGCGGCGTGCGAAGTCGACTTCGTCGTCCAGGGTAGCTGCAATAGTGGGGGTGTCGATCAGGGTCATCCCGCCATTTTAACGGACGATCGTTTCGCATCTGCACTAAAATAACTTCTCGTCAATCAAATTATCCTCGCCTGTTAACAAAACGCCCCATGACCCAACTCCTCCACGAAACCGCTCCCGATTTCGACCAGCCGATCGCCGTCCTCAAGCATTGCCACGGACGCATCCGCAAGCAGCTTGCAACCCTCGACAAGCTGCTGGCCCACCTGCCCGAATTCGGCGCCGACGAGCAGGCGCGCCAGGCGGCGGCAGCGGTCCTGAAATATTTCGACAAGGCGGCGCACCTGCACCACGAGGACGAGGAGCAGGACCTGATCCCGATGCTGCGCGCCGTGGCGCAAGGCGACGATGCCGCCACGCTGCAGGCGCTGGCGCCGGTGATCCTGCAGGATCACAAGGACATGGACGCGCTGTGGCAGGACTTGCACGAGCAGCTGGTGGCGATTGCCGAAGGCAGGTCAAGCGTGCTGTCGGCCAGTGCGGTGCAGCGCTTCAGCCAGCGCTATTGCTCGCACATGGACCGTGAGGAAAGCACGATGGCGCCGATGGCGATGCGCCTGTTCAGTCCGGAACAGATGGCGCAACTGGGCAAGGCGATGCAGGCGCGCCGCGGCATTGGCGGAGTGCAGGATGCCGTGCCGGACGTCGGGCAGGCGGTCGCCGACCTGCGCAAGGATTATGGCCAGACCAGCCTGAATGAAACCGAGGTGATGGACGACCCGATGCTGCAGTTCACGCAGTGGTTCGAGCAGGCTTTGCGTGCCGAGGTGAACGAGCCGAACGCGATGTCGGTGGCCACCGTGGGCGCGGACGGCCGGCCGAGCTCGCGCATTGTGTTGGTCAAGCAATTCGATGAGCGCGGCTTCACCTGGTATACAAACTATAACAGCCGAAAGTCTGAGGAGTTGCAAAATAATCCACAAGCAGCCTTGCTATTCTTTTGGAGTGAACTCGAACGCCAGGTTCGCATTGAAGGACGCGTGGAGCGCACGTCCACTGAGGAAAGCGACCGGTATTTCCGCAGCCGGCCACTGAAAAGCCGCCTGTCGGCCATCGCCTCGCAACAGAGCGCTCCCATCGGCAGCCGCGCCGAGCTCGAAGCCAACTTTGACGCCACCGCGCGGCAGGCTGGCGAGGATCCGGCACGACCGGACAACTGGGGCGGCTTCCGCCTCGTGCCCGAGCGCCTGGAGTTCTGGCAGGGACGCCGCTCCCGCTTCCACGACCGCATCGTCTACGAGCGGCAGGAAGACGGCAGCTGGACGCGCCTGCGTTTGCAACCGTAGGGCTTGTGAAAAAACTCCAGGGCAAGGCGCATCGTCGAAGACAGTACGCCAGTACGGCGGGACGAATGCAAGGCAGCCATGGAGGAATTTTTCACACGCTCGTAGGGCCGGGCGTGGCGCAACACTGCACTCCGGCTGTTAACGCCGGAGGTAATCGTGTTCGAACAGATGATGTTGTCGGCCTGGAGTGCAGGCCTGCGTGACAAGCTGTCCCTGCCCTTGCGGGTCGAACTGTGGGACGGCCGGCAACTCGAGTTTTCTTCCGAGGGGCCGGGAGCCGCCGCTCCGGGAGCCGCCGCTCCGCGCGTGACCATCCGCGTGCCCGATCGCTCCGCCCTGCGCTACCTGCGCTCGCCCTCGCTCTACAGCCTGGGGCGGGCTTATGTCGAAGGCGCCATCGAGATCAAGGGGCGCGCCGCCGACATCATCAGCGTCGGCAACACGCTGGCCGCCAACCTGGCCGGAACAAGCAACCGCTTCGCCGACGCGCTGCGCCTCGGCTTCCACCGTGCGCCGCACACGCGCGAAAAAGACGCCGAAGCCATCCGCTACCACTACGACGTCTCCAACGATTTCTACAGCGCCTGGCTCGATCCCGGCATGGTGTATTCCTGCGCCTATTTCGAGAACGGCGACGAAGACCTGGCCACGGCCCAGCAAAAGAAGATCGACCACATCCTGCGCAAGATCGACCTGCAGCCGGGCCAGGCTTTGCTCGACATCGGCTGCGGCTGGGGCGCGCTGGTGCTGCGCGCGGCCCAGCAGTTCGGCGCGCGCTGCGTGGGTGTCACGCTGTCGGAAAACCAGGCGGCGCTGGCGCGCGAACGGGTGGCGCAGGCCGGGCTGCGGGGCCAGGTTGACATCCGACTGCAAGACTACCGCGACGTGGCCGGACAGTTCGACCGCATCACCAGCGTCGGCATGTTCGAGCACGTCGGCGTGGCGCAGCTGGCCGCCTATTTTTTACAAGTGGACAAATTATTGGCGCCGGGCGGCGTCGTCATGAACCACGGGATCACCACCACCAACACCGACAACGGCGCCACGCCGTATGGCGGGGGCAATTTCATCGACGAATACGTCTTCCCGGACGGCGAACTGGCGCACCTGTCCACCGTGGTGCACGCCATGCAGGAAGGCGGACTGGAAGTGCGCGACGTGGAAAATTTGCGGCGCCATTACGCGAAAACCTGCGCGCTCTGGACCGATAATTTCGAGAGCAATGCCGAGCATATCCGGACGCTGACCGACGAGAAGCGTTTCCGGATCTGGCATTTGTACCTGGCCGGCTGCGCGTATGCATTCGCGCATGACAGGATCAGCCTGTACCAGATCGTGTGCGGGAAGGCGGGTGGGGATCCGGGGCAGATGCCGTGGTCGCGGAAATACATGTATCCGTGACGTTAGAACAGTGGGCTCCGTAGAGTACGATGTCCACGCGAAGCACCCGCCACCTTACTTGAGGCGATCAGTAAACGTCTTCCGAAACTTCGCCACCTTCGGCGCCACCACGAACGCGCAATATCCCTGCAGCGGGTGCTGCGCGAAATAATTCTGGTGATAGTCCTCGGCCCTGTACCAGGTCTCCTGCGGCAGCAACTGCGTGACGATCGGCGCATCCCACACCGAGGCCATCTCGGCCATCACCTTGCGCGCCATGGCTTCCTGCTCGGGCGAAGTGGTAAAAATCACTGAACGGTACTGCGGCCCGACGTCATTGCCCTGGCGGTCCTGGGTGGTCGGATCGTGGATGGTGAAGAACACCTCGAGAATATCGCGGTACGAGATCACGCTGGGGTCGAATTCCACCCGCACCACCTCGGCATGGCCGGTGGTGGCCGCGCACACCTGCTCGTAGCTCGGGTTGACCACGTGCCCGCCCATATAGCCCGATTCGACTTGGGTCACGCCGCGCGCTTCCAGGTACACCGCCTCCAGGCACCAGAAGCATCCGCCCCCCAGGATGGCCACTTCGGTTGCTGTTTGCTCGCTCATCACACACCTTGGTTCGTCAGTTTTGATACCCCTTAATGTAACGCAAACCCGCTCCCTCTGCAGTGCAGCAGGAATACGGAACCGGCATGGCGCCCGACAATGGCATAATGACGCCATCCTTCAAGGTTCCAATGAATACACGTGCCCCCCACGCCGCATCGCGCGGTTTCGATTCGGCGCATTTCCGCCATGCGCTGTCGCAGTTCGCCACCGGTGTCACCGTCATCACCACGCGCCTTGCCGACGGTACATTCCGTGGCCTGACCGCCAGTTCCTTCAACTCGGTCTCGCTCGAACCTCCGCTCGTCCTGTGGAGCCTGGGCGCCGGCGCCAACAGCCTGCCCATCTTCAGCGGCAATTCGCACTACGTCATCAACATCCTCGCTGCCGGGCAAGAAGAATTGGCGATGCGCTTTTCGCGCCGCACCGACAACCCCTTCGAGGGCGTCGACTACGAGCTCTCGCGCACCGGCCAGCCGATCCTGAAGGGCGTCTCGGCCTGGTTCGAATGCCATAACCGCAGCCGCTATCCCGAGGGCGACCACGTCATCTTCGTGGGCGAAGTCGAGCAATGCGCCGTCCATCCCCAGCCGGCCCTGCTGTTCCACGGCGGGCGCTTCGGCGCCACACCGCAGCGCTGAGTTCCTGCCGGGCGCAGCCCTTCCCGCCCGGACTACGCGTCCCGGCCTATGCGTCCCGGCCAAAAATGAAAATCGTTGTCGCCATTTCAAAAGATGCAGCGGCGCGTCCTTCCCTATAATGGCCAGACTGTGCGCAACCCGTGGCCATGTCCGCGCGCGCCTTATTTGCAAGATTCGTATTCGATACGTACAAGATTCGACCAAGAACTTACCGAGACAGGATGATCCATGAACCGTTCCGATTCGCCCCGCAAAGCCGCCTTCCATTGGGATGACCCGCTGCTGCTGAACAGCCAGCTGACCGACGAAGAACGCATGGTGCGCGACGCCGCCGCCGCCTATTGCCAGGACAAGCTCAAGCCGCGCATCCTCGAGGCCTTCCGCCACGAGCGCATGGACACCTCGATCTTCCGTGAAATGGGCGAACTCGGCCTGCTCGGGCCCACCATTCCCGAGCAGTACGGCGGCCCCGGCATGAACTACGTCGCCTACGGCCTGATCGCGCGCGAAGTCGAACGCGTCGACTCCGGCTACCGCTCGATGATGAGCGTGCAATCCTCGCTGGTGATGGTCCCGATTTTTGAATTCGGCAACGAAGCCACGAAACAGAAATACCTGCCGAAACTGGCCACCGGCGAATGGATCGGCTGCTTCGGCCTGACCGAGCCGAACCACGGCTCCGACCCGGGCTCGATGGTCACCCGCGCGCGCAAGGTGGACGGCGGCTATAGCCTGACCGGCTCCAAGATGTGGATCACCAATTCGCCGGTCGCCGACGTGTTCGTGGTCTGGGCCAAGGACGATGAAGGCGCGATCCGCGGCTTCGTGCTCGACAAGGGCATGCAGGGCTTGAGCGCCCCGGCCATCCACGGCAAGTTCGGCCTGCGCGCCTCGATCACCGGCGAAATCGTGATGGACAACGTGTTCTGCCCGGAAGAGAATGCCTTCCCGGACGTGCGCGGACTGAAGGGCCCGTTCACCTGTCTGAATTCGGCGCGCTACGGCATCGCCTGGGGCGCGTTGGGCGCGGCCGAAGACTGCTGGCACACCGCGCGCCAGTACGTGCTGGATCGCCACCAGTTCGGCAAGCCGCTCGCTGCCAACCAGCTGGTGCAGAAGAAACTGGCCGACATGCAGACCGAGATCACCCTCGGCCTGCAGGGCTGCCTGCGCCTGGGCCGCATGAAGGACGAAGGAACGGCCGCCGTCGAGATCACCTCGATCATGAAGCGCAATTCCTGCGGCAAGTCGCTCGACATCGCCCGCGTCGCCCGTGACATGCTCGGCGGCAACGGTATTTCGGACGAATTCGGCATCGTGCGCCACATGGTCAACCTCGAAGTGGTCAACACCTACGAAGGCACCCACGACATCCACGCGCTGATCCTCGGCCGTGCCCAGACCGGCATCGCCGCTTTCTGACTTCCGCGTTGTGAGCCCTTGTGCCTCCAGCAACAGCTGGCGGCCTTGCCACATTCGGTCATTCTGACTTCATTACAACAAGTTATTTACGGATTTCACTCGATTGCTGTCAATACTGCTCTTGTTTGCGGTACGATAGTTACCAGTTTCATATAACTAGACGTTTCAACGACCACTTCGCGAGGCCCGATGAGCGCTCTCGATGGACCGCATTCGCAAGCCATGGAAGACGCTCCTGCGTTATCCCTTGAGCTGCTGCTCCGCAATCTGCCAGGTGCGGCCTACCGTTGCCTGAACGATAGTGACTGGACGATGGAATTCGTCAGCGATGGAATCGAACGGCTTACCGGTTACCCCGCCGCCGCCTTTATGGCCCGCCCCGGGCTTTCCTACGCTAACATTATCGTTCCCGAAGACCGCCATGGCGTGGAACGCGGCATCGCTGTCGCCATACAAGATGGCGGTGAATTCCAGCTGACCTACCGCATCCGCTGCGCTAACGGCGACCTGAAATGGGTGTGCGAACAGGGGTCGGCCGTGCGACAGAAGCAGGGTCACGTGCTGGAAGGCTTGTTGTTCGACTACACCCGCCTGCGCAACGCTGACATGCTGGTGCACGAACAGGCGTCTTACCTGCAGCGTGCGCGCGACGCCATCGTTGCCATGGACATGAATTCGCGCATCTCCTACTGGAACAGCGGCGCCGAGCGTCTGTATGGCTGGAGCGCCGCCGAAGCGCGCGGCAAGAAGTTTAGCGAGCTGCTGTGCGAGAACCTGCCGGCCTACCACGCCGCCTACGAGACAACGCTTGCCACAGGCGAATGGTCAGGCGAACTCTCCCACATGCGGCGCGATGGCCTGTGCATCGAGACCGACACGCGCTGGACGCTGCTGGGCGCCGACCTGGCATTCGGGGCCCAGCAGAAGATCCTTGTCATCAGCACCGATATCAGCGAACGCAAGCACAACGAAGCGAAGATCTACCGCCTCGCCTTTTTTGATGCCCTTACCGATCTGCCCAACCGCGCCAGCCTGCTCGACCACCTGCGCCGCGCCCTGCTGGGCAGCGCGCGCACGCGCAAGTGCGGCGCCCTGATGTTCTGCGACCTCGACAACTTCAAATACCTCAACGATTCGCAGGGCCACGCGGCCGGCGACCTGCTGCTGCAGGCCGTTGCGCGCCGCCTCGAGCACTGCGTGCGCGAAGCAGACATGGTGGCGCGCCTGGGCGGCGACGAATTCGTGATCCTGATCCAGCCGGTCGAGGACACGCGCGAGGGCGCGGCGGCCCAGGCCGAGACGGTGGCCGCCAAGGTGGTGGCCGCGATGGCAGCGCCCTTCCAGCTGGCCGAGATGATGTATTCGGTGTCGGTCAGCGTCGGCGTGGCGACCATGTGCGGCACCGTGGACACGGTGGAGTCGACGCTGCGCCAGGCCGACGCCGCGATGTACCAGGCCAAGGCCTGCGGGCGCAACACCTACCGCTTCCACGACCCGGCGGTGCAGGCCGCATGGTCGGCGCGCGCCGAGCTGGAAAACGGCATGCGGCGCGCGCTGCGCGACAACGAATTCGTGCTGCACTACCAGCCCCAGCTCGACCGCAGCAGCCGCGTGATCGGCGCCGAAGCGCTGCTGCGCTGGCGCCTGCCGGACGGCCGCCTGCTGTATCCGGCGGAGTTCATCCACGCCGCCGAGGAAAGCGGGATGATCATCGAGATCGGCCGCTGGGTGCTGCGCACCGCCTGCGCCGAGCTGGCGCGCTGGCAGCGCTTCCCCGACACCGCCGGGCTCACACTGTCGGTGAATGTCAGCGCCGGCCAGTTCACCGAGCCGGACTTCGTGCCGATGCTGAGCGAGATCTTCGAGCAGACCGGCGTGCAGCCGTCCAGCCTCAAGCTGGAACTGACCGAAAGCCTGGTGGTGAGAGACTTCACCCAGACCGCGCACACGATGGGCATGCTCAAGCAGCGCGGCATCAGCTTCTCGCTGGACGACTTCGGCACCGGCTACTCGTCGCTGGCCTACCTGCGCAAGCTGCCGCTGGACCAGCTCAAGATCGACCAGTCCTTCATGCGCGACGTGCTCACCGACCAGAACGACGCCTCGATCGTGCGCTCGATCATCGCGCTGGGCGACAGCCTCGGGCTACAGGTGATAGCAGAAGGCGTCGAGACGCCGGGACAGCGGCAATTCCTGTCGGACGCCGGCTGCTTCATCTACCAGGGCTTCCTGTACCAGCACGCGATCAGCGCCGAGCATTTCGCGCAGTATGCACGCAACGTGCACTAGGCGCCGAGCAGCGCAAGCGGCAGGCCCCGCGCCCAGCGATTCGACGACAGCGAAAAACTCAGCGCCCGCACCTGGTGGTACCAGCCGGCCGGCACGTAGAGCATCTCGCCCGGCTTGATGATGCATTCGACCAGCGCCGCCTGGCGCGCCAATGGAAAGCGCTCGAAATCCGGCGCCTCCGGGTCGACCGGGGAGCCGAACAGGATGGCATTGGCTTCGCTGGGGTACAGGAAGGCGTCGTGATGCGGCGGCGCCAGGAAGATCCGCTTGGTGCCCCAGATCTGCGCGAAGATGTTGTCGTCGTAGTCGCAATGCAACGGCGTCATGGTGCGCTCGGGGCCCATCCAGAAGCGCGGCGGTCCCATCTTGCCGAAATACGCGGGCCAGTGGCACATGCGGTTCAGTTCGCGCAATTCCAGGTTGCCGACATAGGGCGGCAGCTCGTTCGTGCCCGGGACGAGGTCGAGGTACTCGCCGAGCGACATGTCCTGCATCGCGCGGTCGGGATGGAAGGCGGTGTTGATGTAGTCGCCCACGCGGGCGCGCACCCGCAGGTGGCTGTAGCGTTCGCGCAGGTCGGCGGGCGTCAGCGACAGCAGCGGCCAGCGGTCCACTACCCCGGTCATGATGAAAGGCAGGCCCTGCATGGCGCGCGCGCGGAAGGCCGCGGCGTCCAGGCGCTTGACGCGCGGGATCTCGGTCAGCACGGGCAGGCTGCGCGCGACGCGCTTGATCTCCTCGCGCATCTCATCGATCGAGGCGACGCCGCGGACCTGGGCATCCTTCTGCTCGCGCGCGGCCTTCCTGGCGGCGGCTTCCTCCGGAGTGGCGGGCGCAGCCAGGGGCAGCGGCGGCAGGCGCGGCGCGGGACGTTTTTCTCTTACCATTGGTGCTGTGCTTTCTGCGATCCGATCTGTCAGGCGAGAGTATAGTCGCGATGGCAGCCAGACCAAACACCCCCTTTTACCTGCAACCCGAGAGGCCCCATGTCCAACCAACTTGATACCAGCATCATCGACTCCTGGTCCCGCAATACCGACCCCTGGGTGGCCGCCGTGCGCAACGGCGACATCGAAACCCGGGTGCTGGTCACCAACGGGGCCATCGTCGACACGGTGCGGGCGTATGCGCCGCACACCGCCGTCGATCTGGGCTGCGGCGAAGGCTGGCTGGTGCGCGCCCTGCCGGAAGTGAAGATGGTTGGCGTCGATGCGATTGAAGGCCTGGTGGACGCAGCCCGCGCCACGGATGCGCAAGGCGACTTCCGCTGCCTGAGCTACGAAGAGATCGCCCGGGGCAAGCTGGCTTTGTCGGCCGATCTCGCCGTCTGCAATTTTTCGCTGATCGGGAACGAGGCGGTCGACGGCCTGTTCCGGGCCGCACCACTCTACCTGCGCCCGGGCGGGCTCATGGTCGTGCAGACCGTGCATCCGCTCATGGCCTGCGGCGATGCGCCCTATGTCGACGGCTGGCGCACAGGCAGCTGGGCGGGTTTCAGCAGCGACTTCCAGGACGCCCCGCCCTGGTATTTTCGCACGCTCTCGAGCTGGATCGCGCTGTTCGAACGCCACGGCCTGCGTCTGCGCGAGATGCGCGAACCGGTGCATCCGCAGTCGGGCAAGCCGGTCTCGCTGATCCTGGTGGGCCAGCTCGCGCCTTGAAAAAGGCCCGCACGCGGCGGGCCATCGGACGAAGCGAACGCCTCTTAGAACTTGTAACCCACAGCCAGCATCACCGCCACCGGATCGAGCTCCATGTGCTGCTTCTGGCCGGTCGAGAAGTGCACGTCCGTGCGCAGGCGGCCTTTGTTGACGTTGATGTCGGCGAACCACTTCTCGCTAATGTTCATCGACACGCCGGCCTGCAAGGTGTAGGTGAACTTGTTGTCGATGCTGAAGGTCGTCGGCACACCGCGGCCCGGGTTGGTCACCGCAGTCATTCTGGCCGAACCGCGTTCCTTCATGAAGTAGGCGTAGGTGGCGCCGATGCCGACGAAGGGACGGAAGGTCGCGGTCGGTGCGAAGAAGTGATATTGCGCGAACAGGGTCGGAGGCAGCACTTCGACCGAACCCAGTTGGCCAGTGCCGGCAATCGCACCGGCGCCGTAGATCTTGTGCCTGTAGGGCGTGCCCAGGCAGGTTTCGAGCGAGATGTTGTCGGTCACGCCATAGGCGAAGCTCAACACCGGCTGGATGTCGCTGCCGACATCGGCCTTGGTGCCAGGCAGGGCCGGCGCGCTGATGTCGCCGCTCCTGACCTTCGGGGTGATCTGGTTGAGCCCGAGCTTGGCGGTAAACTGGCCGGCCGACTGGGCCGATGCCGTCGAGGCACAGGCCAGCGCGGCAGCTACTGCCAGCGCTTTGACGACGCTGCTGAATTGGTTTTTCATTCTTGTTTTCTCCTGATTCTGGTGGTGAGGCCCGCCCTCCGGACGGGCCCGCGCAGTCTTTACAGCCAGCCCTTGACGGCCATTTCCTTGAGGACGAAGCGCGCCACCAGGTTGTTCTCGAACGGCGTCGGATGGATGTCGTCGGCGAACATGTAGTGGCTGACGTCGCCCGCCACCGTATTGGCGTTCGTGCAGATCAGGGAAGTGGTGCCCAGTGCGTTCGCGCCGCAGGCCGGGGTCGTCGTGTTGGTCAGGCCGTAAGGCGCCGGGTTCTTCACCTGGTCATTGCTGACGGTGTAAAGGTCGACGTACAGGATGCGGTCGTCGGTGCCCAGGCCGGACTTGAGCTGGGTGTTAAAGGCGTTGACCATGGCGGCGGTCAAGGCCTGGATGTCGGCAGGCTTCGACTTGGCGGCCGGGGTGCTGGCCACGTCCGGCAGGTTGGCGACCACGACATACTTGGCGCCCTTGCCCACGACTTCGTTCTTCACCAGTGCAGCCATCTGCGCGCCGGCGGCGCCCAGTTCGGCAACCAGCTTCGGACCGTTGGCGGCAGCATAGTCGTTGCCTGCCTTGGTGCCGGCAGCCGTCGCGTCGGCCTGGGCCTTGGCGACCATCGGGCCATACACGGCCGGCTGTCCCACGGCGGCATTGCCCGGCTGGGTCGCGGCGGCCATCACGGCAGCCTGGACGACGCTCTGGTCGGTCTTGCCCGGACGGGCGTTTTCGGTGGCGATCGCCACGCCGATCGCCTGGGCGGCGCTCTGCGGGTTGGTCGCGCCGGCAGCCAGTTGCATGGTCAGCGAGGTGGCGAAGGTTTGCGCGCCGGCAGCGTTGCCTGCAGCGGTGGCGGAAGCCGACAGGGTAGCGAGCTGCATCAGCACGTCGTTACCGCCCGACAGCAGGGTGACCAGTTCGGTGCCGCTGAACTTGTTGCCGTTGCGGGACAGGTGGTTGGCGACCTGGGTCACCAGCGGCACGGTGGTCTCGCCGATCGGCGAACCGGTGGCCGGGTTGCCCGGGCCGACCGGGTTGGTCACGCGCGAACCGCCCTGGGCGTAGTTGAAGCAGCTCAGGTTCTGGACCACCGGAACCGAGAAGCCCTGGGCGGCATTGCCGACCAGGCCGGTCTGGGCCGCGCAGGGCGCCGGCAGTTTCAGTTCCGCTGCCAGGTAGTCAACCCAGATCTTGCCGGTCAGTTCAGGATTCTTGGCCGTGCCATCACCGTTGATGGTGAACTTGCCGCCGCCGGCGGTCTTGACCGCGCCCACGGCATAGGTGCCCACGTCCGACAGGCTGTCGCCGAACGACACCTGCTGGGTGAACGTGAGTTTCTGGATCTGTTCACCGCCGCTTGGACTGGTTCCGCCGCAAGCAGCCAGTACGGCCGCCGTCAACAGTGCGAGCGCGAGTTTGGTTTGACGCATTTTGTCTCCTGATAGGGAAGTTTTTATTGAAACGAACGGCCGTACTATTCGTATCAATAATAATATGCCAGCGTTCAACTTTCTTGTATAGAAATTGTTGCCTCTTCGTCAGTTCCTGACGACAAGTGGCGAACGCATCGGGAGCCGATTATAGCTCCGGAAAATTGCTGGGCAGAAGGGTTTTTGAACGAAGCGAATTGGCAGAACGCCCGTACAGACAGGCGCTCCGCCGGGTTCGCGGGTTCAGGCGGACGGTGCGCTGAAGGCGGCGTCGTTCAGCAGGCCGTGCACGATGCCGGTCGAGCCGTGGGCTGCGCGGCGCAGGCGGTCGTTGACGCCGTGCCAGTCGCCGCCTTGCGGCGGCGCCTCGACCAGGATCACGTCTGCGCCATCGCCATCCATCGCACGCAGCGCGGCGTAGAGCGCGTGCGCGAAGCCATCGGGCGTGGCCGGCAGGCGCAGCGCAGCATGGGTCGATGGCATGTCCGAGTAATGGATCAGCGCGACCTTGCGCCCCGCCTGCGCGAGTTGCGCCAGCGTCTGGCGCAGCGTGGCGCTGTCCTGCATCGCCACCGGCGTGTGCGGCGCGTAATGCGATTCCAGGGTGCCCGAAGCGCGCGGCGCCGCGGCGTCGGGTGCGCTCGGCACGCGGTCGATCACGGCGGCGATCGCGTCGGCGCTGATGTAGCCCGGACGCAGCAGCACCGGCCCATGCGTGGCCAGGCGCGACAAATCGACGATGGTCGATTCGATGCCCACTTGCGAGGCGCCGCCATCGAGCACCATGGCGACCGAACCATCCAGGCCGAATTCATCGCGCACGTGCTGGGCCAGGGTCGGGCTCACCGCGCCGAACTTGTTGGCCGAGGGCGCGGCCACGCCGCCGCGGCCACCCTTGAACGCGCGCAGCAGCGCGATCGCCACCGGGTGCGAGGGGCAGCGCAGGCCAACCGTGTCCTGGCCGCCGCTGACGGCTGCCGGGATGCCCGGCGCGCGCTTGAGGATCATCGTCAGGGGTCCGGGCCAGAAGGCCTCCGCCAGCGCATGCGCTTCCTGCGGAATCTCGGTGGCCCAGTAGTCGAGCGGCGCATCGGGCGCCAGGTGGACGATCACCGGGTGGTCTTGCGGGCGGCCCTTGGCGGCGTAGATGGCGGCGACGGCCGCCGGGTTCTCGGCATCCGCGCCGAGGCCGTACACGGTCTCGGTCGGGAAGGCGACGAGCCTACCTTGCTCCAGCGCGCGCGCCGCGGCATCGATGGCGGCGTGGTCGATAGCGTCCATCGTCATTGCGCGATACCGAGGATGGCGCAGGCATCGAGCAGGCTGGCCTGCGCCTGCGCCAGCGTCGGCGCAACGAAGGTGACGTGGCCCATCTTGCGCGCCCGGCGCGGGTCGTCCTTGCCGTACAGGTGCAGGTTGGCGCCCGGCAGCGCCAGCACGCGGTCCCAGGCCGGCTCGCGTGGCGTGTCGCTCCCTTCGTCGAACCAGACGTCGCCCAGGATGTTGAGCATCACGGCGGGCGAATGCTGGCGCACCTCGCCCAGCGGCAGGCGCGCCATCGCGCGCACCTGCTGCGCGAACTGGCTGGTGATGCAGGCGTCCATCGTGTAGTGGCCGCTGTTGTGCGGGCGTGGCGCCATCTCGTTGACGACCAGGCTGCCATCGGTCAGTACGAAGAACTCGATGCACAGCACGCCCACATAACCCAGTTGGGCCACGATGGCGCGCGCTGCATCCTGCGCCTGCTTCGCGCAGGCCTCGGACACGTTCGGGCCCGGCACGGTGGTGGTGAACAGGATGCCGTCGCGGTGCACGTTCTCGGCGATCGGATAGACCACCGAGGTGCCGTCCGCGCCGCGCGCGGTCAGCACCGACACTTCGTAGGCCAGCGGCAGCATCTTCTCCAGCAGGCAGGTCACGCCCTGCATGGCATCGAACGCGGCGCGCACGTCCTCGCGCGAACCCACCCGCACCTGGCCCTTGCCGTCATAGCCCATGCGCACGGTCTTGAGGATGCCCGGCAGCAGCTCGTCCTTGATATCGTCGATGTCGGCATGCGAGGCAATGGTCTTGTGCGGCGCCGGCATCACGCCGGAGGTCGGCGCGCAGTCAACGAAGAAGCGTTTTTCCGCGATGCGGTCCTGGGCGATCGACACGCAGGAGGCGCTGGGTGCGACGAAGCTGCGCTCGCCCAGCCAGGCCATGCTGTCGGCCGGGACGTTCTCGAATTCGGTGGTGATGGCCACGCAGGCCGCTGCCAGTTCGCCGAGAGCGCCTGCATCGGTATAGGCGCCGGGAATCAAGCGTTCGGCAACCTGCCCTGCCGGGCAGTCCCGGCCCGGTTCGAGCACGGCGACCTTGAAGCCCATGCTTTGTGCGGCGTGGGCGAACATGCGGCCGAGCTGGCCGCCGCCCATCACGCCGAGCCAGGCCGACGGTTGGGCGCTGGGGAGCAATGGCACTGCCATTGCCGGATCGGTCACTTTAGCCATTGGTCAAGCAGGAAGAACCATAGCCTGGGCGGCCGCGGTCTGCTCGAGGCGGAAGGCCAGCAGGGCCTGGGCCAGCGCGTCGTCGTTTGCGGCAAGCATCGCCACTGCGGTCAAGGCGGCGTTGGCGGCGCCGGCTTCGCCGATGGCGAAGGTCGCCACCGGCACGCCTTTGGGCATCTGCACGATCGACAGCAGCGAATCCTCGCCGCGCAGGTATTTCGACGGGACCGGCACGCCCAGTACCGGCACGATGGTCTTGGCGGCTACCATGCCCGGCAGGTGGGCGGCGCCCCCTGCCCCGGCGATGATCGCGCGCAGGCCGCGTTCGCGCGCGGTTTCCGCGTACGTGAACATCTCGTCCGGCATGCGGTGCGCCGAGATCACCTGCGCCTCGAAGGGCACATTGAACTGCTTCAGGATGGCGACGGCATGCTGCATCACGTCCCAGTCGGACGAGGAACCCATGATGACGCCGACAACTGGCTTTGCTTGGTCGGTCATCGTCAAGCCTTCAGCTTTTCGCCGGTCAGGCGTTCGATCGCTTCGAAATACTTGGCCTGGGTCTTGTCGATGACGTCCTGCGGCAAGCTTGGGGCGGGCGCGGTCTTGTTCCAGTCGCTCAGGGTTTCCAGGTAGTCGCGCACGAACTGCTTGTCGAAACTAGGCGGCGACATGCCCGGCGCGTACGACTCAAGCGGCCAGAAGCGCGACGAGTCGGCGGTCAGCACTTCGTCCATCAGGTGCATGACGCCGTTGTCGTCCAGGCCGAATTCGAACTTGGTATCGGCGATGATGATGCCCTTGGTCGCTGCGTATTCCGAAGCGGCGGTGTAGAGCTTGATGCTGACGTCGCGCATTTTTGCGGCGAGTTCCTTGCCGATGCGCTGCTCCATGTCGTCGAACGAGATGTTCTCGTCATGCTCGCCCAGGTCGGCCTTGGCGGCCGGCGTGAAGATCGGTTCCGGCAGCTTGTCGGCCTGGCGCAGGCCGGCGGGCAGCTCGATGCCGCAGATCGCGCCGCTGGCCTGGTAATCCTTCCAGCCCGAGCCGATGATGTAGCCACGCACGACGGCTTCGACCATGATCGGCTTGAGGCGCTTGGCCACGACGGCGCGGCCGCGCACCTGCGCCACTTCTTCCGGAGCTACCACGCTCTCGGGCGCCACGCCGGTCAGGTGGTTCGGCACGATGTGGCCGAGCTTCCCGAACCAGAAGTCGCTCATCTGGTTCAGCACCATGCCCTTGCCGGGAATTGGCTCGTTCATGACCACGTCGAAGGCCGACAGGCGGTCGGTGGTGACGATCAGGATCTTGTCGTCGCCGACGGCGTAGTTGTCGCGTACCTTGCCGTGACCGAGCAGTGGCAGGGACTGGATAGAGGATTGGTAGAGGCTGTTCATAGATGGGATATCAGGGAAACGGAACCGGTGGGGACCACCGGTCGAGTGGATCAGGCCGGAGGGCCTGTGCCAATGCGTGATTTTACGTCAATTCGCTTTCGGCCACCTGCGCCCCCCTCCGTCACCCCCGCGCAGGCGGGGGCCCAATTTTCCATGCGTACCGATTACTGATGCCTTGGCGACGCGCTGCGAAACTTGGGTCCCGGCCTTCGCCGGGATGACCTTGATGAGGAACGGTGGTGAAACGTACTGCGTGAATCCTGCCGCGCAGCATACTGAATTTCGCTGCGCAGCCTGACTGCACAATTACTGCACGATCTGCGACAGCTCGCCCGCCTTGTAGCGCTCGGCCATCTTCTCCAGCGGCATAGGCTTGATTTTCGCAGCCATGCCTTCGCAGCCGAACGACAGGTAGCGCGCCTTGCAGATCTCGGTCGCGGCTTCGCGTGCAGGCTTGAGGTAGTCGCGCGGGTCGAACTTGCCCGGGTTCTGGAACATGTATTTGCGGATCGCAGCGGTCATGGCCAGGCGGATGTCGGTGTCGATGTTGATCTTGCGGACGCCATGCTTGATGCCTTCCTGGATCTCTTCGACCGGCACGCCATAGGTCTCTTTCATGTCGCCACCGAATTCGCGGATGATCGCCAGCAGTTCCTGCGGCACCGACGACGAACCGTGCATCACCAGGTGGGTGTTCGGGATGCGCAGGTGGATTTCCTTGATGCGGTCGATCGCCAGGATGTCGCCGGTCGGCTTGCGGGTGAACTTGTAGGCGCCGTGCGAGGTGCCGATGGCGATCGCCAGCGCGTCGCACTGGGTCTTGGCCACGAAGTCGGCAGCCTGGGCCACATCGGTCAGCAGCTGTTCGCGGGTCATGGCGCCGTCGGCGCCGTGGCCGTCTTCCTTGTCGCCCATCATGGTTTCGAGCGAACCCAGTACGCCCAGTTCGGCTTCGACGGTCACGCCGATCGAGTGCGCGAACTTGACCACTTCGCGCGAGACTTCGACGTTGTACTCGTAGGAAGCAACCGACTTGCCGTCGGCTTCGAGTGAGCCGTCCATCATCACCGAGGTGAAGCCCGAGCGGATCGCGGCCATGCAGACCGCCGGCGACTGGCCGTGGTCCTGGTGCATGACGACCGGGATGTGCGGGTAGGCTTCGACGGCGGCGTCGATCAGGTGGCGCAGGAAGGCTTCGCCTGCATATTTGCGGGCGCCGGCCGAGGCCTGCATGATCACCGGGGCGTTGACCGCGTCGGCGGCAGCCATGATGGCCTGCACCTGTTCCAGGTTGTTGACGTTAAATGCCGGCAGGCCGTAGCCATGTTCGGCGGCATGGTCCAGCAGTTGACGCATCGATACGAGTGCCATGGTTGATTACTCCAAACAATTAAGAAACTTTTTCGTCCAGCTCGCCCACGCGCACGATCTTGAGCGCATTGGTGCCACCGGCCTGTCCCATCGGCGAGCCCCAGGTGACCACGATCAGGTCGCCCTTGCACACCATGCCTTCACGCATCAGCACTTCTTCGGCCTTGCGCAGCACGGCGTGGCTGCCGCCTTCCTGCAGCAGGTGGAATGCTCGCACGTTCCGGTACAGCGACGCCTTGCGTTGCGTCGTCTGTGACGGGGTCAGGGCAAAGATCGGGGTATCGATCGAATGACGGCTCATCCACAGCGCGGTCGAGCCCGACTCGGTCAGGGCCACGATGGCTTTCACCTTCAGGTGGTGGGCGGTAAACAGCGTGCCGTAGGCGATCGACTGGTCGATGCGGGTGAACTGGACGTTCAGGAAATCGGCATCGAGCTTGTTGTATTCGGATTGTTCCGCTTCCAGGCAGATCGCTGCCATCATCTCGACCGTTTCAACCGGGTACTTGCCCGATGCGGTTTCGGCCGAGGTCATGACGGCGTCGGTGCCGTCCAGCACGGCGTTGGCCACGTCCGACACTTCGGCGCGGGTCGGCACGGCGTTGACGATCATCGACTCCATCATCTGGGTCGCGGTAATAGCCAGCTTGTTCGAGGCGCGCGCCATGCGGATCATGCGCTTTTGCAGCGCCGGCACGGCCGCGTTGCCCACTTCCACCGCCAGGTCGCCGCGGGCGACCATGATGCCGTCGGACGCGTCCAGGATTTCCTGCAGCACCGGAATCGCTTCGGCGCGCTCGATCTTGGCGATCATCATCGGCTTGTGGTGGTAGGGCTCGCCGGCGATATTGGCCAGCTGGCGCGCCATTTCCATGTCGGTGGCGTTCTTCGGGAACGAGATCGCCAGGTAGTCGGCCTGGAAGCTCATCGCCGTCTTGATGTCTTCCATGTCCTTGGCGGTCAGCGCCGGCGCGGTCAGGCCGCCGCCCTGGCGGTTGATGCCCTTGTTGTTCGACAGCTCGCCGCCCACTTTCACCGTGGTGCAGATCTCGTGGCCGACGACCTTGTCGACGATCAGCACGATCAGGCCGTCGTTGAGCAGCAGCTTGTCGCCCGGCTTGACGTCGCGCGGCAGCGCCTTGTAGTCCAGGCCCACGCGTTCCTGGTTGCCCAGTTCGCCGTTCTCGCCCCACTTGGCATCCAGGATGAAACGGTCGCCATTGTTCAGGAAGATCTTGCCTTCTTCAAACTTGCCCACGCGGATCTTCGGACCCTGCATGTCGGCCATGATCGCCACTTCGGTGCCGCATTCGGCGGCGGCGCGGCGCACCAGCGCGGCGCGGTCGATATGGTCCTGGGCCTTGCCATGCGAAAAATTCAGGCGCACGACGTCGACGCCGGCCCGGATCATTTTCACGAGGATATCGAAGTCGGTCGACGCCGGACCGATGGTGGCAACAATCTTGGTGGCGTTATACAGGGGACGCGCAGGTTGCATGGTTTGGATCCTTGATTCTGAAAAGAGAAGCGCAGCTTTCTAAGCTGCGCTGGTACTTGCTGGCCTTATTTCGCCTGACGCTGGAGCAGGATGTCGACTGCCGGAAGGGTCTTCCCTTCGAGGAACTCGAGGAACGCGCCGCCGCCGGTCGAGATATAGCCGATCTGGTCGCCGATTTCGTACTTGGCAATCGCCGCCAGGGTGTCGCCGCCGCCGGCGATCGAGAAGCCCTGCGAGTTGGCAATCGCCAGCGCCAGGGTCTTGGTGCCTTCCGCGAACTGGTCGAACTCGAACACGCCGACCGGGCCATTCCAGACGATAGTACCGGCCGTGGCCACCTGCCCGGCCAGCATGGCGGCCGTCTTCGGGCCGATATCCAGGATCATGTCGTCGTCCGCGACGTCGGCCACATCCTTGACGGTGGCCGCAGCCGTTGGCGAGAACTCTTTCGCGCAGACGACGTCCACGGGAATCGGCACCGAGGCGCCACGCGCACTCATCATGTCGATGATCTGTTTCGCCTCAGCGACCAGGTCGTTCTCGACCAGCGACTTGCCGATATTCAGGCCGACGGCCTTCATGAAGGTGTTGGCAATGCCGCCGCCGACGATCAGGTTGTCCACCTTGCCTGCCAGGCTCTGCAGGATCGACAGCTTGCTCGACACTTTCGAGCCGGCCACGATGGCCAGCAGCGGACGCTTCGGCTGGCCCAGGGCCTTGCCCAGCGCGTCGAGTTCGGCCGCCAGCAGCGGGCCTGCCGCGACCACCGGGGCAAACTTGGCGATGCCGTGGGTGGTGGCTTCCGCGCGGTGCGCGGTGCCGAAAGCGTCGTTCACATAGACGTCGCACAGCTTGGCCATTTTCCGGGCCAGCGCGTCGTCGTTCTTCTTCTCACCCTTGTTGACGCGGCAGTTTTCCAGCAGCACGACCCGGCCCGGCGCGACGTCGACGCCGTCCGTCCAGTTTTGCTTGAGTTCCACTGGCTGGCCGAGCAGCTCGGACAGGCGCGCGGCGACCGGCGCCAGGCTGTCTTCCGGCTTGAATTCGCCCTCGGTCGGACGGCCCAGGTGCGAAGTGACCATCACGGCGGCGCCGGCTTTGAGTGCAGCCTGGATGGCCGGCACGGAAGCGCGCACGCGGGTGTCTTCGGTGATGTTGCCAGCGTCATCCTGCGGCACGTTCAGGTCGGCGCGGATAAAGACGCGCTTGTTTTTCAGCGCATCGCGGTCGATCAGGTCTTGCAAGCGGGTGAAACTGAGAACGTCGTCCATTGGCTAGTCAAGGGTTAAATGATGAAAGAACGTCATTGTACATTAGCAGACCTCGAAAAACCGTCGCGAGCGGTAGCTGTGCCGGTCGAGAAGCGCAGCTGTACGGACGTACAGCGAGCATCGCAGATTGGCACGGCAACGCGCAGCAGGTTTGTCGAGGTTTGCTAGCCGGGGGCGCCAAAAACGTGTGATATGCGCAACAGTGTGAAGACAAGCATGCCGAACAAAATGGTCAAAATCATGCTGCGGCGCCACATGTAAAACGCCAGCGCTGCCAGCCCGGCGAGCAGCTTCGGGTTGGCCAGCGCCAGGTGCGCCTCGCCTTGGGCGTCGACCAGCATGTCCGGCCCGACGATGGCGGCCAGCGCGCAGGCCGGCGCATAGCGCAGCATTTCCTGCACCCGCGGCGGAATCGTCACGCGGTGGCCGATCAGCCAGAACGAGCTACGGGTGGCGGCGGTGGCCAGGCACAGCACGCCGATGATGGCCCAGATTTCCCAATCAGACATGTTTCGCCTTTCGCTTGGCGAAGGTTTCTTCGACCACCATCGCCGTGACCATGCCAACCACGACCGCCAGCAGCAGGCCCAGCTTATATGGCAAGCCGTAGGCCAGCACCGAGATGGCCACCGCCACGACCACGCCGCACAGGGCCGCGCTGTTGATGATCAGCGGGACCATGATGCAGAGGATCGCCAGCGTGCCGGCAAAGCCCAGGCCCCATTCGGACGGAATCGCGCTGCCAAGGAAGATGCCGGTCAGCGAACCGATCTGCCAGGCGAACCAGTTCGGATACATCAACCCTTTGAGATAGGATAGTTTGCCGGCCACGCGTTCGGCGGTCGGATAGCGCTGCAGGAACATCGCCACGGTCATGTCGCCGGAGACGTAGCCGAGCAGGAAGCGCTGCTTCCAGGGCAGGTGGGCGAAATGCGGCCCGAGCAGGGCTGAAAAGATGACGAAGCGCAGGTTGACGACCAGCGCGGTGGCGAAGATGACCCAGATGGGCGCGGCGGCCGCGATCAGGGGCAGCGAGGCGAGTTGGGCGGAGCCGGCGAACACCAGCAGGGTCATGCCGGCCGCCTGCACCGGCGTCAAGCCGCTTTTGACCATCGCAATGCCCACCACCAGGCCCCAGGCACCGATGCCGAACAGGGTGGGCAGGCCGGTCTTGAAGCCTTCGCGCCAGGCGGCGGGGTCGTGCGCTTCCTTCAATACAGGATGGGGCTGGCCCGGCGGGGCGGCCTGGCTCATGTGGTCTTCCCGCAACGGCCATGACAGGCAGCTGCGGCGACGGGCTTGAAACGACGGGGCATGAAACGCATGTAAAAGATGTGCAAGGATGCGGCGCCGGGTGGCCAAGCTGCGCCCGGGCTCGATTGTAGTCAGTTTGTTATTCTACCGATCATTTCGGTATGCAGGGTGAATCCGGTAGAATCGCGTCTTTGTCCAACTTTAGCTTGACGGAGAACCAGATGAACCAAAAGACGATGCCCGTGGTGGAGCTTGAGGCCAAGGACTTGCCGGCACATTGCCCGAACCCGGCCATGCCGCTGTGGTCGTCGCACCCGCGCGTCTTCCTCGATTTCGACCACCATGGCGACGCCAAGTGCCCGTACTGCGGCACCCAGTACCGCCTGGCGGCGGGCACCGTGCTCAAGCATCACTAATCTGCTGTCCATCGGCGCGCTTCGACACCGCGCCAGCTCCCTCATGCATTACCGTGCGCCCGCGTGGCTCCCCGGCGGCCACCTCCAGACCATCTACCCGGCGACCTGCATTGCCAGGCCGCCCGTCACCTATCGGCGCGAGCGCTGGACGAGCGGCGACGGCGATTTCGTCGATGTCGATTTCGTCGACGGCCAGCCGGGCAAACCGCTGGTGGTGCTGTTCCACGGGCTGGAAGGTTCCTCGAACAGCCATTACGCGCGCTCGCTCATGGCGGCCCTGCACGCGCGCGGCTGGTCCGGCGCCGTGCCCCACTTCCGCGGCTGCTCGGGCGAGCCGAACCTGCAACCCCGCTTCTACCACTCGGGCGACGCCGACGAAGTCGACTGGATCGTGCGTAAGCTGCATGCGCGCGCGCGCGGCCTGCTGTTCGCCGCCGGCGTGTCCCTGGGCGGCAATGCACTGCTGCGCTGGCTGGGCGAATCGGGCCACGCCGCCGGCATCGTCGACGCAGCCTGCGCAGTCTCCGCCCCGCTCGACCTGGCGCAGGGCGGCAAGGCCCTTGGTTCCGGTTTCAACATGCTGTACACCCGCATGTTCCTGCAGACGCTCAAGCCCAAATGCCTGGCCAAGCTCGAACGCTATCCCGATCTGTTCGACCGCGACGCCCTGCTTGGCGCGCGCGACCTCTACGCGTTCGACAACGTCGTCACCGCGCCGCTGCACGGCTACCGCGACACCGACGACTACTGGCATCGCGCCAGTGCCCGCCATGTGCTGCACGAGATCACGGTGCCGACCCTGGTGCTCAACGCCCGCAACGACCCCTTCCTGCCGGGCGAGCACCTGCCCCTCACCGCATCGGACGCGGTGACGCTGGAATATCCGGACGAAGGTGGCCACGTCGGCTTTTCGGTCGGCCCCTTCCCGGGCCGCATCGACTGGCTTCCGCAAAAGATCCTGCATTTCTTCGATGGCGCGGCCCCGAACTGCGCGACCCGGGCGCACGAACTATGCGAAGCTTCGTGACATGGACGAGATCGTAAAACAGGCGATGGCCAAGTGGCCCAACGTACCCCACTGCTACGGGTGGCTGGCGCTGGACGCGCGCGGCAACTGGCGCATGCGCGACGACACCGCACAGCGCAGCAACGCCCCCGGCGACAAGCTGGCGCACGTGGCGCTGATCGGCTTCATCAACCGCAATTACGCGCACGACGACAAGGGCCGCTGGTATTTCCAGAACGGGCCGCAGCGCGTGTACGTGAACCTCGAGGCGACACCTTTCATCGCGCGCACCGACCCGGTGCAGGGTTTTGTATTGCAGACCGGGCAGGCGCTGGCGGGGGTGGACGGGGTGTTCATGACCGACGCCGGCGCGCTGATCCTGCAGGCGGGTGATGTCGTCGCGCAGTTGGATGATCGCGACGTGGAACAGGTGCTGGGACGGATGGAGCTCGACGGCCGGCCGGCGTCGATCGAGGCGATCATGGTCTGGCTCGAGGATGATTCGGAAGAGCTGGTGCTGGCGCTGGGCGAGGGGCGCGTGCGCGTCGAACGCCTGGCCGCGGATGCGTTGCCGCGCCGCTTCGGGTACGTGCAACTGCCTGGGGCGTAATGTGCAAAACCTGGGCGCATAACGTGCTCATCCCCGGCTCCTAACGTGCAAAACGCCGGCTCGCAGGGTGGCGCGGCTTCACCCGGGAAGATGCTTGGCCTGGAACGTGGATGCCGCCCGCGCGTTCAAACCCAGCATGAAGAGCTGCACGACAATTCTTCCGCTGGTTGAACGCGTGGGCAGGAAACCTGCCCACCCTGCGGTGCGCGATGATGCGGGCACCGTGGCAAGTGCGTTTTACCGCTCCTTTTCTTCTTCCTTCTCCAGCTTCTGCCTTGCCTTCAGCTCACGCTCGCGCGCATCGATGACCGACTGGTCATAGAACGACACATCGCCCGCCTTGCGCGCCAACTCCAGCTGCGCCACCGCGGCCGGTAGCGCGCCCGCCACCACATACGATTCGGCCAGCGCCATGTGCTGCAAGGCGATCTTCCCCTGCTTCGCATAGGCCCGGGCGAGCATGTCGTGCAGTTTCGGCTCCTCGCGGTAGAGCTGGGTCTGGTCGCGCAGGTAGCGCGTCGCTTCTTCCAGCTTGCCGGCCGCGATCAGCGCCTCGCCATACTGGCGTGCCAGCGCGCGCGACAGCGGATAGCGCTGGCGCGCCAGGTCCGCGTCCTGCACCGCCTGCTGCACCACGGCTGCCGGCTGGCCGGGCGCCAGCTTGATCTCGAGCGCCAGCCCGGTGAACATCGTGGCCCCATCGCCGGCACTCGATTCGCTGGAAAACACCCCATCTTTCGGCTTCACGGTGGTGCGCGCCTTGTCCAGCCACGACTGCGCATCAAGCGTATTCCCCTGCCGCAGCGCCAGCAGGGCCAAGCCGTACTGGGCGCCGGCCTGCAGGTGCCGGTGCCCTTCCTTGAGCTGGGTCTCGAAGGCATGCTTCGTGTCGCGCCGGCCGCCGACGCTTTCGTCTTGCAGCACGCGTGCACGCGCGCGCACCAGCTGGAAATCCAGGTTGTCGACGCGCGGCTTCTTCGGGATCTCGCGGATGCGCGCCTGCATGTCGGTGATGCGCTCGGCCGTCAGCGGGTGGCTGCTCAGGGTGGCCATGTTGGCCGGGATATCGCCATACAGTTTGGTGGCGGTCTGCAGGCGCTTGAAGAAACCCACGATGCCGGTGGTGTCGTAGCCGCCGGCACTCATGATCTGGAAGCCGACCCGGTCCGCCTCCCGCTCGGCGTCGCGGCTGAAATTGAGTTGGCGCTGCACGGCCAGGCCCTGCCCGCCCATCAGCACGCCCATCGCGGCGTCGGAACTGGTGCGGGCAGCCAGCGCCGCCAGGATCATCGCCGCCAGCGGCAGCAGTACGTCCTGCTTTTGCTGCCCCAGCATGCGGGCGATGTGGCGCTGCGATACGTGGCCGATCTCGTGCGACATCACGCCGGCCAGCTCGGATTCGTTCTGGGCCGCGACGATCAGCCCCGTATGCGCCCCGATGAAACCGCCCGGCAGCGCGAAGGCATTCAGGTTCGGATCGCGCATGGCGAAGAAGGAGAAATCGGCATTGGTCTCGCCGCGCGCGCCCGGCACGGCGACGACCAGCGCGTTGCCGAGGTTGTTCAGGTATTCGGTGATCGGGTCGTCGTCGAGATAGGCCGGGTCGCGCCGCACGTCGCGCATGATTTCCTCGCCCAGCTTGCGCTCGACGACCGGCGACAGGTCTTGCCGCGCCGCGTCGCCGAGCGTCGGCA
Organism: Telluria sp. ZB4P37; assembly: GCF_059685855.1. Classification (NCBI taxonomy): domain Bacteria; kingdom Pseudomonadati; phylum Pseudomonadota; class Betaproteobacteria; order Burkholderiales; family Oxalobacteraceae; genus Telluria; species Telluria sp. ZB4P37. The sequence goes on from NZ_JCASID010000002.1 coordinate 544,301, forward strand.
GGCGGTTGTTATCGGGCTTTTTCTGGGGCTCGGCGGGAGCGGCAATGGCGAATGCGGCCGCCATGGACAAGGCCAGGGCGGTCAATGCAGGGCGCCAGCGGCGCGCCGATGCTGGGCGGGGAGCATATTTCACAGTGCTATCATAACCTTATCCGCAGCCGCCTTGCTGCCCAGCGAAGCACTTTAATCCACCCCTAATTTTTCCCTGCAATGAGCTCCCCTACTCCGCCACCCGAGCACCTGACCCATTTCGATTCCACCGGCCAGGCCCACATGGTCGACGTCGGCTCCAAGCAGGACACCCACCGTGTCGCCGTCGCCGCCGGCACGATCCGCATGAAGCCCGAGACGCTGGCACTGATCCAGTCCGGGAATGCAAAAAAAGGCGACGTGATCGGGATTGCGCGCATCGCGGCCATCATGGCGTCGAAACGCACGAGCGACCTGGTGCCGCTCTGCCATCCGCTGCCGATTACGCGGGTGGCGGTGGATTTCGAGATCGATGCGGCGGCCAGCAGCGTGCATTGCCGGGCGCAGGTGGAGACGATCGGTAAAACCGGGGTAGAGATGGAAGCGCTCACTTCGGTGCAGGTCGGCCTGCTGACTATCTATGACATGTGCAAGGCGGTGGACCGCGGGATGGTGATGACAGATGTGCGGGTGCTGGAGAAGCATGGGGGAAAGAGCGGGGATTGGACAGCCGAACTCTAAAGCGTTGATTTCCTTGGGATTTCTCAGAATTCCATCGCTCCACCATAGCCTGTACCGGCCAATGCCATAGCGCGTCATACGACTGCTTCAGTATTCAAAATCTGTTCTTGGCCCACGTCTGTCCCAATGGAAGACGTATGGCAACTATTAGAATTCGATCAGGAACGTGGCAAGCCCGTGTGAGGCGCATGGGTTTCCCCGAAGAGTCACAGTCGTTCGCGACAAAGACAGAAGCCCAAGCATGGGCACGTGGCGTTGAAGCTGCAATGGACAAGGGTACGCATCAGCCGTACCACGAAGCGCGACACCTGCTTCTCAGGGACGTACTTTTACGCTACAAAGCCGAGGTAACGCCGACCAAACGGGGAGCGCAGCGCGAAGGTGAAAGCATCGACTTCATGACCCGCCAAAAGTTCACCGGGCATAGCATGGCGACGCTGACCCCGGCGGTAGTCGCTGGCTACAGGGACGCGCGGCTGAAGACCGTCAGCGCAGGAACCATCATCAGGGAACTAAGCATCCTATCGGGTGCAATTTCTCATGCTCGTCGAGAATGGGGTGTACCCACACCGAACCCGTGTGCATTGGTGCGCAAACCTGCAACGCCACAGGGTCGCACAAGGCTTCTCACAGCCGACGAAGAGCGCCGTCTCCTGGATGAACTGCGCCCCGTAAAACGCCGCAGCCCTCTGATGATTCCCCTTGTAGTTCTTGCCCTTGAAACTGCCATGCGCAGAGGAGAACTGTTAGCCATGCAGTGGGAAAACATCGACCTCGACTCTCAGACTGTCATCCTGCCGCTTACGAAGAATGGCACGGCTCGTATCGTCCCGTTGTCACTGAAGGCTGTAGCGACCCTTAGGGCACTTCAGGCCAGTACGAATGGCCCGGTCTTCCCAATCTCGTTCATGACGATGAATAACTGCTTTGTCCACGCCTGCAAACGTGCAGGGATCGTTGACTTAAGGTTTCATGATCTGCGGCACACGGCCACCACCACTCTAGCAACAAAGCTTCCTAATGTCATCGAACTGGCTGCTGTTACGGGCCATCAGACTATCCAGATGCTTAAGCGGTACTACCACCCGAAAGCTGAGGTATTGGCTCAAAAGCTAGGTTGAAAGCGGCTCTCTATGGAAGCTTTTTCAGGTTCAACCAAGTCTATGCGGAATGAGAAGGCAATGACTATCAAAACTTCGATCGTGTATAAGACCATTTGCCCTGCTACGGGCCAGTATTACATTGGCGTTCACACCACCCGAAAGCCTTACTTCGACAGGTATCAGGGCAGCGGGGATTGGGTCAGGGGATGCTTAGAACGTGGGGTACACCTGATTACTGGAACTATTGAATTCTTCGACATTGAAGAAGCAGCTTATGCGAAAGAAGCGACGCTAGTCACATGGGCGAAAATTCATTCTGATCCGCTCATGATGAACCGCATACCTGGTGGATTAGGCGGCTGGCAAGGCATGACGCCAGAGAAGTGCGCCAAACGAAACCAGAGACAGCAATCCAACGCCGAGCGGCAAAAGCGTTCGGAGACGTTGACAATCCACTACGCGAACATTTCACATCACACCACAGGGAAGCCAAAGCCTGCCTCGCAGAAGTTGGAAATGTCGAAGTCGCAGCGGGGGAGGACTTTTAGCGAAGAGACGCGCAAGAAAATGAGTGAGTCCCATAAGGCTCGGATCGCCCTGCTTGGCGTGAGACCAGTGCCGCCTGATCCTCGCGGTCGCAAAAGGAACCTCAAGGAGGTCGAGTGTCCCCGTTGCAGCTATCGCGGTAAGGGCGGCAACATGACTCGCTACCATTTCGACAAATGCAAGAATTAGTCACTGGGTAGTCTCTGCATATTAAACATACGGAGGTGTGCTACCAGACTTCTGCTATTTTGGAAATCTACACCCTCGTACAACACCAAACAATACGCAAAAACGACCTCTACTGGCTTTAAGTCGTTGCATCTGCCGAACCGGAGGGGGTCTTTTCCCCGGTCAACTTCGTTTCCTGACGAGGGCAACAACGGACTTCGAGTCTGCTGCTCTAACCAAGCATGAGCTAGAGACCCTATGGGACGTCCCCGACACCGCTATCAATTTCTCTGGGTCATTGGGTCAAGTTTTGGGTCAAGAATTATACCGAGTCGGGTGCCCTGCGTCCTTAAGTAAGCATCTCGGCTGGTCACTCAAGCTACTGGAAGGGCCAGAAATCCATGTGCCCCCTTGGTCAGTGCAATCTCAAGAACACGAAGCTACCTACGCATGCCATCCCTCATGTGCGCTCAGACTTAACGTCTATGAGTGGACGGAGCTACCTGAACGCAAACGATGCTACCGATACGCTGACGAGGCAGGTATTTCTACATGGACATTGCCACGAAGAATGCTTAAACTGTTCTGATCATGCCGTTTGGCGCTAATTGGAGATCAACTTGCTCGACATGGACTACAAAGATCGGTTAGAGATTAAGTTCGATACGAGAGAGCCTGTATCAGTTACTGATTTGACTATTTCGCTCTTCGCTATTAATAATCAGTTCGTTCGCTTTGTCGAAAGAGCTTGTCCCGACGATTACTTCCCAGAAGTCAAACTCTATGTAAGTGATGTGCGCTCTGGATCATTGGTATTCGAGATCGTAGCAAATACAGTCCCTCTTATGCCACTAATTTTTCAAGGTGGCTCCCTCAACGAATGGGTAGAGGCTACGAAGGGAATGATGAGCTGGCTCACAGGCAAGACTGAGAAGGTACCAAGTGGTATAGGTATACAAGACGTGCAAATGTGGGGATCAATTCTTGGACCAATTTCAAACGAGAATGGCGCGCAGTTTGTTTTGACTGCTTCTGGCAACGGGGTTATCAACAATTTTGTTATAACGTCCGACGATGCCAAAACGGCGCAAAAAACTATTAGGCGCGTGCTTGGAAGAGCCTCTTCGGAGAACGCAGACTTAATCCGTAACAAGGTATTAATTTGGCATGAGACTAACCCGTCTTTGATCACAGGCTATAAGGCAATCATAGAAGACATTTCGCCTTTCCCCCTAAAGGTGATCTTCGAGAATCCGTCAATCGAGCAAGCAATGCTTCAGACCGCTGCCGCGTTCAATAAACCATGGACCGACTTGGCATACGTAGTGAATGTAAGAGTCCAGAATATCAGAGGCGAGCCTAAACTTTATGAAATTGTAGACTTTCGACCAGATGGAACCTTTGACCCGAATATTTAGTTAGATGCCGGGAACGCCGCACCATGCTAAGACAGGGCGCGGCTTACCAATCTGGAGGGTGATCTTGGTTGAAATCGAACTTTTATCCATAAAGCACAACTCCAGGTGGCAAACAGCCTCGCTTAGTATTATTTGATCGGGTTCTGCCCCACAAGCGTTTCAGCTACTGTAGCGACCACACTACCTTCAGTACTTTCAGCATCAGAACCTTTCGACAAATATCGCACTATCACTCCCGAATCTCGTAGAATTTTAAGCGCCGCCCGTTGAGCAGGGAGCCATCGCTTTTCACCAGCGAATCCACCCGCAAATACTGCGCGTTTAATGCCTGACCATACGATAGCTCTAGCGCAATCACTACATGGAAATCGAGTGCAATAAATGGTTGCTTTGCTCATGTCAGCGTGAGAATGGAAGGCTTTAAAGATTGCGGCACGCTCTGCATGTTCAATCACGTGATAGCGGTCATCATCAGCCACATTTTGTGCCGTTTCAAGATAGCGTTTTTTCAGCGAAGGAGGCAAGACGTTCGCGGAACAAGCAATCATTCGAGTTGGGTCAGCAATTACTGCCCCTACAGACGACGCAAGAATAATCTTTCCTTTCGGATCATCTGTTAAACTTCGCTCAACAAATGCTTCAGCCATGTAATGGCGGTCTGCTTCAGTTTGGCTGGAAAATTTTTTCGTATTGCTCACGCTCATGAGGAAGAAATGGTTTTAACGTCGAAACAAATAAAAGATGCGAACATTGTACCAAACGGTGACATCGATGCTCGTCGGGATACAACGTACGACACTACAATCGCAGAAATTATCGAGTGTGGGAGAGTAGTCCATAGTACCTCTCATACCCTTAAGAGTCGGGGAGTGGTATGGGTAGTATCCAAGGAGGAGTTTAACGTACCGTCGAATGTTACGGGGCTTGCCTCTCTTAAGACTTCTTGGGCACACGACGGAGTATTTGCTCTCAACGTCGGTGTGATTGATCCTGGGTGGAAAGGACCAGTTGCCACAGCGTTGGTGAACTTCGGTCGTGACCCTGTGACGATTTCCAAAGGCGACCCATTCATTCGTGTGATGTTTCTTCAAGGTGACGCGGTACCCTCGCCAAGACCTCCAACATATATTGATCGGAAACACTACCTCAGCCGCATTGCCGATAAATCCCGCGCATTTTCAGATACCTTTTTGAACATGGCTCAGCTTACGGATGAAGTCGGGAAAGAAATTCTGAGAATGCCAAAATGGGCATACATTCTGACAGTCGCAGCAATCGCAATCTCTATCGCCGCAATTTTTGCTCCGATGGCATATAGCGTTTTTGCCGAAAATGCGGGTGATAAAGCAAAGCTCATAGACTTTGATCGGAGATTGCAGGCTTTAGAAGACGAAGCAAAAAGGGCTGCACAGCGGGACGCGGCTGCTGCTTTGCCCAATCCAGTCACCCCGCAAGCGCAAGCACAGCAGCAACAGCAACAGCAACAGCAACAGCAACAGCAACAGCAACAGCAACAGCAACAGCAACAGCAACAGCCAAAAACATAAACCAGTTATTTAGCATTCAGCAGATTAATCTTCCCTCTTGAGGTACTCATCTACCTCCATGTCCAGAGCGTGGATTTCATCGTGATGCACGTTACAAAGGGTAATGAGATTCTCTGCCGTGTTTGGCCCACCGCGTCCGTGATGTATCCGATGATGAAGTTCCAGAATCTTACGTGGATCGGAGGGCGTGAAGTCGCTATGCTTCCAAGAGCATTTCTGGCAAGCCATCCCGTCTCGTTTCAAAACCGATACGCGAACTCCATCGGGAATCTTACGATCCCATTGGGGCAACTGGCGGTCCTCTTCCAGGACGTAAACGCCGATAGGAAGGTCTAAACGTCCTTGTGACCTCGTGACGACGGGCCAGCCCAACTGCGTCCTCAACTCACGCGAACGCCGCGCCCATTCCGTCTTATCCCCCGCGACATACCTGAGTTCCTCGCCCGTAACCTGTTTGCCGACGTTCTGCCGCAAAAAGGCAAGAATCTTGTCCTGAACGGAGGCGTTCGATTTCCGGATGGATTTAGATACGTTCCACCTGTATGCCGCTTCCAAGTCCTGAGTGTCCTTCATTAAAAGATACTCTTCGGGTTTGATTGAGGACAACAATTTGCCATCAATCTCGATCACATTTCCTTCCTCTTCTTCTGCTTCAGCCAGCTCTTGAGCAGTAAGCCCGCTCAGGATTGACCAACCGAATTCGACGCGCAACTCCCTTACCCTGCGCGCCCATTCGCTGATACCTGACACGACCATTAACTCATCACCGTGGATAATCTTTTGAGGGTACGTCTTGAAATAAAAAATGATGCGATCCCGCGCAGCAGGAATGTTCTCGTTAATCAAGGAACTACCGAGGTCGCGTAATAAATGAAACGCAGGGATCAAAGACAAGACCCTATGCCTCAGGTCGGCATGTGCCATCTCATTTCCGAAGTCCTTAAGCACGTCAGCAAGTTGGATTCTGATGAGTTCAGGGGTGTTTTGGACTGGTCTACGCGCCATCTATTCTCTATTCCTTACGATTCTCACTAACTCATTGACACACCGCTCAACGTCGTCCTTAACCTCGTGCTCCCAGAACCGGACCACGGTCCAACCAAGCTGAGCTAGTCCGACATTGACCGTTTGATCGCGCAGCCTATTGTTGGCCAGCTTCTGCGACCAGAAATCGGCGTTAGTTTTTGGCTCTTGACCGTGGATGGGACACGCATGCCAAAAACAACCGTCTATGAACACTGCAACTCTGGCCGAGACAAACACTAAATCGGGCTTGCCAAGAAGCTTCCTACCAAGACGGTATCTCAAGCCCCGCGCCCATAGAACCTTACGAAATTTGACCTCCAAACTCGTATTTTTGTTCTTCACCTTGGACATGCAGCGACTTCTTTGCTGCGGCGTCATCACATCTGCCACACGATCTCCAGTTAGGCAGCCTTCTCCACGTTTGTCGCGTCCAGCATCTCCCTAACCATCTTGGAAATCGCACCAGCAAACGGTGGACAAACAGCGTTGCCGATTTGACGAGCAACTTCGGTCTTACTTCCGACAAAGGCGAAATCGTCTGGGAACCCCATCAGACGTGCTGCCTCTCTATGGGTAATAGGGCGGTGCTTCTCAGGATGAAGGTATCGACCTTTTTCAGGCTTGAAAAATTCTGTCCTGATGGTGACGGAAGGCTTATCCCACCACAGGCGACCAAACAAATCCGTCCCCCCAGAAGTCTTGCGAACCCAACAATCCGGCGTCAACTCAGGCGCATTCCTGTGGAGATCAAACCGATTGCCGCCTGGTGGAACGACCTTGTACCGCGCAAGACTCTTCGGCGTCGGATTCCGTCCGAAATGAAGGTTTAGGTGACCTTCAATGTCGCGGATTTCAACGCCTACAGGGTCAGGGAGGTCACCAATAGCATCCTTCACCGTAACCCAGTCCGGCAGATTGTCCTTTGAACCCGGGGCAGACCGAGTTGCCTCCGGAGGAAACTCCGGGCGTGCGACGCCAGCCTTTGCGTGCCATCCAACGATCACAGCTCGACGCCGCACTTGAGGCGCACCATAGTCAGCAGCATTCAGGATTTCTGACTTGATCTCAAAACCCATTTCCTCAGCCCGACGACGAATGTCATCGAACTCCGAAGACTTGAGCAGTTCCTTGACATTTTCCATCACGAAGACCTTAGCTCCGCTCGCCCTCACAATGTCCATGTAGGGCTCCCAAAGCGCGCGGCGCACGTCTCCCACACGGTTCTTGTTCAGCAAGCTGAAACCTTGGCATGGCGGACCGCCAATTACCACATCCGCTGCCGGAATTTCGGGCTGCCCCGCCAACCAGTCCTCGATGCTTCCTGAAACCGCTTTACCGCCAAAGGCTTCTTCGTGCGTCCGGATCGCGGCACGGTCATTGTCAACCGCAAGTACGCACTCGAAGCCACCGCCGAAGCGTTTGTCAACGAAGCCTAGCGTCATGCCCCCTGCTCCACAAAATAAATCAATTACACGATAGCTCATTGGTTGCTCTTCTTGCACTACACAGTCGGGTGTAAGTAAAAACGATAATTATGGCTTGCATCGCCTCACTTACACAGCATTATTTCACGGGTGGGACAACAGCGAGTACTGTACAAAAAACCAGTGGTTTAAGCAATGACCACACACTTGATCTAGAATCAATCGTAAGAAAACCACGTCTCTTCTAACTGCTCTTCCCGCTTGCTGCCTCACCTCGGCAGACTCCGAGATCTTGTAACCTAAAACGGGACCGGGGCATGGGGGGGTACCCTCATACCAGGAAGATCATCAGTCAAAAGCGATCTCTTTTGGGAGCTTCCCCCCGGGGGGGTGTGTTGCCAAAATCAAAAACTTACCCACCCGTTGATTTCCCAACAACAACAAACCAGTTTGACCTTTAGGGAAGATTTGATTTATTAGCCAAAAGACACTGTAGGGGGGTCTTTTTTAGGATGTAATTTATTTGGCCCGAGCGTTGCCCCACTACTCTGTTGCGAATTAGTTGAAGCGACAGTGGCAGCCAACGTAGCTGCGCATTAAGGTTCACGTCAGTAAACTCAACAATTCTCAATAGCCATTCGTCGCGTATGCGCTGAGGGCTACTAAGAAGGTGTCAGGATAAGGTGTACTTCAGTACCACACATTTACCTGACAGTACGAACCGTAATTTCTGTCAGCTTAGAGTCCGCTTAAGATTTTATTGACAGTACTGATTCATGATCTTAGAATCTATCCTGACACTAACGCACGATAAGACACCATGAAGACCGCCACCAAAATCACAGGACAGACCATCGGATACGTTCGGGTCAGTTCGCTCGACCAGAACAGCGAACGTCAGCTTGACGGCGTACAGCTTGACCAGGTTTTCACCGACAAGGCATCTGGCAAGGACACAGATAGGCCACAGCTTCAGGCTGCTATCAAGCACGCTAGGGCCGGTGACACGTTCATGATCCATTCCATGGATCGTCTCGCTAGGAATTCTGAGGACATGCAACGGATCGTCAGGGAACTCAAAGCCAAAGGCGTTACCGTTCACTTCGTCAAAGAAAGGCTGACGTTCACCGCTGGCACAGACAACCCGATGGATGAATTGATGTTCACGATGCTTGCGGCCTTCGCACAGTTTGAGCGATCGCTGATTCGAGAGCGTCAACGTGAGGGTATTGCAGTGGCAAAGGCCAAGGGTGATGTGTACCTTGGTCGGAAGCCTGCATTGAATGCTGAACAGGTCGCGGACCTGCAAGCCAAGGCTGCAACAGGTGCAAAGAAGACCGCCCTTGCTAGGGAATTCGGTATCAGCCGTGAGACCATTTATCAATATCTTCGCCAAGCTGCCTAAGGACACTCAGGGCTTCAAGTCGGGCTGCGCTGGGATTGGAGCAGTCTCGGGCATCGAAAGCTACCAATGAGTCCATATGCCCTTGTGCTTATTATACTTTCGACCGCCTATTTTTTAAGCACTGCTTATATAGGTGTACGAAGAACATCATTGTTTGAATGTTGACGGTGGTTGATCATTGCCTCAGACACCTTTGTTTTCAACTGGACAACAGGTAGCTGAAGACCACTGATGATCCTGATCCAGCAGCACAATCACAGCCCGATTCATCTCCTCTCCCACCACGGGAACGCAAAGCCATCCTAAGCCACGCATACACCTCTGGCGGTCATTGCCGTTCACTGGTTGCAGGTGTGTGTGAACTCGATGTTGTCGGCCTATACGCGGGCTGAGCGGCCTACTGGCGCCCTGAGCTTTCGTTAGCTCTTGACCAACCACTGCTTCATGTCTTTTGCGTCCGATGGGGGCCAGTCCGGCAGACCCGCATTTCAGGGTCAAAAGCTAAAACACACACCTAAGAGTAACCAACTCAAAACCAAGCTCCCCACTATGACGCCCTGAGCTTTCGTTAGCTCTTGACCAACCACTGCTTCATGTCTTTTGCGTCCGATGGGGGCCAGTCCGGCAGACCCGCATTTCAGGGTCAAAAGCTAAAACACACACCTAAGAGTAACCAACTCAAAACCAAGCTTCCCACTACGGCTGCGACGCCTGTCCAAGGAGGCATGGCGTCTGCACATCCAACAACTAATTTTTTACTACACCATGACTATTCAAAACGAAACAAACACGAACACAACGCCACCAGGAACCGATGAAACGACTGGTCGCAAAAAGTTTCCCAACGTCGCCAAGACCAGAGCCAACGCTTTCGCAGTAAGCCTAATTCCGGTGCTTCAGAAACTTACGGCCGAGGGCATTGTCGGCCACGTCGCAGTGGCTGCGGCCTTGAACGCCCGTGGGGTACCGACAGCACGTAATGGAAAATGGGCTGTGACCACAGTAACGAACCTAATTGGGCGACTCGCAGTCGTCAAGGCAACGGAGGGCGCAGCATGAGCAACTTTGTAAATATCAGTACCGAGCAAGGCGGTGACGAGAAAGTCGCAAGCGAACAGCGACAAAAGGTAGTTGGCCATGCCGGTGCCAAAGTTCTTAAGGACAAAGCTGACGCCTATGCGATTAGGTTGAAGCCTCTTCTGAAGGAGTTGAAAGAGCAAGGCGTGACAGGCCACACCGCAATTGCTACGGCTTTTAGCGCACGGAACATCTCAACGGCGCGGGGCGGGCAATGGACTGTCAGGGCCGTCACAAATTTGATCGGCCGACTTGCAGTCATCAAGGCTTCTGAGGGGGCCGTATGAGCAACAGCGTCATCCAAGTAAATTGTGCGAACGTCAAAGCTGCACAGCAGCGTATTCAGAATTCTAAAGGTGCGGTGCGCCTTGGGTCGGGAGCTGTGTTTTCCCTTGGACTGCTCCCAGTGCTTGAAGCATTTGAAGCTGATGGCCTGTTTAGACGTTCTCGTTTAGCCAAGTGCTTGAATGAGCGTGGAGTGGTTACGTCTGCCGGTAAACGCTGGGGGCCGGTGACGGTAGATCGGTTATTCGCTGAACTGGCTGATGTTATCAGGATGTCAACATGGATTGGAAAATCTTGAGTTTGGCCTACGCTACTGCCTAAGCTAGACCTATACCTAGCAAACACAGGCGCACACCCGAGCCAACTCTCCCTGTTGTCCAGTTTCCCCCATCTCAACACCTAACTAAGATTTGAAGCGCCGAGCTTTCCCAATAAGGCTCGGCCGCTGCATTTTCAAGATGCTTGAATCATGTTTGAAATCCAAGATATTAATCGCTTGACCAACGCTGAAACAATGCGCTCCCCCCGTTCTGACCATTGCCAACTCTCGTCGTCTGGCAGAGACCGGCCCCTTAATCCCTTTAGAGCCGCGGCTACCGAAAAGGCTGCGGCATTAGTCTCCGAGATGAAACGAATTTTACTCAATTATGAAGCATACTGTGTACCACGCAAGCGGAAGCGGCGGGTAATGGATTTACAGACTTTTGAGAGGCAAGTCGAAGCTCTTATATGTGACCTAGTCCACAGGGAATTAACGTGTCCTAATGGGGCGCTGACGATATCGTTGGCGAACACCGCATTGGGGTCACGCGACCGTTACAAACCTGCAGCAATCAGCAAGACGATCAAGGACGTATTGGACCTGATGAAAGCGCCTCCTGTTGGCTGGATCGAATACACCAAGGGTCTTTGGGTTCCTTCAGATCGCAGTAAATGCGCCCTAACAACGATCCGTGCTGGCGCACCTCTGAAGCATCGAATGCAGGAATATGGTCTCAGCTGCGCTGACTTCAAGCTAGATAGTTCAATGGAGGTGATCGTCTTGAAGGACCGAAAAAAATGTCGTGATGATCCTGGAGCATGGCTTCAATATGAAGACACCAACCAAACGAACTCGTATCGTGCTGACCTAAAGCGTATTAACGAACAACTTGCCCACGCTGAAATCGGTTACCTTTCCGATAGGCTGCAGATGGTTGACCTCACTAACCGTCATCTACAGCGATTTTTCAATAACGGATCGTTTGAGCAAGGGGGACGATTATTTGGCGGGTTTTGGATGACCATGACGAAGACCGACCGCCGGAACATCCAAATTAACGGCACACCGACAGTCACGCTTGATTTCGGGCAGATGAACCCAAGAATTCTGTATGGACTGGCAGACCATCACTGTGCACATATTGATGCCTACTCTTTACCAGGTCTGGAGCAATCCCGTGAGGGCGTTAAGGCGGTATTCAATTCTATGCTGCATCGGACCTCACCGATGACCAAGATGCCTAGAGGTACGGCTGATTTGTTCCCGTGCGGTATGAGGATCAAGGATATTGTTGCAGGCATCCGACTTGAGCATCGTTATATCGAAAAATACTTCTACACAGGAATTGGTATGAGGCTTCTGTACGAGGAAAGCCAGATACTTGTTGAAGTTCTGACCAAATTGAGTTGCTTGGGAATTGTTGCGCTACCCATCCACGACGCTGTCATAGTCGCTGTGCCGCATCAGGATCTCGCCATGGCGGTGATGCTTGATGTGTTTCAAAAACGCTTTGGCATCGCCGGAATCGTCCGGGTAGAGGCATCGTGATTGGACTGAGGCCAATAGCGACGTGGAATTTCAGCCCTGTTTATCTCTAACAGATTTCGGATTATAAGCGCGTAGGTCAATTACATGGCCTCTACTGCACTTTGTTACTGCTTCTAGTATGATGAACAGAGAAGCTAGTGAGCTAGGTATAACTAGAGTTATCCTTAGTAGGACTGATAAGGAATGATGAGTGAACCGCCAAGGCTGGAGATGCTATTTATCTGTCCCTTGCACTTTCATTCATCATTAATAATGGCTGAGCAGAGGATGTTGTAAGCCATGTATACTAGAGATATCCTTAGTAGGACTGATAAGGATGATGCCCAAATTAGCACTGATCTGGATACTATGGAGTTCACAGAACTTATGTTAATTATCAAATCAGCCACGGTGGAGAAATGGAGTTTGAGGAAGGTTCGACCTCATTTTTTATCGCATAACTCGAACTGACTTCCGAGGGTGTCAAGAGGACCCTCAGGACGGCCAAGCGTTTTTTGAGGGCATCAGCAGAAACCTTGTGATAGCTACCTAATCTCCCCACCCGTGTAGATACACTAGCCAACGCTTTTGTTACCTCGTCGCCCCGCGCCCCCAAAGATACCCTGCGTTCCAACTCGAACACGGCAGCACGTATTTTCTTACGCTCAGCAACCGGCAAAGCTACCTTTGTATTATGCAAAAGCTTGGTCGTGCGCAAAGGATTTTTGGAAGTTGTTATTTCATGCTTTCGCCGATTGGGAGAAAACCCATGATGAAGAAGCATGCCGTAAATCTGTGCGACGACATACGTCTTATCTTCAGGCTCAATCCTTTGTTTGGATGACACGGTAACATCATCAACATAACGTGAATAGGTAAGTCCACGCAATGCCAGCGTCTCTACTAAGAAGGGTTCATAGTTCCAAAATACAAGGTTTGCCAAAAACGAACTGGTGACTGCACCTTGGGGTAGCCCCCCGTTCAATGTAGTTAGGTCCGTCAGTAGGTCTGCTACATCCTTGGAAAATCCGAAGAGATTAACCCATGTGCGCGTTACCAAGGTTCGGCTCGCAGAGGGGAAAAACTGAGTTATGTCTTCAGCAAAGGTTATCTTCGCACGTACGTGCATAGCGGCATTTGTCCGAGGACTACGGCCGCGAATACTTCCGTGTAAATAGTTGGGGAATATTACACGCTGCAAGAGTCGTTCTTTGATTCTTATCTGGACAGCCTTCAGGCGAGGACGGGCATCGAAGGTTTGCCGTATTGACTTGTCGGGCTTGATTTCCTGCTTGGCAAGACGATACATCTTGGAAGCATTTGAGGCACACTGGACGAGAACACTCTGATGAACTCTAAGCGCCTTTGACAGTTCGGCAAGCCCGTGGATGCCAGCATGGGGGTAGCGCGCGGACAATACCGAATCATTTAATTTTTTTTTCATTAAGCAGACCCAGGGCGGCAAGCGCCAGTTGACCAGCTAGGGCTTTGTCAATCCCGGCTAACTCGCTGTCTTCGGCGCCGAGGAAGAACAAGATCTCCACAGGCACACCTAATGCCTCCGCAACTTTCTTCACAGTAGATACTGTCGGGTCACGTTTGGAATTCTCAAGCATCGACAGATACGAAACCGAAATGCCTGCCTTGGACGCGAGGTCGCCTTGGGATAACCCACGTTGCAGTCTACAAGTTTGGATAGATTTTCCGAGGTTCATATCTTTGAAAATTAATGGGCTTGCTGTGTCTTCGAAAAGTCGGTCTTCATGAGGTCTTTGATGTTGCTGACCACACTGATGACTACCCCGAGAAGCTGAAGAACACGCAAGCCCAATGCTTGCATATCCGCTGATTCAGCTTCTTCACTGACCCTTTCAAGGTCAGCAATAACCTGGTTCAACTCCCCTACAACACTAATGTCGAGCTGGCAATGGTGCATGTCTCTCAGTTTTTTCAACATCAAGACACTGTTTTCAATGTTACGTTTTTTCATGATTGTTTTCCTCATTCCGGGCGATAGTGCCCAGCCCCATAAGCAAAAGCCGGAAGATGCCAGCCCGACATAACAAGCCCATTACCAGTCATCGTCTCTGAGACCACAGCCCCACGTCAGCCCCACATGCCAGAGGAATGGCAGCGCGGTTGCGTGATCTGTCGTCTCGTCGCATCGGACGTAGCGCCCATGCGTGACATTTAGCCTACTTCTGGAAGCGGGCAACCCTAGTACGTTGGGTCGTATTGCTAACTTTGCGTCTGAGAAGGAAACAACGTAAAACCTTGAAAACCATCCGAGCGGTAGCACTCGGTCTGTTGATGAGTAGACCATACGTACCTAGCTATGTCAATACTCTTGTCCATAAATTTTCACTGACAGTGAAATTGGTTGTTGCTAGTTCGTTTTGCATTCAGGTAAACTGGCGTCAGACAGGGCAAAAATCCTGTCCCAAATTTGTCCCTTTTCGTGGGCAGAACAGATTATTTGAAGTTACTTACGCGCTCGACGGTTAGTGCTCGCTATCGTCGAAACCATCGGCAAGACCGGGGTCGAGATGGAAGCGCTCACTGCCGTGCAGGTGGGCCTGCTGACGGTGTATGACATGTGCAAGGCGGTGGATCGCGGGATGGTGATGACCAATGTGCGGGTGCTGGAGAAGCATGGGGGCAAGAGCGGGGATTGGACGGCTGACCTCTAAGCTCACTGCCGGGTTGCCCTCTCAGGCAGGCCCGCGGTTGCCGGGACAAGCTGCTTTCCACGCCACTTTGCCACGTCCACGCCTTTCATCAGCAGCCAGAGGCACATCGCAGTCTCCCCGAGAAAGGCCGGCAGCAGGATCGCCGGGAACAAGACACCCTGCACTGCCGGCGACAGGAACATGGCGAAGCTGTTAACGAGGTAGCAGGCGCCCACGATCTGCATCCCTACGCCGAGCATTGCGGGCAGATAACCGGATTTCCGGATCAGGTAGCCCACCAGCAGGCACTGCACGCCGAAGAAAATCAGCGCGACTCCGAAGGTATTCGCATGCGCCACGATGGCCATATAACTCAGGCCATAGCGCTGCTCGGCGCTCGTGACCTTCGCCAAGGCAGTGCTGGTCAAGGGATCGAGCGCCGCCTGCAGCTGCAGTGCGCACAGGCTTTCGACCGCAAGCGACACGAGCCCGAAGCAGACCACGGCTACCGCCAGGTGCCGGTTTACTGGCCGCAGGAGGAAGTACCAGATCGCGCTCAAGGCCACCGCACAGACCAGCAGGACGAGCTGGCTGGCAATGCCCACGCGCCACAGGAATTCCAACTCGAGGATGCGCTGGGCGGTGGCGGCAGGATCGCCTGCGACGACCAGGCCGTTCCGGATGACCGCCTCGCCGACGAGGCCAATCACGATGATGATCAGGTAAAGAAATCCCCCGGTTCGCGCAGCGCGCTGCACGGCGCGCGTATCGTTCTGGATGCGATGTCCTTCGGCCATGCCGCTTCCCCTGGTGAGTCGTCGTGCAGCCGAGCTTATGACAATGATTTCATAAGGTCAACGTTCTTCCGCTGCCTCAGCCTTCGCCGTAAGGCGTAAAGCCGAACCCATTCCCAATCACCCCCACCAGTGCAGCCTTGTTCTCCCCGCTTTCGCTGATATCCGCCAACACCTCGGCCACGGTCGCGGCGCGCCGATTCAACAGGTCGCTCCAGTAGGCAAGTGCCGCCGCTTCCGGTGCGCGGTGCAGGATGTTTTCGTAGAAGCGGGTCACCAGTTGCTGGTTGCTCGGACTGGCGCCGTAGATACCCTTGAATTCGTCCGAATTAATGAAGTTGCCCGCCACGCTGTCCAGGCTCGAACCCTTGTCCATCGCGCCGATCCAGTAACCCAGCCCGCCACTGTCTGGGGTGCGGTTGAACGCCGCCTGGTACAGCCGGTAGGCCTGCCCTGCATTGCCATCGATATCCAGCGCCAGCGTGGCATCGGCGAACACGATGCGCTCCACGTTGACGAGCTGGTTGACGGCGCCGGATTTGTCGCTCACGGTAAACGCCGACGCCGTGGCGCCTGCTTTCACGGTGACGTCGGCGCGCAGCGACGAAAGCTTCACGACATCCAGGCCGGAGCCGCCATCGACCTGGTGGCTGCCGCCCAGCAGCGAAAACACGTCCTTGCCCGCCCCGCCGGCAGCATGCAGGCGCCCCCCGCCGCCGGCGAGCGTGACGGTATCGTTGCCGTCGCCCGCGTCCACTACCACGTCCTCAGAGAGCCGGGCCGGCAGTTCGACGTTGATGTCGTCGTTGCCAGACGACGCGCGCATCAGCGCGTCCTCGATCACGTCGGTCGAACGCAATGCGGTCTGGGTGTCGGTGACGTTGAAGAAGCTGCCATCGCGGAAGCTCGTGCGGTAGGCGGTGAGCGTGCCGTCCACGACGCCATGCGACAAGCCCGGGCCCATGCTGTTGAAATCGCCCGACACCTTGAAGCGTCCGTCGATCACGCTCGAGAGGATGAACTTGTCCGAAGTCGCGGTGAGCTGGCTGAGCGTGCCCGCGACGATCCCGGCGGCGGTCATGGTCAGCGCGCCGTTCATCAGGATGGCCACATTGCCGACCTGCGGATCGTAGTCCGGGCTCCAGCTTGGCAGGTTGGTGGCAATGCGGATCGCATTCAGCGTCGAGGCCTGGGTCTTCGACGGGACCAGCGACAAGCCCTGGGTGCTGATGACGTAGTCGTAGTTCATCTGCCCGGCGACGCTGAAGGTCAGCGCCTGCGGCGCGATGAATTCGGTACTGGTCGCCGAAGCCTTGCCGCTGGCCGCATTCGGGTCGGCCATCTGGACGCCATAGAAGCTGCGCGTCGCACCGTCGGGGAAGTCGAGGCGCAAGGTCGTGCCGAGGTAGCTGTACGACGAGTAGTACAAATAATTCTGCCCGATCGCGTGGCTGGTCGTGGCAAACAGGTCGACCAGGCTTCCGAGGTCGCCGTTGAATCCGAGCTCGCCGGCCTGCGCATTCTGCTGCATATCGATCACGGCTTGGGACAGTTTGACGCGCACGGTGGTCATGCCAGCTCCTCGGGAAAGACGTGGTTTTACGCAGGGAAGAGGCATTGTAGCGACGCATGCCGACGCCAAATCTCGCCAATCTCCACTTTCCCGTTTTTACCCGGACGGGGTGATTGTTAGCTGCTATGATTCGCCTTTTTTGCATTCCACCCAACGGCAAACTGGCCCACACCACATGAACAGCGCCCAAGTCCAGGAGCTCAAGCAGCAGGAATTCGAATTCGAGACAATGAACCTGCAGGTCGGCGTCCGCCTGCAGGTGATGACGCATCGGCAGATGAAGCCGGTCCAGTATTTTTCGACCCTGATCGGATACGTCAAGGACGAGTACATCATCATCAAGATCCCGACCGAGAACGGCATGCCGATTTCGATCACGGAAGGCGATCCATTGACGGTGCGGGTGTTTTCGGGAGTGAACGTCTGTTCTTTCGCGTGCTCGGTCGTGCGCGTTTTCGCGCGCCCGCTGTTCTATCTTCACCTGTCCTTCCCGACCTCGATCCAGGGCACCAGCCTGCGCGGCGCCATGCGGGTCAAGGCCGCGATTCCGGCGCGGGTCACCCCGATGGGAAGCGGTGGACGGCCGGTCGACTGCTTCCTCACCAACGTGTCGGTGAGCGGCGCGCGTATCGAATCCCAGCATCCGCTGCCGCCCGATAACGAAGTCGTGGGGCTCACATTCACGCTGACGACGTCGCCGAGCAACCAGGAAGTGCAGGTCGAAACGCTGGCCGCCATCAGGAACACGACGGTGGCCAAGTCGGGGCCCGACAAGCTGGACGTATTCAGCTATGGCGTGCAGTTCGTCGACCTCGACCCGGTGCATTACACGCTGCTGCAGAACATGACGTATGAAGCCCTGCTCGCGGACCGGCTGAAGATCGTCTAGGCATCCGCCCAGGCTGGCGCCGCCCTCCAACATGTCACATGGTAAATTGCTCGCCTATGCGCGGCGCCCTGCCGCGTGCTGACATGACAACGAGGATGGAGCATGAAATTTCGTTTGCCGAGTTTGCTGCCGAAAGTGCTGCAACTAATGCCGATCGCGGCGGCTACCCTGGCCGCCACCACCGCAATGGCCGCGCCGCGCGGCTTTACCGTGGAAGACCTGGTGAACATGGAACGGGTGGGCAGCCCGGCCGTGTCACCTGACGCGAGCCGCGTCGTCTATACCGTGCGCAGCACGGACATGGGCAAGAACCGCGGCCACACCGAACTCTGGATGGTCGACCTGCGCGCCGCCAATCCGGCGCCGCAACGCCTGACCAGCCACGCCTCCAGCAGCACCGATCCGGAATGGGCGGCCTCCGGCGACGCGGTCTACTTCCTGTCGGCCCGCTCGGGCTCTTCGCAGGTGTGGCGCCTGCCGGTCGACGGCGGCAAAGCGCGTGGTAAGCCGGCCAAGGTCACCGACCTGCCGCTCGACGTCGACAGCTTCCGTGTTTCGCCCACCGGCGAACGCATCGCAATGAGCATGTCGGTGTTCCGCGACTGCCTTGAGCTCGCCTGCACCAAGAAGCGTGCCGATGCCAAGGCGAAGGACAAGGCCAGCGGCAAGCTGTACAACCGCCTGTTCGTGCGCCACTGGGATACCTGGGCCGACCACCGCAACGCCGTGCTGTTCTCGGCGCCGCTGGACGCAGGCGGCAAGGTGGTTAGCATGCCGGTCAGCCTGTCCGGTACGCTCGACGGAGACGTGCCGTCGAAACCTTTCGGCGACCGCGAGGAATTCCGCTTCAGCCCGGACGGCAAGACCATCGTGTTCTCGGTGCGCCTGGCCGGCAAGACAGAAGCCTGGTCGACCAATTTCGACCTGTACACCGTGCCCGCCGCCGGCGGCGCGGCGCCGCGCAACCTCACGGCCGACAATCCGGCATGGGACGCCAAGGGCGTGTATTCGCCGGACGGCCGCACCCTCGCCTATCTCTCCATGGCGCGTCCCGGCTTCGAGGCCGATCGCTTCCAGGTGATGCTGATGGACGTGGCCACCGGCTCGACGCGTAAACTCGCGGCCGACTGGGACCGTTCGGTCGGCAGCATCCAGTGGCGTGCCGACGGCAAGGCTTTGATTGTCGACGCCGAAGACATCGGCCAGCACCGCCTGTATTCGATCGACGTGGACAGTGGCAAGGTCGCTGCACTGACCGACAAGGGCGCGGTCGGCGCCTTCGACGTGCGCGGCGATACGGTCGCCTATACCCAGGCCAACCTGGCCTCCGGCGCGCAGCTGTTTTCGATGAAGCTGGGAAGCCCCCCAAACCAGCTGACCACCCTGAACACCGAACGCCTGAAGGACGTGCGCTGGGGCCAGTACGAGCAGTTCAGCTTCAAGGGCGCCAACGGCGATACCGTCTACGGACACGTGATGAAACCGTGGAACGCGGAAGCCGGCAAGAAGTATCCGGTCGCCTTCCTGGTGCACGGCGGCCCGCAGGGCAGTTTCGGCAATGGCTGGAGCTACCGCTGGAACCCGCAGGTGTATGCGGGCGCGGGTTATGCCACCGTGTTCATCGACTTCCACGGCTCGACCGGCTATGGCCAGAAGTTCACCGATTCGATCAGCGGCGACTGGGGCGGCAAACCGCTCGAAGACCTGCAAAAAGGCCTGGACGCGGCGGTCAAGCAGTTCCCATGGCTGGACCGCGGCCGCAGCTGCGCACTGGGCGCATCCTACGGCGGCTACATGATGAACTGGATCGCGGGGAACTGGAACGACGGCTTCCGCTGCCTGGTCAACCACGACGGCGTGTTCGACAATCGCGGGATGGCCTATTCGACCGAGGAACAGTGGTTCACCGACTGGGAAAACGGCGGCGCCTATTTCGCAGTGCCGCAGAACCACGAACGCTTCAATCCTGTCCATCACGTGAACAAGTGGAAGACG
Source organism: Telluria sp. ZB4P37 (assembly GCF_059685855.1). Taxonomy (NCBI): domain Bacteria; kingdom Pseudomonadati; phylum Pseudomonadota; class Betaproteobacteria; order Burkholderiales; family Oxalobacteraceae; genus Telluria; species Telluria sp. ZB4P37. The sequence goes on from NZ_JCASID010000002.1 coordinate 564,720, forward strand.
CCGATGCTGGTGATCCAGGGCGACCTGGATTTCCGCATCCCGACCGCGCAGGCCCTGTCGACGTTTACCGCGCTGCAGCGCAAGGGTATCGACAGCCAGCTGCTGGTGTTCCCGGACGAGAACCACTGGGTGCTCAAGCCGGCGAACTCGCTGCAATGGCATCACACGGTAATCAACTGGCTGGACAAGCACCTGAAGCAGTAAGCAAGGCGCCCGCTTCCCGTAAGCGGATGGGTTAACGAAAAGAGACCGCCGCGGCGGTCTCTTTTTCTGACCGCTTCCGCGGTCATTCACGATGGCTTGCGATTATGGCGCTGGGGCTGGAGCATCAGCAGCAGGGATGTCGCAACCAGCAGGCTTGTAGCCTTCGGTCTCGGCGAAACCGGTGGTGACGCAGGTGTAGACACCGGCTGCGCTACGGCTCAGGGCGATGGTCGGCGCAGTATCGGCATCAGCAGCCAGGCGGCCTGGGTTGGCGATGGTGCAGGTCAGGGCAGCGCCACCTTCGGCGGTCGGCACCGCTGCGGCGATGGTGGTGCAATTGCCGGTGGTTGCCGACAGGCCCGCTTTTGCCAGGAAGGTCTCAGGCGAATCAGCGCTGCTTTCAACGACAGCCATTTCGTAGCCGGTCTTGCCTGCCGAGATATCGGCGTAGGCAGCGGTTGCCTTCGACTTGGCGATGTAATCCTGGTACGCAGGGATGGCCACGGCAGCCAGGATACCGATGATGGCGACGACGATCATCAGTTCGATCAGGGTGAAGCCGCCTTGGGCTTTTTTGGCTTGCATTTGCTTGAAGTTCATTTTGTATCTCCAGGTGGTGTGTCAGGTGAATTTGGGTTACTGCTCAGTGCCACGCTTTCATATATGCAAGCGGTGTGCCAGCCCCAAAAATGTCGATTTTATGAAAAAAGAGATAACAAAACGGCCTGTCAACGCAAGTTTTGGCTTGATCGGTGACAAAAATTGTCAGGTGATGCCAGCAATTTTTGTCACTTGAACAGTTTACGTAACGCAATTTGTCATGCATAGACCACATTCGCCATGCCAGCTCCCGGCACGCGTGCCGGCTGGCGAAAACCGCGGGCGAAAAAAAAAGCGGTGAGCTTGCGCTCCCCGCTTTCTGCAACCGTGAGGTCGTCAGTATTACAGCATGGCCTTCAGCAGGCGTGCCATTTCCGACGGGTTCTTGGTGGCCTTGATGCCGCACTCTTCCATGATGTCCAGCTTGGCTTGCGCGGTATCGGCGCCGCCCGAGATCAGCGCGCCGGCGTGGCCCATGCGCTTGCCCGGAGGAGCGGTGACACCAGCGATGAAGCAGACCACTGGCTTCTTCATGTTGTCCTTGATCCAGTAGGCAGCATTGCCTTCGTCCGGACCGCCGATTTCGCCGATCATGATGACCGCGTCGGTATCAGGATCGTCGTTGAACATGCGCATCACGTCGATGTGCTTCAGGCCGTTGATCGGGTCGCCGCCGATGCCGACTGCCGACGACTGGCCCAGGCCCAGTGCGGTCAGCTGGCCGACTGCTTCATAGGTCAGGGTACCCGAACGCGACACGACGCCGATACGGCCCTTCTTGTGGATATGGCCCGGCATGATGCCGATCTTGATCTCGTCCGGGGTGATCAGGCCTGGGCAGTTCGGGCCCAGCAGCAGGGTCTTCGAGCCGGCTTTGGCCATGCGGTCCTTCAGGGCCATCATGTCGCGGACTGGAATGCCTTCGGTGATGCAGATTGCCAGGTCCAGGTCGGCTTCGACGGCTTCCCAGATCGCAGCGGCTGCGCCTGCCGGCGGCACGTAGATGACCGACACGGTGGCGCCGGTAGCGGCTTTGGCTTCCGACACGTTGGCGTAGATCGGGATGCCTTCGAAATCTTCGCCGGCTTTCTTCGGGTTCACGCCTGCGACGAAGGCAGCTTTGCCGTTCGCGTAGTCGCGGCACATACGGGTATGGAACTGACCGGTCTTGCCGGTGATACCCTGGGTGATGACTTTAGTATCTTTGTTGATCAGGATCGACATTTGTTTATTCCTTAATTAGGCTTGACCAGCTGCAGCGGCGACGACGGCCTTGGCTGCATCTTCCATCGTATCGGCAGCGATGATCGGCAGGCCGGAGTCGGCCAGCATCTTCTTGCCCAGGTCTTCGTTGGTGCCCTTCATGCGGACGACCAGCGGCACCTGCAGCGACACAGCCTTCGATGCGGTGATCACGCCTTCGGCGATCACGTCGCAGCGCATGATGCCGCCGAAAATGTTGACCAGGATGGCTTTCAGGCCAGGGTTCTTCAGCATGATCTTGAATGCTTCGGTGACTTTCTCAGCCGTCGCACCGCCGCCCACGTCCAGGAAGTTGGCCGGCTCGCCGCCGAACAGCTTGATGGTGTCCATGGTGGCCATGGCCAGGCCGGCGCCATTCACGAGGCAGCCGATGTTGCCGTCGAGCGAGATGTAGGCGAGGTCGAACTTCGATGCTTCGACTTCGGCTGGATCTTCTTCGTCCAGGTCGCGGTAGGCGACGATTTCCGGCTGGCGGTACAGCGCGTTCGAGTCGAAGTTGAACTTCGCGTCGAGGGCGATGACCTTGCCCGAACCGGTCAGGATCAGCGGGTTGATTTCGGCCAGCGACGAATCGGTTTCCCAGTAGGCTTTGTACAGGCCCTTCAGTTGCACGCGGGCGTCGGCCAGCGATTCGGCAGGCACGCCGATCTTGGTCGAGATCTCGTCGGCTTCAGCATCGGTCAGGCCGACGGCCGGGTCGATCGCGATCGAGTGGATCTTTTCCGGGTTGCTGTGCGCGACTTCTTCGATGTCCATGCCGCCTTCCGACGAGGCCATCAGCACGACGCGCTGCGAAATGCGGTCGGTGACCATCGAGACGTACAGTTCCTTCTTGATGTCGGCGCCTTCTTCGACCAGCAGGCGACGCACTTTCTGGCCTTCAGGGCCGGTTTGATGCGTGATGAGCTGCATGCCCATGATCTGTTCTGCGTATTCCTTGACCTGCTCCAGCGACTTGGCAACCTTGACGCCGCCGCCCTTGCCGCGACCGCCAGCATGGATCTGCGCCTTGACGACCCAGACCGGACCGCCCAGTTCTTCAGCGGCCTTGACCGCCTCTTCGACCGACATGCACGGAATGCCGCGCGGAACGGTCACTCCGAACTTTCGGAGGATCTCTTTGCCTTGATACTCATGGATTTTCATGCTGGCTTCCCTTCGTCTATTACTGATTTAGAAATACGGTTGAAATACAAATGACAAACATCGAATGCTAACCCGCGACGGCTTTGATCGACCAGCGGGGATAATAGGTGGCCACGGCGGGTCCGTCGCTGCGCAGCGCATGGCAACGATCGAGCTCGAAAGGCCGTTCGGCCGAGTGCATACTGCCATTCGCGTCGGCGCCGCCGCGGGTGTCGAACACGTCGTCGGCAAAGGCTTGCAGCGCTGCGGTAGGCAGCACCTGGGCCAATTCGGTCAGGTGGGTGCAACCGAGCACGCCCGAAAGGCGGTCTTTCAGGTGCAACCGGAAATGGTTCATCAGCGACAGGCCGACCAGCTTTTTGTAGGCTGGGACGATCGTCTCACAGAAACCGGGATACGGAACGGCATCGGACGCGGCTTCGGCATCCACGATGGTCAGGTTGCGGTCGATGGTGACGCGCAGTTTGAGGTCGTGCACAGGCAGGCCGCCGGGGCGGGTGCCGGAAGCAAGCTGGATGTCACGGGTTTTGACGTCGCGGATGCTGGCGTCCAGATCCCACAGGCCATCATCGCGCGCATAGGCTTCGACAGTGATGGCGCGCGTATGCCGGAGCGAGCGCGATACGGGAAGAGACAGGGGCATAAAAACCAATGCCGCTTGCGCGGCCGTTAGTGGTGCAGCCAGTGTGCGTTATGCACGTTGCCGTAGCTTCTACGACAACAACCGCTCATGCGGCGCTGCTTAAACCACAAAAGTTTATCACAGGGCGTTGTAGGTTGCACTGCAACAGAGCCGTTTTCAGGGCTTGGCAGGCATATTCGGCGGGGTTTCTTGCAGAGTGGGCAATGTTGCAGTGGCTCGGACGCTGTGTGCTGATGGGCTCGGTAGTAGAACGGGTGTTACCTATGTCCCTGGACAACTGTTACCTATGTCCCTGTGCCATACAGACTTGCCCACGCTACGATACGCGGGCGCGCAACGGGTGGCGAGTGCGTTCATGGTTGCGCGTGCGTTCAAAGTCGCGGGTGCGCGCAGAGTCCCGAGTACGCACGGAGTCACGCCCGCGGAACATGCGGTGGAATTGGGAGACGAAATGCAAAACCAGCGCGCCAGGGAAGGCCCCGCTCAAAGATGCTATTAGATGATGTTGCTATAAACAGGCTGCCAGGACGGAAACCCGTCTTCGTCAGAACTCGTCGTCTTCCGGCCCGCCCTGCATCGCAATCCGCGCGGCGCGCTGCGAAAAGCCGCGCTGCAGCAGGAAGCGCATCTGCTTGGCACGCTCGGCCGCGTCAAGCGCGACGGTGCCGAACTTGCGCTGCCAGACTTCGGTCGCGCGCGCCGTTTCGGTGTCGGTCAGGCCGGCCTTGAGTTCGGCCAGGGTCTCGCCATTGACGCCATGGCTTTTCAGCTCGGCCATGACGCGGCTGTTGCCGAAACGTGCCGCGCGCCTGTTGATGAGCGATTCGGCGAAGCGTTCTTGCGACAGCCAGTTATTCTTTTCAAGGAAATCCAGGAGGGCTTCCACGTCATCGCCCTCCTCGGCATAACGGGCCAGTTTGCGCCCCAACTCGAGCCGGCTGTGCTCGCGCATCGACAGATAGCGAAGCGCGCGCCCTTTAAGGCTGAGCTGGGGTGCTGGCATGGACTAGCGACCGGCTGCCGGCGATTACTCGCCGACCGCCTGCAGCTTCACCTTGCCGGCTTCTTCAGCGGCAGCGACAGCAGCAGTGACCGGCGGCAGTTCACGCACGCCCAAGGCCGTACGGACCTTGTTCTCGATCTCGCGGGCCAGCGCAGGACGATCGCGCAGGAACTGGCGGGCGTTATCCTTGCCCTGTCCGATGCGTTCGCCGTTATAGCTGTACCAAGAGCCCGACTTCTCGACGATCTTGTTGTCGGCGCCGAGGTCCAGGATTTCGCCTTCGCGCGACGTGCCTTCTCCATAAAGGATGTCGAAGTGCGCTTCTTTGAACGGAGGTGCGATCTTGTTCTTGACGACCTTGACCTTGGTTTCGTTACCGATCACCTCGTCACCCGACTTGATCGAACCGGTACGGCGGATGTCCAGGCGCACGGAGGCGTAGAACTTCAGCGCGTTACCGCCGGTCGTGGTTTCCGGACTGCCGAACATCACGCCGATCTTCATACGGATCTGGTTAATGAAGATCACCAGGGTATTGGTACGGTTGATCGAGCCGGTGAGCTTGCGCAGCGCCTGCGACATCAGTCGTGCCTGCAGGCCCGGGAGCGAGTCGCCCATGTCGCCTTCGATCTCGGCGCGCGGGGTCAGTGCCGCCACCGAGTCGATGACCACGAGGTCGACCGAACCCGAACGCACCAGTGCGTCGGTGATTTCGAGAGCCTGTTCGCCGGTATCCGGCTGCGAGATCAGCAGGTCGGACAGGTTAATGCCCAGCTTTTGCGCATAGCCGACGTCGAGCGCGTGCTCGGCATCGATAAAGGCGCAGGTGCCGCCCAGTTTTTGCATTTGCGCGATGGTCTGCAGCGTCAGGGTGGTTTTACCCGACGATTCAGGACCGTAGATCTCGACGATACGGCCGCGCGGCAGGCCACCGACGCCCAGCGCGATGTCCAGGCCCAGCGAGCCGGTGGAAACAGTCTGCACCTCCTCGACCGGCGTATTGGCATCCATACGCATGACCGAACCCTTGCCGAACTGCTTTTCAATTTGCGCCAGGGCGGCGGCCAGCGCCTTGCCCTTTTCAACGGCGTTTACTGCGGTTTTTTTGTCGTCCATGGTGTACTTTCAGCTGTGGAGTAGGCAAGGTAGGGTCACTACCGCGCAAATCAAGGTCACTACTGTATAAAATTCCAGTGGTTCTCAAACGTGAATTCAAGTCACTACTGTATATAAATCCAGTAGTTTATGCAAGCGAAAAAAACCTCCATGTTGTTAAGAGGAGGCTCGCATTGTTGCGATAAATCAAACACAATAGGACCTGCCGAAAGTCCAACGTTTACCAGGTGCCCCCATGCGAATTCTGCTCGCCGAAGATGATAGCGTACTTGCCGACGGACTCACGCGCTCGCTGCGCCAGTCCGGCTATGCCATCGACTGCGTCAAGAACGGCGAGGACGCCGACACCGCGCTGTCCACCCAGGAATTCGACCTCCTCATCCTCGACCTCGGCCTGCCCAAGCTGTCCGGCCTGGAGGTGCTGCGCCGCCTGCGCGCGCGCTCTTCGCTGCTGCCGGTGCTGATCCTCACCGCCGCCGATTCGGTCGAGCAGCGCGTCGAGGGCCTCGACCTCGGCGCCGACGACTACATGGCCAAGCCGTTCGCCCTGTCGGAGCTCGAGGCGCGGGTGCGCGCCCTCACCCGCCGCGGCGCCGGCGGCGGCCCAGCCGTGGTGCGCCATGGCCCGCTGGTGTACGACCAGGTCGGCCGCAGCGCCTACATCAACGAGCAGATGCTCGACCTGTCGGCGCGCGAGCTCGGCCTGCTCGAGGTGCTGCTGGCGCGCACCGGGCGCCTGGTCTCCAAGGAGCAGCTGGTCGACCACCTGTGCGAATGGGGCGAGGAAGTGTCGAACAACGCCATCGAGGTCTACGTGCACCGCCTGCGCAAGAAGATCGAGGTCGGCGGCGTGCGCATCGCCACCGTGCGCGGCCTGGGCTACTGCCTCGAGAAGTTCTCCGACACCCCGCGCGCCCTCGCCGACAGCAAATCCGCCGACAAGTGAGCGAACGCCACACCGGGTTCGACGCCGCGCCCGGTCCCTGGGCGGCCGAGCCGCTTTATATTCCGCCGAATCCCGAACCGGACGAGAATATCCGGCATTCGCTGTTCGGCGAGATCCTCGACTGGATGCTGGCCCCGCTGCTGCTGCTGTGGCCGATGAGCATCGCGATCACCTACCTGGTGGCCAAGTCGATCGCCAACCAACCCTTCGACGATGCGCTGGAAGACCGGGTCACCGTGCTGTCGCAGCAGATCCGCACCGTGGCCGGCCGGCCGACCGTGCAACTGCCGGGCAGCGCGCGCGACGTGCTGCGCGCCGACGACGTCGACAGCGTCTACTTCCAGATCAGCGGGCCGGACGGCCTGCACATTGACGGCGATCGCGACCTGCCGCGTCCGCGCGCCAGTGTGCCGGGCGCCGCCGCCGATGGCGGCCGCAGCGACACCGTGAGCTTCCGTAACGACAGCATCCATGGCACGCCGGTGCGCGTGGCCTATTCCTATGTGCACCTCGACCCGCTGCGCAGCGAGGACGCCGGGCGCGCCGCGGCGCCGGACCAGGCCCTGGTGCAGGTGGCGGAAACCCTCGACAAGCGCGCTCACCTGGCCAACGAGATCATCAAGGGCGTGATCCTGCCGCAGTTCATCATCCTGCCGGTGATCCTGGCCCTGGTCTGGTTTGCCCTGTCGCGCGGCCTCACGCCGCTGGCCGAGCTGCAGGAGCGCATCCGCGCCCGTCCCCCCGACGATTTGTCGCCGATCGATCCGCGCCAGGTGCCCGAAGAAATCTCGCCGCTGGTCGGCTCCTTCAACGACATGCTCGAGCGCCTGGCCCAGACCGTCGAGATGCAGAAGCGCTTCATCGCCGACGCCGCGCACCAGATGAAGACGCCGCTGGCCGGCATGCGCATGCAATCCGAGCTGGCCCTGCGCCAGGTCGACCCGGAAGAGATCCACCGCTCGCTCGAGCAGCTGGCCAAGAGTTCGGATTCGGCTACGCGCCTGGTCAACCAGTTGCTGGCGCTGGCGCGCGCCGAGAACCAGCCGCATGCCGGCCTGGCCTTCGAGGCGGTCGACCTGGCGCAACTGGCGCATGCCACCGTGCAGGATTGGGTGCAGGCTTCGTTCGCGCACCGGATCGACTTCGGGCTGGAGCTGCCGGACCAGGCGCCGGGCGATCCACCTGTCATCGCCGGCAATGCGCTGATGCTGCGCGAACTGCTGTCGAACCTGATCGACAATGCGCTGCGTTACACGCCGCAGGGCGGCAGCGTGACGGTGCGGGTGCGGCGCGACGGCGAGCACGTGCTGCTCGAAGTCGAGGACACCGGCCCCGGCATCGCACCAAGCGAGCGTGCCCACGTGTTCGAGCGTTTTTACCGCATCCTGGGCAGCAACGTGCAGGGCAGCGGCCTCGGGCTGGCGATCGTGCGCGAGATCGCCCAGCAGCACGGCGCCGAAGTCGACATCTTCAACAATCCGCGCAGCGAGTCCAGGAAGCACCCTGGGAGCCTGTTCCGCCTGACCTTCCCGCCACCGCTGCACCACGCCGACGACGCCGATGCCGAACCAGCCGACTGACCCTTCTTCGCCCCTGCCCGACGCGGCTGCCTGCCACCAGCGCCTGCTGGCGGCCCGCGCCGCGCACTGGGAGCGCACCCGGCGCCTGACCGCCGTGCTGCTGGTCCTGTGGCTGGCCACCGGTTTCGGCACCGTGTATTTCGCGCGCGAGCTGGCCCAGTTCAGCGTGTTCGGCTGGCCGCTGTCGTTCTACATGGCGGCGCAGGGAGCCTCGCTGGTGTCGCTGGCCATCATCGCCTGGTACGCCTGGCGCATGCGCCGCCTCGACCGGCTGTACGCCGCGCCGGAGGCAGGCGCATGAGCACGCCCAAGCCGTCCTATTTCCGCAAGCTGTCGCGCTACTACCTCTGGTACACCGGCTGCTTCGCGCTGTTCCTGGCGTCGCTGGCCCTGCTCGAGCGGGAAGGCATGCCGCGCCTGTGGATCGGCTATATCTTCATGTTCGCCACGATCGCGCTGTACGCCACCATCGGCGTGGTGGCGCGCACCTCGAACGTCACCGAATACTACGTGGCCGGCAGGCGCGTGCCGGCCCTGTTCAACGGCATGGCCACGGCGGCCGACTGGATCTCGGCAGCCAGCTTCATCAGCCTCGCCGGCGGCCTGTACCTGCACGGCTTCGACAGCCTGGCCTACATCATGGGCTGGACCGGGGGCTATGTGCTGGTGGCGCTGCTCATCGCGCCCTACCTGCGCAAATTCGCGCAGTACACCATCCCCGACTTTCTGGCGGCGCGCTACGGCGGCGGTGCGGGTGGGCGTGGCGGGCCGGTGCGGGCGCTCGCCGTCGGCGCCACCATCATGGTGTCCTTCACCTACGTGGTGGCGCAGATCTACGCGGTCGGCCTGATCGCCTCGCGCTTCACCGGCGTTGACTTCTCGGTCGGGATTTTCCTGGGCCTGGCCAGCATCCTGGTGTGTTCCTTCCTTGGCGGGATGCGCGGTATTACCTGGACCCAGGTGGCCCAGTACATCATCCTGCTGGTCGCCTTCTTGATCCCGACCATCTGGCTGTCGGCCAAGCATGCCGACAACCCGGTGCCGCAGGTGGCCTACGGCTCGCTCCTGCCGAAACTGGCAGCGCGCGAGCGGCAGCTGGCGCAGGACCCGCGCGAACTCGAGGTGCGCGCCGAGTTCCGGCGCCGCGCCGGCGAGTTCGATGCGCGCCTGGCAGCACTGCCGGCATCGTGGGAAGCCGGCAAGCTCGAAGCACAGCGCGCACTGCGGGCGGTCCGCGCCAGCAATGCCTCACTGGGAGAAGTGCGCCAGGCCGAGCGCGCGCTCAATACCTATCCGGGTTCGCCCGACGAAGCGCGCACGACGTGGCTGGAGCTGCGCGAAGCCAACCTGCAGCGTGCGCGGCCGCCCGAGCCGCATGCCACGCCTTTCCCCGGCGCGACCGAAGCCGAGTCGGACAAGCGCCGCAATAATTTTCTGGCGGTGGTGTTCTGCCTGATGTTCGGCACCGCCGCCCTGCCCCATATATTGATGCGGTCCTACACCACGCCCTCGGTGCACGAGACCCGGGTGTCGGTGTTCTGGACCCTGTTCTTCATCCTGCTGATCTACCTGACCATTCCCGCGCTGGCGGTGCTGGCCAAGTACGATATCTATACCTCGCTGGTCGGCAGCGATTTTTCCGCGCTGCCGACCTGGATTTCGTACTGGGCCAACGTCGACAAGGTCAGTCCCCTGCTCAGCGTGGTGGACATCAACGGCGACGGCATCGTGCAGCTGGCCGAAGTCGCGATCGACGCCGACGTGCTGGTGCTGGCCACGCCCGAAATCGGCGGCCTGCCGTATGTGGTCTCGGGACTGGTCGCGGCCGGGGGCCTGGCGGCGGCGCTGTCCACGGCCGATGGCCTGCTGCTGGCGATCTCCAACGCGCTCTCGCACGACGTGTATTACAAGATGGTGGACCCGGGCGCCTCGACCCAGAAACGGGTCACGATTTCCAAGCTGCTGCTGCTGGCGGTGGCCTTCATCGCTGCTTACGCGGCCTCGCAGCGGCCGGCCGACATCCTGTCGCTCGTCGGCGCGGCGTTTTCGCTGGCTGGTTCCACCCTGTTCCCGGTACTGGTGCTGGGCGTGTTCTGGAAGCGCGCCAACCACGCGGGGGCGATCGCCGGCATGCTCACCGGTTTCGCTATCTGCCTCTGGTACATGCTGCGCGCCAGCCCGACGCTGGGCGGCAGCGTGGACGACGCCTGGTTCGGCATCCAGCCGCTGGCCGCGGGCGTGTTCGGCGTGCCGGGCGGCCTGTTTGCGACGGTGCTGGGCAGCCTCTTGAGCGCGCCGCCGAGCCGCACCAGCATCGGCATGGTCGAGTACATCCGCGCGCCCGAGCAGGACCCTCCACACAAGCCCTGATGTGCGCCGGCGCCACAGTGCATATGCACGCGGCATGGATGTGGGCCAATGGGTTTTGCTGGCCCGGCAAGACTGCTATTGTTGGATGCCGCCCCAGGCATCCATCCATTTCCAAGAGCGTGTATGACCCTATTCCTTTCCCGTGCATTGCGCGGCGCAGCCCTCGCTGCCGCACTGGCATGCGCACTGCCCGGCGCGCATGCGCAAGCACCTTCGCCGGCTGCGCCCGCGCTGCCGGCCATCGCCAGTTTCTTCTCCAGCGCCCCGATCAGCGGCGCCAAGCTGTCGCCTGACGCGCGCTTCCTGGCCACCCGTTCCGGTGCGCCCGGCCGGCGCGATGCGCTGGTGGTGGTGGACCTGCAGGCCAACAGCGCCAAGGTAGTCGCCTCGTACAACGACGCCGACATCGGCGACTTCCAGTGGATCAGCAACGAACGCCTGCTGTTCGACACGCGTGAAAAAGGTGTCGGGGAGGGTAACCAGCGTTACGCGCCCGGCCTGTACGCGGTCGACCGCGATGGCGAGAAGTTCGTGGAACTGGCCGACCGGACCGGCAGCAATTCGTCGCTCGGCCGGCGCACGGTCCGCAAGATCCTGCCGTGGCATACCTTCATGCTCGACCAGGAGGGCGCGCAGGATTCGGAATACGTGTATGTCACCAGCGTCAATTTCGATACCGCGCGCGAGGTGCGCAGCGTCGACCTGCTGCGCCTGAACACCCTGACCGGTTCCACCCAGGCGGTGCCGCGCCCGGCCTACAACGTGCGCGGCTGGACGCTCGACCACAAGGGCGAGCCCCGCCTGGCCTGGTCGATGGAGCGCGACACGGTCACGCTGCATTATCGCGAGCCGTCGAGCGGCACATGGCGCGTGCTGGCCAGCTACCCGGCCTATGGCGACGGCAGCAAGGAATTGCAACCGGTCGGCTTCACGCCGGATGGCAACCTGTTCGTGCTGGCGCGCGCCGGCGGGCGCGACACCACCTCGCTGCACCTGTTCGACATCGCCACCGGAAAAGTCAACCCGGAACCGGTGCTGGTCACCACCGGCTATGATTTCGACGGCCGCCTGGTGGTCAACCGCGACAAGGTGCTTGGCGCGCGCTTCACCACCGATGCGACATCGAACGAATGGTTCGATCCCGGCATGAAAGCGGTCCAGCAGGCGGTCGACAAGCTGCTGCCGGCCACCGTCAACCTGATTTCGGTGCCGGCGCAGGCCGCCTCGCCCTGGGTACTGGTGTACGCGTACTCGGACGTCCATCCAGGCAGCTATTCGCTCTACAACACCCAGACCGGGGTGATCAACAAGATCGCCGACACGCGGCCGGCCATCAATCCGGCGCAGATGGGACGCCAGCAGTTCGTGCGCTACAAGGCGCGCGACGGCCTGGAGATCCCGGCGCTGCTGACGCTGCCGCGCGGCGCCAAGCCTGCCGACCTGCCGCTGGTGGTACTTGTGCACGGCGGCCCCTACGTGCGTGGCGGTTCGTGGGGCTGGGACGCGCAGGCCCAGTTCCTGGCATCGCGTGGCTATGCAGTGCTCGAGCCGGAATTCCGCGGCAGCACGGGCTTCGGCGTCAAGCACTTCAAGGCCGGCTTCAAGCAATGGGGGCTGGCGATGCAGAACGATATCGCCGACGGCGTGCACTGGGCCGCCGGCAAGGGCATCGCCGATGCAAGGCGCGTGTGCATTGCCGGCGCCAGCTACGGCGGCTACGCTACCCTGATGGGCCTGGTCAACGACCCGGGCATGTACAAGTGCGGCATCAACTGGATCGGCGTCACCGACATCAACCTGATGTACGACAGCGGCTGGAATTTCGACAGCGACCTCTCGAAAGAATGGAAATCCTATGGCATGCCGGAAATGGTCGGCGACCGGATCAAGGACGCGGCCCAGCTCAAGGCCACCTCGCCGCTCGAGCAGGCCGGCCGCATCACGCAACCGCTGCTGCTGGCCTACGGCGGGGTGGACCGGCGCGTGCCGATCACCCACGGCACCAGATTCCGCGACGCCGTCATGAAGACCAACCGCAACGTCGAATGGGTCGAATATCCGGAAGAAGGCCACGGCTTCAGGCTGACGAAGAATAGCGTCGACTTCTGGGGACGCGTGGAGCGCTTCCTGGACAAGCACATCGGCCCCGGCGCGGTAAAACAATAAGCCTTCGCTTCACATAAAAACATCATGTCCACACTTCCTGTCCTGTGCGCCCGCGTCCTGTTCGCATGCGCGCTGAGCACCGCCTTCGCGGTCCCTTCCCACGCCCAGACGGCACCGGCGCCGATCCCGGTCGAAGCCTTCTTTTCCAATCCCCTGCTGGAGCGCGCGCTGCTTTCGCCGAGCGGCCGCTACCTGGCCGCCCTGTCGGGTGCGCCGGGCCGGCGCGACATGCTGGTGGTGATCGACCTGGTGGAAAACAAGGGCAAACTGGTCGCCGGCTACAAGGACGTCGACATCCTCCAGTTCCAGTGGGTGAACGACCAGCGCCTGCTGTTCAACGTCACCGACAAGAAGATCGGTCCGGGCGGCCGCTACCTGGCCAGCGGCCTGTATGCGGTGAACCGCGACGGCGAGGGCCTGCGGCAGCTGGCCAACCGGCGCGGCAACGAGTTCGTGGTCGAAGGGGGCTCCAACATCGACCGCCGCATCCTGCCGTGGCATACCTTCATGCTCGGCCAGCGCGGCGCGCAGGATTCCGACAAGGTCTATGTCAGCAGCGTCGAATTCGATAACAATGGCGACGTGCGGACCTCGAACCTGCTGCACCTCGATACCCTGACCGGCCGCTTCGTGACCGTGCAGCGCCCGGGCCCGGTCGACAGCTGGATGCTCGACAATAATGGCGAGCCACGCCTGGCGATCCGTTCGGAAGACGGCAAGACAATTTTCTTCCTTCGCGAACCGGAGGGCGGCAAATGGCGCACGCTCGCGCAGTTCGCCAGCTATACCGGCAGCACCGGCGCGTTCTGGCCGGTGGGCTTCGGCGGCGACGGCACGCTGTACGTGAGCTCCAGTCATGGTGGAGACACCGATTCGCTGCATACGCTCGACCTGGCCACCGGCAAGGTCAGGCCCGAACCGCTGGTCGTCACGCCCGGCTACGATTTCAGCGGAGGCTTGATCAGCCAGCGCGGCAAGCTGCTCGGCGTATCGGTCGAAACCGACGCGGCCGCCCACATCTGGTTCGACAAGGACATGCAAGCGGTCCAGGAGAGCGTGGACAAGCTGCTGCCGGGGACTGTCAACCTGGTCTCGCCGGCCTCGCGGCCCGATGCCCCGTGGATGCTGGTCGCCTCGTACTCGGACGTGAAACCGCGCTTCTACAACCTGTACAACCCCAAGACCGGCGCCCTCAATGCGGTCGGCAAGAGCCGCGAAGGCATCGATCCCCGGCGCATGGGGCGCCAGGACCCGGTGCGCTACAAGGCGCGCGACGGCCGCGAGATCCCGGCGCTGCTGACAGTGCCGGCCAATGCAGGCAAGAACCTGCCGCTGGTGGTACTGGTGCACGGCGGGCCTTACGTGCGCGGGAACCACTGGGGCTGGAATCCGGAAACCCAATTCCTGGCATCGCGCGGCTATGCCGTGCTGGAGCCGGACTTCCGTGGCAGCACCGGCTATGGCGACGCCCACTACCGGGCCGGCTGGAAACAGTGGGGCCTGGCGATGCAGGACGATATCGCCGACGCCACGCGCTGGGCGATTGCGCAGGGCATCGCCGATCCGAAGCGTATCTGCATCGCGGGCGCCAGCTACGGCGGCTACGCGACGCTGATGGGCCTCGTGAACGACCCGGACCTCTACAAGTGCGGCATCAACTGGATCGGCGTCACCGACATCAACCTGCTGTACAACGGGCACTGGAGCTTCGAATCCGACGTGGGCGAAGAATTCAAGAAGCACGGCATGCCGGTGCTAATCGGCGACCAGGTCAAGGATGCGGCCCAGTTCAAGGCCACCTCCCCGGTCGAACAGGCGGCGCGCATCACCCAGCCGCTCCTGATGGCCTACGGCGCGGTCGACCAACGCGTGCCGCTCTACCACGGCATCAAGTTCCGCGATGCGGTGAAGAACCACAACAAGCAGGTCGAGTGGGTGGTGTACCAGGACGAGGGCCACGGCTGGGCGTTGCCAGAGAACAGCTACGATTTCTGGAAGCGCGTCGAGCAGTTCCTGGACCGGCATATCGGCCCGGGCGCGGCACGCTAGGCGGCGGGCTGGCTGTAACGAAGAACGGGCGCCGCGGCGCCCGTTCTTGTACAAACCGTCAAAAAACCGCTTACTGCACGATCGTCTGCGCCTGTCCCTCTTCGCGCGCACGGATCTCGCCGATGCGGTACACGGTCTCGCCGGCAGCCTGCAGCTGGGCCATCGCGGCATCCGCGTTTTCTTTTGAAACGATGACAGTCATGCCGATACCGCAGTTGAACACGCGGTGCATCTCGGCATCCGCTACGCCGCCGTGCTGCTGCAGCCACTGGAACAGCGGCGGCATGGTCCACGACGATGCGTCCAGCACGGCCGTCACGTGGTCCTGCAGCACGCGCGGGATGTTCTCGACCAGCCCGCCGCCGGTGATGTGCACCATGCCTTTTACTTCCATCGACGCCATGAGCGCGAGCAGCGGCTTGACGTAGATGCGGGTCGGCGCCATCAGTACGTCCGACAGCTTGCGGCCGTGGAAATCGCCTTCCAGGTCCGGCTTGGCGACGTCGATGATCTTGCGCACCAGCGAATAGCCGTTGGAGTGGATGCCCGACGAGGCCAGGCCCAGCACCACGTCGCCCGGGACGATCTTGCTGCCGTCGATGAGCTGCGATTTTTCGACCGCGCCGACTGCGAAGCCGGCCAGGTCGTATTCGCCGTCCGGGTACATGCCCGGCATCTCGGCGGTCTCGCCGCCCAGCAGCGCGCAGCCGGACTGTTCGCAGCCCTTGGCGATGCCGCTCACCACGGCGGTGGCGGTCGCTACGTCGAGCTTGCCGCAGGCGAAGTAGTCGAGGAAGAACAGCGGCTCGGCGCCCTGCACCAGGATGTCGTTGACGCTCATGGCGACCAGGTCGATGCCGACCGTGTCGTGGCGATTCAGCTCGAAAGCCAGCTTGAGTTTGGTGCCGACGCCGTCGGTGCCCGACACCAGCACCGGTTCCTTGAACTTCTTGCTGATCTCGAACAGGCCGCCGAAACCGCCGATGCCGCCGAGGACGCCTTCGCGCATGGTGCGCTTGGCGAGTGGCTTGATCGCTTCGACCAGGGCGTCGCCGGCGTCGATGTCGACACCGGCGTCGCGGTAGGAGAGGGAAACATTAGATGGTTGGCTCATGGTATTTGGCAGCAGAGGCGGTAAAATAGAAGGCGGCAGACCCAAACCAGGTCAATCCATCATTTTAGCATTAGCAAATCGCCCCCCGCCCAAGCCGATTTCACCCCAATTCGCGACCATAACAATAACTACATGCCATTTTTCCTCTCCCTGGAGCAAAAACAATCCACATTCTGGTTGGCGCTCTGGTTCGCGGTGGCGCTGTTGTTGTACACCCTCGGACCGATCCTGTCGCCCTTCATTGCGGCCGCCATCCTTGCCTACATGCTGGGCGGCGCGGTTGACCGGCTGGCGCGGGCGCGCATTGGGCGCCGCCGCATGCCGCGCGTGCTGGCCGTCTCGCTCGTGCTAACCGCCTTCTGCGCGGCGGTGGTGGCGCTGTTCCTGATCGTGGTGCCGGTGCTGCGCGCCGAGATCCCCCTGTTGCAGGCCAAGATTCCCGCTTTCTTCACCTGGCTCGACACCTACCTTGCGCCCTGGCTGGGCAAGTACGGCATCCACGTCAAACTCGACAGCGCCGGGCTGCGCGCACTGCTCGAACAGCAGGTGGCGGCCGGCGGCGACGATATGTGGACTTCGGTGCTGGCCAAGGTAAAGGTCGGCGGCAGCGCCCTGCTGGGCTGGATCGCCACGCTCACCCTGGTGCCGGTGGTGCTGTTCTACCTGCTGCTCGACTGGCATTCGCTGCTGGCGCGTATCGAAGGCGCCATCCCGCGCCGCTGGGCCCCGCAAACGGTCGGCATGGCGCGTGAATCCGACGTCCTGCTGGCCCAGTACCTGCGCGGCCAGCTGCTGGTGATGATCGTGCTGGCCGTGTACTACTCGGCCGCGCTCTACTTCATCGGGCTGGACGTGGCGCTGCCGGTGGGCGTGCTCACCGGCCTGCTGGGCTTCGTCCCCTATCTCGGTTTTGGCCTGGGAATGCTGCTGGCGCTGGTCGCGGCGCTGCTGCAGTTTTCCGGCTGGGCGGGCCTGGCCTGGGTGGTCGCGATCTACACCGCCGGCCAGCTAATCGAAAGCTTCGTCCTGACTCCGCGCCTGGTCGGCGAGCGCATCGGCCTGCACCCGCTGGCAGTAATCTTCGCGCTGATGGCCTTCGGCGAACTGTTCGGCTTTGCCGGCGTGCTGCTGGCGCTGCCGGCATCGGCGGTGCTGATGGTCGGTTTCCGCCACGTGCGGCGCCACTACCTGCGCAGCAGCTTTTATAATGCCGGTAGCATGGAACAGAGCCTTGTCTACACCCCAGAATCCGAACCCGATGCTTCCCGCGTGAAAGCGACACCATGAAACAGCTGGTGCTCGATTTAGGCGCCGAACCGGCGCACAGCCTCGACACCTTCCAGGTGGGCGAGAATGCCGAACTGGCGCACCTGATGCACCAGTTCGCGCAGCGTGCATCGCGCGAGCATTTCGCCTACCTGTGGGGCGACACCGGCGCCGGCAAGACCCACCTGCTGCAGGCCCTGGCGGCCAGCCCGGCCTCGCGCTACATCCCGTTCAACGCGCCGGAAGACCAGTTCGTGCATACCCCTAGCGTCACGCTGTATCTGCTGGACGACTGCCACTGCCTGTCGCCGCAGCGCCAGATCGACGCCTTTGCCCTGTTCAACCAAATCCGCGAACACGGCACCTACATGGTCAGCACCGGCCCGGTGCCGCCGGCGGTGCTGCAGGTGCGCGAAGACCTGCGCACGCGCATGGGCTGGGGGCTGGTGTACGAAATCAAGGGCCTGTCCGACGACGAGAAGATCGCCGCCCTCACCCAGGCCGCCGAGGCGCGCGGATTGACGCTGTCGGCCAGCGTGTTACCCTATTTGTTGTCTCACTTCAAGCGCGACATGCGGTCGCTGGCGACGATGCTGGACGCCCTCGACCAGTATTCGCTCGAGACCCAGCGCCCCGTCACCGTGCCCCTGCTGCGTGATTTGTTGCTTCAAGAAAACCAGCAGTTGGAACCCAAAGAATGAAACACCTTGCGCTGTTCGACCTCGACCACACCCTGCTGCCGATCGATTCAGACTACGAATGGGGCGAATTCCTGGTCCGCGTAGGCGCAGTCGACGAAACCGCTTTCCGCCGCCGCAACGACGATTTCTTCGCCCAGTACCAGGCCGGCACGCTCGATCCGGTCGAATACCTCGAGTTCGCACTGGGCACCCTGGCACGCTTCCCGCGCCTTGAGCTCGATGCCCTGCACGCACGCTACATGGCGGAAGTCATCGAACCGGCGATCAAGCCGCGTGCACTCAGGCTGGTGCGCGAGCACCAGCAAGCGGGCGACCTGGTGGCCATCATCACCGCCACCAACCATTTCATCACGGCGCCGATCGCAGCCGCCTTCGGCGTCGGGCACCACATCGGCGCCATGCCGGAAGTCGACGCCCAGGGCCAGTTGACCGGCAAGCTGGCCGGCACCCCGACCTCCGGCGCGGGCAAGATCACGCACATGCACGCGTGGCTCGAGCGCCTCGGCTACACGTTCGAGGACTTCGAGCGCAGCCACTTCTACAGCGATTCGCATAACGACATCCCGCTGCTGTCGATCGTCAGCCATCCGGTCGCCACCAACCCGAGCACCAAGCTCGCCACCCATGCGCGCGAGCAGGGTTGGCCAACACTCCATCTATTCAATGATTAAGAAATTCATCCGCAAAATCCTGGGCGTCAAGGAAGACGGCCGCGACCCGACCGAACCCCGCATCCTCGGCCTAGAGGAGCACGGCATCGACCCGCGCCTGGTCTCGAGCAACGCGATCAAGGTCACGCAAACCCTGCAGGACGCTGGCTTCCAGGCCTTCGTGGTCGGCGGCGCCGTGCGCGACCTGCTGTTGGGTATCAAGCCGAAAGACTTCGACATCGCGACCAACGCCACGCCCGAGCAGGTCAAGCGCCTGTTCCGCCGCGCCTTCATCATCGGCCGCCGCTTCCAGATCGTGCACGTGATGTTCGGCCAGGACCTGCTGGAAGTAACCACCTTCCGCGGCAACGGCAGCGACAACGCCCCGAAGGACGAGCATGGCCGCGTCCTGCGCGACAATAATTTCGGTCCGCAGCACGAAGACGCGGCGCGTCGCGACTTCACCATCAATGCCATGTATTACGACCCGGCCAGCGAAACGGTGCTCGACTACCATGGCGGCATCGAAGACATCCGCGCCAAGCTGCTGCGCATCATCGGCGTGCCCGAAGCGCGCTACCGCGAAGACCCGGTGCGCATGCTGCGCGTGGTGCGCTTCGCGGCCAAGCTGGGCTTCACCATCGAGCCAACCACGCGCGCGCCGATTCCCGTCATGGCCCCCTTGATCGACAACGTGCCGGCGGCGCGCGTGTTCGACGAGATGCTCAAGCTCCTGCTGTCGGGCCATGCGCTGGCCTGCCTGCGCGAGCTGCGCTCGGCTGGCCTGCACCACGGCCTGCTGCCGCTGCTCGACGTCGTGCTGGAGCAGCCGATAGGCATGAAGTTCGTCACGCTCGCGCTGGAATCGACCGACGCCCGCGTCAAGGCCGGCAAGGGCGTCTCGCCCGGCTTCTTGTTTGCTTCGCTGCTGTGGCACCAGGTGCTGGAAAAGTGGAATGCCTACCGCGCCGCCGGCGAAGCGCCGATTCCCGCCCTGCACCTGGCGGCCGACGACGTGCTCGATACGCAAACCGACAACCTGGCCCTGCAGCGCCGCATCGCCACCGACATGCGCGACATCTGGGCCATGCAGCCGCGCTTCGAGCGCCGCACCGGCAAGGCGCCGTTCAAGCTGCTGGAACACCCGCGCTTCCGGGCCGGCTACGACTTCCTGCTGCTGCGCTGCGAATCCGGCGAGCTGCCGGGCGAAGTGGGCGAATGGTGGACCGCGTTCTATGCGGCCGAAGGCGGCGAGCGCGAACAGCTGCTGGCGGCTGCCAATTCGCGCGGCGGGCGCTCGGGCGGGCAGCGTTCGGCCTCCGGCGCAACGCAGGCGGGCGACGACCAGGGCGGCGAGAATCCGCCGGCCGCGAAGCGCAAGCGCGCACCGCGCCGCGGCCCCCGCAAGAATAGTGGCGGCGGAGAAGGCGCTGCACCAGCGGCACAGGGCGGCGGCGAGGAATGATCGCCTGGGTCGGCATCGGCGCCAACCTGGGCGATGCCCAGGCCAACGTGCTCGACGCGGTGCGCCGCCTCGCACTGCTGGACGGCACCGCACTGGTGCACACCTCCGGCCTGTACCGCACGGCGCCGATCGATTCATGTGGCCCGGACTACATTAATGCGGTGACCTGTATCGACACCAGCTTCGACCCGCACGAACTGCTGGCCGCACTGCAGGACATCGAACTTGCGCATGGCCGCGAGCGCCCCTACCGCAATGCGCCGCGCACCCTCGACCTCGACCTGCTGCTCTACGGCGACCAGGTCATCGTCACCGAATCCTTGACCGTACCGCATCCGCGCATGCACGAGCGCGGTTTCGTGCTGGCCCCCCTTGCCGAGATCGCGCCCGACCTCATCATCCCGGGCCGCGGCCCCATACATGATTTCCTGCCGCTCATCGCGCTCCAGGACGTCGACAAGATTGGCTGACCATGCAGCTTCCCGTCTGGTTCCAGACGGCCGGCCTGCTGGCGTTGTCGAACATCTTCATCAAGCTCGATTACGTGTGGGCGACGCTGTGCCTGGTCGGCGCGGTGTACTTCATCTTCCGCTCCTAGATCCTGGCAGTGCACGTTTGCGGCAGGCGGATTACACTACGCAATTGTCGAACGATCGTCTTAAAAGGAACCCCATGAGCGCTTACCTGCAGGGCCAGGACCCGGCCGCCAACGACGCACCGAAACGCGCGCGCAAAGCCGTCACCGCACCGTCGCTGCTGGCCATGCGCGCCGCCGGCGACAAGATCGCGATGCTGACCGCCTACGACGCCAGCTTCGCCTCGCTAATGGACCGCTGCGCGGTCGACGTGCTCTTGATCGGCGATTCGCTCGGCATGGTCTGCGCCGGCTACGACTCGACCCTGCCGGTGACGGTGGCCGATGTCGCCTATCACACGGCCTCGGTCGCGCGCGGCAACAAGCTCGCCCTGGTGCTGGCCGATATGCCCTTCGGCAGCTACACCACCCCGGTGGAAGCCTATAACAATGCAGTAACGCTGATGCGCGCCGGCGCCCAGATGGTCAAGATCGAAGGCGGCACCTGGCTGGCCGAGACCGTGCGCTTTCTGGTCGAGCGCGGCATCCCGGTGTGCGCCCACATCGGCCTGACCCCGCAATTCGTGCACACTTTCGGGGGCTTCAAGGTGCAGGGCAAGACCGACGCCGCGGCCGAGCAGCTCAAGGCCGACGGCCTGGCGCTACAGGCAGCGGGCGCCTCGATGGTGGTGCTGGAAGCGATTCCGGCGGCGCTGGGCAAGGATGTCACCGAACTGCTGACCATCCCGACTATCGGCATCGGCGCCGGTCCGGACTGCTCCGGCCAGGTGCTGGTGATGCACGACCTGCTGGGCGTCTTCCCCGGCCACAAGGCGCGCTTCGTGAAGAACTTCATGGAAGGCCAGGCCAGCATCGACGCGGCCGTCACATCCTATGTGACGGCGGTGAAGGACGGCAGCTTCCCGGCGCCGGAACACTGCTTCTGAGGTGACGCAGATGGACAGGCAGCCCACCAACCGCCTGTTCCTGGCCCTCTGGCCCGATCCCGCCATGCGCCACCTCCTGAAGGAGTGGCGCGACGCCTGGGGCTGGCCGAAGGGCGCCGCACCCGTCCCTTCCGACAAGCTGCACGTGACCCTGCATTTCCTCGGCGGCTTGCCGAGCGAGCGGCTGCAGGAATTCCTCGACGGTTTTGCGGTGCCGCTCGAGCCCTTTCGGCTCGAACTGGGCACGGCCGCCGTGTGGCATAACGGGATCGCGGTGCTGGAGCCGGAGCTCGTGCCGCCAGAGCTGTCAGCGCTGCACGCGCGCCTGGCCGAAGCCCTGTTCGCGCTTGGCCTGCACCCGGAATCCCGTCCCTACCGGCCGCACGTGACCATGGCGCGCCGTGCCACCGGGGCTGCCATGCCTGCCGGCTTACCGCCAGTCTCGTGGGACGCGCGCGAGTATGCGCTCGTCGAATCGACGAACGGCGTGTACACGGTACTGCGCCAATACGGCTGACATTCACATCACATGACAAGAACCATCCTCATCACGGGCGGCGGACGCGGGATCGGCGCGGCATGCGCGATCCACGCCGCACAACTGGGCTACCGGGTCTGCATCAACTACCTGTCCGACGGCGCGGCCGCTGCCACCGTGGTCGATGCCATCGACAGCCACGGAGGTACGGCATTTGCGATCCAGGCCGATATCGCCGATGAAGCACAGGTAGAACGCATGTTCGCGTCGATCGACGAGCGCTTCGGGCGCCTCGACGCATTGGTCAACAATGCCGGCGTGCTGTCCCAGCAGATGCGCGTCGACCAGATGAGTGCTGCCCGCATCCATCGCATCATGGCGACCAATGTCGTCGGCGCGATCTTGTGTGCGCGCGAAGCGGTGCGCCGCATGTCGACCCTGCATGGCGGGGCGGGAGGCGGGATCGTCAACGTCTCGTCGCGCGCAGCAGTGCTTGGCGCGGCCAGCGAGTACGTCGACTACGCGGCCTCGAAGGCGGCCCTGGATGCGCTGACGATCGGCCTGTCGAAGGAAGTCGCGCAGGAGGGTATCCGCGTGAACGGTGTGCGCCCCGGGCTGATTGAAACGGACATGCACGCCAGCGGCGGCGAACCGGGACGCGTTGCGCGCCTGGCTTCCTCGGTGCCGATGGGCCGCGGAGGACTTCCCCTTGAAGTGGCCCGTGCCGTGTTGTGGCTGCTCTCGGACGAGGCGTCGTATACGACGGGCAGCTTCATCGACGTCTCGGGCGGACGCTGAGGGAAATCCTGGGCTACGGTCAAGGCGATTGATGGAGCAGGACGCCGCCCAGCGATCGCGCCTCCGGCGCATAGGCCTGCATTCCCCAGCCTGCGCCGGCCACCAGTAGCGTAGTCAGGACGAACGGGATGAGCGTGCGCTTGAGCGCCGCGACCATCCAGTGCTGCGGATCCAGCACCCGCAGCCGCCGGTACAGGCCCGCCGCCAGCAGCCCGTCCACCAGGATTTCGGCAAACAGGATCGGCGCCGACCAGATCACGAACAGCGATGACAGCGCGATGCCCAGGGCGAGCAGGACCACGACCAGGGGAATCGCGGCCTCCTCGGCATGCCCGATGACTTCGAGCGGCTTTTCCACGACGGCGCCGATATCGCTGTCGCCCGCGCCGACATCGAAGTTGGCGCTGGCGCCGCCTCCGTCGAAAGTCCCGCCACCACCGGTGAAATCAGCGTCCGGCGTATCGGCTCCCGGTCCACCGCCTGAGTCGGTAGGAACGAGGTCGGCGTAATCCGCTGCACTCGTGCGCAACCACAGCCAGAGCAGCAGGAGGAACACGATGTAGCCGACGCCCATCGCCAGCGTGTAGCGCAACGCCATCGCATCGACCCCGGCGGCGAGCATGGCCACCGATGCACCGAATCCGGCCAGGCCCGTGAGGGACACCAGGATGAACATCTGGATGCGGGGGAAGCTGTTGCGCAGCAGGCGGACGCGCATGCTGTGCACTGCATTGGCACGCGTGAGGGGACGGGGACCGACTCGTGGATTCACTTCGACGCTCCTTTACACATTCGATGATCTCCAGCTGCGCTGCCAACTCGCGCTGCGGAGGTAGACGGTCGCCCGGTTTCAGCGACCCGTCTACCTCCGCTGCCTGCAACGCGTCCGCTATCTGCAAAAACGTGGCCCGCCGTGCACGCCCAATCGCGGCAACCCGATTGGCGCATTTTCATCTTGTACGGTTTGCAACTGGGACATTTTGTCCCAATGTATGGAAGTTGCTTTTAAGTAGAATGCCTTAGATCGTGCAGCAACGCCATTCTTGCAGGGCAGTCGCTGACGTTTCTCCTCTCTCAAGTAATAGCCTGGAAATACTCAAAATCATGGATTGGTTCCCTATAGTCGCCGGTACGTTCAAGGTTCTCGCGTTAGGCACCGGCATGTTCTTCGCTATCAAGTGGCATTACGATCAAGGGAAGAAGGAACAGGATAAGCAGAAGGAGAAGCGCGCGGTGTTACGCGCGGTTGGCAAGGTGGCCGCAGTCTTCGTGCTATCGCTCTCGGGCTTGGGGCTCGTCACCTTTGTTTTTATCAGCAGGCTCAGATTGGACTTGACCTTCCCATAATGGCAAAGAATAGTCGGTCGCTATCCGGTGATGCAGCCGCAATTCTCCGATGCGGCCGGCGCAATGATGGTACGTAAGGGCGAAGCCGACGGGATGATGTGCGGGACGATCAGCACAACACATCTCCATCTGCAATTTATTGATCGGGTAATTGGGAAGAGGGACAATTTCAATCTACAACTGTTACCGCAAGGTTTTTGTGAGCGCGTGTAACATATTGTCATGCCAGCCAGCATTTTTGCTAGAATTGTTTCTACTGAAGGGGTGGCTGAGTGGTCGAAGGCACCAAAGTCGCATCTTTGGCCTATACGGAACTGTAGGCGTCGCTGGTTCAAATCCAGCCCCCTTCTCCCTGATGACAGGCATTCTAGTCAAAGGACTAACACATAGGTGCAGTAGCGTTATCTGCATCCGGCCGATTCCAGCCGGTAGGCTAAGTACAGCACCGCGCCAGGCGAAAAAGCTCGCACCTGCCACGACCGGCCGCTGTCGGCCTCACAGCAGACGCAACGGATGCCGGGGGTACGTCACTGGTAATTAACGTGATTCTTTCGCCTGCTGCAACACTCTGAGCGCGAGGCCCAGCGCAACGTCGGGCTGATGTGGCCAACGGGACGCCGGCGCCCGATTTCAGGACGATAGGGAACTTCCGAAAAGATAACGGCAAGGCGATCGGCAAGGTCTGCCGGCAGTTCGTCGTGCTGTGCCAGCAGCTGGATCTGTTCTCGGATGCGGTCGTCGCGATCGATGGCAGCAAGTTCAAGGCCGTCAACAGCAGCGACCGCAACTTTACCGATGCCAAACTCAAGCGCAGGATGCCAGAAATTGAGGCGAATATCAGTCGCTACCTGACGGAACTCGACACAGCCGACCGGCAGGAGCCGGCGACTGCGTAGTCGAAAAGCGTTCGTCTGAACGATAAGATCGCAGCGTTGAAATCTCAAATGGCCACGCTCAAGGAAATTGAAGCGAAGCTTGAAACGACTGGCGAAACGCAGATTTCGCTGACTGACCCGGACTCACGTTCGATGATGAGGCGTGGTTCAGGCATCGATTCGACAAGGCAGATTTCATTTACGACCCACTTAAGAACGAGTATCGCGGCCCGGCAGGCGAGTCCCTCGTATTTCAGGCGCTTGATGTCGCTGCTCGGCATGCAGGGGGTGCTGGCAGCGATCAGGGCGTACGCCCATTTTCTGACGCTTGCAGGCTTGCGCAAAGCGGTATTCATGCTGGCCTTGCCGAAAATGCTAAAACGGCATTGCGACGCCTGGGGCACTGCCATGCACTCCAGGATTTGCTTTCGTCCGTACAAATCGGCTCTCAGTCCTTCGATCTGAGTTTTTACACGGGCTGGGCCGATTGCAGACGCGTAATATCGTCCAGTGTATCGACTTGCTGCTTCCATCACCTGCCGAAAGTTCTATTGAACGTCCGGACATAAAAAAGGGAGCCCACCGGCTCCCCTTCATCAAGCGGCTTTCGCCCCTTCCTTCCTCCGCTGCAGCACGAAGATCGGCTGCGCCCACTGCACGTCCTTCTTCTTTTTGCTGGTGATCAGCGTCAGCTCCGACGGGTCATACACGTCCGTATTATGCGTCAGCGGCGTGGTCATCAAGTACTGCGCGTCGGTGTTTTTCAGGAACTCGCCGACCAGCTGGATGTTACGGATGTCCAGGTGCGCAAACGGTTCGTCGATGAACACGAAGCCGCCCGAGCCTTCTTCCGACTTGAGCAAACCGATGAGCAGCACCAGTGACTTCATCACCTGCTGGCCGCCCGAGGCTTCGCCGTCGTTCATCCCGATCTGGTCCTTGCCGTCGAACTTGAAGCGCACGTGCAGGCCGGCTTGCGCCAGTTGCACGTCGTCGTTCTCCAGGCGCACCGGGTCGGCCTGGACGTCGATGCCGGCCAGTTCGCCCAGGTCCTTGATGTTCTTGGAATAGGTCTTGATCGTGTAGCGTAGCCGCTCGATGTAGGCGCCGCGCGCATTGGCGGTGGCTTCGATCGCGCGGTTGTTCTGGTAGCGGCGCTCCTCGGTCTCGGACTGGCGACCACTGAGTTGGTCGTTCAGGCGGCCGTACTGGTCGATTACGGTGCCGTCCTGTTCCCAGTCTTCGCGCGCCAGGGAATGCTCGAGCGTCGACAGGCGCAGGTTGACCTGGTGGGCATTCTGGTGCTTGGCGACCAGGGCGCCGCGCCAGGCGCCGTTCTTCCAGTTGCTTGGCACATGGCGCCAGCTGCGGCGCAGCGCGAGCAGGGCCTTGGCGTGCTCGTTACGCTGCTCGATCGTGCGGCGGTTGTTCAGGCGCGTGCCGGCTTCGGCTTCGGACAGCGCCATGCGCGCGTTCTGCCACACGGTGTCGGCACGGGTGCGCGCCACCGTCGCATTCTTGGTCAGCATCTGCAGCTCGCCCAGGCGCGCGCCTACTTCCAGGCGCTCGGCCTTGAGCGGGGCAATAGCGCGCAGCGCTTCCTCGAACTCGGCCTGGCGTGCGGCCAGTTCCTTGGCAGCGTCGACGCCGGCAATGCGGCCCTTGAGGGCGCCGACTTCGGCGGCCAGCTTGCTGATGGTGAGCGTGAGCGCGTCCTCCTGGGCTTCCAGGTTCGGCAGCAGCTTCTGGATCGCTTCCAGGCGCTGGGTCTTGCCGGCGGCGCCGAAGCGGTAGCGCGACGGTTCCACGAACAGCGAGCGTCCGCCGCGGCGTTCGCGGTGGTAGGCGTCCGGCGTGATCCATTCGTCGGCACGGGTCTTGAAGCCCTCGTCGACCGAGTCCACGCGCTCGATGCGTTCCAGCTGATCGATCAGCCAGCCCGGTGCCTTGCCGGAGAAGCGCACCACCGACAGCAGGCTGTCGTCCTTGACCACCGGCGCCTCGACGCAATCGGGCACGATGAAGTGGCGGTAGCGCTCCTTCTCGGCCAGGCGATAGGCCGCCGGGGCATCCTTGGCTTTCTCGAGCAGCACGACCGAGGCGTAACCGCCCAGCACACCTTCGACTGCGCCCTGCCATTTCGGGTCGGTCACTTCGACGATATCCGACAGCATGGCGTGGGCGATGCCCTCGTCGCGCAGGACGCGGCGCATCAGGCGTTGCGCTTCCGGTTCCGGCATCGCGCTTTTGCCCTGCAGGGCCGAGACCGTCGCCATTTCGGCGGCGATTTTTGCCCCGATGGCGTCGCGCTTGGCCTTCTGCTTGGCCAGCTCGGCTTCTTTTTCGTCCAGCTGCTTGGCCACTTCGGCGATGTCGGCGCCGGCATCCGCAGCCAGCTTGTGCAGGCGTTCCTTCTGCTCGACCAGGCTTTCCAGTGGTTTCAGGCGGCGATTGACTTCGGTCAGGCGGCCCGCCAGCTCGTTGCCCTCTTGCTCGAGCTGGGTCTCCAGCTTCTGCGCTTCGGTCAGGGCGCGCTGCTGCGCCGCCAATTGCTGGCGCTTCTCGGCCAGGATCGAGTCGGCCTGCAGCAAGGGCTTGCGTGCCTCGCGCAGGTTGCGGCTGATGGTGCCGGTTTTTTCGCGCGCCTCGTGGTATTCGAGCGCCGGCAGCACTTCTTCCTGCAGCCCGCGCTTTTCCTTGTGCAGGTCCGACCACTGGTGGTAGTTCGCTACGCGCAGCCGCAGGCCTTCCAGGTTGATGCGCGAGGTCTCGAGTTCGGACTCGAAGCGCTTCAGTTCCGTTTCGGTGTCGCGCTGGTGGCGCTTGGCTTCGTCGTAGGCGTCCAGCACTTCCTTGTCGCCGAAGACCTGGAACACCAGGTCGAGCAGCTGGCGCGGCGCGTATTCGCACAGCTTGTCGGTCTCGCCCTGCTCCAGCGCCAGCACTTTCGACATGGCCGGCGACAGGCCCGCGGACGCGAGGCGCTTGCGGTAATTCTCGACGCCGAGCCAGTCGGTCGCTTCGGTGACTTCTTCGATGTCGACGTTCCCCGGGCGCATCAGGTACTGGCGCTTCCAGTCGCCGCCATTCTTCTGGATCTGGCAGAACAGCGTCACTTCGTCGTCGGCAAAGAAGCCGGAATGGCGGAACGGGCGGTTCGACAACTGCTTGCCGACCGCCTTGTTGTCGACCACGGCGCGGATCCAGGCGCTTTGCTGGCCCGAGTGGCGCGCGTAGTGTTTATAGGTACGGCCCATCGAGCAATCCAGGCCAAACAGGGTGCGCAGCGCGTCGAGCAGCGTGGTCTTGCCGGAGCCGTTCTGGCCGGCGATCGTGATGATCTTGGCGTCGAGCGGGATGTTCTTGATCCGCTGCCAGTAATCCCAATGGACCAGTTCGAGTGATTTGATGTGGAACATGGGCTATCTCAGTGTGGGGTGTCGGCGGCGTCATCGGCCACGGTGTCGACCGCGGCTTCGACCACGGCATCGTTGGCTGCTTCGCTCTCAAGCGGTGCGCGGCGCGGGACGGTGGCCAGCGGGGCGCGCTTGAACACGTCGGCCAGGGCGCCGTTGATGATGCGTTCCTTGAGCACGTCGGTGTCCATCATCAGGTCCAGCAGCGGGCCTTCCAGGATCACGTCGCCGCGGCGCTCGATGAAGCCGAGCTTCGAGAGCACGCCGAGGTTCATGTCCATGCGGGTCTTCTTGCCCAGCTTGTCGCCGAAGTCCGACAGCAGCGCCGTGTACGAGATGCCGATCGAGGTGTCTTCCGCGCGCGGGATCGGCGCATCCTTCTCGAACATGTCGGTCTGGTCATCAAGCACCGTGACGTGGGTCTCCTGGCGCTCGCGCTTGGGCAGGATGATCTGCGCCCACAGCACCACCAGCAGGGCCACGCCGTCGCGGGTCAAACCGAAATTATTGTTCTGCCAGATGTCCTTGGCGCCAAAAATCTTCGGCTCCACGTTGCGGTGCAGCGCGATCGTGACGTGGTCGGCGTACACGTTGTCGAGCAATTTGAGGCCGGATTCCAACAGGCGCTTGTCCACCTCGATGCGGAACTGCTCGTCCGACAGCGCGCGCTTGACCATCTTGTCGTCGCGGCGCAGGGTCTGGTGCGTCAGCAGGCGCGCGATCAGGATTTGTGCATCGTCATTCATTGCTCGTACCGCTTTCAGGACTGTCAGTATGTAATGCGAGGGAAGCGATCGACATGGCCGCCACTTCCGGGTCGTCGAGCTGGATCATGTCGTCCAGCGTCTCGAAGCGCACCGGCAGGCGCGCCAGCTCGGCGGTCGCGCCCTGCAGGCTGGCCTCGGCCGCATCTCCCAGCAGCGGCAGCAGCGAGGCGCGGTAGGACGCCACCGCAAAACTCGCCGGCAGCAGCGACTCGTGCAGCGCCACCTTCTTCGGGCCGCTCTCGGAGAACTCGGGGAAGTTGCCGAGGTTGGCGAAGTCGGCCAGCTTGTTGATCCAGTCGTTCAGTTCCCCCTGCATGGCAGGGCTGTCGTTGACCGTCAGCGGCGCATCCTGGCCGGTCGGCAGGCCCTTGGGGCCGGTCGAGGTCACGCGCTCGAGCAGCAGCTCGGTCTCGGCCACGTCGATCATCTCGGCCGGGGTGCCGAACAGCGGCACCACCGGACGGTCGATCGCGCCTTCGGCCAGGCTGGCCAGGTCGTCGTGGGCCAGCAGCCAGCGTTTCACGTCGGTGGTCGACAGGCCGGACTGGCCCAGGTGCACGCGCTGGCGCTCGATCTGGTTTAAAGCACGAGAAAACATGCCTTGCATGTTCAAGAGTGCGCTTTGTGCCCTGCCGATGGCTTGCGCCGCCTTGTGGGTGGCCGAATCGGCGTTCGGGTCCGCGGTGATCGCACGCAGGATGCTCGATCCCTTCTCGACCCAGTCGCAGGCCATGTGCCATTTCGCCTGCGAGGTGCGCAGCTTGAATTCGGAGCCGGAGGCGATCGCATCGCGGAATTCCTCGGTCAGCTCGACCAGGCGGCCCAGCAGGTGCCGCAATTGTTCGACCGTGATGCCGCCCACCGCCTGGGCGCCCGCCACCTGCGACAGCAGGAAGCCCATCTCGGCATCGTCTTCTTCCGGCTTGGCCAGGTTGAACAGGGTGTCCAGTGCGGACAGCACATTGCGCGCCAGCGGCGTGATGCGGTAGACCGCGGCCGGCGCATCCCAGGCCAGCAGGCCGTGGCCACGCAGGCGGTTCAGCACCGTTTCGAGGCTTTCCGCGGTCAGGTAGGCCAGCTTGTTGTTGATGTCGCCGCGCGAGAAGCTTGACGTGGCGGTATCGCTGGCCAGCTCGCGCAGCACCAGGAGGCGCACCAGCACACCGTCCTGGGTGCCGTGGAACAGGGCCGTGAACGCCGACAGCATGGGCTGGGCGCGCTTGAGGTGGTAAACCTGCTCGATCTCGTCAGGCGCCACGCCCTGCTGGAAGTGCGCCTGCAGCGGGTCGTCTTCTTGCGGCGATAGGGAATCCGCGGCGAGTGCCGCGCTGGCCAGTGTGTCGATCATCGTGAAATACCGTTCTCCATGCGTGGGCGGCGGCGCCTGTCTTGGCAGGCACAGCCGGTCCGCGGGGGCGCCAGTATAACAGTTTAGGCTGGGCAATTAGCAGTCCGAAGGCTCCTCGACAGGCGCTGCATTGCAGGAAAGACACACTCATCCAGCCCGATTTACTTGATCAAAATGCAATAAACGCGGAAGTTGCGGTTTTACCTATGATTCCTATCAAGAAAGCCAATTGGATGCATTGACACTATCGCCTTATGCTGGCGTTAACAGGTCAGGCCCTGACCAATCAAGGAGAATGCAGCATGAGCGACGAGATGGATCTGAAAACCGCCGAGCAGGAAATGACATGCCCCATGGGGCATGACAAGAAGTCGATGCAGACGCGGACCAATGCCCACTGGTGGCCCGACCAGCTGAACCTGGGTGTGCTGCACCAGCATGCCAACCTGGGCGACCCGATGCTGGAAGACTTCAACTACCGCAAGGAATTCCAGAAACTCGACCTGGACGCCGTCATCGCCGACCTGCACGCCTTGATGACCGATTCGCAGGACTGGTGGCCGGCCGACTACGGCCACTATGGTCCCTTCTTCATTCGCATGGCCTGGCACTCGGCGGGCACCTACCGCATCTTCGACGGCCGCGGCGGCGCCCGATCGGGCGAGCAGCGTTTCGCCCCGCTCAACAGCTGGCCCGACAACGGCAACCTCGACAAGGCGCGCAGGCTGCTCTGGCCCATCAAGCAAAAGTACGGCAAGCAATTGTCGTGGGCCGACCTGATGATTTTGGCAGGCAATGTGTCGCTCGAATCCATGGGCTTCAAGACCTTCGGCTTCGGCGGCGGGCGCGAGGACATCTGGGAACCACTGCCGATCGACTGGGGTCCGGAATCCACCTGGCTGGGCGATGAGCGCTACAGCGGCGAGCGCGAGCTGGCCAAGCCGCTCGCCGCGGTGCAGATGGGACTGATCTACGTGAATCCCGAAGGCCCCAACGGTACGCCCGACCCCGTCGGTTCGGCGCGCGACATCCGCGACACCTTCGGGCGCATGGCCATGGACGACGTCGAGACCGTGGCGCTGGTGGCCGGCGGCCACACCTTCGGCAAATGCCATGGCGCCGGCCCCGCGCACCACCTGAGCTCCGATCCCGAGGGCGCCAACATCGAAGAGCTGGGCCTGGGCTGGAAAAGTGCCTACGAAAGCGGCGTCGGCGCGCACGCCATCACCAGCGGCCTGGAAGGCGCCTGGACCGCGACACCGACCACATGGGACATGAGCTACCTGGAAACGCTGTTCGGCTTCGAGTGGGAGCTGACCAAGAGCCCGGCCGGCGCGCACCAGTGGAAGCCGGTCGGCGATGCGGGCCGCAATGTGCGGGACGCCCATATCCCCGGCAGGCTGCACCAGCCGATGATGACCACCGCCGACCTGGCCCTGCGCTTCGACCCCGCCTACGAAAAGATCGCGCGCCACTTCCTGGCCAACCCGGCGGAGTTCGCGGACGCCTTTGCCCGCGCCTGGTTCAAGCTGACGCACCGCGACATGGGACCGAAGCTGCGCTACCTCGGCCCGCTGGTGCCGCAAGAAGACCTGATCTGGCAAGATCCAGTTCCGGCAGCGGACCACCCGCTGGTGGACGAGGCCGACATCGCGGCACTTAAAGCCAAGGTGCTCGCGTCAAGCTTGAGCATCCCGCAGCTGGTGAAGGCGGCGTGGGCCTCGGCATCCACCTTCCGCGGCAGCGACATGCGCGGCGGCGCCAACGGCGCCCGTATCCGCCTGGCGCCGCAAAAGGACTGGGAAGCGAACGACCCGGCCGAGCTGGCGCAGGTACTGCAACAGCTGGAAGCCATCCAGCAGGAATTCAATGCATCGGCGCCCGGGGGCAAGCGCGTGTCGCTGGCCGACCTGATCGTGCTGGGCGGCAGCGCCGCGGTGGAGGCAGCCGCGAGGAAGGCCGGCCACGACGTCAAGGTACCGTTCCGGCCCGGCCGCATGGACGCCGCGCTGGAGCAGACCGACGTCAATTCCTTCGAGGTGTTCGAGCCCGCGGTCGACGGCTTCCGCAACTACATCCACGCCGGCGCGGCGGGTAACGTGGCCAATGCCATGCTCGACAGGGCCAATCTCTTGATGCTGACCGCGCCCCAGATGACAGCCCTGGTCGGCGGCATGCGCGCACTGGGCGCCACCAGCGGCGGCGAACAGCACGGCGTGTTCACCACCCGTCCAGGCGCGCTCACGCCGGACTTCTTCACCAACCTGCTGGACATGCGTACTGCCTGGAAGCGCGTCGACGGCAGCCAGCACCTGTTCGAGGGAACCGATCGCAAGACGGGCGAGCGGCGTTGGACCGCCACGCTGGCCGACCTGATCTTCGGCAGCAATGCGCAGTTGCGCGCACTGAGCGAGGTGTATGCCGCGGGCGACGGCGAGGCGCATTTCGTGCAGGACTTCGTGAAGGCGTGGACCAAGGTGATGGAGCTGGACCGGTTTGACCTGAAGTATGCGAAGGCCGCTTGAGGCCGGTCGATTGGTGATAACCGTAGAGTCAGCGACGGCTCTTTCTTGCTCAACGCTTCGTCACCGTCGCGAGCGTCTGCTCAATCTGCTCCTTCTCCCCATCCTGGTAGCGCAGCTTGACCGGATACCACTCGTGCTTCGGCGCCAGCCAGACTTCCAGCACCTGGTCCTTCTTGTCGGCCAGCGGCTGGCGCGCCACCAGCACCGTCTCGATCTGGCCCAGGCCGGTGCGCAGCGTTTCGCGGCGCACCACCTTGAACACCCAGGTCTGCGCATCGCGCCGGCCGGCCACGAAGAAAGGCCATTCCGAGCCCGGCTTGAAGCGCTCGCCCGCGGCGCGCGCCACGGCGGCCAGCTGCCAGGTGATCGAGACGCGGTCCTGCTCCCCGCCCTTGAGTGCGTAGACCTGCTTGCTTTCGCTGAAACTCAGGGACTTCGCATCGCGGTCGAAGGTGGTCGTGGTAGGGGCCTTGCGCAGGCGCTTTTCGTGGAATTCGGCCGGGGCCAGGCCGAAGGCATCCACCGCGCCGCTGCTGCGGTCTTCGGTAATGGTGCCCAGCACCGGCGCGCGCGACTCGGCGCTGACGGCGTATTTGCCGTCGCCGGCGCGCCAGGTGACCACGGCCTCGCCTTTCAGGCTGAAGCCGCGGTGGCGCGCCTGCAGCTCGTAATTCAGGTCGGCCGACGGCGGCAGCGCGAATGGGCGCTTGATGGCGGCGGGCGCATCCTGGGCGCAAGCGCTGCCCAGGCTCAGTGCCAGCAGCAGGCTGCAGCAGGTAGGTCGAAGTGTCGAACTGTGCATATCAAAATCCTGGTTGGGTCATGGCGATCTTGTTCACCGTTTGCGTGGTCACTGCGCCATTGGCTTCGCTGCTGCGGATCTGCACCGGCATCCAGCCATGGGCCGGGGCCAGCCAGATATCCAGGCGCGATTTGTACGAGCCCGGCTTGGGTGGACGGGTCAGGCGCACGGTCTGCAGGCGCCCGAGGGGGGTGTCGATCTCTTCCTGGCCGACGACCCTGAAGGTATAAACGCTGCCGTCGCGGTCTTCGCCGACAAACATGTCGATGTCGCCGCTGAGCTGGGACGGATCGGCGCGTGCGATCGCCGCCAGCTGCAGCGGCACCGTGGCCTTGTCCTGGGCCCCCGGTTGCAGATTGTAATGCGCTTGCGAGCCTGAAAACGTCACCTGATTGGCCGGCCAGTCGAAATGGGTCGCGGTCAGCGCGCGGCCGCGGCGCTTTTCCGTCATGGTCCTTGGCGCCAGCCCCGTGTTGCCGACCTGTCCTTCGCTGGTCAGGACCACCAGGTTCACGCGCGCGAACACGACCCGGATGCCGGCTTCGATGCGCACCCGGTAGGCGCCGGCCTGGTCGCGCTTCCACGACAGGACGGCCTGGCCGCGCCAAAGGGTGCCGTCGGCATCCTGGCGCGCCACGTCGAGCGTGAGGTCGGCCGGCGGTGGCACGTCGACCTTGTAGCGGCGCACCAGGTCTTGCGCAGGCGGCGCTTCGGGCGCGGGTGCGGGCCCGGATGCCTGCGCCGGCGCGGGGTCGGCTGCCGCCACCGGGCTGGCGGCCGGGCCCGGTGCGGGCGGCGCATCCACCGGCGGGCCGGCCGGCAGGCGCTCGCCCACGGCATCGGCGACCACCATGTCCGATGGCAGCGGGTCGAAATCGGGCAAGGGCGGCTGGGCCATCTTCGGCGCGGGCGGCGGCACGGGTTCGGGGGGCGGCGCGGCCTTCGGCGGGAGCAGCCGGGTCACGCTCACCAAGGTGCCGCCGTCGCGCCCGGGCAGCGACAGGCCCTGGGTGCCGGCGGTGATCCAGCCCAGCACCAGCCAATGCAGCAGCACGACCAGGGTACCCAGCACCAGGGGGCGGCGCCGCTCTCGGAGGAAAGCAAAACTCATGGCGCTAGTGTAGCCTGACCGCCGCGCCGCT
Source organism: Telluria sp. ZB4P37 (assembly GCF_059685855.1). Taxonomy (NCBI): domain Bacteria; kingdom Pseudomonadati; phylum Pseudomonadota; class Betaproteobacteria; order Burkholderiales; family Oxalobacteraceae; genus Telluria; species Telluria sp. ZB4P37. Next base: position 600,021 of record NZ_JCASID010000002.1, read on the forward strand.
GCCGAGCCACGACTTGCGGATCGACTTTGTAACAGTGTTATTTATCTGCTACGCTAGGGTGTCACCCCCAACGGAGAACAACGATGCTCAAGCCCCCTATGCCGAACGCTGCCGGAATGACCGATACGCTCGAATTCGTCAAGAATCTCTGGGGTAGCATGAATATCCCCGGCGTCACGATGCCGGGCGCCACGTCCAGCCTGTCCACCGAAGACCTGGACAAGAAAATCGCCGACCTGAAAGCCGTCGAATCCTGGCTGAACCTGAACATCGCCATGCTGCGCGGGACCATCCAGGCGCTCGAAGTGCAGCGCGGCACGCTGGCCACGCTCAAGGCGATGAGCGAGAGCATGGCCCAGGCCATGGGCGGCGCCGGCGACAAGTCCGCCATGGCCGCGCCTTTCGCCCAGTTCTTCGCCCAGTCCGCCACGCCCGCGGCCCCGCCGGCGCCGCCAGCCGCCCCTGCCGCGGCGCCCGGAACCCAGGCCGAAGCGGCCGCCGACGGCTCCGCGGCCGACAATCCGATGCCGGCCGCCGTCGCCTGGTGGAACTTGTTGCAAGACCAGTTCCGCCAAGCGGTAACCAGCGCCATTCCGACACCCGGCGAGGCGCCCGAAGGGGCCTCCGCCCCGCACGAAAGCGCGGCAACCACATCGCCTGCCAAGCCGAGGGGAAAAGGCAGCTCGCCGCTGGATGTCTCCGGTGGCGCACCCGATCCTGCGAACAGCAATCCGGCTGCCGGCCGGGTCGGACGCAATCCCCGCGGCAAAGCCGACAAAGCTTGACGAGCAGCAAACCCGCGCACACTTGACGCAAACGGTAGCGCACGCCTTGCTGGCGTGCTGAACTGGACCAAACGGGACCATCGCAAAGGGTCCCGCCTACCGTGTCCAGCCGGAGTGTGCGCGTGCTCGCTATCGATCCTGCCAGTCTGTCGCCGTCCCGGCTTGCCGACCTGCGTCGCAAGCTGGATGCCGCCGGCTGCCAGCCGCCCGCACATGCCTACACGCTCGGCGACCTGGCCGCGCCCATCGTCGAGTTCCGCCGCCGCCACGGCATCGCCGGCCTCGGCCTGCTCGACGACGTCACCCTGCAACGACTCAACGACATCACGGGCGCCACCTTCAACGACGTCTTCCAGGATGAACTCGACCTCCTGCGCCCGGAGTATGGCCCGGCCCGTGACGCCAACCCGACTCGCGAACTCCCGGTGCGCGCCCATGCGGCCGGCCTGGTCGGCCTGGCCCTGTCAGGCGGCGGCGTGCGCAGCGCCACCTTCGGGCTTGGCGTGCTGCAGGCACTGGCCGGCAAGGGTCTGCTGCGCCAGCTCGACTACCTGTCAACCGTGTCAGGCGGCGGCTTCATCGGCGGCTGGCTCTCCAAGTGCATCCACGAACAGGGCGGCAACGTGGGCGCGGTCGAAGCCATGCTGGCGCCCGCCGCCGGCACGCCCGAGGCCCCGGCGCTGCGCTTCCTGCGCCAGTACAGCAACTATCTGTCGCCGCGCGGCGGCATGTTCAGCGCCGACACCTGGACCCTGATCGGCACCTATGTGCGCAACACGGGCCTCAACCTCACCATGCTGGTGGCCTGGCTGTGCGCCCTGCTGCTGCTGCCGCGCGCCGCCGTGTGGGCGGTGCACCGCATCGTCAGCCCGGGCGGGCCCTGGGCCATCTATGCCGACGTCACCTGGATCCTGGGGGCGCTGCTGTTCCTCGGCGCCGTCTTCGGCATCGCGCTGAGCATCTCCAGCAAGCCCTCGAGCTCGCGCGGCCTGCGCCGCTTCCCGCTGTCGCAGGGCGCGGTGCTTTGGTGGATCAACCTGCCGCTGCTGCTGGCGGGCTTCCTCGGCAGCGTGGGACTGTGGCGCTATGGCGGCGCGCCGGTGTGGGAAATGGGCGCGCTGCCGGCCCAGTTCCAGGGGCGGCCCTACTGGCTGCTGGCGCCCGGCATCGTGTACTTCTTCGTGTGGGCCTGCGGCTGGTATCTCGCGCACGACCGCACCAGCGCCTACCGGCGCGCCGGCTACACGGCCTGCGCCGCCAGCGCGGTCACCGTGATGGCGATCCTGTCCGCGGCGGCCTGCACCTTCGCCCCGAAATTCCTGCTGCAGTTCATGGCGCCAGATACCAGCAGCTACCTGGTGAGCGGGTTGCTGGTGCTGGCCGCCATCCTGTTCGTGCTGGCCGTGGCGCTGGGCATCGCGGCCTGGTTCCAGCCCAACCGCCCATCGGCCGACGTGACGCGCCACGAACTGATCGAAGGCGGTGCGCACCTGGTGTGCGCCATCGGCGCACTCACCATCGGCACGATCCTGCTGCTGCTCGGACTGGGGCTGCTGCCGCAGCCGGCCAAACATCCGGTGCTGAACAATGCCATTGCCCTGGCCACCTTCGGTATGCCGCTGATGATGGCGCTGTTCGCCAGCACCATGACCCTGATGATCGGCCTGATCGGCCGCATGTACAGCGACGCCAGCCGCGAATGGTGGAGCCGCCAGGGCGCCTGGGCCTGGATCTTCGCGCTGGCCTGGGTCACGATGTTCGGCATCGCCTTCTTCCTCGGACCCCTGCTGCACTGGGCCTGGCTGACCTACGATCCGTGGGGCCACATCACCACCCTGCTCGGCTGGCTGGCCGTGACCTGGTTCGGCCTGAAGGCCGGCAGCGGCAGCGCGACCGGCATGCGCACGGCCGACTGGCGCCTCGACCTGGCCGCGCGCCTGGCGCCCTATGTGTTCACGGCCGGCGTGTTCGCGCTGCTGGGCACCCTGGTGCAGCTGGTGGTGGCCCCGCCCCACCTCGACTGCCACGGCCCCATCACGCTGGTTTGCGTGTACGGCGCCCACGCCAGCGCCACGCTCGCCACCGGCGGCACGCGGCTTGCGTGGGCCTTCGGCGGCTTCATGTTCTTCGCGCTGCTGCTCGGCTGGCGCGTCGACATCAACAAGTTTTCGCTCTACATGCTGTACCGGAACCGGCTGGTGCGCGCCTATTTCGGCGCCAGCAGCCGCGCGCGCAACCCGCACCCGTTCACCGGCTTCGATCCCGGCGACGATCCGCTGCTCGAAGACCTGAAGAACCAGCGCCCCTGCCACATCATCAATACCTCGCTCAACCTGGTCGGCGGCGAGGAACTCGCATGGCGCACCCGCAAGGCCGCCTCGTTCACCTTCACGTCGCGCTACTGCGGCTTCGAGCTGCCCGAGCAGGCGGCCAGCAGCGATGCAGGACATGATGCGACCCGCGGCTGCTACCGCCCGACCGACCAGTATGGCTCGCGCTCCGGCCCCGGGGCCGACGACGACGCCGGCGTGCGGCTCGGCATGGCGGTGGCGGTGTCGGGCGCCGCGGCCAGCCCCAACATGGGCGCGCACTCCTCGCCGCCGCTGAACTTCCTGATGACGATGTTTAACGTGCGTCTCGGCCGCTGGTGCCCCAACCCGCGCCAGGCCGCCTGGCAGCAGTCCTCGCCACCGGTCGGCCTGTTCAGCCTCCTGGCCGAGCTGTTCGGCCTGACCAATGCCGACGCCAGCTATGTCTACCTGTCCGACGGCGGGCATTTCGACAACCTCGGCATTTACGAGCTGGTGCGGCGGCGCTGCCGCCTGATCATTGCGGTGGACGTGGCCAGCGACGGCGCGCTGTCTTTTGAAGACCTGGGCAACGCGATCCGCAAGTGCGCGACCGACCTGCACGTGCGCATCGACCTGGACGTATCGAAGCTCGCCCAGCGCGGCGGCGAAGGCCTGTGCGGCGCCAGCTGCGCGGTCGGCAAGGTAGCGTACAGCCAGATCGGCCAGGGCGGCGTCGACGGCACCCTGGTCTACCTGAAGCCGGCCATCGTCGGGCGCGAGAACGCGGATTTGCTCAACTACCGCAAGGTGCATCCCTCGTATCCGCACGAGAGCACGGCGGACCAGTGGTTCGACGAGACCCAGTTCGAGAGCTACCGGGCGTTGGGACAGTACATCGGCGAATGCGCGCTGGGCGGCGCGGTGGATGCGGCGCGCAAGGATGACGGCGCGATCGACGTGGGCATGTTGTGCACGGAGCTGGCGCGGCGGCATGGGGATGCGCCGCCGCCCCTTCCGTGCCGGAATGTTCGGGAGCGGTGCCGCTGATGCGTTAGTGGTGTGCGGGCAATCGGGGGAGACGATGCCAATGGCATTGTTCCCGCGAAGGCGGGAACCCAAGTTCGTAGCACAGTCGCGAACTCAAGCCGCAGCCACCTCGCCAGTCGCCTTACTCACCACCACCGGCTCCTCCACCTTCGGCACCAGCAGCATCAACTGCTCCATCAACTGCGCAAACCGCTGCTGCCCCGGCTGCAGCCGGTCGACGTGCCCCAGCACGCCGTGCGCCTCTTCCAGGCGTTCGACGCTGTAACCGCGCTGCTGCATGTACGACACCAGGATCTGCGCCGAATTGAACAGGATGCGCACATTGTGCGGCAGCGCCGCGCGCGCGTTGCGCATCCACTCCACGGCTTCGGCCAGCTTGTTGGTCTTCCAGAGCAGCACGCCCTGGTTCATCAGGTCGATCGCTTCCTTGCGCGCGCCGCGGATCAGGGCTTCGCCCTCCTCGCCCATGCGCGCCTTTTCGAAAATCTTCTGCACCTCGTCCTGCAGCAGCTGGTTGTCGTGGTTATTGCGGATGACGTAGCACAGCAGCTCGACCGGCGCTTCCTTGACGCCGACCGCGAACAGCAGCGTGGCCATCTCCAGGCAGGTCGGCACGTCCGGGCGCGCCGAGCTGGCCTGCAGCAGCGCCTCCAGCTCATCGCCGGCCTTGCGCGCACGGCGGTAGTCGCCGCTCTCGTGGTAGACCAGGCCTTCGGTGATCTTGGCGCGCAGTTCGATGTCCGGATGCTCGGCGCCGAAGTCGCGCTGCACCGCGATCAGGAGCTGCAGCGCTTCCTTCGGATCGTTCTTCAGGCCGCAGACGCGCGCCAGGCCGAGGTAGGCGTCCGGCGTCTTGCGGATCGAGTATTCGCCGACTGCGATGCATTTGCGGAAGGCCTTCTCGGCCATGCCCACGTTGCCCAGCTTTAGGCAAGCCTGGCCCAGGTTGCGCTGGCGCGGCACCGAATTGGGCGAGAGCTTGGCCGCGCGCTCCAGGATGCCGAGGGCTTCCTCGTGCTGGCCCATGTTCTGGTAGCTGAGGGCCAGCTGGTCATAGGCGTCGATGTAATAGCGGTTCACGGCGATCACGGTCTGGAACATCTGGCGTGCCTGCTCGTAGTCGCCATCGGCCAGGCGGATCTTGGCCAGGCCCGAACGGGCCCACTGGTACTCGCGCTGGGCCAGCACGCGCTCATAGGTCTCGCGCGCCTTGCCCGGCTCACCGCTTTTCTCCATCAGCCGCGCCTTCATGCGCAGCAGGTCGATCTCGTGCACCTTGTTGCCCGCCACCTGCTCGTCGCACAGGCGTGCGGCGCGCAGGTAATCCTTCTCGGCATAGGCCTGGTCGATCAGGCTGAACACCTGCTTCTTGCGCCACACGCGGTTCAGGCGCGACAACAGCACGCCCTCGGTGATCGGCTTGACCAGGTAGGCGTCCGGCTGGTGCTCGGCCGCACCCATCACCGACTCGACGCTTTTTTCGGCCGAGACCATCAGGAACACGCTCGAAGGCAGCAGCAGGTTGCGCATGCGCGCTTCTTCCAGCACCTGCTGGCCATTCTTGCCCTCGCCCAGGTTGAAGTCGCACAGCACCACGTCGTAGCGGGTCTTGTTCAGCATGCCCATGGCCTCGCCGCCGCTGGACGCCTGGTCGATATTGCGCGCGCCCAAGCTGCGCAGCGCCTCGCGCAGCAGCTGGCGCACGCCGATGAAGTCGTCCACGACAAGATAGTTCTTGCCGGCCCAGTCGATCTGGTCGGCGACGGCGGGTGCGGTGAAGGTGTTCAAGGCCGCATTCATGGCAGCGCCAGGATGAAGCAGCCGCCGTCGAGCGGGCCGCCGTTTTCCAGCCGCACCGTGCCCACGCGCTCGCGGTGGCGGTGCATCTTCGCGACCTCGCGCGAGAAGTGCAGGCCCAGGCCCGCACTGTTGGTCAGGAAGTTCACACCGCTGGAGGTGCCGCTCAGCGCCGCGCTGCCGGCCTCCAGCAGCGAGGCCGGATAGCCGGCGCCGTTGTCCTCGACGCGGATCTCCAGCCAGCCATCGCGCTCGCGCGCGGACAAGCGTATGCGGTCGCGCGTGTAATGGACGGCGTTGTTGATCGCATGCGAGACCACGCCGACGATCAGGTCTTCGTCGACATGCCAGACCAGATCCTGCTCGACGTCGAGTTCAAGTTGAATGCCACGCGACTCCAGCAACACGCGCTCCAGCGCCACCACTTGCTCGACCAGCTGGCCGGCTTCGATCGGCTGCACGTCGAACGGGTATTCCGGCGTGCCGACGTGCTTGTACAGCGCCAGCAGCTGCATCAGGCTGTCGTTCAGGCGGCGCGTCTGGTACAGCATCTGCGCCATCTGCGGATAGGCTTTTTCGGTCTCAGGCGAAGCGTCATCGAGCAGGCGCTCGAGCGTGCCGGACAGAACACTGATCGAGTTCTTCATGTCGTGCGCGGTGGACGCCAGAAACAGGAACAGCTCGTTCGATTGTGGTGAGTCTTCCATCGCGGGGGCCGGCGGACCGAAAAAGTTACTGTACGTCAATTATAACGCGATGAATTTGACAATTCATTTTCGGAAAGTAACTGAGGGCGGCGCAACAACACTTTTGAGGATCGACTTGTTCAGCCTGACTTTAGCTTGCCGTAGCTGTAGTTTCAACGCCTCATCGAGGACGTCGAGTATGTGGCGACGTGACCGATGCCATAATCTCCGGCATCAAAGTGACCGACGCAAAATAAGCACAAGCGCATGGCCGGTTTGCACCGGCCATATCCGTGCTAATCGCTGTTACTTCTTGACCTCGACTGCGGCCAGCTGTTTATTCTGCTCGTCCAACCAGGTTTTCAATGGCGCAAAATAGTCTAGCAATGCGGAGCCGTCGATCTTGTCTTCACCCGTGGCCACCCTCAGCGCCTCCTGCCATGGCTTGCTCGCGCCCATTTCCAGCAGACTTTGCAACTTGGCACCCGCCTTCTGGCTGCCATAGATCGAGCAACGGTGGAGCGGCCCTTTGTAGCCGGCTTCCGCGCACAGGGAGCGGTGCAGCTGGAACTGCAGCAGATGGGCCAGGAAGTAGCGTGCGTACGGCACGTCGGCTGCCACGTGGTACTTGGCGCCGGCATCGAATCCGCCCGCGGCCATCGGCGTCGGGCGGCTCACGCCCATGTACTGCTCGCGCAGCTGCCACCAGGTTTTGTCGTAGTCTTCCGGCTTGACCTTGCCGGCATACACATCCCAGCGCCATTTGTCGACCGAGTAGGCAAACGGCAGGAAGGCCACCTTGGACAGGGCCACCTGCAGCAATTCGCCGATGTCGGCATTGGCCTCGGGTGCCTTGTCCATGAAGCCGAGCTGCTGGTAGTAGCTTGGCGTCATCGACAGCGCGACCGTGTCGCCAATGGCTTCGTGGAAGCCATCGTTGGCGCCGGTCTGGAACAGGATCGGCTGCTTCTTGTAGGCCAGGAAGTAATAGATGTGGCCCAGCTCGTGGTGGATGGTCTTGAAGTCTTCGGCAGTCGGCGTGATGCACATCTTCATGCGCACGTCGTCCAGGCGGTCGAGGCTCCAGGCCGATGCGTGGCACACCACGTCGCGGTCGCCCGGTTTGGTCAGCAGGGAGCGGGTCCAGAAGCTCTCCGGCAGCTTCGGCATGCCGAGCGAGGTGTAGAAGCGCTCGGCGTACTGCGACATTTCCTTGGCCGAAGTTTTGCGCTCGACCAGCACCTTGCTCAAGTCGAAGCTGCTGCTGCCGGTAGCCGGCTTGAGCAGCGGATAGATGTGCTCCCAGTTCTGGCTCCACATATTGCCGAACAGGTGAGCCGGCACCGGACCGCTGGCCGGCACCACGGCCCCGCCGTAGTTCTGGCGCAGCTTCAGGCGGGTGTAGGTGTGCAGCGAATCGTACAGCGGCTTGACCTGCTGCCACATGCGCTCCATCTCGGCGGCGAACTGCTCGGGCTTCATGTCGTACTGCGAGCGCCACAGGGCGCCGGTGTCGGCAAAGCCCATTTCGCGCGCGCCCTTGTTGGACAGAGCCACGTAGTCGACATAGGTCTGCTTGTAGCTCGGCGCCTGCTGGTGCCAGCCGGTCCAGGCGTCTTTCAGCTTGACGGGATCGCGGCTAGTGGCCAAGGTCTTTTCAAGGTCGCCCAGCGCAAGGCAGGCATCCTTCGATTCGCTCGGGCAGTATTTGGCTTTGCCGTAGGCGCCGGACAGGGCAGCCTGCTTGCTGGCGTAGTCAGCGCGCTCCGTCGGATCCGACAGCATCAGGGTCAGCTGCAGCAGCTTGAGCTTGCGCGCCGGGTCATCCTTCAGCTTGAGGCCGTTGTAACGGCGTGCGGCCAGAGCCGCCTCCCCCTGCGCCGTCAGGGCCTTTTCCCCGAAATAGGCCGCAATCGCTTCGCTGTCGTCGGTGATGAAGTTCGCGCCGATCCATTGAGCGCGGACTATGTTCTCGTACTCGTTGGCGAACCGGGTTTCGGTGGCCAATAAAAACTTCTCGGCATCGGCCACAGTCGGTGTGGCTTTCGGTGCGGCCAGCGCGCTGCTGGCGACGGCGATGGCGGTCAGCGCGAACAGCGCGGCGAGGCGGGGTGGGCGTGGCAATTTCAAGCTTGTCTCCTTCGATTGAGCGGGTCTGCTTTTGTTGTATACAGTTACCGCCAGCATACCAAAGCACTGCCGTTACAAGGCAGATTTCGGCCGGTTCAAGCCTCACGCTGGCGAACTGGCGAACGACGAAGCATTGAGGACGTGAGCGCACCCTGCTTCACAAAGAAGAAGCAAGCAGCGATATACAGTGGTGACATGCCAATCAATAGCAAGGCCAGCCCGCCCTCCCAGGACGGCAACCATGTGCCCTGCGGGCTGAAAAACCGACGCTAAAAGAATATCCGGCAAATGCGAGAATCAGTCGGGTGACGAACGGCGACGATTGGGCGGTCGCAGGCCTATATTAGCGTCCGCGTCTTCCTCAAAGCGAGCAAGTCACCTGACCGGAAGAGACAGTCATTGCAAGCGCATTTCGGCTCACGGCCTAGCGCCGGTCTGCTTTCATCCGCGTCAGATAGGCGCGCAAATCATCGAAGCTGACGGCGCCGCGGCGCCCGGTGTCGATCTCGTCGAAATGCCTGGCAACGAAGCCAAAATTCTTCGCTTCGTCGGCCGACAGGCTGCCGTTGCCGTCGACATCCGCCGCCCGGAATTGCTTCTCCAGCTTGGCCAGCGCCTGCGCGCGCAGCGCCGCGCCGGTTGCCGGCGGCGCTTCGGCCGCACGGTTGCGCAGCGCTGGCGGCACCATGCCGTCGACGCCGACCTGGGGCTCCGCCGCGGCCGGGGCCGCCGCGCTGGCAAGGAGTAGGAACAGAAGCATGGTTTTCATTGTGCCACCGATTGGCTGTTGTAGAAGGTGCGCAGGTCGGCCTTCTGGAGGCGGCGCACGCGGTCGTCGAGGTAGCTCATGTGCCCGCTGTCGTAGTTGCGGATCTGGATCCCGGCGCTGGAGCCCAGCCGCGCCAGGTCAAGCTCGGTTTGGTAGAACGGCGTCGCCAGGTCATGGTAGCCGCCCATGGCGAGCACCTTCATGGCGGGATTGAGCGTTAGGGCCGCGGCCAGGTCCGGGATCGTGTCGGGCAGCGCCTTGCCGTCGTGGGCGAACTGCCACTGGTCGAGCACATTGTTCGAGCCGAGGTAGGGCGTCAGCGCCTTGTAGCGCAGTTCGGTTTCGAGATAGCCGCGGATGCTGCTGTTGAAGACGTTGCCGACTATATTGAGCGACGGGTCGCCGCCGGCCGCCAGCGCACTGCCGACGGGGGCGCGCACCCGGGCGTCGTAGCGTCCGATCACCTGCCCCGGCTGCAGGCGCGCGCGATAGGCGCCGGGGACCATCGACAAGTCCTGGCGCCAAGTCAGCGCCGGCAGTCCGGTGTAACCGGCCAGCTGGGTCACGGTGGCGTCGGTCGGCGGCACGCCGCTGGCAAGGAAGGCGCCGACCTCGCTGCGGTAGGCGCCTGCGGCGAACTCGCGCACGCGCTGCAAGACCGACGAGAAGTCAGTCGGCAGGCTGCCGCCGTTCTGGTAGTAGCTCGATACGGCCGCATAGCTCGGCAGATAGCCTTCGCAGCTGAGCTGGCCGGGATTGAACACGCCGCAGTTGGAGTTGTAGTTCATCGCCGGCGATTGCAGCATGACGCCGGCCACGCGCACCCCGGCGCTCTCCAACAGGTTGGCCAGTACGGCGGTGCGCGGTCCGCCGTAGGATTCGCCGAACAGGTAGACCGGCGAGGCCTGCCGGTTATTAGCGGCGAGATAGCGGCGCACGAAGTCGCGGAAGGCCGCCGCGTCCTGGTCGACGCCCCAGAACTGGGCATTGGTGCGCGGCGCGATCGCCTGCGAATAGCCGGTGCCGATGGCGTCGACAAATACCAGGTCGGAATGGTCCAGCAGCGTTTCCTGGTTGTCGACCAATGCCGGCGCAGTCACGGGCGGCTCGGTCGATGGGAAAGTGGTGGCCATCCGGCGCGGTCCGAACGAGCCCAGGTGCAGCCAGATCGAGGCCGAACCCGGGCCGCCGTTGTAGAAGAAGGTGACCGGCCGCTGCGCCGCCGGCAGCGCGCCGGCGGTATAGGCGACGTAGAAGAAGGACGCCGCCGGCTGTCCGGTCTGCAGGTCGGTCGCCGTCAGGTGGCCGGTGGTGGCGGTGTAGTCGAGCGGACGGCCCTCCAGGCTGATGCGCGCCTGGACCGTGGCGGCGTTCTCCGTCGCACTGGCCAGCGCGGCCGAGGCTCCTCCGGAATAGATGACCGGATCGGCGTAGCTGCCCGGCAGCGCCGCGACTGGCGGCGGCGGTGGCGGCGTCACTACCACCGGCAGGGCGGGTGCCGGAGAACCGCCGCCACCTCCGCCGCATGCGGCCAGGGAGGCCGCGAGCAGGATGCCGGTCAAATGATAGAAATGAGCCGCGCGGCGCGGCGCTGGCGCAGAACGTTGAGTGGCGGTCATGTTCTTTTGGAAAGCTATCGGGGATGACGCCGATTATGCGCCGACTGAAAAAAAACTCAACAGTAATCAGTGCGGTTGCCGCCTGGGCTGGCTGAGCGACATTCCTATAACGATGCCGCGCATTGGCAAGCTGCTATGCTGAACAAACGGTCGGGTTCGCTCACGGACGGACCTGATCACCGCATTCAGGCTCTCGTCCACCATGCCATCCATACAATTCGACGCACACCACAGGCACCCATGAAACACTCATCCCGATGCCCCCTCCTTGCCCTTGCGATCGCACTTGGTATCTGCACCGCGCTGCCGGCCGCGGCGCAGCATGCCGATACGGGTGCCCGGGTCAGCAGGCTGCTGAAGACCTCGCCCGTCATTGATGCGCATAACGATTTGTTGTGGGAGCTTCGCGATCGCTACGGCAGCGACCTCGGAAAGATCGACCTGGGATCGAACACCGCCACGCTGCCGCCGGCGCCGGGTGGACCATCCGATTTGCCGCCGTTGATGACCGACGTGCCGCGCCTGCGGGCCGGCCATGTGGGAGGACAGTTCTGGTCGGTATGGATTCCCACCGGCGTGACGGGACCCGCGGCCATCAAGATGACCATCGAACAGATCGACCTGGCCAAGCGGATGGTGCAGCGCTATCCCGACCATCTGGTCATGGCGTACAGCGCCGACGATATCGAACGCGCCAGGAAAACGAGCCGTATCGCCTCCCTGATCGGGATCGAAGGCGGCCACCAGATCGATAATTCCCTGTCGGTGCTTCGCCAGTTGTACGCGATGGGCGCGCGTTACATGACGCTCACGCACACGTCGAACACCGGCTGGGCCGATTCAGCCACGGACAACCCGGTGCACAAGGGCTTGTCGCCATTCGGCCTTGCCGTGGTCGGCGAGATGAACCGTCTTGGCATGATGGTGGACCTGAGTCATGTCTCTCCCGAGGCGATGAAGGCAGCCTTGCGCGCGAGCCGGGCGCCGGTCATGTTTTCTCACTCGAATGCCCGCGCCTTGCTCGACCATCCGCGCGGTGTGGACGATGAGGTTCTGGCACTGGTCGCAAAAAACCGTGGCATCGTGATGGTGAACTTCAATCCAGGTTACGTTTCGCAGGCCGTTGCCACCTACGAAGCAGCGCTTGCCGCGGAACAGAGCCGCTACAATGCGCCTCCCTACGCCGGCCTGTACATCGGTCAACCGGAGCGCGCCGCCGCCGCGCTCGATGCGTGGAAAAAGAACAATCCTGCACCGCGCGCCACCATCTCGATGGTCGCCGACCACATGGACCACATTCGCAAGGTCGCCGGCGCAGACAGCGTCGGCATCGGCGCCGACCTCGACGGGATCATGCACACCCCCGATGGACTGGACGGCGTGGACAAGTATCCGGCCCTCTTCCAGGAATTGGCGCGCCGCGGCTGGACCGACGAGGACATGGCCAAGGCAGCTCGCGGAAATATCTTGCGCGTGCTGCGCGAGAATGAAGGAGCAGCACGACGCCAGGCCAGGGAACTGCCGTCCGAGGCCCTCTTCAAGCCTTGAGGCCACCGAACCACCGGCCGCAACCGGGCAGACGGTCTCAGTCCGGACCAGCGAGCGGCGCCTTGCCGGAGCGCCGCGCACGCAGCACGAAGCGGGCCGGGTCAAGCGCGTCGACCAGCGCGGTTTCCAGCGGTAGCGGTTCGCCCTCGAGTTGGGCCGCGAGCAGTTCGGCGGCGAGCGGCGCCCAGATCAGGCCGCGCGAGGCATAGCCGAGCAGGCAATGCAGGCCGCGATGGCGCGGGACGTCGCGCAGGCGTTCGGTGGCGCCGGCGGCGGCGAAATCCGGGAGGCGGCCCACCAGCGGCAGGCGGTCCGGCGCCACGCACCGGAAGCCCACGCGGCCGGCCAACGGCACGCCTTCGGCAGCAATCGGGTCGGACACCAGGCCGCGCAGGCGCCCGATGTTCTCCTGCTGGCTCGAGGCGCGCAGGTGTGGATCGTCGTCGAGGTCATAGGTGGCGCCGGCACACAGGATGCCGCCCGCTGCCGGGGTCAGGTAGGCTTCGCGGCACAGCACCAGCGGCAAGCGGGGCGCGGCGCCGTTTGGCAAGTGGGTGACCTGACCGCGCAGTGCGGCCAGCGGCAGGCCGGCGGATTGCGCCAGCCGGCGCGCGCCGGCGCCGCTGGCCAGCACCACGGTCGGCGCACGCGCGACGACGGCGCCATCTTCGGCGCGCGCCAGCCACTCGCCGTCTTCACTTTCGAGCGTGATGCTGCCCACGCCGAAGCGTCGTGTCAGCCGCTCGCCGCAGGCAGCCAGCATCGTTTCGCACACGCTGCCGGGACGCGCCCAGCCGCCCTGGGCGAACTGCCAGCCGCCATCGGGAGCGGGTAAGCCGAGCAGCGCTTCGGCCTCTTCGCGCTCGAGCCAGCGCGCGAACTCCGGCGGGTAATTTCCCTCGGATGCGATGGCGCGCGAGACCTCGGCATGACCGGCGTCGCGCGCCAGTTGCAGCACGCCGCAGGCCTGGCCTTCGATCGCGCCGCCGATGCCCCCGAGCTGGCGCCAGGCCCTTAGCGCATACAGGTAGGCGGCGCGCGTCAGGCGGGTCGGGAGGTTGTCGTCGCGCGAGAGCAGCGGCATGAAGATGCCAGCCAGGTTGCCCGAGGCCTCCATGGCGGGCGCCGGGTGGCGTTCGACGAGGGTGACTTCCCAGCCGCGCGCGCACAGCGAGGCGCAAGCGGCGGCGCCGGCCAGCCCCGCCCCGACGACGAGCGCACGCCGCTCGGGGATCGGCGGCACCGGCAGGCGCGGCTTGCGGCTGGCGAAGACGGCCTCGCTATCGCGGCCGAACACGAAGCCTTGCGCCGCCAGCGCCGCGCGTTGTTCCTCGTCCAGCGCGGTGGCAAGCAAGCGCGCGTCGCTTGCGACGATGCGCGCGAGCGGTCGCACGAAGCCGGTTCCGGGGACGGCATCCAGGAACACGGCGTCGGGCTGCGCGCCCAGCTGCGCCAGGGCAGCTTCCGGCGGCATCGCGAGCAAGGTCAAGGTCAGGCGCGGATCGTCCTGCGGGATACGGTGGAAACCCGGCTGTAAATCCGTCGCGAGCGCCACGACGTGCAGCCGCGCGGGCCGCTGTGGGTCGGCCAGCCAGTCGGCCTGCAGCGCGCGCACGGCTGCGCCATCGCCGTAGCCTGTGGCGAACACCGTATAGCGTTCGCGGCCACGCCAGTGCGCGCGCAGGTCCATGTCAGCGCCCGGCGTGCCGGAAGCAGGCCCGGTCATGGTCGTCCACCATCCCGATGCCCTGCATGTAGGCATAGATGATGGTCGAGCCGACGAACTTGAAGCCGCGCTTGCCCAGGTCTTTCGAGATCCGGTCCGACAGCTCGGTCTTGGCGGGACGCGATCCATCCGGCCAGTCGTTGACGATCGGCTTGCCGTCGACCCAGCCCCACAGGTAGGCATCCAGCGTCAGGTCCTGCTCGCGCATGGCGAGATAGGCCTTGGCATTGGTGATTGCGCTTGCCACTTTCAGGCGGTTGCGCACGATGCCGGAATTGGCCAGCAGCTCGGCGGTCTTGGCATCGCCGTAGCGCGCGATTTTTTCGGCGTCCCAGCTGTCGAAGGCGGCGCGGTAGTTGTCGCGCTTGTTCAGGATAGTCTCCCACGACAGGCCGGCCTGCGCGCCTTCGAGGTTGAGCATCTCGAACAGCGTAGTCTCGTCGTGGCAGGGCACGCCCCACTCATGATCGTGGTAAGCGAGATAGCGCGGGTTGGCCATGTTGGCCCAGGAGCAGCGGGTAGGTGTCATCGCAGGAGTATAAATCAGCGCGCAGCTGCCAGCACGGAGGCCAGCCCCTCGACGCCGCGCCGGATGTCCGCGGGACCGACCGCCGAAAACCCCAGCAGCAATCCCGGATCGACCGCGCATGCCGGTACCGCCTGCGCATTGGCATAGTAGGCAAGCGGACGCAGTTCGATACCGGCATCGAGCGCGGCCTGCGCCACCCTTGCCTCGTTCGGAAAGCGGCCGCCGGAGCCGGGACGAAAATGCACGCACAGATCCAGCCCCGCGTCCGATGGCCCGCAGCGCAACCGGTCCCCGAGGCGCGCGTCGATCGCCCCGAGCAGGGCTTCGCGCCGCTCGGCATAGGCTTCGCGCGTGCGCCGGATGTGGCGCGCGAAATGGCCTTCGCCGATGAAGTCCGCCAGCACCATCTGCGGCACGACGGCGCTGTGGCGGTCGACCACGGCCTTGGCGCGCGCCAGCGGTTCGGCAAGCGCCGGCGGCGCCACCACATAGCCCAGGCGCAGGCCAGGGAACAGCACTTTGGAGAGCGTGCCGACATAGATCACGCAGCCGGCGCTGTCCAGGCTTTGCAGCGAAGCCAGCGGCGGGCCGGTGTAGCGGTATTCGCTGTCGTAATCGTCCTCGATGACCCAGGCCTTGTTCTCGACCGCCCAGCGCAGCAGCGCCAGGCGCCGGCCCAGGCTCATGGTGACGCCCAGCGGCAGCTGGTGCGAGGGCGTTGCGAACACCATGCGCGCATCCGGGTAATGCATGGCGCCGTAGGCCACGTCCATGCCCTCGGCATCCACGGGCAGCGTGCAGATGCGCGCGCCGGCCACCGTCATCGGGGCGCAGGCGCCCTGGTAGCCGGGCGACTCGACCCAGACCCCGTCGCCCGGCGCCAGCAGCAGGTGGGCCAGCAGGTACAGGGCCTGCTGCGAGCCGGACGTGATCACGATCTGCCCGGGCGTGCACACCACGCCGCGCGAGGCGCGCAGGTAGGCGCACAGCAGTTCGCGCAGGGGCTGGTGGCCGGCGGGCTCGCTGTAGCCCAGGTGCGGGCCCGGTCGGCGCAGCGCGCGCAGCTCCAGCTTGCGCCAGGTGTCGAAGGGGAACAGGTCCAGCCCGGGCATGCTGGGCCGGAAGGCGCGCACCGGGCCGTCGTGGTAGCGCACCCGCGACATGGCCGACGCCATCGCGGCGCCGCGTTCCGGCAAGGGGCGCAGCAGGCCGGCGGAAGAAGGCGATGCATGCTGCGCTACCGGCAGCGCCGCATCGACGAAGGTGCCCTGCCCGACCCCGCCGCGCAGGTAGCCCTCGGCTGTGAGCTGCTCGTAGGCGGCCAGCACGGTCTGGCGCGATACCTTCAGCATCCGCGCCAAGTCGCGCGTGGCGGGCAGGCGCGCGCCGGGAGCCAGCCTGCCCTGCAGGATGGCGTCCTTCAGCCAGGCGTAGAGCTGGCGGAACAGTGGCGTGGCGGCGGCGCGCTCCAGGGGAACGGCGGCAAACAGGTCGTGGATGTACATAAAATTGGTACGCCCATCTTCGCCCGGATTGGACCTTTGAGCAAGCCAAGCCGCTACTTATGATGACGGTTCGACCACAATGGGGGACCAATGAAACAGTTCGAAGCACAGGTGAGCTGGCAGCGCGCCGGCCAGGCTTTCCTCGACGGGCGCTACAGCCGCGCCCACGACTGGCAGTTCGACGGCGGCCTGCGCGTGCCCGCTTCATCCTCGCCGCTGTCGGTGCCCGTGCCGATGTCCGATCCGGCGGCGCTCGATCCGGAAGAAGCCCTGGTGGCCGCGGCCTCGAGCTGCCATATGCTGTTCTTCCTGTCGATCGCGGGACAGCGCGGCTTCACGGTGGACAGCTATGCCGACCGGGCCGTGGGTTCTCTCGACCAGGATATAGAGGGCCGGATGGCGATGACGCGCATCGAGCTGCGCCCCGCCATCGTGTTTGCCGGCGCGCGCCAGCCGACGGGCGCCGAGCTCGACGCCATCCACCATCTCGCCCACGAACGCTGCTACGTCGCCAATTCGCTCAAGACCGCAATTGTCGTCATGGAGGGTAGCTGATGTACCTGCCGCCCCGCCATCGCCAGCCTGAGGCGCAGGCGATGCAGGCGCTGATCGCCGAATACGCGCTGGGCATGCTGGTGACGCACGACGGCGCACTGCCCGATTCCGACCACCTGCCTTTCGAATTCTTCGAGGCCGCTCCGCACGGCGTGCTGCGTGCGCACGTCGCCCGTGCCAATCCGGTCTGGCGCCGGGCCGGGCAACCGGTGCTGGTGGTGTTCCGCGGTCCGGCCAGCTATGTGCCACCAGACCAGCAGGAAAAGGCCGCCACCGGTGGACGCGTGGTGCCGACCTGGGATTACCAGGTGGTGCATGTGCACGGACGCCTGCGGACGGTCGAGGACCCGGCCTGGCTGCTCGGCCTCCTGCACGGGCAGACCGCCCACCACGAGGCGGCCCAGGTGCAGCCCTGGTCGATCGCGGATGCACCGCCGGCCTATATCGACGGCATGCTCAAGGCGATCGTCGGCATCGAGATCGTGATCGAGCGCATCGAAGGGAAATGGAAAGGCAGCCCGCAGGCTTGACGAGGATCACCCCATGGGAGGATTCTCCGCCCACGCGGTAATAGTTGCAATTTGAACCGGCGCACGGGCTGCGGCACCGTAATCTGAACGCGTAACTGGCGGTTCTTACTTGGTCGGTGCGCCCGCCGTACCCATGGTGGAGCGGCCGGACTTGGCGATCATTTCCTCAGCCATGATCAGGTGCTGTTCGATAATCGGACGGATCTTCGTGACCAGCGCCTTGACCTCGGGATCCTTCAGGTCGTCGAGATTTTCCTTGAGCTTTTTGTGCGTATCGAGATGGTCGGTACGGCCCGACTGCTTGATATAGGTGCGGTTGAAGATCTCGCCTTTCAGGGCCTGGAGCATCGCCGACTTGGCCTTGTACTTGACGTTGAGCTCGACAGGCAGTTCCACGCCCTTGGCCTTGGCCACGTCCTGCACTTCGGCCTGGGCCTTGGTATGGTCGTCGAGCATGCGCTGGGCGAAGCCCTTGACTTCGGGATTCGCGCTCTTGCCGAGCGCAATTTTCGCGGTCGCGATCTCGGCCATGTTGGCCATGGCCAGGTCGGTGAGCGCATCGCGGTCGGCGTCGGACAGCTTGGCTGCAGGTGCGGCGGCAGGTGCCGCTGCACCCTGGCCGGCCGGCGCAGCCTGGCCGGCCAGGGCCGGCGCGATGCCAAACATTGCCGCGGCGAGCGAGGCGGCGAGCACGGTGCTGATGCGCTGGGTCTTCTGCATGGTGATTCTCCTTGACGCACGGACGCGCCGGCGGAACGCGAACGTCCCACCGGCACGGTGCGGATGACTCGCCGGCAAACCCGCTTGCTAGCGCGCCGGCCGGTTGATTAAACTGCTTACTTGCCCGACGTCGTACCCGACTTCGCCGTCGACATCTGCTGCGCGGCCTTCAGGTGCTGCTCGACGGTCGGCATGGTCTTTTGGGCGACGGCCTTCACGTCAGGATCCTTGGCGCTCTTGGTGATCGACTTCAGCCTGGCATGGGTCGCCTTGTGGTCGGCCAGGCCCGCCTGCTTCATGTAGGCCTTGTCGAAGGCGTCGCCGCTGAGCTTTTCCAGCTTGGCCGACATGGCCTTGTGCTTGGCATTGAGTTCGGTCGGCAGGGTCACGCCTTTCGACTGCGCCAGGGTCTGCACTTCGGTCTGGGCCTTGCCGTGGTCGTCGACCATCTGCTGGGCGAAGGTCTTGACCTCGGCGTTCTGGCTCTTGCTCAGTGCCAGCTTGCCGGCTTCGATTTCCGCCATGTTGGCCATGGCCATATCCATGATGCCCTTCTTGTCGGCGGCGCTGAGCTTGGCCGCGCCCGAACCGGTGGCGCCGGTGGCGCCCGATGCGCCCGAGGTGGTTTGTGCGGTGTCGGTGGCGCCGGTGTGCGGCTTGGCGCTATCGGCATGGGTCATGCCCTTGGCGCCGGTGGCGCTGCGGTGTTCCATGCCCTGGCTGCTGGTGTTGTTGACGGTGCCGTCGGCAGCGGTCTTGCCGGTCATGTTCTGCTTGCCCGTTGCAGTCTGGTTCGTCATCGACTGGGCGGTCTGGCCGCTGGTTTGCGCCTGCACGCCGAAGGCGCTGAACATGGCGGCAACTGCGCTCACTGCGAGCAATTTCTTGACGACCTGATTCTTCTGCATGGTGTTCTCCTGATTTTTGATTGGCATGGGTGCCGCTCTGGAAGCTGCCGGGCGGCGTTCCTGTCTTTTGACATCAGACGATGTCGAGCGAGTCGAGTGTAGACCTGCAGGTAACGGAACAGCGCACGTTAGCCGTATAGCAATATCCGAGCTTGGGCGGTCCGGAAAACGGCCCGCGGCTGGTGAAAATGGGTTGCCGTCCCGTGCGCCCTGCAGCACCCCGCGGCGTATAGTGGATGGACGCGGCCGAGGGTCGCGGAGGAGGTCATGATGAAAACCGATTTGTCTCCCACCGGCGCCTGGCATGGGCTCCCGCTGAGTCCTGCGCAGAACCGCGAAGTGCTGAACTATATCGAGCGCTGCGAGCGTGCCGGCATCGCCTGGGACACACCCGCGCTGCGCGACATGCTGCACGATATGCTCCACCCGCCCGAGGTCATGCTCGATGGCGGCGACGACCTGACGCAATACGCTGAAAACGAGGTCTTCGCAGCCACCCACGAGGAACCGGACGACCGGCCTGTCGACGACGCACCCTGAAAGACCGGCCTTCGTCAAACGCCTGTCACAATCGGCAGGCAGACTGTGCCTGTCCTTGGGAAGGGACGCTGGCGGCGCGAGCCGCCCTACCGGCGCCGGCGGTCGGGAAATATACCGGCACCAAATTATTGGAAGCTCGAAGAACCGTCGCGAGCGGCAGCAATGTCGGCCGAGCCCCCAAGGGAAAATGCTCGCTGTACGAACGTACAGCGAGCATCGCAGGCTGATAGTGCAACGCGCAGCAGGTTATTCGAGCTTACAGCAGTGGGATGAGGATGTCGTAGACATTGTCCGGCCGGTTGCCATCGTCGATGGTCGGCGTATAGCGGCGGTCATAGCGCTCGATGCGCCAGGCCTCTTCGTCCGGGACCATCCCCAGTTGCTCGATCGCGGCGTTGCCGGTCACGTAAGTGGCGGGCACGTGCGCCATCGGCCCGCGGTGCGTCAGCAAGGCGTAACGCCGCTCCGGAATGCGAATTGCGATCATGCCCGGCGGCAGGGAATTCAAATCGGCGACCTCGGTGGCGACGCATTCGAGGTAGACACCGTCTTTTTCTTGCAGGCGCAGGCTGTAGCGCATGCCTTTGGGTTCGCCCAGCTCGCCTTCGCGCTCCAGAAAGGTATCCCAGGTGTCCGGCAGGTCCGCTTCCAGAACCGAAAACGGACCTGCAAGCGGCAGCCCGGCGAGCTTCATTTCAGGTAGGGTAACGGTTGAGATGTGCATGGTATTGCCTATAAGGTGACAAGGAAATTATAGCCTTAACCCTTAGACAATATTGCCATCTGCGCAATCGTGCGCAGTCATTTGTCGCGATCAACATTCTACTTGCCGGGAAATGTCGCCACATCCGTATTGACGGCGCCAAAGCGCGCTCCCGGCCTTGTCGGAAACCCATCATCCGTTCCCGCGACCTTCCACCCCCGAAATTGTGCAGTTCGTCGCAAACGCCACCCCGCCACCGCGCCTCTCCCTAGAATGGCCTCATACCACACCTTTACCGGAGACCACCATGCAACGCCTGATCCTCGCCGCCGTCCTGTCCGTCGCTTCGCTCAACGTCCACGCCGATGAGCAGGCGCGCAGCGTCACGCCATTCAAGGGCATCAACGTCCATGGCCCGGTCAGCCTCACCGTGGAAGCCGGCAAGGCCTTCTCGCTCAAGGTCTATGGCGACGCGCGCTTTATCGAGCGCGTGACCAGCGAAGTGGTCGGCGGCGAGCTGCGCCTGAGCATGAAGGAAAGCACCCGCAACTCCATCGACATCGATTCGAACGACCGCGTGGTGGTGACCATGCCCGAACTGCAGACCTTCCGCGGCGAAGGCGCGGGCGCCATGCGCCTGACTAACGTGCGCGGCGAGCGCCTTGACGTCAGTTACCGCGGCGCCGGCCGCCTGGCCATCGACGGCGAAGTACGCACGCTGCGCCTGCGTGCGCAGGGCGTGGGCGAAGTCGACACCAAGGACCTGGTCACGCAGGAAGCCGACGTCAGCTTCGAAGGCATCGGCGCCGTCAGCGTGCATGCCAGGGACAAGCTCCATGCCAAGGTGCAGGGCATGGGCAACCTGACCTATTACGGCAACCCGCGCGTCGTGAGCAAGTCGGTGTCGGGCATCGGCAGCGTGGTCGCGGTCAAGTAAGCGCCGCGCGCCGGCCCGCTCAGCGGTTGGCGATGTCGAGCAAGACCTCGGCATGGCAGGGCCCATCGAGCGGGCACCAGCAGGCCAGGTTCTTGCCGCGCAGCGCCAGCTTCGCGTCCTGCGCGAGGCGCTGGCCGGCCGGGTCTTCCGTCACCCAGCGCCGGAAGGCGGCGACGGCATCGGCCACGGTCGGCATCGCGATGTAGCGTGTTCCGACCGGGGTGCCCGGCGGCGCATCCGGCACCACCGAGAACGGATTGCCCCAGCGCCCGGGTCGCGCCACCGAGGCGGTATTGGCCGGCAGCTTCCAGCCCTTTTTCCTGCTCAGTTGCACGCGCCCTGGCTGCACGGCGGCTCCTAGAGTTTCTCGATCTGCGCGTTGATCCTGCGAAGCGCGCGTTCGCTGCGCTCGCTATAACGGTCCGTCAGATAATCGCTGCGCCCGCGCATGAGCAGCGTGATCTTGAAAAGCTCCTCCATCACGTCCACCACGCGGTCGTAGTAGGCGGACGGACGCATCCTGCCCTCCTCGTCGAACTCCTTGTAGGCCATCGGCACCGAAGACTGGTTCGGGATCGTGAACATGCGCATCCACCGCCCCAGCAGCCGCATCGTGTTCACGACGTTGAACGATTGCGAACCGCCGCATACCTGCATCACGGCCAGCGTGCGGCCCTGGCTCGGACGCAGCGCGCCCTGCTCCAGCGGGATCCAGTCGATCTGGTTCTTCATCACCGCCGTGATGGCGCCGTGGCGCTCGGGACTGCACCAGACCTGGCCTTCCGACCACAGCGACAACTCGCGCAGCTCGACCACCTTCGGATGCGTTTCAGGCACGCTGCCGGCCATCGGCAAGTCCATTGGATCGAAGATCTTTACCTCGGCGCCGAAGTGCTCGAGGATGCGCGCCGCCTCGAAGGTCAGGAAGCGGCTGAACGAGCGCTCGCGCAGCGAGCCATACAGCAGCAGGATGCGCGGCGGATGGCGCATGTCGCCTTGCTGCGCCAGTTTCTCCATGCTCGGCATGTCGAGTTGTTCGGGATGGATGTTCGGGAGGTCCGCAATCTTCGTCATGTCTAGTCCTTGTCAGCTCAAGCGCAGCGCGAGCGCCGCCAGCGTCACCAGCAGCACCGGGAGCGTCAGCACCAGGCCGACGCGGAAATAATAGCCCCACGAGATGCGGATACCCTTGTTTTCCAGGACGTGCAGCCACAGCAGCGTGGCCAGGCTGCCGATCGGGGTGATCTTCGGGCCCAGGTCGCTGCCGATCACGTTTGCATAGATCATCGCTTCGCGCACCGCGCCGGTACTGGTGGTGGCGTCGATCGACAGCGCGCCGACCAGGACGGTGGGCATGTTGTTCATGACCGAGGACAGCGCGGCGGTGATCACGCCCGTGCCGAGCGCCGCGCCCCAGACGCCCTGCGCGGCGCAGCGTTCCAGCAGCGCCGTGAGATAGCCGGTCAGGCCCGCGTTGCGCAGGCCGTAGACCACCAGATACATCCCGAGCGAGAACACCACCACCTGCCATGGCGCGTCGCGCAGCACCGCGCGCGTGGCGATCCGGTGCCCGCGCGCGGCGACCAGGAACAGCAGTAACGCGCCGAAGGCGGCCACCGCGCTGATGGGCACACCCAGTTCATCGAGCCAGAAGAAGCCGGCCAGCAGCATCGCCAGCACCCACCAGCCGGCAAGGAAGGTAGCGCGGTCGTGGATCGCTTCGTCCGGGCTGCGCAACTGCGCCAGGTCGTAGTTGGGCGGGATGTCGCGGCCGAAGAACCAGAGCAGCGCCGCCAGGGTCGCGGCCACCGACACCAGGTTCACCGGCAGCATCACGGAGGCGTAGCGCGCGAAGCCGATGCCGAAGTAATCGGCGGTCACGATATTCACCAGGTTCGACACCACCAGCGGCAGGCTGGCCGTGTCGGCGATGAAGCCGGCCGCCATCACGAAGGCCAGCGTCGCCTTGGGGGTGAAACGCAGCGCGGCCAGCATCGCGATGACGATGGGCGTGAGGATCAGCGCCGCGCCATCGTTGGCGAAGAGCGCCGCCACGGCCGCGCCGAGCAGCACCAGCAGGACGAACAGGCGCCGGCCATTGCCGCCGCCCCAGCGCGCCACGTGCAGCGCGGCCCATTCGAAGAAGCCGGCCTTGTCCAGCAGCAGGCTGATGATGATGATCGCGACAAAGGCGCCGGTGGCGTTCCACACGATGTTCCAGACCACCGGAATGTCGCCCACGGTGATGACCCCGGCCAGCAGCGCCGCCAGGGCGCCGAGCGAGGCGCTCCAGCCGATGCCCAGGCCGCGCGGCTGCCAGATGACGAGGATGAGGGTGGCGGCAAAAATCAGGAAAGCGGGCAGCACGAAGATCAAGCCTCCAGCGTGCCGATGCGGTCCAGCTCCGCCTTGAAGCGGGCGCGGTCCTGCGCCAGTTCGGCGAGCGGCAGCGCGAGGAAAGCTTCGATGCGGGCGCGCAGGATCGCGTAGGCCTTCTCGAAAGCGGCGCTGATTTCTTCCTGCGTGCCATCGACATGGCTCGGGTCTTCCACGCCCCAGTGGGTGCGCAGGACCGGGCCGAGGTAGGCCGGGCAGGTCTCGCCGGCGGCGCTGGCGCAGACGGTGACCACGATGTCGGGCACCACCGGCAGGTCGTCCCACGACTTGCTGTAATAGCCTTCTGTTGGAATGCCTTTGTCGGCCAGCAGTTGCAGGGCGCGCGCATTCAGGCGGCCCATCGGCTGGCTGCCGGCGCTCAGTGCGTGCCAGCCGCTCGGGGCCAGGTGGTTGAACACCGCTTCGCTGATGAGCGAGCGGCAGGAATTGCCGGTGCAGAGGAACAGGACGTTCATGTTAGCCAAAGAAGAATGAGTATGGAAGTCAGGTCGCGCTGCCGCAGGCAGGCGCGCATACGGGCGTGCAGGGATTGCCGCCGCAGCAGTTTTCGGTAAGAAAAGCGAGCAGGCCGTTCATCGTGTCGAACTGGGCCGCGTAGATGATGAAGCGCCCGTCCTGGCGCGCCGCGATCAGGCCCGCGTGGCTGAGTTCTTTCAGGTGGAAGGACAGCGACGAGGACGGAATGCCGAGGCTGGCGGCGATCCTGCTGGCGGCCAGGCCCGCCGGCCCGGTTTCGACCAGCAGCCGGAACACGGCCAGGCGCGATTCCTGGGCCAGTGCGGCCAGTGCCGCGATAACGGTTTTTGTGTCCATCGACGTGCTCGCAATCGTTTCCATATTTATCGAATTATAACGGCTTCTTGGTGACCCTTCGAATATTATCGAAATAATTTGACAGGATGATGACAAGCCGGCACGCATACGCCACCTGCGGTAGAGTGATGGACTACACAAGCGGCACCGCAGCAACGCGCCGGGAGATCACTTTGCCAGCAGTTCGCAGGACCATCGCCATCCTGTCCATCACGCAGATTGCGGGATGGGGAGCCATGTATTACGCGTTTGCCGTGCTGGCGCCGGACATCCAGCGCGAGCTGCACATCAGCACCGAAACGGCATTCGCTGCATTTTCATGGAGCCTGCTGGTGGCTGGCCTGACCTCGACGCCGGTCGGTGCGCTAGTGGACAAACATGGCGGCCGCTACGTGATGGCGGCCGGTTCGGTCGTCAGCGCAATCGGCCTGGCGTGGCTGGCGCGCTGCACCACGACCGCCTCTTTCTTCGCTGCCTGGACGGTCATCGGCCTGGCCAGTTCGCTGTCGCTGTATGAAGCCGCTTTCGCGACGCTCAACCGCAAGATCGTGGTCGGCGCAGGGCGCGCAATCTCGACGCTGACGCTGTTCGCCGGCTTCGCCAGCACCATCTTCTGGCCGCTGACCTTCGCGCTCGATGCGCGCATCGGCTGGCGCGATACCTTCCTCGTATATGCCCTGCTGCAGCTGCTTGTGTGCCTGCCGCTCCACCTCTGGCTGGGGCGCGACGCGCCGCACCAGCCACCGGCTGCTGACGCCCCTCGCGACAGCCACACGCTGGGCGAAGCCATACGGCATCCGATCTTCTGGAAGCTGGCGCTGGCATTCGCGGTGAACTTCTTTATCTTCTCTGCATTGGCGGTACACCTGATCCCGCTCTTGAAGACGCTCGGTCATTCCGCGGGCACGGCGGTGTTGCTGGCGTCGCTGGTAGGCCCGATGCAGGTTGCGGGACGTATCGGCGAGCGCACGCTCGCGCGCGATGCTGCGCCGCAGACCGTTGGGCGCTTCGTATTCGCTACCCTGCCCTTCGGCCTGCTGTCGCTGGCGCTGCTCGGCACCCAGGCCTGGGCGGTGGCGCTATTCTGCGCGCTGTATGGGATGAGCAACGGGGTGCTGACGATCGTTCGCGGCACGCTGCCGCGCGTGCTGTTCGGCGCGCGCCATTACGGCGCGATTACCGGGGCGATGGCGGCGCCGGCCCTGGTGTCGAAGGCCACGGGTCCGCTCATCGGTGCCGTCGTCCTGTCCAACGCATCGGGCCCGGTACTGCTGCCGCTGGTACTGTTCGCCTGCGCGCTGTGCTCGCTGCTGCTGTACCGCTCCGCCATCCGCACCGCCGGCACGGCGACGGAATCCCCACCCGGCGAACGCAAGGCCGCCTGAATCGCGTCAGGCCAGGCGCAGCTCCCAGTAGGCGACATCGACCCAGCGGCCGAACTTGCGCCCCACTTCGCTGAAGTGGGCAACCTTGCGAAAGCCCAGTTTCTCGTGCAGCGCCACGCTGCGTTCGTTCGGCTGGGCGATTCCGCCGATCACCATGTGGACCTCGCGGCCGCGCAGCGCATCGAGCAGCGCGCGGTACAGTACCGTGCCGGTGCCGCGTCCGGCCACGTCCGCATCCATGTAGATCGAGCTCTCCACCGACGTGCGGTAGGCCGGCCGCGCGCGCCATTTGGTCGCATAGGCATAGCCCAGCAGGTGCCCGTGTGCTTGCGCCACCAGGTAGGGCAAGCCGGCTGCCTGCACGTCGGCGATCCGCTGCGCCATGTCCGTGCTGGCCACCGGCTCCTCTTCGAAACTGATGGTGGTGGTGGCGACGTAATGATTGTAGATGGCGCAGATGGCGGCTGCGTCCTCAAGCGTGGCGGGACGGATGGATGCGGTGGACATGTCGGCTCGGCTGGTTGGATGGCTGCGATGGTCACGGCCATTATAGGCAGCTAGCGCCGCGGCAAGTCCATCCGCGGCAGCAGGATGGCCAGAATACCCAGCAGCGGTAAGAAGGACGCGATCCGGTACACGTATTCGATGCCGGTGGTATCGGCCATCGCCCCCATGGCGGCCGCGCCGATGCCGCTGATGCCGAACATCAGCCCGAAGAACAGGCCGGCGATCATGCCCACCTTGTTCGGCACCAGTTCCTGCGCGAACACCACGATGGCCGAGAAGGCGGACGACATCACCAGCCCGATCACCACCGACAGCACGGCCGTCCAGAACAGGCTCGCGTAGGGCAGCATCAGCGCGAACGGCGCCGCGCCCAGGATCGAGAACCAGATCACACGCTTGCGGCCGATGCGATCGCCAATCGGCCCACCCGCGAACGTCCCCGCCGCAACCGCCGCCAGGAACAGGAACAAATACATCTGCGCCGACTCCACCGATACCCCGAATTTCTCGATCAGGAAGAAGGTGTAATAGCTCGACAGGCTGGACATGTAGATGTACTTCGAGAACACCAGCAGGGCCAGCACGGTGAGCGCCCACAGCACGCGGCCGCGCGACATGCCCGGCCCCGCATGCACGGCGATCTTCTTCGTCGCATTGCGCAGGTGGCCCGCATACCAGCGGCTGACGAACACCAGCACCGCCACCGCCAGCACCACCAGCAGCATCAGCCAGGCGATCCTGCCCTGCCCGCTGCCGATGATGATGGCCGCCGCCAGCAGCGGCCCGAAGGCCGAACCGAGGTTGCCGCCGACCTGGAACAGTGACTGCGCAAAGCCGAAGCGCCCGCCCGAGGCCAGGCGTGCCACGCGCGACGCTTCCGGGTGGAAGGTCGACGAGCCGATGCCGATCATCCCGGCCGCCAGCAGCAGCAGGGAATAGCTGGGAGCCATGGCCAGCAGCGCCACGCCACCCAGGGTGACGCACATCCCGAAGGGCAGCAGGAAGGGGAGCGGGCGCTTGTCGGTGTACAGGCCGATCCACGGCTGCAGCAGCGAGGCGGTGCATTGGAAGGTCAAGGTGATCAGGCCGATCTGGGTGAAGCTCAGCGCAAATTGCTGTTTCAGCAGCGGATAAATGGCGGGCAACACGGCCTGCACGCAGTCGTTCAGCAGGTGGACGAAGGCGACGGAGAACAGGATCTGCATCACTGCGGCTGGCGGTGCGGACGCGGTGCCGGAGGATGCTGGAGGTGGTGTGGACATGGCAGGAAGCAGGACGGGATCGTGCCAGTGTACTATGCAAAGATCATGTGCATCGCAGGCCGCTCCGGCACATATCCTTTGCCTGCAGGGCTCCCTGTGCAGATATCGTTTGCACGTCCGCTGGTTACCGCGACGCCGTATCGTCCAGCAGCGGCTGCCAGTTCCTGAACCACGCGTCGGCTTGCGCCTCCCACGGGAATACGCCTGCCGTATTCGGGAACACGATCTGGTAAGCCCGAAACGCCGGACCGTCGTACAGCCACCATGCCCAGCCCATGTATTCCCTGAAATGCGCGGGCGACACCTCGCGGATCTCGCAAGCGAATCCGCCGCCGAGCAGCCCCGCAACCCGCGCACCGGGCGTGACCGGCTGTCCCGATTTCATGATCGCATAGCAGGCGTTGATCGCGGCCTGGGCGACCTCGTGGCGCAGGCCGACGACGATCAGTTCGGGCAAGCCGAGCGACTGCTGGACGCCGATCGAATAGGAGAATGGCGGCAGCTCGCCTTTGGCGGCCACGTTCAGGATATGCAGGCCATAGGTGTCGATATTTTCCAGCGCACGGCGTTCTGCCGCGTGCTCGTCGCAGTCCTTCTGCCAGCGCTCCCATGGCGCCCCGGCGTCGGCGCGGTAGGCGCTCCAGCCCAGCGGCAAATCGCCGAGCTGCGCCAGCGTGGGGTCGCGCTCGATCACGCAGCCCAGGCAGAGCAGCTTGCACCGGCCCGGCTGTTCGGTTGTCGCATCCAGGAACTGCCAGTCGCCCTGCTGGTCGTGGGTAACCTGCAGGACCGGCAAGCGGCACTCGGCCACGCCGGCGGTGCAGAAGGCAAGGGTATCGACGCTGTCCGCGAAGGACCAGTGCGAAAAACTGTGGGTATGTGTCGACACCGCAGTTCCTATGGCGGATGGATGAGTCGGACCGGCTGGTGCTTCTTGTTCCTCCGGGAATCATAAGCGCTTGGGCCTGAGCTCACAAGGCATGATCCAGCTCCAAGACCATCGAACCCGTCAGATCTGACAGGAGGGAACTGACCAGTGCACGCAAGGGCCGCCCGCCCTTCCCCGTCAATCGAACTGCGAAAAATCCGGCTTGCGCTTCTGGAAGAAGGCGGTGAAGGCTTCCTTCGCTTCCGGCGCCAGCAGCATGGCCGCGAAGCGCTCATTCTCGGCGGCGATCGCCGCTTCGATGGACTCGATGCGCGGACGCTTCATCAGCGCCTTCGTGGTGCGGATCGAGGCGGCCGGGAGGGCAACCAGCTTGGCGGCCTGCTGCTCGGCGAAGGCGCGCAGTTCCGCGGCGGGCAGCACGCGCGTGACCAGGCCCATCTCGGCAGCTTCTTGTGCGCCGAAGGCTTCGCCCAGCAGCAGCTTCTCGGCGGCGCGCGGGTAGCCGGCCAATTGCGTCAGCAGCAGCGACGAGCCGAATTCCGGGCACAGGCCGAGCTGGGTGAAGGGCATCGAGAACTTGGCATTGTCGGCTGCGTAGACCAGGTCGCAGTGCATCAGCATCGTGGTGCCGATGCCGATCGCCGCGCCGGCAACGGCCGCGACGACGGGCTTGGTCGAGCCGTGCAGCGCGCGCATGAACTGGAAGACCGGGCGGGCGTCGCCTGGCACGCCCGCGACCGGGGCCGAATTCTTCATGAAGTCGTCGAGGTCGTTACCGGCGGTGAAGATCTCCGGCTTGCCGGCGATGAGGATGGCGCGCACGGCACTGTCCTGCTCCGCGTCATTGAGGGCGTCGGCCATGGCCTGGTACATCACGGCGGTGATGGCGTTCTTGCGCTCGAGGCGGTTGAATTCGATGGTGAGGAGGCCGGCGGCCTTGGTGATCAGCATGTCCATTGTTTCAGGGTCTCCAGTGTTCGATTATTCTTGGGCTGGTTGGACGCGTGGGCGCACGTCAGGCCACTAACCTGACGTGCGCCCACGCGGTGATACGTGGCGGCTGCGTTACCGCGCCGCCTGTTTGATTAAACGCGCTCGATAATCCCGGCCGCGCCCATGCCGGCGCCGACGCACATCGTCACCATGCCGTACTTCAGGTTGTTGCGGCGCAGTGCGTGCACGACGGTCGCGGCGCGGATGGCGCCGGTGGCGCCCAGCGGGTGGCCCAGGGCGATCGCGCCGCCCATCGGGTTGACCTTGCTGGTGTCCAGACCGAGGTCGCGGATCACGGCCAGCGCCTGTGCGGCAAAGGCTTCATTCAGCTCGATCCAGTCAAGCTGGTCCTGGGTGATGCCGGCGGCGGCGAGCGCCGCAGGGATCGCGACCTTCGGGCCGATGCCCATGATCTCGGGCGGCACGCCGCGCACGGCGAAGGACGAGAACTTGGCCAGCGGGGTCAGGTTGTGCTCGCGCAGGATCTTCTCGCTGACGACGATCAGCGCACCGGCGCCGTCCGACATCTGCGACGAGGTGGCGGCGGTGACCGAGCCCTTGGCGGCGAACACCGCCTTGAGCTTGGCCATGCCTTCCATCGACGCGTCGGCGCGCGGGCCTTCGTCCAGGTCGACGGTGCGGCGCTTCACGGTGATTTCACCGGTGGCCAGGTTCGGCGTGCGGGTGATGATCTCGACCGGGGTGATCTCGTCCTTGAAATGGCCGGCCTGCTGCGCGGCGATCGCGCGGCGGTGCGATTCCAGGCCGAAGGCGTCCTGGTCTTCGCGCGAGATCTTCCACTGGTTGGCCACGTTTTCAGCGGTCAGGCCCATGCCGTAGGCCAGGCCCACGTTCTCGTCCTTGAAGGTGTCCATGTTGATCGACGGGTGGTGGCCCATCATCGGCACCATCGACATCGATTCGACGCCGCCGGCGATCATCACGTCGGCTTCGCCGACGCGGATGCGGTCGGCGGCCATGGCCAGGGCGGTGATGCCCGAGGCGCAGTAGCGGTTGACAGTGACGCCGCCCACGGTGTTCGGCAGGCCGGCCAGCACGACGGCATTACGCGCCACGTTGAAGCCCTGCTCTGCTTCCGGGAACGAGCAGCCGACGATGGCGTCGATGATCAGGGCCGGGTCCAGGTTCGGCACGGCGGCCATGGCGCCGCGGATCGCGTGCACCAGCAGGTCGTCCGGGCGGGTCTTGTTGAAGAAGCCGCGCGGCGCCTTGCCGATCGGGGTGCGGGTGGCCGCGACGATGTATGCGTCTTGAAGTTGTTTGCTCATGTCAGTAATCCTGTTCTGTTCGCGCTCAGTGGCCTAATTAGTTACGGACGGGCTTACCGGTCTGCATCATGCCCATGATGCGTTCCTGCGTCTTCGGGTTGGCCAGCAGCTCGATGAAGGCCTTGCGCTCCATGTCGAGCAGCCACTGTTCCGATACCACGCTGCCCTGGTCGACGTCACCGCCGGTCACGATCTCGGCGATCATGTCGCCCAGCTTGTAGTCGTGGGCCGAGATGAAGCCGCCGTCGCGCATGTTGACCAGCTGGCCGCGGATCGTCGCCCAGCCGTAGCGGCCGGTGACGGTGACCGGACGGCGGCTTGGTGCGCGGTAGCCGGCGTCGAACATGGCGCGCGCGGTGGTTTTCGCCACGTGCAGCAGTTCGTACGGGTTAAAGACGATGACGTCGTCCTCCTTCAGGTAACCCATGGCCTTCGCTTCCAGGGCCGATTTCGACACCTGCGCGGTGGCCGCATTGGTGAAGCCGGTCTTCAGGAATTGCAGGATGTCGTTGCCCTTGGCTTCCGTGAAGGCGCGCACTGCTGCTTCCTTCAGGCCGCCGCCGGCCGGCACCAGGCCGACGCCAACTTCCACCAGGCCGATATACGACTCGATCGAAGCCACGCGCTTGGAAGCATGCAGCATCATCTCGCAGCCGCCGCCCAGCGCCAGGCCCGCAACCGCGGCCACCACTGGAATGTTCGAATACTTCATCTGCATGAAGACGTTCTGCAGGTCACGGACCATCGGGTCCATCGCCTTGGCGCCGCCCATCATGAAGGCCGGCATGGCCGACTGCAGGTCGGCGCCGGCCGAGAACGCGCCGCCTTCGGCCGCATCGGTATTCCAGATCACCAGGCCCTTGTAGCCTTTTTCGGCTTCCGCCATGCCGCGCTGCAGGCCTTTCACGACGCCTTCGCCGATGACGTGCATCTTGGTCTTGAGCGAAATGACCAGCACTTCGTCGTCCGCATGCCACAGGCGCACGGATTCGTCTTCGAACACGGTGGTGCCCGAGGTTTTCGGATCAACCGCGGTGGAACCGAGCACCGGTGCGCGGAACTGCTGGCGCTGGTACACCGGCAGGTCGGATGCCGGGACGTAGGCGTTCTTCGACGCCGAGTACGAACCCTCGGCGGTGTGCACGCCCTTCTCTGCGACCTGGCCTTCGAACACCCAGGCTGGCAGCGGCGCGTTGGTCAATGCCTTGCCGCTGTCGATGTCTTCTTTCACCCACCGGGCGATCTGGGTCCAGCCGGCGGCTTGCCAGGTTTCGAACGGGCCGACGCTCCAGCCGAAGCCCCAGCGCATCGCGAAGTCGACGTCGCGCGCGTTGTCGGCGATGGTGTCGAGGTGGACGGCGATGTAGTGGAAGGCATCGCGGAAGATCGCCCACAGGAATTGCGCCTGAGGGTTGGTCGATTCACGCATGGCCTTGAACTTCTTGACCGGGTCTTTCTCTTTCAGGATGCGGGCCACGATGTCGGCAGCTTTTGCGCCGCCTGCGACGTATTCGCCGGTGGCGAAGTCGAGACGCTGGATCTCCTTGCCGACCTTCTTGTAGAAGCCGCCGCCGGTTTTCTGGCCCAGGGCGCCCTTCTCGATCAGCTTGGCCAGCACGTCAGGGGTCTTGTACAGGCTGAAGAACGGGTCGTCCTGCAGCGTGTCCTGCATGGTCTTGATGACGTGGCCCATGGTGTCCAGGCCGACGACGTCGGCGGTGCGGAAAGTGCCCGACTTGGCGCGACCCAGCTTCGCGCCGGTCAGGTCGTCGACCACGTCCACGCTCAGGCCGAATTTCTCGGCTTCATGGATGGTGGCCAGCATGCCAAAGATGCCGACGCGGTTGGCGATGAAGTTCGGGGTGTCCTTGGCGCGCACGACGCCCTTGCCCAGGGTCGAGGTCAGGAAGGTCTCGAGCTGGTCGAGGATTTCAGGACGGGTGCCGGTGGTCGGGATCAGCTCGACCAGGTGCATGTAGCGCGGCGGGTTGAAGAAGTGCACGCCGCAGAAGCGCGCCTTCAGTTCGTCATCGAAGCCTTCGGCCAGCTTGTTGATCGACAGGCCCGAGGTGTTCGAGGCGAAGATCGCGTTCGGGGCGATGTGTGGGGCGACCTTCTTGTACAGGTCGTGCTTCCAGTCCATGCGCTCGGCGATGGCCTCGATGATCAGGTCGCAGCCCGCCAGCACCTCGAGGTTGTCCTCGTAGTTGGCCACTTCGATCAGGGCCGCGTCGTCCTTGTTGCCCAGCGGGGCCGGCGACAGCTTTTTCAGGTTCTCGATGGCGCGCAGGACGATACCGTTCTTCGGACCTTCCTTTGCCGGCAGGTCGAACAGCACGACCGGCACTTTGGCGTTCACGCAGTGCGCAGCAATCTGCGCGCCCATCACGCCGGCGCCCAGCACGGCGACTTTTTTGACGATGAAATTGGACATTCTTGAATCCTTTTTAGTACCCGTTAACTTTGCTCCGTCATCCCCGCGCAGGCGGGGGTCCAATTCTGCATGCGTTATCGTAGTGCCGGCAAAACTGGGTTCCCGCCTTCGCGGGAACGACGGACTAGGGCCGCGGGTCGGTTGAGTAGCTACGTGATGTTCTTAGAACAGGTCTGCGTCCAGCGCCAGCAGATTGGCCGAACCCGAACGGGCCTGGCGGATCAGCATCGCGGTTTCCGGGTACAGGCGGGCGAAGTAGAAGCGGGCAGTATGCAGCTTGGCGACGTAGAACTTGTCGTCCGAATCCTGCTTGGCCAGCGCGATCTTTGCCATCTGCGCGAAGAAGTAGCTGAACACCAGGTGGCCGACCACGCGCAGGTAAGGCACGGCGGCGGCGCCGACTTCGTCCGGGTTCTGGAAGGCCTTCATGCCGATTTCCATGGTCAGCTTGGTGACCTTCTCACCGAGCTCGCCCAGCGGGGTCACGAATTCCGACATCGACTCGTCCAGGCCGTTCTCTTCCACGAAGGCCTTGATCTTCTCGCCGAAGGCGCGCAGCTTGGTGCCGTTGTCCATCAGGATCTTCCGACCCAGCAGGTCGAGCGACTGGATGGTGTTGGTGCCTTCGTAGATCATGTTGATGCGGGCGTCGCGCACGTACTGCTCCATGCCCCACTCGGCGATGTAGCCGTGGCCGCCGTAGACCTGCATCGCTTCCGAGGTCGCGATCCAGCCGTTGTCGGTGATGAAGGCCTTGACGATCGGGGTCAGGAGCGCGACTTCGCCGGCGGCTTCCTTGCGCACCGCTTCGTCCGGGTGGTTCAGCTCACGGTCGATCTGCAGCGCGATGTACGAGGTCAGTGCGCGCGCGCCTTCGGCAAACGCCTTCGCGGTCAGCAGCATGCGGCGCACGTCCGGGTGCACGATGATCGGGTCGGCCGGCTTGTCCGTTGCCTTCGGGCCCGACAGGCTGCGCATCTGGATACGGTCTTTGGCGTACACCAGCGCGTTCTGGTAAGCCACTTCGGTCAGGCCCAGCGACTGCATGCCCACGCCCAGGCGGGCGGCGTTCATGAACACGAACATCGCCTGCAGGCCCTTGTGCGGCTGGCCGATCAGGGTGCCGACTGCGCCGTCCAGGTTCATCTGGCAGGTCGAGTTGCCGTGGATGCCCATCTTTTCTTCGATGGCGCCGCAGGCGATGCCGTTGCGCTCGCCCACCGAACCGTCGGCGTTGACCATGAACTTCGGCACCAGGAACAGCGAGATGCCTTTCGAGCCTTCCGGTGCGTCCGGCAGGCGTGCCAGCACCAGGTGGACGATGTTCTCGGACATGTCATGCTCGCCGGCCGAGATGAAGATCTTCGAGCCGCTGATCTTGTAGGTGCCGTCGCCCTGGGGCTCGGCCTTCGAGCGCAGCAGGCCCAGGTCGGTGCCGCAATGCGCTTCGGTCAGACACATGGTGCCGGTCCACTCGCCCGAGACCAGCTTGGGCAGGAACAGCTTCTTCTGCTCGTCGGTGCCGTGCTCTTTCAGGCATTCGTAGGCGCCGTGCGACAGGCCCGGGTACATGGTCCATGCCTGGTTCGACGAGTTCAGCATCTCGTAGAACGAATTGTTCAGCGAGACCGGCAGGCCCTGGCCGCCGTATTCCGGATCGCATGCCAGCGCAGCCCAGCCGCCTTCGACATACTGTTTATACGCTTCCTTGAAACCCTTCGGCGTGCTGACGGCCTTGGTGGCGGCGTCGAAATGGCAGCCTTCGCGGTCGCCCGAATGGTTCAGCGGGAACAGGACTTCCTGCGTGAATTTCGCACCTTCTTCCAGCACCTGGTTGATGATGTCGGCGTCGATTTCCTGGTAAGCAGGCAGGTTCTTGAACTCTTCGCTGACGTTGAGGAATTCGTGCAGAACGAACTGCATATCCCGGATTGGCGCGACGTACTGACCCATGGTTTTCTCCTGAACGAAGGTGATGTGTTGTTTGACTGTTGGCGAAGTAACTACTGCGCCGGGGTGCCCGCAGGCGTGGGATTGCGATAATTCTCAATGAGCCGCTCGAAGCCGCGGCGTGCGCGCTCGACCGAGCCGGGCATGCGCAGGAAGCGTGCATCGTGGTGCAGGGCCAGGATCAGCCCGTACATTTCATACACCAGCTGTTCGGCATCAGTGTCGGGACGCAGGTGGCCGATTTCGATGGCCTGGCGCGCGCTGCGCTGCAGTGCGCCCTGCCAGGCCTGCACCATCGACACCAGCTCTTCGCGGATCGGGCCCGGACGGTCGTCGTACTCGACGGCGCCGCTGATATAAATGCAGCCGGACGCGATCTCGACCGACACGCGCTTGAGCCAGCGGTCGAACATCGACTCCAGGCGCGGCAGGCCGCGCGGCTCGAGCACGCTCGGGAAGAACACTTCCTGCTCGAAGCGGTGGTGGTAGAGCTTGACGACTTCCAGCTGCAGGTCTTCGCGCGAACCGAAATGCGCGAACACGCCGGATTTGCTCATGTTCATCCGGTCGGCCAGCAGGCCAATGGTCAGGCCTTCCAGTCCGTCGCGGCTGGACAGCTCGAGCGCCACGTCGAGAATTGCCGCTCGCGTGAGTTCGCCCTTGCGCATGAATTTTGCTGAAGTAGTGATAACGGCCCCTGAATCGAAAAAATCCGAACGCTCGTACTATTATCTACCGGGCGTGAAATGTCAAACGGGAACTTAGAGGCGAAGTTCTATTGATGCAAGACAACGGCAGGTGGAGGAACCAGCCTGGCGAGGATAACGTTGCCGCAGATGTAAAGGTAACGCATTTTTGGACGGTCGTGCGTTGATTTTCGTGGGGTGAGCGGCAAAGCCGGCCGCCCTAGGAACCGGCCTTCTCGATCGCCCGGCGGTCGCGCTTGGTCGGCCGCCCCTTGATCTCCAGGCTGGGCTCCGGGAACAGCCGGCGCGCGGTCTTGTCGTTCTCGCGTTTGGCGATGCTCTCGTCGGTCTCGAAATACAGCTCGCGCGCGACCGGCGCCGGGCCGCGTTTGTCGGAGATGGCGGCGACGATCACTTCCCAGCGGTCCGAGCCGTTGTCGATGACCAGCTTGTCGTTGAGCTTCACGTTGCGGGCCGGCTTGACCGGTTCGCCGTCGATGCGCACGCGGCCGCGGTCGATCGCATCGGTCGCCATCGACCGCGTCTTGAAGAAGCGCGCCGCCCATAGCCATTTATCGAGTCGTACGTTGTTATCTTCCATGATCATTCCTATGCGTAGCCGATCGCGAAGATCCGCATCACCAGTTTATACAACAGGTAGGCCGCGCCATAGCTCGCACGCTTGCACCAGCCCGTGTGCGCGAATTCCTGGGCGCACACCGGCACCCCGTCCGCGATGCCGCGCTCGATATGCGCGCGCATGGTGGCGGCGAACTTCTGGTCGAGCACCACCACATTGGCTTCCTGGTTCAGAAACAGCGACAGCCCGTCGCAATTGCTCGACCCGACCGTGGCCCAGTCATCGTCGACCACGGCGACCTTGGCATGCAGCTGGGTCTTGCGGTACTCGACCACCTTGATCCCGTCCGCCAGCAGTTTCGGGTAGAAGGAATGCGCCACCGCGTCCTGGATGCCGAACTCCCCTACCCCGATCAGGAGCGTCACCTCGACGCCGCGCCGCGCGGCATGGGCCAGCGCCTTGCGGAACTTGCGTCCCGGCGCAAAATACGGGGTAGCCAGCAGCACGCTGTGCCTGGCGCGTCCCAGGGCCTGCAGGTAGGCGCGCTGGATCGTGGAGCGGTTGCGCAGGTTGTCGCGCACCACGAAGGCGGCACGCGCCGGATAGGCGCAGGACGTCGGCGGCCGCTTGCGCGACTCCTTGAACAATTCGAAGCGCTGCTTGAGCCCCAGGCGGCCCGCACGCAGCCACTGGCCGCGCGCTTCGTCGTGGATCTGGGCCACCAGCGGCCCGCGCACTTGCACGGCGAAATCCCAGCGCGGCGCGGCCAGGCGCTGGTGATCGGCGTGGTCGCAGCGCATGTCGTCGTTGATGTTGATGCCCCCGACGAAAGCGACCTCGCGGTCGATGACGGCGATCTTGCGGTGTGAGCGCGCGATGCCGCGCTTGCACCAGGGGTTGAAGACGCGGTACTGCACGCCGGTGTCGGCGAAGGCCAGCCCCAGGCGTGTCGCGGGGCGGTGCTCGGTGCCGATCCAGTCGACCAGCGCGCGCACCTTGACGCCGCGGCGGTCGGCGCGGATCAGGGCGTCGCGCACGGCGTGCCCGGTCTCGTCCTCGGCGAAGATATAGGTTTCGAACAGGACCTCATACCGGGCCGCGTCGAGGGCTGCGATCAGCGCCGGGAAATAGGCGGTGCCGCTCTCGAGCAGGGTGACGTCGTTGTTGTCGACAAAGGCGACTGAGCGCATGGACGCTGTAAGGCCACTAACTAAGCTGGAGTTCCGCCACGATCGGTGCGTGGTCGGACAGCTTGGCCCACAGCGGGCCGTGCATCACTTGGGCGTTATCGACCTGGAAGCCGCGCACGTAGATACGGTCGAGGCGGAACCAGGGCAGCATGGCCGGGAAGGTACGCGCCGGGGCCAGGCGCGGCGCGCGGCCGGCCCAGCTGCGCACCATGTCGCCCATCGGCGACTTCGGCGTGAGCTCGTCGAACACCTCGACCACGCCGAGCGCGTTGCGCAGGCGATCGCTCAGGGTGTTGCGCCAGTCGTTGAAGTCGCCGGCGATGATCACCGGCTCGCCATGCGAGGAGGTGTTGACGTGGTCGATCAGGGCCGCCGTCTGGCGCCCGCGGCCGCTTTCAAACAGCCCCAGGTGCACCACGTAGCAGTGCACCCGGCCGGCGGGCGTCTCCAGCACACAGTGCAGGATGCCGCGCTGCTCGTAGGCGTGATCGGAGATGTCGTGGTTGTGCGAGTTCTCGATCGGGAAGGCGCTTAGCAAGGCATTGCCGTGGTGGCCGTGGTCGTAGACGGCGTTCATGCCATAGGCGGTATGGTGCTCGTCATCGGCGAAATACTCGTGCTGTGCTTCCTCGGGCCAGTGGTGGTGGGCGATATCCTGCTTGCCGTAGCGCTCGAGGTGGCGGTCGTGCCGCCCTTGCACTTCCTGCAGGAAGACGACATCGGCATGGAATTCGGCGATTGCCTTCTTCAATGCGATCACTCGCGGCGTACTGCGCAGCGAGGAGACGCCTTTGTGAATGTTATAGGTAGCCACGCGAATCTTCATGGGAACATTCTAACAACATCGCGCCCCGGCCAAGCGCCAACCGGCCCCAATCGTGCGCTTGTATGGAAACAGCTTAAAAGGACATATGCCGCGGCAATTGGAGGATTGCCTCGGCGTTCGAGGACGAGAAGCAGCGGTCGGCCGCTTCCAGGAGCGGCAGCCAGGCATGGTTCAGGTGCTCGCGCGGGCTCAGGACGATCGGGATATCGCGCGGCACGCAGACCGAGAACACGTGTTCGGTATTGTGCGTGACGCCGGGCGCGTAGCGATGGCGCCAGACCGGGTAGATCTCGTAGACGTTGGACAGGCGCCAGTCGTGCAGGCGGATGGTATCGCCGTCGGCCTGGATGCCGGTCTCCTCGAACAGTTCGCGGGCGGCGGTGTGTTCAAGGGGTTCGTCAAGTGTGTCGAGCGAGCCGGTGACCGATTGCCAGAAACCCGGACGGTCGGCGCGCTCGATCAGCAAGACCTCCATGGCGGAGGTGTGGATGATGACCAGGACCGATTCGGGGATTTTATGGGGCATGGGACCAGATGAACAAACGCGGGCAGAACCGATGACCGGTCGTGCCCGCGTTGGTGGAACGCGCGGTCGGCGGAGCGTGATCTGGTCCACTGGACCAGATCACCCCTATGGTTTAAGCAACCTTCGGTTCCGTAGCACGCAGGCGGATGTGCAGCTCTTTCAGCTGCTTCTCGTCCACTTCCGACGGCGCGTTGGTCAGCAGGCACTGGGCGCGCTGGGTCTTCGGGAAGGCGATCACGTCGCGGATCGATTCCGAACCGGTCATCAGGGTGATGAGGCGGTCCAGGCCGAAGGCCAGGCCACCGTGCGGCGGCGCGCCGTATTGCAGCGCGTCGAGCAGGAATCCGAACTTCAGCTGCGCTTCCTCTGCATCGATTTTGAGAGCGCGGAACACCTTGCTCTGGACTTCTTCGCGGTGGATACGGATCGAGCCGCCGCCCAGTTCCCAGCCGTTCAGGACCATGTCGTAGGCCTTGGCGATACAGGCGCCAGGGTTGGTTTCCAACATGTCTTCGTGGCCGTCTTTTGGCGCGGTGAACGGGTGGTGGGTCGCGGTCCAGCGGTTCGATTCTTCGTCGTGCTCGAACATCGGGAAGTCGATCACCCACAGCGGAGCCCAGACGTCGTCGAACAGGCCGGCCTTCTTGCCGAATTCCGAGTGGCCGATCTTCACGCGCAGCGCGCCGATAGCGTCGTTGACGACCTTCGCCTTGTCCGCGCCGAAGAAGATCAGGTCGCCGTCTTGCGCGCCCGTCAGTTCCAGGATCCGGGCCAGCACTTCGTCGGAGATGTTCTTGACGATCGGCGACTGCAGGCCGTCACGGCCTTTTGCCTTCTCGTTGACCTTGATGTAGGCCAGGCCCTTGGCGCCGTAGATCGCGACGAACTGGGTGTAGGCGTCGATTTCCGAACGCGGCATCGAACCGCCCTGCGGCACGCGCATGCCAACCACGCGGCCACCGGTCATGTTGGCGGCCGAGTTGAAGACCTTGAACTCGACCGACTTCATCAACTCGGTCAGTTCGGTGAATTCGAGCTTGACGCGCATGTCGGGTTTATCGGAACCGTACATGCCCATCGCGGTGGCGAAGTCCATGACCGGGAACGGGTTCGGCAGGTCGATGCCGGCGGCGTTCTTGAAGACGACGCGCATCATGTCTTCGAACAGGTCACGGATTTCCTGCTCGGTCAGGAACGAGGTTTCGCAGTCGATCTGGGTGAATTCCGGCTGGCGGTCGGCGCGCAGGTCTTCGTCGCGGAAGCACTTGGTGATCTGGTAGTAGCGGTCGAAGTTCGCCACCATCAGCAGCTGCTTGAACAGCTGCGGCGATTGCGGCAGCGCGAAGAAGTTGCCGGCGTTGACGCGCGACGGCACCAGGTAGTCGCGCGCGCCTTCCGGGGTCGACTTGGTCAGCATCGGGGTCTCGATGTCGATGAAGCCCAGGTTGTCGAGGTATTTGCGCACTTCCATCGACACCTTGTAGCGCAGGCGCAGGTTGTGCTGCATCTGGTTGCGGCGCAGGTCGAGCACGCGGTGGGTCAGGCGGGTGGTTTCCGACAGGTTGTCGTCGTCCAGCTGGAACGGCACCGGCACCGACGCGTTCAGCACTTCGACGGCGCTGGCGTTGATCTCGATCTTGCCCGACTTCAGGTTGGCGTTGACAGTGCCTTCCAGGCGGTTGGTCACGGTGCCGGTGATACGCAGGCAGTATTCGTTGCGCACGTGCTCGGCGGCCTTGAACACGGCGGCGTTGTCCGGATGGCAGACCACCTGCACCAGGCCTTCACGGTCGCGCAGGTCGATGAAGATCACGCCACCGTGGTCGCGGCGACGATGCACCCAGCCACACAGGCTGACGGTTTGGCCCAGCAGTTCCTCGGTGACGAGGCCGCAGTAGTGAGTACGCATGGAGGACATAGTTTTCGTTCCAGGTTGGTTGGTTCGTTTAAGGCCGTAGGCCGTGTTCTTTGCTTGTTCTGTGCTGCTCGTCGAACTACTCGGGAGCGACGACGCCCATCGAGACGATGTGCTTGAGCGCCGCGTCGACCGACATGTTCAGTTCCACGACCTTGCTGCGTTCCATCATCAGGAAGAAGCCCGAGGTCGGGTTCGGGGTGGTCGGTACGTACACGCTCACGTAGTCGCCCACCAGGTGGTTCTTGACGTCCCCGCCCGGTACGCCGGTGAGGAAGGCTATCGTATAGGAATCCGCGTGAGGATACGGAATCAGGACCGGCGTGCGGAACGCATTGCCCGAGGACGAGAACAGCGTGTCCGACACCTGCTTGACGCTGCCGTAGAGCGAGCTGACCACCGGGATGCGCTTCATCACGCGGTCGCCCACCTTCACCACCCAGCGGCCGACCAGGTTATTGGTCAGCAGGCCGGTGACGAACACGATGGCCAGCGTCAGCACGGCGCCCACGCCCGGCACGTCGCGGCCGAACATGGTACGCGGCTGCCAGGCATGCGGCACGAACAGCAGCGACTGGTCCAGCGTGCTGATGATCAGGCTCAGCACCCAGGCGGTGATCGCCAGGGGCACCAGCACCAGCAAGCCGGTCAGGAAATATTTGCGCATCGAATTCACTTGTTCTTATGGGTGTGCGGCCCTCGCGGGCCACAGCGTTTGCGTGACTCAGGCGCCGCCCTTGTCGCCGCCGCTCGCCACGGCCGGAGCCGGGGTGCTGCTGGCGGCTGCAGTGCTGCTGCCCTCGCTTGACGGGACCGGCGGGGTGGTCGAAGCTGCTCCTGCGGCAGTACCCGTCGCGGGCGCATTACCGCCCCGGAAATCGGTGACATACCAGCCCGAGCCCTTGAGCTGGAAGCCGGCCGCCGTCACCTGTTTCTTGAAGGCGTCCTTGCCGCACGACGGGCAGACCGTCAGCACCGGATCGGAAATTTTTTGCAGTGCATCTTTGGTAAATCCGCATTCATCGCAGCGGTAGGCGTAAATCGGCATCTCGTTACTCCGCAAAAATCTACAAAACCCTGAATTATAAAGCTTTTGCGTGAAGTCTTGCCCGTTTGGGCTACAGGGGCCGCCGCGGTGGGGCGGCAATGGTCCCTTGCCATGCGGTGCAGGTGTTGTTTTTCTTCATCGTCAATAACTGTTTCGTTTGCTCAATAGCAGCTCTGGGTGATTAAATAGCATCTTTCCTAACGACATGTGGGAGTAGAGCAAGCTCTGCTGTCCAAAGTTGAAGAAGAAACAGAAGATTGCGCGGTGCTGCACCGCCGCTGGTCCGTAAAAGAACGCTGTACTTCAAAGAGCCCGCGCATGCGGGCTTTTCTTTTTGGCGATGCGTGTAACGTAACGCTACCGGTGCTTTTGAATTCGCAGGGTAAGCCGGTCTCCCGTCCGCGCGTTCAACCAGCAGATAAAAAGCCCGTGCGTCAGTTCTTGGTTGGTTTGAACGCGTGGGCAGGAAACTTGCCCACGCTACGATGCGCGTCTGATCACAGGTGCGGGGCAAGTCTTAGCCACACCATCCAACGCTCTTTGCCCGCAAACACCGGAATCGAATCTTCAACCGCGGCATCCTCGACACACTCGAAATACGGCCCCATCAAGGCATCCAACTCTTCACGCCCGATCCCGAACGGCGGCCCTTTGAGCGCCTCGTCAAAAAAGAAAAAGCCCCCTACCCTGCCACCCGGCGCCAACAGCTCAGCCCAGCGCGCCACGACCTGCGGCCGCATGGCGCGCGGCAGCGCGCACAGGAAGGCGCATTCGTAGATGAAGTCGAGCGCATGCGCCGGTTGCCAGGCAAAGAAGTCGGCCCGGACCACGCGTGCGCTCCACTGCCCCGCCAGCGCCTTGCCGCGCGCGACGGCCACGGGCGCGAAGTCGATCGCGGTCGCGTCCCAACCGGCTTCGCACAGGTAGGCCAGCTCATACGCGCTGCCGCAGCCTGGAATCAGGGTGGTCAGCGGAGGATTGCGGGCGGCGAAAACGCGCAGGGATTGCGGCACGCCGCCGCGGTCCCAGGGCGTGAACTCCCTGGTGAAGCGCTCGTCCCAGAATTGCGGGCTGAGCGGGTCGCGGTTGTCGAAGCTGGGGACTTCAGCCGCCGCCATAGATGAAGAACCAGCCGATTGCCGCCATGCCCAGGCTGCCCGCCACCAGGCCGAGGAAGGTCATCAGGCCCAGCAGGCGGTTGGTGCGGCGTTGCTCGGCCAGCACCATGGCCATGATGTCGGCATTCGACATCGGGTGGCCGCCGGTGTTGCCGATACTGGAGTGGGAGTGGTGCTCGAGCGCCTGGTGCAGCAGGCGCGGCAGTTGCGGGAAGATGTGGGCGTAGCGCGGCGCTTCGGCGCGCAGGCGCTCGACCATGCCGCCCCAGCCGACCTGCTCGCCCATCCAGCGCTCCAGATAGGGCT
Organism: Telluria sp. ZB4P37; assembly: GCF_059685855.1. Lineage (NCBI taxonomy): Bacteria > Pseudomonadati > Pseudomonadota > Betaproteobacteria > Burkholderiales > Oxalobacteraceae > Telluria > Telluria sp. ZB4P37. Next base: position 643,460 of record NZ_JCASID010000002.1, read on the forward strand.
TGGCAGTCTTCCACAGGTCGAGTTCGGGGTCGAGCTGGCGGCCCAGACCTTCGATGTTGAGCAGGGTCTTTTGCAGCAGCACGAGCTGGGGCTGGACTTCGACATTGAAGCGGCGCGAGGTCTGGAACAGGCGCAGCAAAATTTGGCCGAAGGAAATATCCTTCAGCGGACGGTCGAAGATCGGCTCGCAGCAGGCGCGCACGGCGGATTCCAGCTCGTCCACGCGGGTATTGCGCGGCGCCCAGCCCGATTCGATGTGGGCCTCGGCCACGCGCTTGTAGTCGCGCCGGAAGAAGGCCAGGAAATTCTGCGACAGGTAATCCTTGTCGAAATCGGTGAGCGTGCCGACGATGCCGAAGTCGAGCGCGATGTAGCGGCCGAAGGTTTCCTTCTCGACCGAGACCAGGATATTCCCCGGGTGCATGTCGGCATGGAAGAAGCCGTCACGGAAGACCTGGGTGAAGAAGATTTCCACGCCGTCGCTCGACAGCTTTTTCAGGTCCACGCCTTCCGCCGCCAGGCGGTCGATCTGCGACACCGGGATGCCGCGCATGCGTTCCATGACAATCACGCTGCTGGAGCAATAGTCCCAGTGCATCTCCGGCACCATCAGCAAATTCGAATTGGCGAAGTTGCGGCGCAACTGGCTGGCATTGGCCGCCTCGCGCATCAGGTCGAGCTCGTCGTGCAGGTATTTGTCGAATTCGGCGACCACTTCGCGTGGCTTCAGGCGCCGGCTTTCCGACCAGACGCGCTCGATCAGGCGCGCGGCCAGGTCCATCAGGGCCAGGTCTTCGTCGATGGTCTTCTTCATGCCGGGACGCAGCACCTTGACCGCGACTTCCAGCCCGTTCTTGAGCGTGGCGAAGTGCACCTGGGCGATCGAGGCCGAGGCCACCGGGGTGCGCTCGAAGCTGGCGAATAGTTCGTGCGGGTGGGCGCCGAGCGAGGCGGTGATCTGGGCAATGGCCAGGTCGGAATCGAAAGGCGGCACCTGGTCTTGCAGGAGCGAAAGCTCGTCGGCGATATCCTGGGGCATCAGGTCGCGCCGGGTCGACAGCACCTGGCCGAACTTGATGAAGATCGGGCCTAGCTCTTCGAGCGCCAGGCGCAGGCGGATCGCACGCGGCGAGGTGATGCGGCGCCAGAAGAACACGGTATTCATGAAGCGCGCGGTGCGCGGCGCCTGCAGGCTCGTCACCGCGATCTCGTCGAGGCCGTATTTGGTGGCGATGGTGAGGATTTTTACCAGGCGCAGGAATTTCAATATCATCAGCTATCCGAAGTCAGTGTTCGCTTGGCGTTGGGGCGGAAACAGCCTGCGCCAGGCGCGCTTCCAGTTTCGCGATGCGCTTGGCGGTGCGCTCGACGTCGTCGCGCAGGCGCACCACGTCGGCGGCGAACTCGCCGACCTGGGCCGGGCGCACCAGTACCGGGCGCTCCTCCAGCAGGAATTCGGCCACGTTCTCGGCCAGCCGGCGGCCGGCGCCCAGCACACCCTCGGCCGCGCCGCGCGAGCCCTGCACCAGGCGGCGCGCACCGAGCGGGCCGATGACGCCTTCCAGGTCGTATTCGGCATCCCAGCGCAAGCCCTTGGACAGGGCCGAGATGGTGTTGGCAAATTCCGCATCGCCCTCGATCTTCACGTAGGAAAAGGCGCGGTCGCGGTTCTGCGCGATCAGCGGCAGGTCGGTCAGCTTGACGCGGATGGTCACGTTGGCCGGGACATCGCCCTGGCTGCTCTCGAGCATGCCGTCGCGCGCCACGCGCAGGCGCAGCTGGAACTGGCCGGTGTCGATGCAGGCTTCCTTGCCGGCGTGACGGACGAGCGCATCGCGCGCCCAGGCTTCCTGGGCCAGCAAGTGGTTGATCGTGGCGACCGCTGGGGTCGACAGCATGGTGGAGCTCGGGAACATGGCGGCACACGTTGTTGAAAAAAAACCGCCCGGTAGATACGCGGGCGGTTTTGATCTTACCAGTTTGCCGGGCACAAACCCGGCAGCACAAGAACTTTACTAAAAAATAATTCTTATTGCACTTGCTGGATACCGGCCAGAACCCATCCGCCATTGCCCGAGAGCGGCTTGGACATGTTCCAGACCTCCACGAAAGGCTCGGCCGGCGCATTCGGAGCGGTGCGGATCATGCCGTTGAACTGCACGCTGGCCAGGTAGTCGGTGGCGGTGGTCTCGATGCCCAGCAGCTGGCCGTCGATGCTCACCACGTCGGTGAAGTCGGCCACGCCGCCGCGTTCCTGGATCTGCATCGTGAGCTCGGCGAAGACTTCCGGCGTGGTGAATTCACGCAAGTCGTTGGTGTCGCCGCGGTCCCAGGCCGCCTGCATGCGGATGAACGAGGCTTGCGCGTGGCGCAGGAAGGCGGCCTGGTCGAAGTCGCCCGGCACGCCCCACTGGTTGTGCGCAGCGCCGCTTGCCGCGCCTGGCTTGCCGAGGGACACACCGCCCCCGTGTTGCTGGCCCTGGAAGCCGACCGGCTGGCGCAGGCTGGAGCCGATTTCCGGGGTGGCTACCGAACCGGCGGCGACGCCGGCTGGCTGCGGATTGGCGTAGCCGCCGAAGGCCGGGTTGGCCGGGGTGTCCTTGCGGCGGAACATGCGCACGATGAACATCACGGCCAGCGCCAAGAGGCCGATCATCAGGATGGCCGAGATCGCGCTGGCGAAGGCGCCGCCGATGCCGAAGTGCGACAGCAGCGCGCCCAGGCCCAGGCCCAGCAGGGCGCCGCCGAGCAGCCCCTTCCACATGCTCGGGCGCGCCGTGCGCGCGGCAGCGGCTGCGCCGGCGGCACCGGCGGTGGCCGGCACGGCCGTGGGCTGGCGCTGCTGGAAGCCAGGGCTTGGTGCGGGCGCCGGCGCCGGCATCCTCTGCACCGACTGCGACTGGCGCCCGAACGAGCGCTTGCCGCCCATCGGGCGCGCGGTCGCTTCCGCAATCATCGACACGGCGGTGACCGCCAACAGCATTGTTGCCAGAAATTTTTTCATGGTCGTGTTCCTAGAATAATTACAGTTTGATGCCGGTGTGCAGCGCAGCCACACCCGCGGTCAGGTTGTGATACTGGACCCGCTCCAGTCCCGCATCGATCATCATCGTCTTGAGCGTGTCCTGGTCCGGGTGCATGCGGATCGATTCGGCGAGATAGCGATAGCTCTCGGCGTCGCCCGCAATCTTTTGTCCCAGCCAAGGCAGCACCGAGAACGAATACACGTCGTACGGTTTCTGCAGCGGCGCGATGACTTTCGAGAACTCCAGCACCAGCAGCTTGCCGCCGGGCTTGAGCACGCGGCGCATCTCGGCCAGTGCCTGGTCCTTGTGCGTCATGTTGCGCAGGCCGAAAGCCACGCTGACCCGGTCGAAATAATTGTCCGGGAACGGCAGCTTCTCGGCGTCGCACAACAGAGTTGGGGTCACCAGGCCCTTATTCAACAGGCGATCGCGGCCGACGCGCAGCATCGACTCGTTGATGTCGGTGAGCCAGACTTCGCCCGTGCGGCCCGCCTGCCTGGCGAACGCCTTGGCCAGGTCGCCGGTGCCGCCGGCGATGTCGAGCACCTTGAAGCCCGGGCGCACGCCCGCCTGGGCGATCGTGAACATCTTCCAGGCACGGTGCAGGCCGGCCGACATCAGGTCGTTCATGACGTCGTATTTGGCGGCGACCGAATGGAAAACCTTGGCGACTTCCTGGACCTTCTGGTCCTCGGCGACAGTCTTGTAGCCGAAGTGGGTGGTATTCGTCATATATGAGGGCGGTGGTGGGTTGCCAACATTATACAAGCTGGCCCGTTCAGGCTACGCGCGTTGCCCCGTGTCCGGGGTGCGCACGAATGAGAGTGAGCCTGGGGGAAAAAGTTGCCTCATGTATCGTCCCAATGCAACCCAATACCGGACACCGGGCTCTCATCCCATGCGTATCCGTACCCGTCTCCTGGTCCTCGTGCTGTCGGTCCTGGTGCCTTCGTTCATCGCGGCGGTGCTGGCTGATCGACATCGAGGACGGCAGCTATTGAACGCGGCATTCCGTAATGCATTGATTCCTACGAGAATTTTTGCGATGCAGATTACCAACTCGGCAATGGTCGTGCGCCGGAAAGTTGCATTTTCTGTTTAAATAGCAGTCATACGTTGCCGGACCCGATCCGGCACCACTGCGGGTAATTCCGTTAGAGCACCCCGCCCTTCGGCCGTCTAGCGCCATCCGCATTGCCAACAAAAATCAATAACAAACGAGGTATATAGTGTCGGTAAAACGACTGTTATGCATATCGAATGAAGGCAATGCAGGCGTGTACGCCGCCTGCGGCGAATTGCGGGGTTGGGACGTGTGCACGGTGGACAGCTTCCAGGCCGCGCGCAAGGTGTTGGCACAGCAGCATTACGCGGTCGGGCTGCTGCTCGACGGTAACGGCAGCCTCGAACACGACGATGCCGAACGTTTTCTGCAACAGCATCACCACATCCGCTGGATCGGCGTGTTCGGCTCCGACCTCCTGCACCGTCCGCAGCTGCGCCAGGCCATCGCGACCCATTTGTGCGACTTCCATACCCGGCCGGTCGACATGGTGCGCCTGCACCATTCGCTCGGCCACGCCCACGGCATGGCCATGCTCACCAAGGGCACGCCGCCGCACAAGCGCCGGGCCGGCACGCGCCATATCGACGGCCGGTCGGTGGTTATCTGCCGCCTGCGAGCCCACATCGACAAGATCGCCGCGGTCGACGCGCCGGTGCTCATTTCGGGCGAAAGCGGCAGCGGCAAGGAACTGGCGGCCCAGGAAATCCATGCGCAGTCGCCGCGCGCCGGCGGGCCTTTTATTGCAGTCAACTGCGCGGCCATTCCGCCCTCGCTCATCCACACCGAGCTGTTCGGCTACGACCGCGGCGCCTTTACCGGCGCGGCGAAAGAAAAGCAGGGCTTGATTGAGGCAGCCTCGGGCGGCAGCATTTTCCTGGACGAAATCGGCGACCTGCCGCTCGACCTGCAGGCCAGCCTGCTGCGCTTCCTGCAAGAGCGCACCATCTACCGGGTCGGCGGCACCCGCAGCATCGCGGTCGATGCGCGCGTAGTCACCGCCACCCACGTCGACCTGCCCAAGGCCGTGGCCGCCGGACGCTTCCGCGAAGACCTGTATTACCGTCTGAGCGTATTCCCGATCCGGGTGCCGCCGCTGCGAGAGCGCAAGGACGACCTGCCCCTGCTGACTGAGCTCATCTTCGACAAGTTCTCCGATGAGAAAAGTCCGCAATTGAAAGGTGTCAGCAAGCAGGCGATGCGCGCCATGATGCAGCACAACTGGCCCGGCAATGTCCGCGAACTCATCAACCGCATGCGGCGCGCCATGGTACTGTCCGAGCACCGCCTGATCATGCCGGAAGACCTCGAGCTCCCGGGTTCCGACGACGCGATCATCCTGCGCGACGGCCTCGACACGACGCGCGGCAGCGCCGAGCGTAACGCCATCTGGAACAGCCTGGCACGCTGCGGCAACAACATCAGCCAGGCGGCGCGCGACCTCGGTGTCTCACGCATGACGCTCTACCGTTTAATGGCCAAGCACTCGATCGCGCCCTGAACGTCAGGCGCTGCCGCCCGGTTTGCCGCGCTTCTCCCCGCTAGTGCCCGCTTCTCCCCGTTTTAGCCTTCCGCACCACCCCTGCGCGCCTGATTCCACCCTACCTCCCCGTATTGCCTGCCATCAGGTGGGCTGCATCACTTTGCCCAGAACTACTCACGGATTGATACAGTCTCGTGACAATACCGTCACAACTGTCTCAAGCCTGTGACACTTATTTTCTGACTTGTTGAATTACCTCATCAACATGCTCCCACCAGTCTGCCGCCTGTAAAAACCGTCAATTTAATCAAAGACTTGCGCGACAAAGCCAAGCTGGCACGGTAACTGCTAATAGACGGGTGGACCGATTGTCATATTGACACCGGGCATCTCAACTTTGAACACCTCAGGGGAGTAACAGATGAAGCGCACTATTCTGGCAACCGCGATCGCTCTGGCATTCGGCATGGCACAAGCTCAAGACACCGGCAACTCCGTGAACAACGTTCGTGGCGGCAATACGCAGACCTCGACCAACACCACTACCCAGACCACCACCAACACGGATAGCAGCACCAACGACAGCTCCAACCAGAACCGCAGCTCCGGGAATGCCCGCGCTTCGGAAGTCGGTGCAGCTGCAGCCAACAACGGCGCCACGTCCACTTCATCTGTTGCAAACTCCTTCAACACCTCGACCGCCAGCTCGACCAGCACCCTGACCGGCAACGTCAGCGGCAACAGCATCTCCGACATCGGCAACTCTTCCTATAACACCGGTAACGCCAACGGCGCCTCGAGCTCCGGCGCACGCGGCGGCGACGGCATGGGCGGCAACGCACGCGGCGCTGCCGGTGCATCGGGCGGCGACGCTGCCGGCGCCAACGGCGCACGCGGCGGCGACGGCGCCGGCGCGACCAGCGGCTACGCGGCCAACGGCACTGCATCGGTCGGCAACGCCTCGGGCGCGGCCGGCGGCGAAGGCGGCGTGGCGCGCGGTGCGACC